>CAYNHF010000013.1:0-5972 GCA_964397045.1 uncultured Acidimicrobiaceae bacterium | reverse complement strand
GCGGAGGGTTCCTACACCCCTACTTGGGAAGAGATCGCGGTGGTGGTCGGCTTGCTCTCACTCGGAGCCTTGCTGCTAGTCGGCTTCTTGAAGACCTTCCCCGCAGTGCCCCTCGACGTCGACGACACTCCAACCGAAGGTCATACAAAGGAGGCTTCCCATGCGTAGAGCCATCACAGTGGCAATGATCGTTGTGGGCGTCGCCCTCATGCTGCTCGGATACTTCCTGGCAGCTCCTTGGGGCGCAGAAACCGTCGCCAACTCGGATCCCCGGGTCCCATTCTCCCCGGCGATCTTCGTCCTCGGCGTGATCGTCGTGTTCTCGTCGGCCCTCGCCTACGAACTCATCCCCAACCGCTTCGAGTGACAGGAGAGACACCAGACTGGGCTTCCATCGCCGCAACTCGGCAGGCGCTGTATCGGATGTTTGGCAGGGCGCTGCTCCCGCCTGAGGCCGGATTGACCGATACGCTGCGTGCTGCGGCCGAATTCCTCGAAACGCAGGATCTCACCCACTTCACGTTCTACCCGCAGTGGCTCTCGTTCCGGAGCGCCCTCGTGGACAGTCCGGACGATGCCGAACTGGCGACCACCTACGTACGCCTCTTCGCTTCCGGGGTCGATGGCGCCCTGTGCCCACCCACCGAATCGTGGTACAAGACCGACGCGAGAGTTGGCGGGGTCGCAGTACTTGTGGCCGCAATCGAGGCGGAATACCGAGCACTCGGCCTTGCAGTCGTGGGAACCGCAGAACCTCCGGACCACGCGGCGACTCAACTCGAAGCATTGTCGGCGCTCTGCGGTCGGGAAGCGACCGCATGGCGTATTGACCAACATCCTGATGCCGCCGCGGCTTTGGAACGACAGGATCGATTCCTGCGTGCCCACCTGGCGACTTGGTTCGGGGACTTCGCGGTTCGGGTTCGGGATGCGGACCGGGATGGCTGGTACCGGTCCGTGACGGAAGCCGCGAATGCATTTGTCACCCAGGAAGTGGACCTGGTGCGAGCCATGCGACGGCAGATGGGGACGCTATGACGACGGCAGTGATGATGTGCGGTGACGGTCTCGGCGCCGTCGTTCGGGAACGGCTCAATTCGGCGGTCCAGGTGGTCGATGGCCTATGTCGCCGGCCCGAGGTCATCACGACTCTCGATGAGAGGTTCGATGGCCTGGTATTGGTGGTTCACGGCGACGAGATTTCCGAAGCCGATTTCCAAGCCCAGCTTCGTGCGTCCGGACTCGACCCGCTCGGTGTTCCAACTCTCGATGCCGTCGGCTATGAGGACGACTACGTCGGCCTTCAGATCGCCATCGCCGGCGCCAAGGCCCGCGTCGGGGCCTTCCCGGGCTCTTCTCCTGCCCACGCCAAACCGGTGTTCCCCACCCGGTTCACCCGACGGTCGCTGTTCACTATCCCGCAGCCTGCTTACGTGGCAGCTCCTGCCATCGACCCCACGACGTGTGCCTCCGGTGGCGGCTGCTCCATGTGTGTCGGGGTCTGCCCGCAGGACGCCTACACCTGGGTCGAAGGCAGGATCGTCTACGACAAGAACACCTGCGAGCCCTGCGGACGCTGTGTCACGGCGTGTCCCACAGGTGCCATCAGCAACCCGGCGGCAACTCCGGCAGCCCTCGCTGCACAGATCGAGTCAATGGTGGTCGTGACCGGGTTCCCGCTCGGCGTGGCATTCCGGTGCCGTCGCGCCCGATTCGCTCCGTTGCCAGACAACTGGCAGGCTGTCGAACTGCCGTGCACCGGCATGGTGACGGCTCCGTGGGTGGTTGCGCCCCTCGTCCTGGGTGCCGCCCAGGTCGCTGTGCTGACCTGCTCTTCCAGTGGCTGCGACCGCGGCCTCGACTCCGTGGCTGAGGAGGCCGTGGCCTTTGCGGTCGATCTGCTGGACTGCCTCGGCATCGCCCCGGAACGAGTTGGGCTGGCGCCAAGCGGCATCGTGTACGAACCGCTGCCCGCGGTCCAGGTCGACGACCCATTCGGCCCGCGGGCGGCTGCCCGGGTCTACGGCGGCCTGCGGACCGCAGTGGAGTCTGCCGCCTCCAGTGTGGCCGGAGACCCCGCAATGCTCGGCATCGTCAGCATTGACAAGGGCACCTGCACGATGTGCACCAAGTGCACTCAGATGTGCCCGACCGGAGCCCTGGCCGGGAGCTATGCCGAGGACGGGTACCTGGCGATCAGCTTCGATCCGGTCGAGTGCACTGCGTGCGACCAGTGCGTGGCAACGTGCCCGGAAGCGCGGCGAGGCGCCATCACCGTCGACCATCGTGTCGATTTCACTGCCCTGGCTGCAGGGCGCATCGAGTTGAACCGCTCGGCGACACACGCCTGCGAACGCTGCGGACAGCCAGTGGCGCCGACAGCAATGATGGACCGAATCTCAGACATCCTCGGTGACGAGCCCGGCCTGATGGACCACCTCACGCGGCTTTGTCTGTCATGCCGTGGAGTCTCGTAAGCCGTGCGACGCCACCATGACCGACGCCATGCCGCACTACACCCCCGTGGCACACCGTTCATCACCGCCAGTGACCAATTGCCGGTCTGCAACGACCAATCAAGAGTCTGCTCACCCGGCCCCTCGACCGAGGCGACCCAAGAACCCCTCCAGACCCGGCGCTGCGGGAAACGCCCCCTCCCTCACGGGTGCGGTATCTGATGTCGTTGCCCTCGAAGTCGATGCTGGTGACCTCGTCGTCGCGCACACCGGCGAGATACGCCTCGAGGTCGTTGGAGTCTGCGATTCCGAGGAAGATGTCGCCGCCGTCGCCCCGATGCGTCTTTCACCCGGACGTCAACGGGGTTGGTGAGCCAGTCGGCCAGCCAGCCGGGGGCCTCCGTCAGCGCATCGACGTCCTCAGACACGATGGCGAACGACGGCGGCCGTACGAGATGCTGTTCGTGCGAAACGAAGAAGCCGTCGGCGTCGCGCTCATCAGTGAGAATCGACAGCGAACCTGCTCGGGCTGCTGCACCCACGAGAAGCCCAGCGCTCCGAATCCGATCCTTCGAACTCTCATGCCATACACCTCCGGTTGGACGCACCCGGCTCGAGAGGGACGCACAAGGAAGCCAATCATCGGCATGACACCGTCGGTCGCTGCCCACGAATCCTCCAGTGGCATGCGCAATTGCCGACATGGCGCGATGCCGACGGCGGTACGCTCGCGCGGATTGAGACGTGCCGCCGGCGAGTAGGGCTACTCCGGCTATCAGGGAGATGAGGCTCGAGGACATGTGACTCATTGTGCTTGTTGTCCGGAAGCCGCGGTGCCGACGTTTCCGGCCGGCAGGGCACTGCGCCCACCCCGATGGGGCGGGCGCAGGAGACCGAGATCACTGATTGCGCTGCTGATCCCATTCGGCGAGGTCTTGCTCCCACTCCGCCCGGGGTTTGACCCGGCAGCCGTCGGACTCGAAGAGCGCGGACCAAGCTTGGCAGTCACCGTTGAGGTGGAACTCAACACGGTTCACCTCTGGGTGCAGGAATACGTTGCGGTGCAGTTCGGCGTTGAACTGGACCATGCCGGTGGCGGTGCCCATGTTGTTGACGATGATGGCGTCGTTGAAGTCGACCACGAGCCTTCCGTCCGTCAGCGTTGCGCTGTTCAAGGCGTCGGCGGTGGCGGCGTCGAAGCCGGAAACGAATCCGGCGATCCGCTCGTCATTCGTTGGGCCGGTCAGTAGCGACCGCAGGGTCCATTCGATGCGATCGATGACTTCGCCACCCTGTTCGGGAACGATGCGGGGGACGCCTATACCCGGTGTGGGAACAACGTCGTCGTTGCCGCACTCGTAGCGGATCGTGATGATCACCTCTCCGACATCCGGCGCGAGGGGATCGGGCGGGTTGCACGTCACGACCGCTTGCGCGTCGACGGTGACGACCGCGCCTTCTTCGACCTCGATACCGGCCGTGGGCTCTTGAGCCATCACGATCGCGGAGTCGATGTCATCTCCCAATGCCTGCAGGTCAAGGCCTGCATCGGCTAGCAGCTGACGGGCTTCTGCCAGGGTTTGTCCCGACAGGTCGGGGACAGAGACGGCCAGTGGCACGTCCGGCGGCGTCGTTGTGACCGGCGGCAGGGTGGTCGTGACCGGCGGCACGGTGGGATCGGCCACATCAGCTTCACCTCCCGAAAGGAGTAGCCAGCCGGCAACTCCGACAAAGGCGACACCGACAAACGTGGCTAGGGCAATGACGGGTCCCCTCCACCTCGGTAGTCGGGTGGGAGCGAGCTGCGGCTCAAAGGTTCTGGGTTCTCTGGTCAGCATGGTGGGCATCCTTTGCTCACGGAGGATGGTGTCGGCGTCGGGACGCTCGTTCGCCGGAGCAGTACTGGCCGGGGCCGGGTTAGCCTCTGCGAACAGCTGATAGATCCGATCGACGTCACTCATCGCCTGTCACCTCCCTCGGTCCGTGGGCCGCCCGGGATGTGGGTCTTGTGGTACTCCTTGGCCAGCCGTTTCTTGGCACGGTGGAGTCGCTGGTCGACCGCGGTTACCGAGCATCCCAACAGACGGGATATGTGGTCATGAGGAAGCTCCTCCCAGGCCGCCAAGCGCAGGATTTCCTGGTCGGCCGGCCGTAGCCGACGCGCGGCTGCCAACACCTGGTCGTACTCGGCGCGGCGCACGACCTCGAGCTCCGGCTCTTTGGTTCCCTTGGCCGGGACCGATCGGAGTCTCGTATCGAGGCGGGCACGGCGGGCCTTGCTCCGCCGGTGGTGGGCCGCCACGTTGGCAGCCACTCCGTAGAGCCACAGCAACGTGTCCTCGCCGCGGGGCACATCATCGATGCGCCGCCAGGCGACCAGGAACACCTCAGCGGTGAGATCCGGGGCGTTGGCCGCGCTGCTGCGCCGCATGAAGTAGGAGTTGATGGCGTCGTGGTGCTGGTCATACAACCTGCGAAACTGGGCCTCTCCACTACTCACCAATGTCAACCCTTCGGCTACGGCTGCTGCGGTTGCTTCCTTCATACCCTTTCATTCCCACTCCCGTCCATTCCTGACACACATATGCGACCACTCCAGGCGTCGGGTCACCTGAGGTGTCGTGTGGCCCTGGGTGAAGGTGTCGGTTCACGATACGGTCGCGACTATGAGGCGAGTTATTGCCCTGGCCCTTCTATCGGTCTTCGCTATGTCGGCGTGCGGTGGGGGCAATCTCTCATTGTCGGAGTACTCGGCGGAGGCGGCTTCATTGGTGGAGACCCTGGACAGCCGACTCGACGCCCGCGCAGAGGAGTATTTCTCGGGCGAGCCCAATGTTGAGGGGATGCTCGGCTACGTGCAGGTGCGGGTCGAAGGATATCGGGAGGCCGTGCACGGCATCGAGGCCCTGGATCCACCCGAAGAGGTGGCAGATCTGCACGAAACCTTTCGGAAGGTATTGGGTGAGCTGCTCGTGGCCGAAGAGGCCCGCGCTGGATTCGCCGAGACCGTCACCTCGGTGGATGAGCTCGATCTGGTCTGGGAGGGTCCGGAGGCTCAAGCCATCCGCGTAGCCGAGGAGAAAGCGATCGTGCTCTGTTATGCGGCGCAGTCGCAGTTCGATCAAACCGAGCAACGCGAGGCCTTTGCCGGAGTCCCGTGGATGCCAACAAAGCTGCGGGAAGTCGTGCGAGTTGCCCTGAACTGCCCATAAACGCCCGCACATAGCGGCACATCCAGGACCGGGGGTCTCGAACACTCACTGTGACGACCGTCATTCTCGACGTGCATGTATCTGCCGGCTATCGGCGGTACACGCCGCCAACACCCCGACGACGTAACAGATCCGCGACGGGGCGGGCGAGCTCCCAGGCTTCGACTACTTCAACATCACAAGGATTGTCCGAGGGCGTCAAGAGTGCGCGGATCACGACGGCGGCGGGGCGGGAACCGGCCAAGTCACGGCGGCCGATGTGAGGAGGGTGTGACCGGCTGTTGTCACGAGAGCCCAAGCTACA
>CAYNHF010000012.1:0-74147 GCA_964397045.1 uncultured Acidimicrobiaceae bacterium | reverse complement strand
ACCTATTGCGATGGTCAGCAATCGCCACCGCAGCGGGCTTCGCGGTCTTCTGGTGGAATCCGACGCCGGCCGTGGGAGTCGTGGCCCTCATCTTCGCCGGGTTCGCACATGGCCCCGTGTTTCCGCTCGAGGTGCTGCTGACGCCGCGTCGCTTCGGCGCGGCACTCACAGCCACGGTCGTCGGCTATGAGATCGCCGCGGCCAATGTGGGTGGGGCGTTGCTGCCCGGGGTGATGGGCTTTTTCGTGGATCGGGCTGGGCTGGAGGTCGTTCCTCCGATCCTGTTCGTGAACGCGCTTCTGCTGCTGGCTGCGATCGAGGCTCTGCGTCTCACTTCCCGGGCGGAGATTCGGCGCCTTTCGGCCGCCTCCAGGGCACAACCGCCAAAGCGATAGGGGCTGCTCTGCCGCCACAGCGCACTCGCGCACTGGAGTGACCTCCAGCCGTCACTGTGGGTCCAATGGCCCTGGCTAGGTCGGTTCCATCCTGGTGCACTGCTGGTGAAAATCGTCAGGTGTCGATCCGTTGAACGGGTCCAGATCGGCGCTCGTGTCAGACCCGGTACAGAGGAGGAAGGCATGTCGACAGACAGCCCGGCGAGCGACTCGGCCACGACCACCCAATCCAAGGGGGTGGGCAAGGCACGGAGAGGCGCAGGCGTCGTTGTTGCACTGGTTGGAGTGGTCTTCTTGATCAGCACTTTTGCCAACAACTTGTTCGAGGTCGGGCCGGCATTCGAGGAAATGATCGATGACTTCCGCCCTCTCCTCGAGGAAGAGGCTATAGCGACCGCCAACGCGGATCTGGCGATGCTGGCAGCAGCCGGGGAGGAGTTCTCCACACGAATCGCACCCGAGATGGCCGCCGCGCTCGGAATGTCACCAGAAGAGTTTGGCGGCATGGTGCAGACGAGCTTCCCGGACGTTGCGAACGGTATGGCGGCGTTGCCTGAAATCACCAGCACGTTCGCTGGGCTGATCAATACCCTGGATAGCCAGCGGGAACTCTTCCAGTCGGCGGACGAAATCCCAACCGAGGATCTTCCGGCCACAACGGTGCCGTGGTCGATCCTGTTCGCCGGAATCCTGACGATCA
Organism: uncultured Acidimicrobiaceae bacterium; assembly: GCA_964397045.1. Lineage (GTDB taxonomy): Bacteria > Actinomycetota > Acidimicrobiia > Spongiisociales > UBA5794 > CAYNHF01. The sequence continues at coordinate 73,052 of CAYNHF010000012.1, read as the reverse complement.
TCGTCGGGCTCGTGATGTTCTTCGTTCCCGGTAGGGTCGGCTCGATCCTGGCAATCGTGCTCGGCGGGCTCCTGATCGTGGTGCCACTCATTCTCAACCTGCCGCAGAAGGCGGCTGATGCGGATGAACTCAACGACAATCTGCGACCGATCTACACGGCGGAGTTGGTGGCAGGCGCAGAACAGGCACTCGGCATGGTCGAAGCGATGGGGACCCAGATGCAGACCGAGATGCTTCCCGCCCTCGCGCAGCAAATGGGTATGTCGCCCGACGAGCTCAACCAGTTCCTCGGAGCCAACTACCCAGCAACGGCAGCCGCGCTGCAGGCACTGCCCGAGGCACTCGGAAGGTTCACCGTGTTTGCCCAGACGTTCGCCAACAACCTCGACAACTACAACACGCTGAAGGACGTGAAGTTCGTCCCGATCATCTGGACGATCATCATCGGCGGCATCGTTGTGGTGCTCGCAGGTGGGGTCGGGCTCGTCATCAAGCAGTAGCCACGTTCCCACTGAGACGTAGCGATCCGGATGTACGAGGCATCCGGATCGCTTCGCGCCTTGGCCGTTCTTGGTGTCTCGTCCACCCCGGCGGCGGGCAGCACTCAGTTGCCGGGAACGCTCATGACTCCCGGAATGTCCTTGCGGCTCGGCATCCACATCGATTCCGGCTTCCTCACCCTGACTCTGGCGTCAACCACTTCGACGCCCTGGCCCGGCGTGCCTACCAGGACCGGATTCATGTCCATCTCGATGATTTCGGGAGCCTGTTCGATGAGGGCCGATACACGCAAGATGGTGTCCGCGACCGCCGGCTTGTCCCCGAGCGGGGAACCCCGGAAACCATCGAGGAGTCGCGCAGAGCGCACCTCGGAAATCATCTCGGCGGCATCCTCCGCGCTCACCGGATGGATCCGGAAAGCGACGTCTCGCATCAACTCCACGTAGACCCCGCCCAGGCCGAACACGACCAGGGGTCCGAACAGGGGATCCTCCGTCATGCCGATGATGACCTCGTGCCCGCCCTCTACGAATGGTTGGATGATCACGCCGGAAGCGTCTTCGGCAACCGACGTGACCGCTCGATACGCCTGGCGCACCGCCTGGGCGCCGCGGATATCGAGTGCAACCCCATCGACGTCGGACTTATGCAGCACCGAATCAGCGATCACTTTCAACACGACGGAGCTCCCCATAGCTCGAGCGATATCTGCAGCCGCTTCGGGCGAAGTCGCCACCCTGGTCTCGGCTACGTTGATGCCGAGACTCCGCAGCAGTCGCGAGGTATCTGCCGGCGACAGCCAGGTATCCTCTCCTTCGTCTAGAGACGCGCAGACCCCGTCCATCACAGCACGGAGTTCGCCGGAGTCGATTCCCTCCGGCACCGGGTAGGAACCCTCGGGTTTGGCGCGCCACTCGCCGTACTCGACGGCCGAGGCCAGAGCCCGCGCCGCCGGCTCGGGGTAGGGGTACACCGGCACCGAATCTGGCTCCTGGAGCAGGCTCGTCGGGATCCCGTGCTGGGCCTGCATGAAGACCGCGAGCAGAGCCACCTCCTCGGGCTTTCGTGCCGCCGCCGCCTTTACGGCGGCTGCCACGGTTTCTGCACCACCCAGGGTGGTCGGGGCATAGATCGCGATCACCGCATCCACCTCGCCTCCATGGAGCAGGGCGTCGAGGCAGAACTCGTATTGCTCTGGGCCCGCGGAGGCGACCATATCAACCGGATTCGCTACCGAGGCCTCGCCAGGCAGAACTTCGTGCAGCTTGTCCTGCAACTGCTCGGACAGCTCCGGTAATCCGAGCGCGTATGCCTCCAGGGCGTCTGCGGAGAGGATCCCCGGCCCACCTGCATTGGTGAGTACCGCAACCCGCCTGCCGCGAGGTACCGGCTGGTGGGCGAGGAGCGCGGTCACATCGAACATCTCACTCAGCGTCTCTGCGCGGATGACGCCGGACCGCCGGAACAGCGCCTCCACTGCCACTTCGACATTGGCCATCGAGCCCGTGTGGCTTGCTGCGGCTCGAGCGCCGGCATCAGATCGCCCCGACTTGACGGCAACGATGGGCTTCTTCTTGCCGATCCTTCGAGCGAGTCGCGCGAAACGACGGGGGTTGCCGAACGATTCGAGATACAAGAGGATCACGTCGGTTGCGGGGTCGTCCTCCCAGTAGAGCATCAGGTCATTTCCGCTGACGTCCGCCTTGTTGCCGACCGAAACGAACTTGGAGACCCCGATGCCCATGTCTCCTGCCTGCTCGAGGATGGCGAGGCCGAGCGCACCGCTCTGGCTGGACATGGCGACGTTGCCTGCCACCGGGTAGACCGGGCCGAACTGCCCATTCAGCCGTACGTCGGGGTCTGTGGTCACCAGACCCATGCAGTTGGGACCCACCATCCGCATGCCTGCCTTGCGAACAATGTCGACGAGATCCTGCTCCAGGGCCCTACCGGCCTCTCCCGTTTCGCCGAACCCGGCGGAGATGACGACTACCGCCCTGACCCCGGCCGCGGCGCATTCGGCAACGTTCGCAGCCACGTGTGGCGCAGGCGTAACGATAAAAGCGAGGTCGACCTGATCGGGTACGTCGGAGATCGATGGGTAGGCGCGAACCGAACGCACGACGTTGGCGTTCGGGTTGACCGGGTATACCGGACCGGGAAAGCCGGTCGACATCAGGTTGCCGAACAGACGGCCACCGATCGAAGCATCGTTGCGACTGGCCCCGATGACAGCCACCGCATTCGGATTGAACAGGCCTCGCAGAGATGTCGCAATAGCCCACTTCTCATGTGCGCCCTCAGCCTGGCGGGCTTCGTCCGTGAGGGCGGTGTCCAGCTCCAGCTCGTACACCTCGTCCTGTAGTTTGCGGGTGATCTCGTACCCCGAATCGATGAGGAGGCGCTGCATGCTCCGGTTCTCGACGAGCGTGTAGGCACGGAAACGTTCGATTCCCTGCAAGCGGGCGTAGACGGTGAGATGCTGCAACAGCAATGACCCGAGCCCCCTGCCCTGGAAATCGTCCTCGACGAGAAACGCGACCTCTGCCATCCTTCGGTCGCCATCCTCCTCTTCCGGCGGCGCGGTGTCGTAACGCCCCACCGCGACCATCTTGTCGTCGCAGATGGCCACGAACGCCATTCGATCGGCGTAGTCGATCTGCGTGAAGTAGTCGAGCTCCTCATCGGTGAGCTCCGACTTCACCTGGAAGAAGCGGTTGTAGAGGCTCTCGGGGCTGATGCGGGTTATGAAGTCGGCCTCCATGTCCCGATCCTCAGGACGAATCGGGCGAAGCCGAACGATCTCTCCGTCGCGCAGCACGACGTCTACGTCGAACTCAGCCGGGTACCCCTCGATGGTTTCGGACATGTCTGTGGACATACGGAGAGGCTACTGCGACGAGCGCTCGTCCCGGTTGTCGGATCCTCCTGCCCTCCCCAGCGTCGAGTGAGCTGGGCGGTCCCGTATCGTGGAGCGGGTCCTCAGACGCGAACGACCTGGCGCGGTCGTTGTTCGCGACCACCCCGCCGGCATGTCACGCGCTAAGCTGCGTCGGCGATTCGCGGGAAGGTTGACTCGTGGCTAGTCCTGTTGCCAAGAGTGGGATAGCCCTTGTGCGTGCTCGGCCCCCCGCGTATCCTCAAGTATGGGCTATCTCGTCCGACCGATAAGAGGTCAGGCGGGGAACTGAAGGAAGGCGTTCTGGTGAGTGATATGCGCGGGCAATCGCGGACTGTAGGGGCAATTCGATCATGGCCGGTGTTGCTGGCAGCGCTGCTGCTCGCATTGCTGACTGTTCAACTTCTGGTGTTGGCTTCGGTGGCGTCTGCTAATCCGGACAATCCGAATGATCCGGAGTACTGGGAAGCGCGGTATCCAAACGCGATCGCGTGCTACTACCACGACGGTGCTCAACTCAACACCCAGCACGGCAGAATCACCAATGACGGCCAGGCGGTGACGCTCAAGCCTTTCCGTGAGGCATGGCCGGGTGATCACTACGAGGTACTCGTCGTCAAGTCGGGGAGTGTCGACGTCGGCAATGGGCCGGGGAATGCGGTCTACCCGCATCCTTCCGTTGGGGTTCCCTACTTCGGTCCCTTGAATGCCGGTGGGGAGCAGGGTCAGGTGTCGCATTGGATCATCTGCAAAGGTGAGGATGCGGTAGTCACGACCACGACGACCGAGGCGCCGACCACGACCACCACCACCGAAGAGCCGACCACGACGACCACCACCACAGAGGCGACCACAAGCACCACTGAGGCACCAACGACGACAACTACGTCCGTCGCCCCGACGTCGACTCAGGCGACCACCACGACCACGGAGGCACCGACAACAACGACAACCCAGGGCTCGACGAGCACCGAGGCGACGACGACGACCCTCCAGGTGCTGTCTTCCGGGGTCGAGACGCTGCCCGATACGGGCGCCGAGATCGAGGATGTCGCAATGGCCGGCCTCCTGATCTTCCTCTTCGGTCTCTCCGTCGTGGCGTGGGCCAGGGTGGCAGGTACGGCCGCTGCACGCAGAGACTGACACCGGCAACAGCGCAACCTTCAACACGGCCCCGGTAACCACCGGGGCCGTGGCGCGTCAGGATGGTGACGGCGAATCTGCCGTCGCCCGGTCGGCGAGAATCTGGGCTGCTGCCAGCATCCCTGGCCCCCCGGTCACACACCCCCCGGGGTGCGTCCCCGAGCCACACTGGTAGTAGCCGAGGATCGGGGTGCGGTACTGGTTCCATCCCGCGGCCGGCCGGAAGAAGTACATCTGATCCCGCAGAAACTCACCGGCGAAGATGTTCCCCTCACTGAGCCCCGTGACCCGTTCGATGTCCAGCGGAGTCACTACCTCTCGATGCACCACCATCGAGCCGAATCCTGGGAAGTAGCGCTCCAACACAGCTTGCACTCGATCGCCGAGGTGCTCCCGTTCGGAGTCCCAATTCCCATCAGCCAGGTGGTACGGCGCGTACTGCACGAAACACGACATCACATGGCGACCGGCCGGTGCCATGTCAGGATCAATCACGGACTGGATACAACAGTCGAGGTACGGCTCGCGGCTCAATCGACCCTCGACGGCATCTGCGAAGGCAGCTTCGAGATAGTCGATGGAGGGAGCGATGTTGATGAAGCCGCGATACATGTCGGATCTTCCCGGCAGCGAGGGGTACTCGGGGAGGCCGTTCAGAGCGAAGTTGACCTTCGCCGAGGTTCCCTGGAACTTGAAGTCCTCGATGGAGGTGACCAGATCGTTCGGTAGTTCCGCAGGATCCGTGAGTTCCAGGAACGTCCGGCGCGGGTCGAGGGCACTCACCACAACCGGCGCCCGAAACTCCCTCCCGTCCTCGAGCGTCACTCCCGTGACCCGTTGCCCAGCAGTTACGACCGCAGCGACCCGAGCGCTCAGTTCGATGTCGACCCCTGCGGCGTTCGCCGCCGCGGCGACGACCTGGGTGAAGCCACCGTTGCCCCGTTTGTGAAAGCCCCAGCTTCCGAACTCCCCATCGACCTCACCAAGGTTGTGGTAGAGGAGCACGATGCCCGATCCCGGGCCCCGGGGTCCGACCCGGCTGCCGATGATCCCGGAGGAGGCGAGCAGCCCCTTCAGGATGTCGGTCTCGAAGTAGTCATCGAGAATGTCTGCGGCACCGCCGGTGAGGAGGCGCGTCAGCAGCTCCCGCACCTCCGGCTCCAGCCCGCCTACGTAGCTCAGGACCGACCCGAGTCGGGCGATCTCGGCGGGGTCGCTGCTCGTCGGATCCGGCGGGATGGAGTCGAAGAGCGGCTTGACGGCCTGACACACTCGGTTCAGCAGGTGGGTGTAATCCAGATACGCCTCCGCGTCGCGGCGGCTGTGTCGAGCGATTTCGTGGAAGTTGAGGTCTTCATCCGGACCGAGCAGCAGATAGCCCCCGTTCGGCATGGGAGCAAAAGACGTTGGCATGGGCAAGACGGTGAGGCCGTGCTCGACCAAACCGAGATCGGACACGATATTCGGCCGGAGCAGGCTGATTGCGTACGAGAAGGTCGTGAAGTGATACCCGGGAACCAGTTCTTCCGTGATCGCGGCGCCACCGACGAGATCCCGCGCCTCCAACACGAGCGTGCGCAGACCGGCCTTGCCGAGGTAGGCCGCGTTGATCAGACCGTTGTGGCCTCCGCCGATGACGATGACGTCGTAGCTTCTCTCACTGGTCATCGCGCCCCACCCCCCGTGGCCGCGACCTTGCGGGGCGGGTCGTAGAACGGCATTGGCGTGACACGTGCACCGACGTACCGCGGCCGGTGTGCGACCGTCAACTCCACGTAGACCTCTCCGCCTTGCGCCGCCACGTCCACCGGCAACTTCGCGATCGCAATGTGTCGTTTCAGAATGGGCGACCAACTCAGGCTGGTGCCGTAGCCGACGTAGCTGCCGCCTGGGTGTTCGTCGAGATCGCTCGAGTAAAGGCCGAGGGATCCCCGAATCAGCACCCCTTCCTTCGGGGGTATCAAGCCGCAACCGGCGTAGGTGCGCTCATAGGACTCCACGTCGAGCATGATCCCTACCGTTTGCCACCGGGTTGCACGAGTTTCGATCTCGCCCAGCATCGCATCTCGGCCGACGAAGTCGCGGTCACCTCCACGTATCCCGCGCAGCATCCATCCGAGCCCAAGTTCTATCGGTGTTTCTCGTTCTGCATCGATCGAGGCGAACCGCGACGAGGTGAAGTCGACGTCAATCTGGAGTAGCCCGGCGTCGATGCGAGCGATGTCCAGCGCCTCGAGGCCGACGGGAAGGATCCGTAGGTGAGCGCCTGCAGCAAACAACGCGTCCCACACCGCGAGCGCTCCGCTTGCCGGAACCCAGATCTCGTAGCCGAGGTCCCCGGTATAACCGGTCCGGGACACGATCACTTCGACGTTCCCGATCCGGGTGATGGTGACGCCAAAGTATGAGAGCCGGATCGGTTCTGCGGTCACCGCCTCGACAACGTCGAACGCGTGGGGACCCTGCACGGCCAGCAACCCGAACTCTTCCGAGATGTCGGTGAGCTGTACGTCCATCTTGGCCGCGTACCGGCTGAGATAGCGGAGGTTGGGACGGGCCGCCGTCAGCAGATAGTCGTCAGCTGCGATCCGCAGCACCACACCGTCCTCTACGACGTGGCCACGCGCATCGCACCACACTGTGTAGTGGCTGCCGCCTACTGCACAGGTGCGGATGTCGCGGGTGAACACGTATGTCAGCAGCTCGGTAGCGTCCGGTCCGAGGATCCGATACTTGAACAGGGGAGAGGCATCGAAGACGCCAACCGTGTTCCGGACCGCGTAGTACTCAACCGTTGCTGAGGGTTGGTATCGGGTCGCTGCCAGATACCCGACCCAATGCTGCCAGAGCCTCACTTCGTTCAACACCGAAGTGCGCTCGTGAAATGGCGTGCGTTTCATGCCGAACGCGAGACTACCCATGACGGAAGACCGCCGGGCTCATGCAGGTTGAGCCGAGTCCGTTAAGCCGATCTCAACCGTTGTGGGCAGCCTCTGCCGCTCATGCGAGACGATGCCACCACCCCGCCGCCGCCCGCGACGTTTTCGCCGGGCGCCTATGACGACACGGGTGTCCTGGCATTCGATTCTCACAACTCGATGCTCGTCGATACGGTCCGCACTTCCGCATTTCACGAGGCAATCCTCCGTACCGTGGAGGCAGGAGACGTAGTGCTCGATATCGGTACCGGCACCGGCATTCTCGCGATGGCCGCCGCTCGAGCGGGGGCAAAAAGGGTCTATGCGATCGAACAGGGGCCCGTCATCGATCTGGCACGACGGGTGGTGACGGCCAACGGTCTCGCCGACCGCGTCACCTTCATCGAAGCCCTCTCCACCGAAGTGGAGCTTCCGGAGCCGGCTGATGTACTGGTGACCGAGACCATCGGGAATGCCGGCTTCGACGAGGGCATCCTCACCTGGGTCGCAGACGCGGGCGAACGCCTGCTGGTACCCGAACCCAGACTCATCCCGCGGCGCCTGTTGCTCGATGTGGCGCTGGTCGACATTCGCCGGGATTTCGCCGAGTTCGATCGCTGGGAGGATCCCCTCCTCGGTTTTGACCTCTCCGCGCTGCGGACCGTGGCGCTCAATAGCATCCAGGCCGCGGACCTGACTGAACTCAGCATGGTCAGCGACCCAGTGCGCGCCTTCCAGGTTGATCTGGCGCAGAGAACTACCTCGCTGGCAGCCGGGATCAGCTTGACCGCTCGTCGATCCGGGACGGTGCACGCTCTCTGGCTGTGGTTCAACGCCGACCTCGGTGGCGGTTTGGTGGTCAGCAGCCGACCACCCTCGGACGTACCGAGCCGGCAGCAGGCGATCCTTCCCCTCGCCCGGCCCTTGCAGTTGGATCAGGGCGACGTGCTACCGGTTGTCTTGGAGGTCGGCCACGGCGGTGCTGAGTGGTCCGGGCAGGCTGGCACCATGTCCCCTTCATCAACCGTGTATGGTCGCTTGCGAGGTAGCTCCATGTAGCGAAAGGACAGGGCATGCCGAGACGTGGCGGAGGAATGCGGGGAGGCAGCGTCCGGAGGACGAGGCGAAGGCGGCGTCGCAGGAGGATTGTCCTCGTCGGTGGACTCGTGGCATTTGGCACGTACAAGATGAGTACTCGCGACGCCGAGCGGGTCAAGGAGTACACAGGCACCGATCCCGAGGAACTCACAGACGCCGAACTGAGCCAGGCGATGGATCAGCTGGGCATCGAGAAGCAGACGGTTACCGCGCAGGATCGTGAGCAAGGTTCGGCGGCACCTGCCGCAGCTGCAGCGCCTGGCACCGGTGGCGAACCCGACTACATCGAGGAGTTGGAGAAACTGGGTCAGCTCCGCGATGCGGGCGTCCTCACGGAAGACGAGTTCAACGCCAAGAAACGCCAGATCCTGGGCCTCTGAGTGATTCGGACATAACCGGCCGACGCGGTACCTATCTCTGGTCTGCCGGACCGCCGGTCACCCGGACATCAACGATCAGTGCTCGATGGTCGCTGCCACGCAAGCGGGCGCGACCCACCGCAGCCACCTCTGCGCCATGCACGAACGCGTGGTCGATGCGGAGAAGTGCCGGCTGCCACCAGAGCGGTGACCAGGTCCGGCGGGGCCGCCCTGCGGCACGCCCCGCATCGTCCCCGAGTTTTCGAAGTGACCGGTACAGCGGCCATGCCGGAGTTGCGTTCATGTCGCCAATCACGACTCGGGGGTGGTCCGGTAGTCCTCGCTCGACCAGGACGGCAGCCTCTCGGCCGCGGGTGTGACCAGCTCCCCGCAGCGGACGTTGCAGTGGGTTCGTCAAGTGAACCCCAACAACCTCGACCGGTTGACTCACCGGCCAGTGCGGTCGGTCCAGCGTCCCAGCGAGTCCTGTCCTGTGCACCAGCGGCACGGGCGCGACTGTGATCGGTAGCCGGGCGACCAGACCGACGCCCGCATAGTCAATTCCGGGTTGTAACACGCCGTGAGAGAAGCACGCCTCGAGCACGTCGGCGCAGTCGGCCGCCAGCTCCTGAGCGACCACTACGTCGGGCTGCCACGTTCCGAGGACACTCTCGAGCGCGCTCGGCGCCGCCCCTCCGTTCTGCAGGTTGGCGCTCAGGATCCGGATGATGGACATCAGCGCAGAATCCTATCGGGTGGACCGGACCACACCGGTAGAACGCTAGATTCCACCAGGTGAGCGTTACCGGACTCGGACATCTGGATATCGAAACCCACCAATGGGAAGCAAGTGTGTCGTTCTGGTCTGCGCTCGGTTTCTCCTTCAGCACGGAGTGGGAGACCGAGGGTCATCGAGGCGGCAGGCTCGAGTCGGGCAGTGCAGCGATGGTACTCGCGGAGGTCCCCGAGGAGCAGACGCCGGCCTTCAGCCCATTCTTCACCCTCGAAGACGCGACCGACTATGTGGTCGGTGAGGGCGCCAGCGTCATTACCCCATTGGAGGACACCCGCTGGATACGGGTCCGCGACGCCGAGGGGAGTTCACCATGAGGTTCACCACCGCAATGCTGGCGGATGCCGCTCAGGTGCAGGGAGGGAAACTCTTCGTGCTCGGGGGTGGGTTCGACACCATCAGCGCACGAACCCTGCCCGTGGTGCACCGCAATCTGACGGTGGCGTTGGTGGCGGAGGTCGATCCCGACGAGCGCCATCGCAACCTGGAGATCATGATCACCCTGATTGATGAGGACGGAAAGGAACTCGGCGTCGAAGCCAAGGGCAAGATGCGGGTCGGTGCACCTCCCAACCTACCGCCGGGTTCGTCGAGCATCGTCCCGATCGTGAGTCCGTTCCACAACGTCAGGTTCGAGGAGGCCAAAGGGTACGCCTTCGTTGTCAGCCACGAAGACGACGAGTTGGCGCGAATCACATTTCGGGTTGTCGAGGTGTGAACGGCGCCGTACCACACAACGTCTGCGGCCCCGGCGAGGCGTTCGTCACCTGCTGCTGGGTTGCCGTTCGACCGAAGGCCTTCCCATCATGACCATTCCCAACGTCATCTCGATCTTTCGACTCCTGCTCGTGCCGCTGTTCTTGTGGCTGGTTCTGGCAGCAGACGAAGTCGCATGGGCCGGGTTGCTGCTCGGCTTCATCGGGGCGACCGACTGGATCGACGGCTATATCGCGCGAAGATGGAACCAGACCTCCAAACTCGGAGAGTTCCTCGATCCTCTCGCCGACCGTCTCGCGGTGGCGTCCGCCATCATCGCCGGCTTGATTCACGGCGAGATCTTTCCCGCGTGGTTCGGCTGGGCGATCATCCTTCGCGAAGTACTGATCGGTGTCGGGGCCCTGATCATCGGCTGGAGAGCCGGTACCAAGCTGACCGTTCGGTGGCTCGGCAAGACGGCAACCCTGTTGCTCTACTTCTCGATTTCCTTTTTCTACGTCGGCGTCGGCGCCGACATAGATTTCCTCGTGTGGGCTGCCTACCTGACCGGCTTGCCCGGCCTCGTGCTCTACTACATCACCGCGTTCCAGTACCTCGGAGACGCCCGCAAGATCATGGCCCAGGACGGCCCGCAGGAAGCTTGAGCGAGACGGCGACGGACGGGGCTCCGGCACAGCAGCTTCGCCCCGCCTCCACGGCGACTCGGTAAGCTGCGGATCCGCAGGCGAGGCGCACGAGGGGCGCCACTCCGAGGTGTACCGGCCTGACGTCGAGAGAGGGTGACAGTGCAGATTCCAGCAGACCTGCAGTACGCGGAGAACCACGAGTGGGTACGAGCCGAAGCAGACGGGACGCTCCGCGTCGGGATCACCGACTTCGCCCAGGACGCCCTTGGTGACGTGGTCTTTGTGGAACTCCCCGAGATAGGGGTCGAAGTGACCGCCGGAGAGGTGTTCGGCGAGGTCGAATCCACCAAGTCCGTATCGGAGGTCTATGCCCCGGTGGGGGGCACCGTGACCGTAGTCAACGACGCTCTGGTGGATGCTCCCGAACTGGTGAATAGCGACCCCTACGGCGAGGGGTGGTTCATGGTGCTCACACCCGCAGACGGGGCAGACGTATCGGTGTTGATGGATGCAGCCGCGTACACGACGTACACCGAATAGCGCAGAAGGAAGGCAATCCAGTGGCCGCGTTGGTGCCCTGGTACCACCGATCTGCCACTCCACCCTCAACCGCTAGTTGAGGTATGTGGGCTACCATGGCCCCATGGATACCCACCGCGACGAGGAAGCGCGCGAGCACGATCAACTGGAGGCAGATGACGGCGACCCGACCGTCACTTACCGCCCTGTGCCGACCCGCCCGGACGCGGCGCCCGGCGAAGCCCGCGTTGCGGGCAGATTCCGCTATGCCTTGACCGTGGAACGCGGCCCTCGGGCCGGGCTCACGTACGTGTTGGGAGACGGTGAAACCCTCGCGGGCAGATCAGACGACGTCGACATTTTCCTCGGAGATGTCACCGTCTCACGCCACCATGTGCGGTTCACGGTCGACGCGGCAGGTTTGCGGGTCGAAGACGTCGGCTCCACCAACGGTACCTACGTCAACCTCGTTCGAGTAGACGACACACGCCTCAAACCGGGCGACGAGGTGATCATCGGCAAGTACCACCTGATCGTGGTGGTTGGAGATGAGTGACGGGCAGCTGAGCGTTCTCGGGCCGGACGATCGGGCCGCTTCAATGAGCATCGGTGAGGTCATCACCACTCTGAAACCCGAATTCCCGGACCTGACGGTGTCGAAGATCCGGTTCCTCGAAAGCCAGGGCCTGATCGAACCGCACCGCAGCGCATCTGGCTACCGGATGTTCAGCGGAGACGACCTGCACCGGATCGAATACATCCTGCGTGAACAGCGGGATCACTTCCTGCCGTTGAAGGTGATCAAGTCGAAGCTGACGGCCTGGGAACAAGGCGAGGACGCTCCCTCACACGTGGAGTCGGGCCCACCACCGGAGTCCTTCTTTGCGACTTCGGGCGTGTCGATGACCGAACAGGACCTGAGTCGATCTTCCGGCCTTTCGCGCAGACAGATCGCAGACCTCGTCGACCAAGGGGTCCTGACACCGATCGAGCTTCCAGCAGGCGACATCGTCTATCGGGAAGACGACCTCATCATCGCCAGAGCAGCATCACGTCTCATCGCGCATGGGCTGGAAGGACGCCACCTCCGGACGCTGCGGCTGGCGGCAGATCGCGAGAGCGACCTCCTGAATCAGCTCGTCGGTCCCTTGCTGCGCCATCGCAACCCAGACAATCGCAGACGCGCCGCCGAAATCCTCGCCGACTGTGCTCAGGCCGGAGGCCAACTCCAGGAGGCCATCGTACGCAGCAGGCTGAAGCGGCTCTTGGAGGGATGATGGTATCGATCACCGCCTCGCTCGCCGCGGCCGCGCTCGCATTCAGCTCGGTGTGGTCATCTGCCCCGGTGCTCCCCGAAACGCCGACCGAGTCGCCGCCGGAACTGACCGCCCGCACCTGGATTCTCTACGACGCTGAGTCTGGAGTCGTATTGGCCTCGAGGGATGCCGATATGGAACGAGCAATGGCTTCGGTGACCAAGATCATGACCGCCCTGGTCGTGATTGAGAACGCCGACCTGGAAGACCAAGTCCAGATCTCGTCCCGTGCCGCCGGAGTAGGAGAAGCGGAGATAGGGCTGTACGCAGGGGAGCGCTGGACGGTGCGTGAGCTGCTGGCTGCCGTCATGATCCGTTCTGCTAACGACGCCGCTGTGGCCCTCGCAGAACACGTCGGCGGGTCGGTAAGTGGATTCGCCGCGATCATGAACGAGAAGGCTGAGGCGCTCGGCTTGGAGCACTCCAAGTTCGTGAATCCTCATGGGCTCGATGACCCCGGCCACTACACCACTGCCGCTGACCTGGTAGTGATGGCTGAGGCCGCGCTGGAGCACCCGTACTTAGCTCGGCTGGCGAGGACCAAGCTGGTGACCTTCCGTCCCACCCCTGAAGGGGTGAACCGCGAGGCGCAGAGCACCAACAAGCTCCTCGGCGTCTACCCCGGGATCATCGGTCTCAAGACGGGCTTCACCTCCCGCGCCGCTCTCGTGTTGGTGGGCGTCACCGAGGTGAACGGCCGGAGGCTGATCTCAGTCGTGATGGGGTCCCGGGCTCATTTCGACGACACGAGGGAACTGGTCGACTACGGCGTGCGCTCCATGACGTTGCGCGACCGATACATGGCCCCGCTGGTTCGCGAGGAAGGTGGGGGCGCCACAGAGGGCACTCTCGTGCCTCTCACGGCGACGCAGCGCGCCCGCCTCATGTCGGTCGAGCCGCTGCCGGACGGGCAGTGGTCCACCACCACATTCGAGCGCACCGACCTGGCGAACCGAATCCGGGGCTGGATGCGATCGGTAACGCCGGCCGCAGTGGGAGGGCCCTGATGCCGGACGCCTTTGTCGAGGTGGTGTCGGAGCAGGACCTGGCGCGACGCGTTGCACAACTGGGGGAGCAGATCAGCCGCGATTACGCGGGTCAGGTACCCGTAATGGTGGGCGTGCTGAAAGGCTGCCTTCCCTTCGTCGCGGATCTCGGCAGAGCCATGGATTGCAACGTCGAAATCGACTTCCTCACCTTGACTCGGTTCGGCGCAGATGACGGGCGGGTGTCGGTTGCGCTGGATACTGCGATTCAGCTCGAAGGTCGGCACGTGCTCATCGTTGAAGACATCGTCGATACCGGCCTGACCCTGGCCGCCCTGCACCGACTTCTCGAGGTTCGGTCACCTGCCAGCGTGCGGACCGTGGCACTCCTCGACAAGGCACCTCGCCGCATCGTCGACGTTCCGGTCGAATACCGCGGCTTCGAGATCGGAGACGAATTCCTGCTCGGGTACGGCCTGGACTGGGATGGCTGGTACCGCAATGTCCGCTCGATCTGGGCAGTGATGGACCTCAGCATCCTCACCGCAGATCCCCTGGCCTTCGCACAGTTCGGGCTGGCCACTTCCCGTTGAGCCGGACGACTGGTGATAGGCTGGCTGCATGGATGATCCGGTGCCGATGGAGCTGGTTGGGGTGCGAATCGAGCTCCCGACGAACACGCCGATTCTGCTGCTGCGCGAGCGCGAAGGGTCCCGATATCTGCCCATCTGGATCGGTACCGTCGAAGCCACCGCAATCGCGCTTGCACTGGAAGGCGCGGAGCCGCCGCGGCCGATGACGCACGATCTGCTGAAGAACGTCACGGAAGGTCTCGGTGCCAACGTCGATCGGGTGATCGTCACCAACCTCGAGGACGGCACCTTCTACGCAGATCTCGTGCTGACCCACGATGACAAGGAGACGGTGCTGTCCGCCCGACCGTCGGACGCGATTGCGCTTGCAGCTCGCACCGCGGCAACACTGTTCGCGCTGCGATCACTGCTCGACGAAGTCGGCGTGGAGATCCAGGATGAGGGCCAGGAGGAGGAGATCGAGAGGTTCCGCGAGTTCCTCAACGAAATCCGCCCTGAGGATTTCGGGGCGGGTACCTCGGAGTCGTGATCATCGACCGCCGCCTGCAGGTTGGACTCACCTTGATCGGGCTGGTCCTCATTGCCGGCACGATTGGCTACGCCTTGATCGAAGGCTGGTCGGTGCTCGATTCTCTGTTCATGACGGTGATCACCATCAGTACCGTCGGCTTTGCATTTGTCGGCGGCGACCTCTCCAGCGCCGGGAAAGTCTTCACGATCGTCATCATCGCGACCGGGGTCGGGAGCGCGCTTTACACTGCAGCCGTCGGACTCGAGGACATGGTCGAAAGCCTCGTCGGAGGACAGCGGGTACGTAGGCGCATGCAACAAAACATCGATACGCTCGAGAACCATGTCATCGTCTGTGGCTACGGCACCGTCGGAGCCCTCACCGCCCAGCGCCTCCTCGAGGAGGGAACCCCCCTGGTTGTCGTTGAGGAAGACTCCAGCGTCGCCGAATTGGCTCGTTCTGAGGAATTGCTGGTCGTGGAGGGTGATGCCACCCACGACCACGTGCTGCAACAAGCAGGGCTGAGTCGAGCCAGAGCCATCGTTCCCGCAGTTCAGAAGGACTCCGACAATCTCGTCATCACCCTCTCCGCCAAGGCGTCTCGCCCTGAGGTGCTCGTCGTCGCCCACGCCACCGAGGCGGAGACCATCAAGAAGCTAGGCCTCGCCGGAGCCGACCGGGTCGTCGCACCGCAGCAGGTGGGTGCCGAACGGTTGGCTGCACTGGCTGCCCGACCCGAATTCATGGACCTGATCGACGTGGTCGTCGGGGGGTTCAGCGTCGAGTACCACCTTGCCGAACTGCACGTCGAGAGTGGTTCACAGATCGTGGGACGTTCGTTGCGCGATCTGGACGTGCGCAACCGATACGGAGTGATGGTGCTCGCGTTCGGCACGAGGGTTGAGGAAATGACGCTGAACCCCGATCCAGATCGGCCGCTCGAAGAGGGGATGACGATGCTTGCCTTCGGTACGGCAGGCCAGATCGAGTCTCTGCGAGTCCTCACCGTGCGGACGGCCTCCGTCGCTGATCACTAGACGAGCCCCACCGCCACACGGTTATCCACAGGGTTGTTGACAAGTCCCTTGGCAACACGTAACTTTCACGCTCGTAGTTCGGCGGGCGGAATTACGCTGGTGTAAGCTGACATGCGAAAAGGAGACTCGTCGTGACCGAGCAACTGGGCATCGATCAGCCCGCGGAGCAGGGCTACCGGGCCCCTCAGGTATGCAAGCTGGTGGGGATCACCTATCGGCAGCTCGACTACTGGGCTCGCACCGGGCTCATTCGTCCGTCCATCCAGAGCGCGAGGGGTTCCGGCTCGCAGCGCCGTTACTCGTTCACGGACATCGTCCAACTCAAGGTCGTCAAACGTCTCCTGGACGCCGGGATGAGCCTCAAGAAGATTCGCAGCGCCATGGACATTCTCCGCGAGCAACTCGAGAGTGAGGCGCCGCTTGCCGACGTCACCCTGCTATCGGACGGCATCACCATCTACGCGGCTCACAGTCCGGACGAGGTAGTCGATGTCTTTCAGGGTGGCCAAGGTGTGTTCGGGATTGCGGTCGGCCCAGTCCAGCAGGAACTCGAAGGTGAGATTCACCGTCTCTTCCCCGAAGAGACCACCGCAGTAGGCGACTTGTCTAGCGCGGAGGCCAACGCCTGACCGACTTCGCCGACTTCGAGCGATCCCCTGCGGATCTGGTGTCGTTCGCCCACACGAGCGAGGGCCAGTTCGCGAGACTGCTGGATTTCTACGACATCCGCTGGGAGTACGAGCCGCGCGAGTTCGCGGTCGAGTGGGATGAAACGGGTGACCCCATCAAGTCCTTCCGACCCGACTTCTACCTTCCCGACGAGGACCAGTACATCGAGATAACCACGATGAATCAGAAGCTGGTCACCAAGAAGAACCGGAAGGTGCGCCGGCTCCGCGAGTTGTATCCAGACGTGCGCTGCAAGGTCTTCTACCAGCGTGACTACCTGCACCTGCTGGTCAAATACGGACTCGAAGAACCCCTTCATCAGGAGATCCCTGAAGCCCCAACCCGCATCCCCGGACCTCTCCAGGTACTCGATCTCGGCCACGAGCCAGATACCGACCAGATCGCGGGTTGACGTGGCAACGACTCCACTTGCTGAGCGACATCGCGCGCTCGGTGCCCGGTTCACGGATTTCGGCGGCTGGCACATGCCGCTGCAGTACCAAGGGGTGGTTGCTGAGCACCAGGCCGTGCGGTCTGCCGTCGGTGTATTCGACGTGACTCACCTGGGGCGCTTTCGTGTCGCCGGGAACGATGCGGTCGACCTCATCTCAGATCAGCTCTGCAACGACATTCACAAGATCGGTCCGGGCAGGGCGCAATATACGATGGCGCTCAACGAGCGCGGTGGCGTCGAAGACGACATCATCGTCTGGCAGCTTGAAGCGGACGACTTCTGGGTCATGCCGAACGGAGTGAATTCGGACGAGATCATCGGACGATTCGCGGCCTTGGCAGATGCGGGCACCGTGGTGGCCTCCGTCCGCGAGGAGACGGTGTTACTCGCTGTTCAGGGGCCGGCAGCGGCCCCCTTACTCGAGGAGCTGCTGGGAGTGATGCCCGGCCGCTTTCGGGTCGCATCGGGGCACTACCGGGACGCCAGGTTCGTCGCTGCAGGAACCGGATACACAGGCGAGCGCGGCGCCGAGGTCGCATTGCCGGCAGCGCAAGCCGGCGTACTGCTCGACGACCTCATCGCCGCAGGCGCCGTGCCTTGTGGCCTGGGGGCCAGAGATACGCTCCGACTCGAGATGGGATACCCGCTATGGGGCCAGGACCTGGATGAGGATACGACTCCCCTCGAAGCTGGGCTCAGCTGGGTTGTCGGCTGGGACCACGACTTCGTCGGCAAGGCGGCCTTGGAAGCCCGGCGCAGCAGCGGAATCGACAAACAACTCGTCGCATTCGATACCGGAAGCCGGCGGATTGCCCGTCACGGCTACCCGATGCGGTGTGGCATGAGCCGCGGGCTGGTGACATCCGGCAACTTCAGCCCTGTATTGGGCGTCGGGATCGGCATGGGGTACCTCTCCCCGCCGCCGGACGACACGATCTCGCTCGAGGTTGAGGTCCGCGGCACGTGGCTGCCCGTGAATCGCCACGCGGTTCCCTTCATCGCGACGTGACTTCACGCGGCGGCGCCGGCAAATGACGGATTCGCTCACAACCGTCCTGCGTGCCGCACTCCCGCCGAACGATTCTGGCGTGGTCCACGTCTCGCGGCTGAGCTCTCCTGAGCTGCGCCGAGCACTGACTGGCTATGAGGTCAAGGAGGTGCCCGCCGTGCGCGGCCGCGCGGTATGGCCGGACGTCGGCGCCGGGGTTTCCGTTTGCGAGTGGCCTGGGTGGATTGGGCAGCTGGAGACGCAGCCGACGTCTTCTCGCGTGTGCGTTGTGGAATCCGGTAGCCGGCCAGAGTGGGCATGTGATTTCATGATCGTGAACGGACCCGGCGGGTATCACATCGCAGAGTCAGGGTGGATTCCTGATCCCGTAGCGCAAACCGACTACGCGAACCGCACGTCACAGACTCGTCTGCTGGTCGCGCAGCTCACCCAGGCCAGGGGCGTGACCATCGCCTGGCCGGTGCACAGCCCCCGCACGTTGCTTCTCTTGCCGATTGACCCGGCACCTGGGCTCCAGTCCGTTCCCGCGCCGCCGGGCCTTGCCGTGACCCCGCTCGAGGGGTTCCCCGAGTTTCCCGGCGGCCTGGCAATCCACCTGCGGGTTTTCATCGATCGGTTCGATCTACGATCCTGGGCAGCCGAGTTCACCGCAGCAATCACATCAGGGGAGCAGAAGACGTGATCGGATTGGGCATCGATATCGGGGGATCGGGAATCAAGGGCGCTCCGGTTGATCTCGGCACCGGAGAGCTGGCCGCGCCGCGGCAGCGCATCCCAACGCCGCAGCCTGCTGAACCGGCCGCCGTCGCCGTCGTCGTTCGGCAGGTCGTGGAGTGGTTCGGCTGGGCCGGTCCCGTTGGGTGCACAATCCCCGGAGTGGTCCAGCGCGGGGTGGTACGGAGTGCCGCCAACATCGACCCGAGCTGGGTCGATACCGACGCGACCGCCCTGTTCGCAGCGGAACTGGATCGCGCGGTCTTCGTACTGAACGACGCCGATGCGGCCGGACTTGCCGCGGTCGAGTTCGGCACCGGGCGCGAGGCAGACGGCGTCGTCCTGTTTCTGACGTTCGGTACCGGCATCGGGAGCGCACTGTTCATCAACCGCACGCTGGTGCCGAATACCGAATTGGGACATCTCGAGTTTCGCGGAATGGAGGCTGAGCGGTACGCGGCCGCCCGCCTGGTCAAACGGGAGGAGATGCGCCTCGATTGGTGGGCGAGCCGGGTCAATGAGTACCTGCTCCACCTCGACCTGCTCTTTTCGCCCGATTTGATCATCTTCGGTGGCGGCATCTCGAAACGATTCGACCAGATTGCACCGTTCCTCGATTCCGGATTGAACGTGCAGCCTGCCAAGCTGCGCAACAACGCCGGGATTGTCGGTGCAGCAGGGGTTGCTGCCGGCGTACTGAAGGGAGCCTGATGACCGGTACAACAAGAATGGTTGCCGCTCCCGACGGCACTGAGTTTCTGCTGCGCAGCTGGAGCAACGAGTCTGCGGACATCCGGCTCCTGCTGGTGCACGGGTATTACGAGCACAGCGGTCGCTGGGAACACGTGGCTGGGTTCTTCGTCGAGCGTGGCTACGACGTCCACATGTTCGACCTCCGCGGCCATGGGGCCACCGCCGGTCCGCGTCTCGACGTGACCCCGTTCGATCAACACGTCGACGATCTGGAGTGGATGATCGCAACGGTAGACACCGGTGATCTTCCGCTGGCCGTCTACGCACACTCGGTGGGAGGTCTCATCGGGGTTCGGTACGCCACGACCGATCGCCCGCAGCCGGCGGCCTGGGTGTGGTCGGCGCCAGCCCTTGATTCGAATACTCCCGGCGCACTCGTGGCGGCAGGCCGGGTCATTGCCAGGGTCGCACCCGCAGCCCGCATGTCGGACAAGCCCAAGGGAGATCAGCTCAGCAGCGACCCCGCAGTGGGCGAGGCCTATCTTGCGGACCCGCTCGTCAGCTTCAAAGTGACCACTCGGAGTGCAATGTCCACACTCGACGCCATGGATGACACCCGCTCCAAGCTCGACCGCATCACACTTCCCGGCTTGACCATTCACGGTACAGACGACACCGTGATCCCGCCTGCCGCCTCGGCTCCGCTCGGGGGAGTAGCCGGTGTCGACCGCAAGCTCTTTCCCGGGCTGCGTCACGAGATGCACAACGAACCCAGCTATCCGGACGTGCTGGGCTACGCAGACGACTGGTACCGCAAGCAGCTGTCAGTCTGAGGCGGCGGCGTACGCAGGGTTGACCACCTCATCGATCAGCCGCTTGCGTTCAGACCAATCACCAAAACCGACGGCAATGGTGTCTGCCACGATGCCTCCAAGTTCGCGCATCGAAAACCCGTGCACCTCATGGACCTTCTGATACTCGCTCGACATGGTGATGTCGCTCATGAGCCGATTGTCGGTGTTGATCGTGACCCGGAACCCCGCGTCGTACAGTCGGCGGACCGGGTGCGCGGCAAGATCCTGGGCCAGGCCGGTGTGAACGTTGGAAGTCGGGCACACCTCGAGCGGGATGCGCCAATCTCTCACCTGCCGTGCCACCGGCCCTAGTTCAACGATCCGCCCCGCTTCGCTGCGCGTGTCCTCGATGATCCGGACTCCGTGACCGAGCCGCTGCGCGTAACAGCGATCGAGCGCGAGCCAGATGCTGTGAACTCCATCTCCTTCACCCGCGTGGATCGTCAGGGCCAGGCCGGCCTCCCTCGCCACCCGACACGCCTCGACATGAAGATCAGCCGGATAACCGGCCTCCGGCCCCGAAAGGTCGAAAGCCACCATTCCCTGGTCAGCGAATCTACCGGCCGCCCGCGCCACCTCGACAGAGTCCTCTTCGTGCCGGAGCGCGTCTGCGATGAGCCACACCGACATCCCGGTGTCCGCACGACCGCGCGCGAGGCCGGAGAGTGTTGCCTCGATCACGTCTTCTCGCCGCAGGCCGCGGCGGGTGTGCAGGCTCGGACCGAACCGTATCTCGGCGTAGACGGTGTGGTCTGCTGCGAGGTCGACGACGTTCTCGTACGCCGCGCGTTCCAAAGCCTCCTGGGTCTGCATGACACCCACGGTGTGCTCGAACGCGTCGAGGTATCCCTCCAGGCTCCCAGAGTCGCCTTGGTGGAACCAGGCGGCAAGTGCCTCCGGATCCTCTGCCGGCAGCGACCTGTAGCCATCGGCATCTGCTAGCTCCAGCACCGTTTGCACTCGTAAACCACCGTCGAGGTGCTCGTGGAGAACCGCTTTCGGGAGTCCGTGCAAATCAGTGCTCATGAGGCGACAAACACTACCCGGCGCGACACGAAGCACGGACAACAATGCTGCGAGGCCATGGCCGCCGGTGCGTGACCCGTGCTGCTCACCCCTCGACCGCCCCACCGGACTCACATTCGATCTGTGAGCGCGCGAGACTGGTGAGGACATGAACGCCTCAACCGCAGGGCGGCTGCTGATCGCAACGCCTACGCTGCTCGATCCGAACTTCCATCGGAGTGTGCTCTTCATGGTGGAGCACAGCGAAGAGGGGGCGCTCGGTCTGGTTCTGAATCGCCCCACGGCAGCCCCGGTCTCTGATCACGTCGCGGACTGGGCAGATGTGGCGGCACCGCCCGCTCTGGTCTTCGTCGGAGGCCCGGTTGCCAATGAGGTCGCTGTCGGCCTCGCTCAGGATCCGGGTACCCCGCCGGACTCATGGATGGAGGCACTGCCCGGCATCGGCCTCATCGACCTCACCGAACCGCCGGCTGCGTACGGCGGTGTCGGACGAGCCCGCGTGTTCTCGGGATATGCCGGGTGGGAAGCAACCCAACTCGATTTCGAGCTTGCGACGGGCTCCTGGGTCATCCTCACCGCCGACGCAGACACGGTGTTCACCAGCGATCCTGCCGACCTGTGGCGTCGGGTGCTCGCTCGCGACCCTGGTCTGCTCCGCATGTATGCCAGCTACCCAACGGATCCACGCCTGAACTGACCACGGCCGTACCCCACTTCGGGGTAAGGTCGACCGATGACCGCGACCGCCCCCCGCCTCCGCAAGGCCATCAAGCGCAAGGCTCCGACCCTTGCCGTAGAGCGTAAGCTGTGGGAGATCGGGCACGACTTCGTCGTCGGCATGGATGAGGTCGGAAGGGGCGCCTGGGCCGGACCCATTTCTGTCGGGGCCGCGGTGGTGCCGAGAGACCGTCGCGTGTACAAGGTCCGCGATTCCAAGATGCTGACCGAACCGGAGCGCGAGGCACTTTTTGATCGACTGACCGGATGGTGTAGCACCTGGGCAGTCGGCCACGCCTCAGCTGAGGAATGTGACGGGCTGGGGATGTCCGCCGCTCAGCGACTCGCGGCAGCCAGGGCGCTCGGTCAACTCGAGGTGCGGCCGGACAAAGTGTTGCTCGACGGCAATTGGGACTTCGTCGGCACCGGCAATGTCGAGCGCATCGTGCGCGGAGATGCCACATCGCTCTCCATCTCGACCGCATCCATACTGGCGAAAGTCACTAGGGACCGCATGATGCGCGCTGAAGCGACCCACTACCCCCACTACCTCTTCGACCACAACAAGGGCTACCCCGGTCCCCGTCACAAGGCCAGCCTCGCCTACTGGGGCCCGAGTGCCATCCACCGCAGGAGCTGGGTGTTCATGGACCACCTGCCCTGGAACGGAATTCGCCGTCTGCAGCGCCCCCACCCGCAGGGGACCCTGTTCGATTGAGCCGGCAGCGCCAGAAGCTGCCGGAGATTCAGCTAGCGGCAGGCTCGAATTCGAAGGCGGATGCAAACAGCGCAAACCCGCCGCCCGTGTGCCAGAACACCACATTGTCCCCTGCCTCGAAGCGCCCGTTCGCGATCTCCTGCCGCAACCCGTAGATCGCCTTGCCCGTGTAGGTCGGATCGAACAGCAAGCCGGTGAGCGCGGTAGCT
Source organism: uncultured Acidimicrobiaceae bacterium (assembly GCA_964397045.1). Classification (GTDB taxonomy): domain Bacteria; phylum Actinomycetota; class Acidimicrobiia; order Spongiisociales; family UBA5794; genus CAYNHF01. The sequence goes on along the minus strand of CAYNHF010000012.1, from coordinate 49,973 downwards.
TCGGCCTGAACTGCTAACTCCGCCGCGGTGACCAAGCCGTAGCCCTCGCCGACGTACCGGTCGACGATCTCGAGCCGAGGCGTCGGCATCATGCCTCCGGCTGTAGCCAGTGCCTCCTCCCAGATCCCGGAGACGAGGTTCGACAGGTCCGCCGCACTCTCGCCCACGGAGGAGGCCACGACCGGCGTCGTCAACCCGAGTCGGTCGGCTCCCCAGCCGAGCCCCGCAGTGGTGCCGCCAGAAGATGCCGCGTGCCAGATACCCGCACATCGACCTTCCAACAGGACCATCTGGTCGTCGAGCTCCTGCAACGCGACCACGAACGCCCACATACCGAGGGCATCGGAGGCCCCCTCCGGTATGAGCCAGGGGCGATTTCCGGTTGCAGCCTCCATGGTGTCTGCTGCCTCGACCATGAGTTCGCGGCGGTGGCGCCACTGGTCGGGAGCAATAAAACGCACGCCGGCTCCTGCCAGCCGCTGCAGGAGATGGTTGGCCTCGAGGCGCCGGGGAGGCTCTCCATCTGGCGTACGGAGCAGCAACACGACTTCAAGACCCACCCGGGCCCCAGCGAGTGCAGTCGCCCGGCAGTGATTCGACTGGAGGGCGCCGCAGGTAATCACGGTCCGTGCACCGGCAGCACGTGCCGCGGCGAAATGCAGTTCGAGCTTGCGGATCTTGTTCCCGGACAGCCCGAAGCCGGTGAGGTCGTCCCGCTTCGCCCAGATCCGGGGCCCACCCCATGCTTCGCTGAGGCGATCAAAGGGTTCGAGGGGAGTTGGCAGCCTCGCCAGGGGCAATCGGTGAGGAATGGTGAGCACGCCGCCACCTTACCGAGGACCGCGCCTCGCCGGCCTGCGACCCGTCCCGGCGGCGCCCTAACATCCGGGCACCACCACCCGAACACCAGGTCGCACCCGGAGGCCGCGATGGCTCAGGAGCCGGTGAGTGCCGGTCGCATCAACCCACGAGACGTTCTCGAAATCGATGCCCTGCATTCGGACGAAGAACTCCTGCTGCGGGACACCGGAGCCCGTAGCTTCGTTTCCGTGCAGGGTTCGCTCGCCATGTTTCCGATCCGGGCATACGGGTCGGAGGAGCAGCGCCTCGAATGGCTCCCGCGGCTGGCCAACGCCGAAGCCATCGGCTGTTTTCGGTCTCACCGAGGCGGACTCGGGCAGCGATCCAGCGCCAATGTTGCCGTGGTCTGGGCTCAGACCGATGACGGGATTCGAGGTTTCGTCGTCCCCACGACAACTCCCGGCTTCTCTACCAACGACATACCAGGCAAGCTCTCGTTGCGCGCCTCTGTCACCTCGGAACTCGTCCTGGACGATGTCCGGCTACCCGCTGACGCGGTCCTCCCCGGAGTAGCGGGGATGCGCGGTCCTCTCTCTTGTCTCAGTGAAGCCCGATTCGGGGTGCTCTTCGGTGCCGTCGGGGCGGCGAGAGCGTGTTACGAATCGGCACTCGACTACTCCCGCGAGCGCGAGCAGTTCAACAAGCCGATCGCCGGCTACCAGCTGACCCGACGCAAGCTCGTCGACATGATGTTGAAGGTCAACCGGGCGATGTTGCTGGCACTGCACATCGGCCGGATGAAGGAAGCAAACGTCGTGCGCGCAGAGCACATCAGCCTGAGCAAGTTCGACAACGTATGAATGGCTCGTGACGTGGCGCGAACAGCAAGAGGAATGCTCGGCGCGGCCGGCATCACGCTGGCGTATCCCGTCATGCGACACATGACCAATCTCGAGTCGGTCTACACGTATGAAGGAACCAACGAGATCCACACGCTCATCCTCGGCCAGGCGCTCACCGGACTGAGTGCGTTCGAATGACACCGAACACCTCTCTGTCACGCCTCACCTTCCTCTTTCGCTGATGAGTGATCCTGGTCACGGATTCGACCGCCTGGTGCTGGCGAGTGGTTCTGCCAGAAGACACCACCTCCTAACCAGAGCCGCCGTGAAGTTCGACATCGTCGTTGCCGACGTCGACGAGACCCCGATTCCGGGTGAGACCCCCGTTGCGATGGTGAGTCGGCTCGCCCTGGCAAAGTCCATTGCCGCGCAGGCGGGGCCGCGCGTGGTAACGCTGGGGTGCGATACCACGGTGGCCCTCGACGGACTCGCCCTGGGCAAACCTGGCGACGCAGCGCACGCGCGCGCGATGTTGCTGGCGCTTTCCGGCCGCGCCCACGAAGTGATCACCGCGTTCTGCCTGAGTAGCCAGGGCGAAGTGTTGGCCGCAGAGGCGGTGACCACCCGGGTCTTCATGCGAGCCATCGATGATGCAGCCGCTGTGGCTTACGTTGCCACCGGCGAGCCCTTCGGTAAGGCAGGGGCGTACGCCATCCAGGGTGAAGGCGGACGTTTCGTCGACTCAATCGCAGGGTCCTACACCAACGTGATGGGTCTACCGGTCGACGAAGTCCTGCCCTGCATCGCTCGTCTCGTGCCTGCTGCCATCGAGCCGACCGGCTGAGAACCGTGTCACTTCGCCTCCACATCCGCACGACAACCGGTCGCGAACAGACCATCTACCTCGCGGGTGGGCGCCTGGTGGCGGCCGGGCCGAGTGAAGAGACGCTGGACCTGCGCCATCTCTATGCGCTAACCGGACTCGGCGACGGCCATCTCCACCTGGCGGCGCGATCAGTCGATGACTTCGTCGCCGCGCCGGACGCCGTCGATATCGCCGCCGTACGCGAGAACGCGGCGGCACAGCTGCAGACAGGTGTCGTCTCAGCGCTCGACAAGGGAGACAAGGACGGTTCAGTCACGGCGGTGTTGGCGGAATCGCCCGAACACCGGCCACAGCTCGAGATGGCGGGGCCACTTCATCGCGCCCCCGGCGGCTACTACCCGGGCGTCGGTGTGGAAGCTGCCGGAGCCCAACTCGCCGATCTCGCGCTCCCGGTACCAGGCGCCACCTGGTTCAAGGTGATCGGAGACTGGCCCCTTCCCGGTCGCGGTCCGGTGCCGAGTTATGCGGAGAGCGACTTCGCGGCAGCAGTCCAGGCCGCCCACACCTCCGGCAGGAGGGTTGCGGTCCATGCGATGGCACCCGAAACCCCGTCGATGGCCGTGCGTGCTGGAGTCGATTCGATCGAGCACGGCCTGTTCCTGACCTCCGAGGACCTCCGAACGCTCGGCGAGCGAGGCGGGTACTGGGTGCCCACGGTGGTGGCGATGGAAGAGATCACCGACCTCCTTGGGGCAGAGTCCAGCGGGGGCAGACTCATCAGATCCGGACTGGAGAACGTTCGCGAATTGTTGCCCGAGGCACACCGGCTCGGCGTGCGGTTGCTCGCAGGCAGCGACCTCAGCAGCTCTCACGGAGCCATCGCCCGCGAGGCGATCCGGCTCGTCGACTTCGGTCTCGATGCACCGACCGCCCTGGCAGCCACGACGACTCACATTCACGAGGCGATCGGCAAACCTCACACGTTCTCCGTCGGTGACCCGGCAGATATTGTCTGCGTTGAAGGTGATCCGACCGTCGACATCGCAGCGCTGGGGCGGGTGCGACTCGTGATCCGACTGGGCAGGGTCGTCCGCAACGAGTTGTGAATGACTCCTGCGAGGCGGTGTCCCAGACCTGGACGCCGCTCCCGGCCTCATTCGAGATGTCGCTTGCACTGCGGCTCCTCTCCAGGATCAGTCCGCAGTGCCGTGCCGCCGAATCCACTCATGCATCGCGATTCCGGACGCCACCCCGGCGTTGATACTGCGAGTTGAGCCGTACTGGGTGATGGAGCAGATCTCGGCACAGGCGGTTCGGGCCTGAGGGGACAGTCCCGGGCCCTCCTGGCCGAAGAGCAACAGGCTCGCGCGTGGAATCGAGGCGGTCTCGATGGGCACCGCACCCGGCAGGATGTCAATCCCCACGATCGTCAATTCGTGCCCATCTGCCCACACAACGAGATCGTCGATGGTGGGGTGGTGGCGGACATGCTGGTACCGGTCGGTGACCATCGCCCCGCGCCGGTTCCATCGCCGCTTCCCAACGATGTGGACCTCTGCTGCCAGGAACGCGTTGGCGTTGCGCACCACAGTCCCGATATTGAAGTCGTGCTGCCAGTTCTCGACCGCGACGTGGAATTCGTGGCGACGCCGGTCGAGGTCGGCCACGATCGCTTCCCGGCTCCAGTAGCGGTAGCGATCGATCACGTTGCGGCTGTCACCCTCCGCCAGCAACTCCGGATCCAGCCTCTCGTCATCCGGCCAGGGTTCCGGATGCGGCCCCACCCCGACGCTGTCTGGTCGGGTTGATGGTTCGTCGCTGCCCATCGAACCATCATATGCGGCGGCTCGAGTGCTTCGGCAACCTTCCCGTCAGGCCGCTTCGGCAGGGCGCCAGAAGACGCCAAGGAGACCCGCCCCTGCCAACAGACCAGCGGCGGCGATGACTGCTCCGGACCCGCCGTCGAAGAGCGCGGCGAGCGACGTTCCGTCGATCAAGATCTGGGCATCGATCGACCAGTCGCCGGGGCCGCCCACCGCGATCGCCAGGGCGACCACAGCCAGAGCCATCACGTATTCGTACCCCTCGACCTCGATTCCGTCCTTCATGAAGCTGGTGATGAAGAAGCCTGCAGAGCGGTGCACCGTCCAGAAAGCCACGAACATGATCCCGATCACGCCTGCCGCGGCGAACGATGTGAGCAGGCCCACAACCAGAAGGATTCCGACGCCGATTTCGGTGGCAGTCGACGCGAACCATTGCAGGCCTGCCTGTCTGAAGCCAAGAGACGCGAACCAGTTCGTCGTCTTGATGCGTCCCATTGCGTGTTTGACGCCGTGGGCGAGAAACACCACACCGAGAAGCACACGGATGATCAGAAGCGCCGCATCGATGGTGTCCGGCATGATTGAGCCTCCCGAGGTGCCAAGTGTCGTAGTCCTGTCTTTGCCCTAACGACGCTGCCTAGCCTCATCATTCCACCTCGACCTGCCTTGTGTCGCCTACCCGACAGTTTTTATGCTCGCCCGTGGAATGATCGCCGCCTGCCTCCCGGTTGGCTCCTTACGGAAGACGAAAGGACCGCTCATGACACCGTTGCCACCCATTCCGGAGAATGTCGAAGCCACCCGCGCCACGCTGCACGCTTACGCCCTTGCGATTGGAGCCATCGCAAGAGTGCATGCCATCCCGCACCCGAGGTGGTGGCACGTCAGCCTCAACCTCACCGCCTCCGGATTCGTGACCGACACCATGTCCCTGCCCGGGGGCGGGGTGTTCCAGGTGCGGATGGATCTGCGCAGCCACGACATCGTGGTGGAAACCAATCGCGGCGAAGTCGCCCGATTCGCCATGACGGACGGCACCAGCGCGAGGCAAATGGGCAGCCAACTCATTGCAACCGTAACCGCGCTCGGGCTTTCCGGCGACTACGACACGTCGAAATTCGAAGACGATTCGGCTCGCCCTTATGACTCGGACACGGCAGCACGATTCCTCGCCGTGCTGGTGGACGTTCACCAGGTCATGCAGACCCATCGCGCCGGCCTCACCGGGGAAGTGGGACCGATCCAGCTGTGGCCCCACGGCTTCGATCTGGCCTTCGAGTGGTTCGGAACCAGGACGATCGACCACGAGGAAGCGGGTGAGACCACGAGTCTTCCGTCCCAGCTCAACTTCGGCTTCTATCCGGCAGGGCGGGCGTACTTCTACTCCAACGCCTGGCCATTCGATGCTGCCGGGCTCCTCGACGTCGACCTACCTCACGGGGCCGAGTGGCACACCGAAGGTTGGGAGGGGTCAATCCTGAACTACGACCAGGTTGCCGGCACACCGGACGGACCGGCTCGTGTCGCCGAGTATGCAGCAGCGGTGTATGCGGCGGCTGCTCCGACGCTGTCGAACTGACCACACCTCAGGATGGTGGTGAGCTCTGGCCGGCGTCTCCCGGATACCCCTGCAACGGATCGAACGGACGGGCCTCACGCCTTGGTCGTCTCGATCAATTCGCTCCACTGCGCGTCCGTGAGTTCGGCGTCTCCACCGAGCGAGTAGTAGCCGACGCGATCGAGTCGATCGGCATAGCGCTCCCGAATCGAGGCGCCGAGCCGATCGAGTGGTGCCACGACCGCGATCTCCTCCAGCACCTCGTCACTGATGACCTCAGCCATCGCATCCCACTCACCTCGTTTCGACATCCCGGTGAGGGTTGGTCCCATGTCCCACCCGTGGGTTTCGAGTACCGGCCGATATGAAGGGGTTGATGCGTAGAAGGCGATCTGACGCGCGATCTCGTGCCGTGCATTTGCCATCTGTTCTTCCGTCTCGCCGGTGGCAACAAACACCGTTGAGACGAGCTGAATGGCCGAAGGATCGCGCCCAGCTTCGGCGGCTCCTGCCGCGATGCCGGGGAGCACGACCCGATCCAGATACGTTGTGGTGTGAAACGGGTGGATGTGAAAGCCATCTGCAGTTTGGCCGGCAACCCGGCAGAGGTGAGGGCCCACCCCTGCCACGTACACCGGAATCCGACCGTGTCGAGCGGGGCCGGGGTCGAAGAACGGTGTCATCAGTGTGAGCTGGTAGAAGTCACCCCTGAAGCTCAGCCGGGTCCCGTGATCCCAGGCGTCCCACACTGCCCGGAGCGCGCCGATGTAGTCCCGGAGTCGAGCCGCAGGCTCACCCCACTCCATGCCGAAGCGCCTGGTGATATGGGTCTTGACCTGAGTGCCCAGCCCGAGCAGGAAGCGACCTCGCGTCGCATCTGATAGGTCGCGAGCGGTCACGGCCGTGACCATCGGCGAACGTGCGAACGCGACCGCGATCGCGGTACCCCAGTCCAACCCAGCCTGCTGGGGGGCCGCTGCGGCAATCGGCAGAAAAGGATCGTGAGACGTCTCTGCGGTGAAGAACCCGTCGTAGCCAAGCCGGTGCGCCCGTTGTGCGCGCCCGACGGCGTCGGCGGTGGCGGCCGGAGGGAGGTAGTAGTCGACCTGCATGAGACCTCGCGTCCTCGGGGAACGCCAAGCTAGCGAGCTTCCCCGTCCTACCCCATCCCGACCCCGAGGGGGGTCGCAGGCTGCGAGCGGCTCCACCCCGAAGGCGCCTCGGGGTACCTCCGGGTCGTGAGAGGGGCATACCCGATAGTCCGACCGTGCACCCGACCGCACGATGCTCATGCCACCCCTTGGTGGCGCGACACATCTCACCGGGAGGGAACCACCGTGAACACGAGAACCAGCTACCGGCCATTCGAGTGGCTCAGCCGTCACGCCGGAATCGTGCTCGGAGTTGCTTTGATGTCCGTACTCGTCCTCGGTGTTGTTGGGCCTGCACTGGCAGACCAATCGGAACCCAGCTTCGATCCGTCCGGTGAGATCTTCGACGTCGCGGCGCGTGCCGACGCGTCCCTCCAGTCTGATTCCACGATCCGCCGGGCAAACTTCCTCGTGGAGGCGGCGGACGGCGGAGATGTGATGACGGCGGAGGCTCTGGCAGAGTGGATGGAAGCCTCCGAGCGCGTCACCGGGGGCTCCGACTCTCGAGCGCATCTGGTCGAGCGGTACGATCGCGATCTCGATGCCACAGTTCCCGGAGTGATGTCGGTCGCCAATCTGGTCGACTTGTCACTCCCGGGAGGTCTCTCCGAAGCAACCACGCCGCAGGTCAAGGCAGTGCTCCGTAACCTCCTGGCACCGGAGGCACCGACCTCGGAGATCGTCTTCACTCTCTCCGAGCAGGCCACCGTCACCCTGCCGACGCTTGGCCGGCCCGAGTGGACGTCGCCTGCATTCACCGCCACCGTCACGTACGACGAGGCGACGTTCTCAGATGTGGAGGAGGCAGAACTCTGGCTGCGCGAGGTCCAGGCCGAGTTCCGCCGCGGCGCGGTGGCTACAGAATCGATCGGGATCGCGATCGATGGAGAGCTTGCCTTCGGGGAGGCAGCCACCCAATCGAGCCCTTTCATCTTTCTCGCGGTGGCGTTGATCGTTCTGCTGATTGGGGTCGTCCATCGTTCCTATTGGTCTGCGGTGGTCGTAGCCGCCGGCCTCGGTGCAACCATGCTGGCCTACAACGGTGTTGCCTCGCTCGCGGGCCTGAAGATGGGGTCCATGCTTCTCGCGTTCATCGTCCCGATCGCAATGATCAGCTTTGGAGTCGATTTCTACATCCACGGTACGGGACGCGTTCGAGAGATGCAGGTGGAAGCAGGGCTCACCCCGGCCCGTGCCTATCCGGCAGGCATGACTGCAGTCTTTGGAGCGATGCTGCTGGCCGCAGCTTCCAGCGTGGGTGCATTCATTTCGAATGCCTTCTCCGGGACAGAGGCGATCGTGGAATTCGGTTTCGGAGCTGCCATCGCGATCGCCCTTGCGTACCTCATTCTCGGCCAGCTCGCCCCGCGCGGACTCCTTGCCCTCGAAGGTTTCGTGGGTCGCAACCCGCTGAAGGGTGCCTCCGTCGTGCCGTATCGGATCGGGTTCCTTCTCGCCGCGGTTGTGGCCGGCCTCGCGGTGGCGCTGGCCGCCGTATTACCGATGATCGGTGTGGGCGCAGTCGTCGTTGTCATGCTGGCTCTGGTGGCAGTTCCTGCGATGGCAACCCGGCGCCGCAACCGCCTCGCACATGCCCGCGGCAAGACGATCGAAACTGGCATCCGGGGTGCCGGTCATGGTCTCAGACCGGTCGGGAGCTTCGTTCGCATGCTTGCCAGATGGCGTCTTGTCACGATCCCGACCGTGCTTGTCCTCGGTGTGCTCGGCTTGTTCACCGCGTCAACCGTCGAGTCAGGCTTCGCCCTCACCGACTTCCTGTCCCCGAACACCTCCTTCGTCCAGTCCATCGAACGTGCCGAGGCCCACTACCCATCGAGCGGCCAGGGCAGCGGCCTCGTGCTGGTGGAGGGCGATCTCACCAACCCCCAAGCGCTCGTGGCTCTCGACGCCGCGGTGGCCGGCCTCGACCGCTCAGACGCCAGCCTGGGACGCTACGGCGACGGCACCCTCATTGTCGCGCCCCATGCGGGGGATCTCGTCCGGATGGCAATCGCCACGGACGCGGTGACCACCCAGCTCCCGCTCGCCCTCACAGGCGCGAACGGGAATGGTTATCCAGACTCGGCGATCCAGATCCGCGCCGTCTACGACCACATCGTCGAACACGGAATCCCAGCACCGGATGGTTCCATGGCGATTCCTGCCTCCGAACTCGGAGCGTTGTTCGCAGACGACGGTGCCTCTGCACAGAAGACTGCGATCGTGGTTCAGATCGGCAGTTACACCGACAAAGCAATCATCGCGAAAGCGCGCGCCGGCCTCGAAGACGCCGCACTCACGGTGACCACCGCGGCGCCATATCTGACGGCAGGAGTCTCCGGCGAGGTTCTGACCCAGTACGAGAGCCTCGAATCATTCACCGACTCGATGTTGATCTCGCTTCCCATCGCAGCGGCACTCACGCTGGTGATTGCCATGGCAATGCTGCGTTCGTTCCGATATGCCGTTGTGTCTGTGGTGCCGATCGGATTCGTGGTTGTCGGGGTGTACGCCTTCATGGCGCTCGCGGGCTACAGCATGAATGTGGTGACCGCGACCGTCGCGGCTATCGCCGTTGGGGTGGGCATCGACTTCTCCACCCACTTCACCACTCGGTATCGAGAGGAACTGGCAACTCACGGTGACCGCCTGATCGCGGTGCGAAGAGCCGGAGAGGGAACCGGGGGAGCGCTGGTGCTTTCGGCACTCACCTCGGTGCTCGGGTTCCTCGTTATGGCACTGGCCCCAACCCCTATCTTCGCTACCTTCGGGCTGTTGACCGCGGTGATGGTGGCGATGTCCCTCGTCGTTGCACTGGTGGTGCTCCCCAGCCTCCTCGTGGTGGTCACGCCGCGCCGCGAGGCTTCGTCCGAGACACGGGACTCCGGCGGTCACGAATTGATCGGCGCCCTGCCGGAGCCGGCCGGGGCCTGAGGTTGCAGGGGCGTGGTCTTGCCAAGGCCACGCCCCTGCAACGGATGCCACTACCGTGCCCCGATGCGGTACGGATTGACCCTCCCACCTTTCGACGAGCTCGCCGATCCGGCAACCCTCATGGCGCTGGCGCGGGAGGTTGAGGACGTCGGCTGGGATGGCATGTTCCTGTGGGATCACCTTCGTCATCGCCCGCCGGTGACGGACGTGGCCGACCCGTGGATCGCGTTAGCCGCCGTCGCCGCGGTGACCGAACGCATCACCATCGGGCCGATGGTGACACCACTCGCCCGGCGCCGCCCTCACATCGTGGCCAAGCAGACCACAACCCTCGACCACCTGTCGAGGGGGCGGTTGGTGCTCGGCGTCGGCCTTGGCCTCGATGGCAGCGGACGCGAACTCTCCGCATTTGGGGAAGAGATGGACGACCGGAGGCGAGCAGGCATGCTCGACGAGTCGCTCGATATCGTCACCCAGCTGTGGTCCGGCGATCAGGTCACTTACCGGGGAGAGCACTACCTCGTTGACGACACCAGCTTTCTGCCCAGGCCGATCCAGCGCCCTCGAATCCCGATCTGGCTGGCGGCACGTTGGCCCCGTCGCCGCCCGCTGCTCCGTGCCGCGAGGTGGGACGGGTTGTTTCCCATCGAACTCGAATCTCCCGACCAGCTCGCTGAAGCACTTTCCGTGGTGCTCGACGTCCGGGGGGACCTCGACGGCTTCGACGTCGCACTGCATGCCTACCCAGGCGTCGATCCGACGCCCTGGGCTGCTGCCGGCGCCACCTGGTGGCTGTTGCGCTTCGACGGTGGCACTACCACGGCCGAAGTTCGAGCCTCCATCGCGGCGGGGCCGCCGCAGGGCTGACGCCTCCGCCGTGCTCGCTGTTTAGGGTGCACCGCAGCAGGCGGGTGCCACAAACCCGTCGCGGCTCTGAGGAGATGTCGTGGAGGGTCCTCCAGTTGCGGTCGTCACCGCCGCCGGGAAAGGGTTGGGGGCGGCGATCGCCCGCACCATGGCAGCTGCCGGGTACTCACTGGCCCTCTTATCGAACCAGGGAGGCGCCGAACGCATCGCAGGCGAGGTCGGCGGGGTAGCTGTGACCGGCTCAGTCACCGCTGCCTCGGATCTCCAGAGACTTGTCGATCTCGCCATCGATCGATACGGCCGCATCGACGCGGTCGTGAACAATACCGGGCATCCGCCCAAAGGACCTCTGCTCGAATTGACCGATGACGACTGGCATCAGGGTCTCGATCTCGTCGTGCTCAACGTCGTCAAGATGGCACGTATCGTGACACCCATATTGCAGGGTGGTGGCGGGGGCTCCATCGTCAACGTGTCGACCTATGCCGCCTTCGAGCCCGAAGTTGCGTTTCCGATTTCGGCCAGCCTCCGTGCGGGACTCGCCGGATTCACCAAACTGTACGCAGATACGTACGCCGCGACGGGCATCCGCATGAACAACGTGCTCCCCGGCTTCATGGACAGCTACCCGGAGTCTGCAGACCTGGTTGCCAGGATTCCCATGGGTAGATTCGCTTCGGTGACAGAGGTCGCCGAAGTGGTGCGATTCCTTGCCTCCGACGAATCCTCATACATCACGGGTCAGAATCTCAAGGTTGACGGCGGCCTCGCCAAGTCGGTGTGATGGATGGGATACGACGTTGTCATCGCAGGCGGCGGAGTTATGGGGTGCGCCACCGCCTACTACTTGCTGCTGGCAGAGCCCTCGCTGGATATCGCCGTGGTGGAACCCGACCCGACGTACGCTCGCGCCTCCACGACCCTGTCGGACGGCAACGTTCGCATCCAATTCAACCTGATCGAAAACATCCAGATGTCACAGTTCACGATGGAGGTGGAGGCCACCTTCGGCAACGACATGGAAGTGGGTGGGTCACGCCCCGAAGTCGCGGCAAGGCACCAGGGCAACCTTTTCATGGTCGACGCGACCATCCGTGACGTTGCGCTGCAAGGTATGACACTCCAGCAGACGCTCGGATGCCGGGTCTCCTGGCTCGATCACGATGAAGTCACGTCCAGGTATCCCGCATTCAGGAGCCCGCTCCTGGTGGGTGGCACACTCGGGGAGGATGACGGATCGGTCGACCCGAGCGCAGTACTTCACGGGTATCGCCGGAAGATCGGGGCAATGGGTGCCCACTTCGTCGAGACCCGGGTGGAAAGGATTTCTCGGAAGCACGGCCACATCACCGGGGTCGTACTCGAAACCGGGGACCAACTCACTGCACCGGTCGTAGTCAACTCCGCAGGTGCGTGGGCAGCTTCGGTGGCTGCTACTGCGGGAGTCGACCTGCCGATCGAGCCTGTGATGCGCAATGTGTTCGTTGTCGACACGAAGATCGACACCGAGGCACTGCCCAGCGTCTTCGTGCCTTCAGGCCTCTACCTGATCCCAGAGCACGGCACCACGTTTCTCATGGCGTGGTCCCTGCCCGACGATCCGGTGGGATACGACTTCGTGGTGCACAGACAACGGTTCTACGATCGCATCTGGCCTGAACTCGCCCGTTACTTCCCTGCTTTCGACGCCCTGGAGGTCACAGGTGGATGGGCGGGTCTGTACGCCGTGAACACGCTGGACGGCAACGCCATTCTGGGGGAGTGGCCGGAACTGGCGGGCCTCTATCTGGCGAACGGCTTTTCGGGACACGGGTTCCAGCACTGTCATGCGGCCGGTCGCCATCTCGCGGAGGAGATCCTGGACCTCCCGCGCTCGCTCGACCTCAGCCGGCTGGGTGCACAGCGGATCCTCGACGGCACCCCGCTGTACGAGCACGCCGGCCGGATCATCTGACGAAGCTCCGGCTCAGTCGTCCTTCCCGTAGGCCATGATCCGGCCCCGCACGAACTTCAAGATCGCGAGCAAGACGACCGCACCGATGATGGATCCGATGAATCCGCTCGGCTTGAGCGAGAACCCGTCGCCGGCGATGAAGCTGGCCAGCAGGCCACCGACGAACGAACCGAGCACACCCACGATGAAAGCCTCCGTCCAGTCGACCTTCCAATCGGGGTAGATGACCCGTTCCGCGATCCATCCGGCGGCGAGGCCGACGACAATGAGGGTGAGAATCAAATACAAGAGCGACTCCTAGCAACATTCCTGGTGGCGGGCAGTGTACGCCAGCGCATGGACCACCGCGTTTCACGGGGCCGACCGCCGCCCTCGCGTCGGGGGCCGATCGGGCCTGGGTCACGGCTCACCGCAGAGCGAGAGCAGAAGGCCCGACCTGAATCGAACAGCGGCGTTGCGCTTCTTACCAGGTCATCCCGGCGGCCGATCCGCCGGGATGCCACGCAAGTACGCCTCCCACTCGGCGTGGTACGCAAAGTTGGCAGGGACCCCACCTGAGTGGAGCATCACGACGCGAGAGCCCGCCGCGATGGATTGCTCCCGAACGTGACCCTTCAGGCCGGCGAACACCTTGCCGGAGTAGACGGGGTCCAACAGGATGCCCTCGGTCGAGGCCATTTGGAAGATGGCGTCGAGGCATTCCGGGGTGGCATCTCCATATTCCCGCCCGACATAGCCGTCTTCGATTGTGTGGTCGCCGCGCTCGATCCCGGACGGCGGTTCGAGCAAGTCAGAGAGCGACCTCCACCAGTGATCGAGGTTTGCGAGGCACTCCGCTTCCGGCCGATTGACGCTGATCCCGACGAGGCGTGTGGCGAGACCGAGCGCCCGCAGCGTCATCAGGTATGCCGTGAAGATGCCGCCGGTGCCGAACGGAAGGACGATCACGTCCGGCATCACGCTGGCGGCTTCGAGCTGCTCGAGTAACTCCAGTGCTCCATCGACGTATCCCAGGCAGCTATGCGGGGTGGTTCCACTGATCGGAACGAAGTAGGGAGTCCGTCCCGCCTCGCGGAGTCGGTCGCAAACCGCGGTGACGTCTGCTTCGAGATCCCAGTGGTCCGCGGTATCCGCCAGCACCACTTCCGCCCCCATCAGGTGCACGGTCAACAGGTTGCCTTGCACCGCGGCGTGATCGTCGCGGCTGAGCACGACGGTGACGTCGAGCCCGAGATGCCTGGCTGCAGCCGCCGTGAGTCGAGCATGATTCGACTGCGCAGAGCCGCACGTCACCAAGACATCAGCCCCCGCTTCGACTGCTCTCGCCAATTCGTACTCGAGCTTGCGGGGTTTGTCTCCGCCGAGGCCGAGCGATGTGAGGTCATCCCGCTTGAGCCATAGGTTGATGCCAAGCACCTCACCCAACCGGCCCAGTCGGTGTAGTGGAGTCGGTCGCTCCATCAGCGAAACCGTAGGGAAGCGCTGCAGGCCGGCGCGTAGCTGCTCGGGTCGCATTGGGGCGGAGCCGATCATCCGCCCATTGCTCTCACGATGAAGATCACGCCAGAGAGGGCAAGCGCCCAGCCGACGAGTGTCCGCAGGGTCACGATCGGCAATCTGCTGCTGAGGCGGGCACCGATCACCGTACCGACCCCCTGTGCGAGGCCCACCGCGATCGCCAGCTTCCAATCGAGCGCTCCATACAGGAGGAAGCTAGCCGTTCCGAACACGGCAATCGGGATCTGGATCGGCTGGCTCGAGGATACGGCGAGCGTGGTCGCCGTCCCGGCAATCAGCAGCACGGGTATGAGCAGCACCGGGCCCCCGGTACCGGAAAGCGTCGAACCAAAGCCGACCACCAGCCCGATCGCAAGGAGAGCGGCAACGCTCAACGCTCGCCGCCCGGTGCGATCCGGCGGGATCCCGCGCAGCGCCTGCAGCGCAGCGACACCGAGCATGGCGGCCACGATCAGGGTGATCACCGGTCCCGGCAGCGCGATGTTGGCCAGCGCTCCAGCGATCGCGCCCGGCACGGCGGCCCACACCAGCCACTGGGTACTGGACCAATCGATCCGGCAGGCTCGCTGGTAGGCAATCGTCCCTGCCACTCCAGTGAAGAAAAAGCTCATCGTGGCCACCGGCGTTGCCGCTGCCACCTCCAGACCGCCGACCAGCACCAGGGCCGGTACGAGCAGCACCCCGCCAACCCCGACGGCGCCAATCAATGCGCCGACGAGCAGGCCGATGGCGAGGAGCGCGATGAGGGCGCCCGGGGTCACCTGGAAACTGGGGAAGTCGGCACCACCTCAGCCTGGCGCTCACAGCTGGAGATGTCCAGCATCGCCAGTCAACGCACTGAACGAGGCCTAGAACCGTCCGCCGTCCACCATGAAGCTCTGTGCCGTGCACGCAGCTCCGTCGTCTGCACCAAGGAACAGCACCATCTGAGCGAACTCGGTCGGGTAGATCCGACGTTTGATCGCCTGGTCCTCCAGCGTTTGCGCCTCTCCCTCTGCGGTCCACCAGAGTTCGAGTTGTCGATCCGTGGCGACCCACCCGGGCAACACGGTGTTGACCCGCACATTGTGCGCCCCGAACGTGCGGGCCATGGTGCGTGTGATTCCCTCGACTCCGGATTTGGCGATCGCATACCCCGGGAAGAAGTCCTCTTGCATCATGTAGCTGCTGCTGCCGATGTTGATGATGGACCCCGACCCGGCTTCGATCATCCCGGGCGCCACCGCCTGAATCGCAAAGAAGTAGTGGCGCAGGTTGGTGTTGAGCCGATTGTCCCAGTACTCGACGCTGACCTCATCCCAGCGGTGACGATCATCGTTGGCGGCATTGTTGACGAGGACATCGATTCCCTCCAGGTCTTCGATCGCCGCAGCAAGCACCCGCTGCAGTGACGCAATGTCGACCAGGTCGACCTCGTAGAAGCGGGGGAGATGGGTCACCCCGTGACAGGACGCAACCGTCGCCTCGGCTTGCTCGCGGTTGATGTCTGCGAAGCCGACCCTGCTGCCCTGGCGTGCGAACTCCTGGACCAGCGCACGACCGATCCCGGCTGCGCCACCGGTGATGAATACGGACCTTCCCTGGAGCGAGGGGTAGGTGGCGTACTGAGCGGCGGGGGGAGTGGTGATGTGCCCTCCTTCGGCTGGGCCCTTTGCGATGTAGACGGGCACGTGGGTCGATCGGCTAAACGGGCGCCGATTCTACAGCCGACGTATGAGATGCCATTAGTCGGCGAAGCCGTAGAGGTTGACAGGATTCTCGACCAGAACGCGATATCGCATCGCTGGTTCCGGGATCCATGCTTCGAGGAGTCCCAGCAACTGCGCCCCGTCCGGTGGAACCTCCCTACCTGGATGTGGCCAGTTGCTCGCCCAGAGCAGTCGATCTGGCACCTCGCTCACCAGCGAAGCCACCGTGGGGGTGAGGTCTTCGTACCGAGGTGGGCCGGCTAGGGAGGATTCGTAGGGGGCAGACAACTTCACCCAGCAGTTGCCAGAACGTACCAACCCAAGCAGCGCGGCGAACCCGCCGTGGTCCACCGAAACGGGAGGCATGAACCGGCCGATGTGGTCGATCACCAGCGGGGTGGGAAGTCGCAGCAGCTGTGGCATTCGGGCTGCGAGCTCCCGTCCATTCAATTGAAGCTGGATGTGCCACCCGTGAAGAGCGATCCGGCGAGCCACTTCGTCGAGTTCTCCCCAGTCGACTGCCCCACCCGGCAGCATGTGGAAGCGGGCCCCACGGGCCCCGCGCTGCGTGAGCCGGTCCAACTCGGCATCAGGAATCGTCGAATCCACCACCACCACGGCGCGGGCGTCTGTTCCCAGGGCGGCGACTGCCTCGAGCTGACACGAGTTGTCCATCCCGTACGTCGTCGGCTGCACAACGACGCATCGCCTGAGGCCGAGCGAGTCCCGAAACCGTCTGTAGTCGGAGACGCTGGATGGGGGAGGCTCTAGCACGCTGGTCGCGGCTACCCGAACCCTCGGATCGTAGAAGTGAATGTGAGTGTCGCAGGCGCCTGCCGGCATGTCCCGGTTCAACGGTCTCACTGCGCGTTCGCTTCGGCCGCCCACCAGGAACGGAGCCGGGTTGCCGCCTCCGGGTTGACCGCGCGCGGTGGCATCTCATGGGCAAGCATGGCCTCGATCTGAGCGACGCTGCTGGCGGCCTGGGCATCTGCGTTCTCAGGCGTGAGACCCCCGAGATGGGGAGTGGCGACCACGCCCGGCCTCCCCGCAAGCGAGGGAGTCGGGCGCTGGTCTGCAGCCCAACCCACATCCATCCCCAACCCGCCCAGCTTTCCGCCGTCCAGCGCCGCCGCGACGGCGTCTTCATCTACGAGCTCACCACGCGACACGTTGATGAGGATCGCCGTGGGTTTCATCATGGCGAGTTCGGGGGCACCGATGAGATCGCGGGTAGATTCGTTGGCGGGCGCCAGCGGCAAGACGAAGTCCGCCGCCTGCAGAAGAATACCGAGCGAGACCATCTCGAAGCGGGAGGAGGCAAGCTCCACGCACGGGTCGTAGACCACTACGTTCATGCCAATCCCCGCCAGCAGGTCGGCGAGGTAGCTTCCCACCGCGCCGAATCCAATAATGCCGGCCGTCTGGCCACGGAGCTGGCGACCCTGCCGCTGTGGCGGGAGTCTGCCTGACGCATAGTCGTGGGTGGAGAGGCTCACGTTGCGACTCACGTCAAGCATGAGCGCCAAGGCTAGTTCAGCGGTAGAAGGGACAAAGCTCTTGTCTGCGCGGGCTACTAGGACGCCTGCGGAGCTGGCGGCGTCGACATCGACGTCGCTGATGTCGACCGCACATCGCAGGAACGCGAGTAGTCGGGGGGAACCGGCGAATAGCTCGGCCGCACCGGGTGTCGACCGATGCGACACGATGACGTCGCAGTCCGCGGCCGCGGCGACCAGCTCGACCGTCGTGAGGTCACGTGGTTGCGGATTGGGCACGACTTCGACGAGCCGGGACAACTCAGGCAGAGCCCGCCCGTAGTAGGCAGCAAGATCCTCGGGATTGTGGGTCACGAAGACACGAAGCATGCAATGACCCTAGGGCCAATGCCACCGACCCTGTTCGCCGCAGGCAGGACCCGCGGAGGGGACAATGCGCTTGCTCCCCTCACGGTGCTACTGAGGCCACGGGGGAGCCGATCGAGCCAGATTCTCGCTGGATTTTCGCGACCTTTCCCAACTAGGCTGAGGGCGCGTGACGGACCGCCGTCTCGCTTGATGGCGCCGTCTCCAGGCCAGACAACGACGTCATGAGGTCTACGGTCCTTCTACCGACATCAGCGGAAGCGAGCTATGAACAGCCAACCAGCATTCGAGGCAGATCCACAGGTTGCCGACCTGGACCTGTTGCGCGCCCGTGTGAAGCAGCTGGAGGAGGACCGAGACCTCCTCGAAGCTGAGCGAGACAAGCTCCTGCTGGTTCGGGAGAAGGACCGCAGCCTCCACCCGTATCAGATAGAACTCCTCACGCTGCAGCGCCATCTCGAAGCCACCCAGACGCCGATGATCGTAGTGTTCGAAGGCAGGGATGCCTCGGGGAAGGGCGGCACGATTCGTCGTATTACCCGTTTCATGAACGAGAAGCGCTATCAGGTTGTGGCGCTCGGTAAGCCGACTCCACAGCAGCGCACCCAGTGGTATTTCCAGCGATATGTGAACCACTTCCCGGCCGGTGGTGATATGATCCTGTTCGACCGCTCCTGGTACAACCGGGCGATCGTCGAACCCGTATTCGGATTCTGCACCAAGGACGAGTACCGGTCGTTTCTACGCGGTGTCGTAGGGTTCGAGAAGGACATCGTCCGTCAGGGCACGGTGTTGGTGAAGCTCTACTTCAGCGTCGATAAGCAGACCCAGGCCAAACGCTTCGAGCGGCGGCGCAACGATCCGCTCCGACAGTGGAAGCTGAGCGAGGTGGATCTGCAGGCGCAGGAGTACTGGGATGACTTCACCGACATGAAGCACCGCATGCTGGAACGCACCTCGACCGGCACCGCCCCGTGGCTGATCATCCGTTCCAACAGCAAACCGAAGGCTCGGCTGAACGCTCTGAAGACGATCCTCAATGCAGTCGACTACGTCGGGCGGAACCCGGACCTCGATTTCAGCATGGATCCCGAGATCGTGGTGAGCGGCGCAGACGAACTCGACCGGATGGATCAAGAACGCGATCGGCTGGGACGCTCCCGGGGCTAGGTCGGCGCCGAGCGACCCCTGGCGCTCCGAACCCTATCGCCTTGTTCGCCTCGCCTCAACGGCGTCTCATCGCAGAAACCTGTCCGCGATCGCGATGACGGTGCGAGCCGAGCGCTGCGTGGTCACCATCCCGAGGATCCGGACCACCGTTGCCTCATTGTGGGAAGACTCGTCCCGGCGACCCGGGTGATACCAGTGCACCTCGCGGTCGATGACGGCGAGGCGGTCGTCACCGGTCACCGTCGCCAGGAGGCTCCGCACCGCAGCGGGATCGGGGCGCGCAGGCAAGAACGAGATTTCAGCTGCGGTCGAGAGCTCACCGAAGGGACGACGATCGGCAACGGCCACGACCTCACGACCGGAGCGCAGGTACACGGGGACGGAGAAACCCAGATCCTCCTCCAGCGCTCGCTCAATAGATCCGGCCAGGCCCGCCGTGGCGGAAGTCTCGAAGATGACGTTGCCCGAAGCGATGTAGGTGACGACCCTCTCGAGGCCGAGCCGTTCAAAGCTGCCGCGCACCACCTCCATCTTCACGTGCCGCGGCGGCGTGTTGATCGCTCTCAAGAACGCAACGTGGCGGAGCATCCGGTCACGGTAGGCCGCGGTGTGGTTCCTCGCACGTGGGTGATCCGGCCCAACGCTTCCCTGACGGCTCGCGCCCACTCGACCGGATTCAGGCGCCGTGATGGACCGGCTTCATCGTGAGCTTCGTGGGCGCGTTGCTGCTTCGCAAAGTCCGACAGGCCTTCGAAGTCGACGAGCTGCGCCGGATGCGGGCCCTGGACGCCTGAGCCGGCGACGGACGTGTCGGGTTGCCTGGAGTCTCTTGACCGGATGTGAATCGCTCATCCGTCGGTTGATTGCCGCCGATACATCTTCCGTCCCCCACTTGAGGCCCAATGACCTTGATCCACCGTTTCGCTGCGCTGCTTGCGGCCGCTTCACTCGCCACGGCGATTGTTGCGGTTCCCATCGGCGCCGCCCACGCCGGCGACTGTACAACCGCGTCCATAACCACTGCCCGCGTGTCGAGCCCAATCCTCTACATCGATACCGGTATCTCACCGCAGCTCACCGGCTCCTACGCCGGTTACGCCATCACCAACGGTGGCGCACCCCTCGCGGATGCATGGGCCGGGCTGGGGAGTTTCGCTGGGGGAGTGGTCAGTCTCGCCGCCGCCGAAGATGGCCTTTTCCATATCGGACCTCTGGGTACAGGTGAAACGGCGTACGCCTACTTCTACCTCACGGCCGGCAGCGAAACGGCGACGGACCAGACTCACACGCTGGCGCTGTACGAAGGTCGACCCGACGTCGGCGCCGCGATCTGCGATGACGCGTATTCCTTGACCACAGCTGAGACGATCAAGGCATCGGCCAACAAGGTCGACACGGTGATCGCCGGGCCCAATCCGGCCGTGCTGGGCGGCATCATGACTATGACGGTCACCGGCGCCACCGGCCAGGTGGGAGCCGCGGGGATCTTCGCCGCTACCCCTGCCGCCGCTCCGAACTGGCCTGCAGACGCGTACGACCTCGTCGACGTTCGGATCACCTTCGCTGCTTCCGGGACCTTCCACGACACGCTCCTCGTGACGGGTCTCGGTGGGAAGAATCAGGACTACACCGCGGTCTACACATTCGTTGCCTCCGGGACAACGACGAGCCCGACGTCCGTATCTCCAGTGAATTACATCTCGAGCGGCACCCAGATCAAGCACACCGATACCGGCTCCTTCACGGCCCTCGAGCCCATACTCCCCGCGGAGAACACCACCGTGCTCACCAAGGTCGCGACCCCGTCGATCCTTCCAGCATCTGGGGGCCAGATCTCCTACACGGTGACGGTGAGCAACACCGGCCCGATCCAGGTCACGCTCGACGACTTCGTAGACACACTCCCCGGCAGCGCGACGTACCTCGCTGGAAGCGCCCGGTACGACGGGGTACCGATCGCAGACCCATCCGTTGCCGGCCAAGACCTCACATTCGTTGGAATCTTCCAAGTGTCGGCCGGAGGAACCGCGGCTCTGACATACGACGTTTCGTTTCCTTCCACCGCAGGGACCTACACGAACAGCGTCACCGGCCACGTCGGGACCACGCCGATCGACGAGACCACCGATACGGGCGATACCGCTCCCGCCTCGGACACCGTCACCGTGGGTACGCCAGTCGTGTCCGAAGCCGATCTCAGCGTCACGAAGTCGGATGCAAGTGATCCGGTTACAGCCGGTCAACCGATTGCCTACTCGATCGTTGTCACCAACCGAGGTCCGGATCCGGCCGAGAGCGTGCGAGTTGTCGACACGCTTCCCGCCGGAATCGGCTTTGTCTCCGCCACTCCCGGCCAGGGAACCTGCAGCGAGAGCGCCGGCACGGTCACGTGCGACCTGGAAACGGTTGATGTCGGCACGGTGTCTATCACCATCACGGCAGCCACGTTCCTCTCCGGAACCTACACCAACACGGTGACGGTGACATCGACTATCGCCGACCCGGATCCAACCAACAACACCGACAACGAGGTCACCACGGTACGGGCACCCGAACCGCCGGTAGCCAACGACGATGCGGGGGCGGTGGGGGAGGATGTGGCGTTGGTGGTTGCGGTGTTGGACAATGATTCGGATCTCGATGGTGACCTGGATCCGACGTCGGTGAGGGTGACGTCGGGACCGAGCAGTGGTACGACGAGTGTGGATCCGGTCACCGGCGTCGTCACCTACACCCCCAACCCGGACTCCAACGGCGTCGACTCGTTTACTTATGAGGTGTGCGACCTCACCTCACCGACGCCGCTGTGTGACACCGCTTCCGTGACGGTCACAGTCACTGCCATCAACGATGCGCCGGCCGCGACCGACGACACCGCGTCGACGACTGAGGACGGCTCGGTGGACATCGATGTGGTAGACAACGACTCGGATGTGGACGGGAACCTGGACCCGACATCGGTGAGCATCATTGCGGGACCCACCAACGGAACCGTCACGGTGGACCCGGTCACCGGAGAACTCACCTACACCCCCGACCCCGACTACAACGGACCAGACACCATCACCTACCAAATCTGCGACACCACCACACCAACCGCCTTGTGTGACACCGCCACCGTCGCGATCACCGTCAACCCGGCCAACGACCTACCAGTCGCCAACAACGACGCCACCTCCACCCCCGAAGACACCCCAGTCGTCATCGACGTCACCGCCAACGACACCGACATCGACGGCAACCTCGACCCCACCACCGTCACCATCATCACCCCACCAGCCAACGGCACCACCGCCGTGGACCCGGTCACCGGCGCCGTCACCTACACCCCCGACCCCGACTACAACGGACCAGACACCTTCACCTACCAAATCTGCGACACCACCGCGCTCTGCGACGTCGCTTCCGCAGACGTGGTGGTTGATCCCGTCAACGACGCTCCGACCTACGTCGGCGTGGACTCGATCTCGGTCGCCGTAAATGATGCTCCGGCGTCGCTTGCGATCGTCGATCCCGAGGGCCATGGTTGGGCGGTGTTCCTCCTGTCCGGAACACTTCCACCGGGACTCACGCTCGCGAGCGATGGGTCCTGGATTGGGGCCGCCACTGAGGCAGGAACCTACACGGTCACACTTCGCACCTGCGACGACCAGGACCCCGCAGCCTGCTCGAGCTTCACCGTCGTGTTGACGGTGAGCGTGTTGCCGGTCACCGGCGCGTCCACCGTCGAGTTCTTGCGTGCCGGTCTTCTGCTGCTGGCTCTGGGTGCGGCGCTCGTCCTCCTGGCCCGTTTCCTGGGCAACGAAACCACGTCCGCCGACTGACGAAGTGCCGACCGCGGACGAGCCGGGCCGATTCACACGCCGTCGAGCTTGGACATACTCTCCATCTCGTCGACATCAGGCTCGGTCACCTCGAGGAAGGCGTTGACACACTCGGCCGCTACCTCGGGGGCGGTTCGCTCCAGGCTGAGCGTCAGCACATTGGCATCGTTTCAGCAACGGGCTTTCGCCGCGATCCGCAGGTCACTCGCCTGAGCCGCCCGCACCCCAACCACCTTGTTGGCGGCTATCGAGGGTCCGGTGCCCGTCCAGCACATCAAGACGCCGGAGTCGGCCTCACCGCTCGCGACCGCTTCCGCGACGAATCGCGACATCTCCGGCCAGTGGTCGGAGGCTGGCAGCGTTACCCATCGGCTCGCGCCTGCGGCGCGGCCATGACGGCGATGAAACACTCTTTCCGATCGTCCGCATCGAATGCCACCCGCTGTGCTCGCTCATCAACCTTCCGCTGGACCCGCGAGGGAGTGTTCGGGTCAGTCTTCGAAAGGAACCGGCATCAGCTCGTAGAGCTCGATCGAGTAGTCGCCTTTGCCTTCGCTGAGGTAGGGATGGCCATCGACAAGCGACAGCGCGGCGTCGAGATCTGCTGCCTCAACGATCGAGTAGCCGGTCAGAGCTGCAGCAGCTTCCACCGAACCATCATCGACGACCGACCGGCCGGGACCAAAGGGGGTTCCGACGTCGACAAGCGCTCGACCCACTTTCTCCATCCAGATTCCCCATGCCGCCATGACTGCTGCGCCCTGCTCGGGCGTCATGTCGGCCATATCGGTGGCCTCTCCCTTGTACACCATCATGTACCTCGCCATCTCGCACCCCTTCTGTAGCTCCAGTACTGCCAAGGCACAACACCCGGCGGCTAACACGGATTCCCGATCCCGGATCTGGGATCTCGATCGAGCCACGTCTCATGAACTCGGAGCCATTCGACCCCGTTGCGTGTCGTCAGGGATCGTACGAAGACCACTGTTGACAAGCGGCGGGTCCAGCCTTCAGGGCCGGTTTGTACCTCGACATACCGCGCGACAACCACGCGCGCGTCCTGGTACAAGAGGCGGTGATCAGACGTGGCAATACCGATGCCAGGCCGGGCACCCTTTGCTGTCTGGATCGATTGGATCAGCTCCGCGCGCGTTGCTTCGGCGCCGCCGGCAGCCATGATCGAAAAGTCGGGTGCGAGCACCGCATCCATCCGGTCGAGGGTCGACTCAGACCCTGTGAACCACCGCTCGAAGAAGTCATGCAGTTCAACGATCTCTTCGATCCACCCCATGCTGTCACGCTACCGGCCGCCGACCTCTCTGGCGATCGAGTCCTCCCCGCCACCGCGACCAATGCTGCCTGCCCTAAGGTGACACGGTGGCTGGGTTGCGCTGGGGAATCATGGGTACGGGCGGTATCGCCGCCACGATGTGCGAGACGCTCCAGCAGGAGGGGGCGGAGGTCGTCGCCATCGGCTCAGCACGACTGGAAGCCGCCGAGAGATTCTCGCACGAGTGGCAGGTACCACATGTCTTCGACTCCCACCGCGGGGTCGCGATGCACGGCGAGGTTGATGTTGTCTACGTCGCAACGACCAACGACCGGCATTTTGGCAACGTGCTCGACTGCGTGGAGTTGGGCAAGCCGGTTCTCTGTGAGAAGCCGATCGCCCTCAACGCCGAGCAGGCGCGCCTCATGCTGAGAGCGGCACGCTCTGGGGGCATCTTTGCCATGGACGCCATGTGGATGCGTTTCTTGCCGTTCGTTACCCAACTCGATCAACTGCTCGCAACTGGTGCCATTGGCGACGTCCGGAACGTTTCCGCCAATCTCTCCTTTGTGGCCAACGATGACTGGTCGCGGCGCTGGCTCAGCAGGGAACTCGGTGGTGGTGCGCTGCTGGATCTCGGCATCTACCCTCTCACGCTCGTTCACCATCTCCTTGGTCCGCCGACCGACACCGTGGCAGCAGCCCGCCTGGCTCCAACCGGGGTGGACTTCTCATGCAGGGTGATATCCGACCACGGCGGTGAGGCAGCCGCCACGATGACCGCAAGCCTCACCGCCGAAACGGGAAACGATGCCATCGTCGGCGGATCCGAGGGGCTCATCCGCATCCACTCACCCTTCCATCACAGCGGGTTATTGACGGTGGAGCGCCACGGCAGAGTCGTTGCTTCGTACCCGTGCGGTTACGAGGGTCATGGATTCAGATTCGAGATCGCCGAAGCGGAACGCTGCGTGCGTGACGGGCTCGTCGAGAGTCCTGTGCGCCCGCACTCAGAGACGATCGCGGTCATGGAGTGGTTGGACGTGATTCGGGCTCAATGCGGGATCTTCTATCCGCAGGACCCCGAATGAAACCCGAGGTGATCGTGGCACCGGACTTCCGCCGGGTGCGCGAAATCTTTGACACGGCCACGTTGGGGCGGCTGGACGACCTCGTCGATGTCGTCTGGGGGAGGGACGGCCCGATGCCGATCGACGACTTCCGGTCCGCGGCACACCGTGCGACGGCAATCATCTTTGGCACCTGGCACTACGGGCGAGATGCGCTCGCCGACGCCGATCCCACCCTTCGCCACATTTTCGAGGTCGCAGGCTCGTTCCGTCATCCGGATCTCGATTATCAAACGTGTTTCGAGCGCGGCATCACCGTTGGAAGCTGCGCCCCGGCGTTCGGCCCGGTGGTCGCAGAGATGGCACTGGCCCTCACCCTCGCAGCTGCGAGGCTCGTCACTGCAGGCGACTCCGCATTTCGCTCGGGCGAAGAACAATGGCTCCACGAGGGGAATGCCAGGGCGACGACTCTGCTGGGAAAAACCTTCGGCTTCGTGGGAGCCGGTGGCCTGTCGCGTCACCTACAGGCCCTCCTCCAACCCTTCAACGGCCGCTTCCTCGCCTATGACCCCTGGTTGCGACCCCGCGACTTGCATGAGCGATCCATCGAACCGGTCGACCTCCCTACGTTGTTCCGGCGTAGCGATGTGGTCTATGTGCTTGCCGTGCCCACTCCAGACAACCGCCACCTCGTCTCCCGTCGTCTGCTGGAATTGCTGGCGCCACCCGACATCCTGGTGGTCATCAGCCGCGCTCATCTGGTCGATTTCGACGCCGTGACACAACTGGTGCTCGATGGGCGATTCCGCGCCGCCGTCGACGTCTTCCCGCAGGAGCCTCTGGCATCCGAGCATCCGATCCGGACCGCCGGGGGAGCGGTGTTGAGCGCCCATCGAGCCGGCGCACTCCCCGAGGCACTGCTTGCGATTGGCCGGATGGTCGTTGCCGACCTCGAGAGCCTGCTCGCCGGCGTCACGCCGGGCCGGATGCAATACGCAACTCCGGACCTGATTTCTCGCCTCGGCGTCGGCTAGTCCGGTACGACGGCGAAGGGGAGAAGACGGCCCCAGCGGGCGTCTATTCCGGTGGGGGAGGCAACATCGTGGTTACCACGTAGTCCGGATCCGATTCCACCTCGTCCAGGACTCGAATGGCCATCACGTCACGCGGCACCAGCCCATCACCGGTCTCTCCCAATCCACGGCGAGCTGCTCTTCAGCCAATCGGCTTGGCCCGTGCGTGAAGCCCGTCACACTCAACATCGTGGCAGCAAGGTCGCTCCCGCCCGGCTCTTGTGGGACGTTCAGATAGGAGACGAAGACATCGACTACTCCTTCATCGGCGCCGGCGCGGCAGTACCGCGTGCCACTCACATCGACCTCGAGGATCATTGGTGACCACCTTCTCTTGCCTTCGAATCAATCTTGACCGACATGCAAGGTGATGCTGCAAGCAGAGGAGATTCGCCAGACTTCCGACTCAGTCGGTCGGTCGGTAGCGCCGGGTCAACTCTTGCTCTTCCACCGCGTCTGCGATGTGCTCGACGTAGCCGGCAATCGCATGGTCGGAGAAGTGGTCCACCTTCCCCTCCTTGAGGCCCTGCCGGAAGCCCCGCCACCGGTCCTTGACTCGCTGTTGTTTCGTCATGCTGCGCACGTTCCCGTACGTGTTGATGTAGAGCCGCCTACCTGTGTGTCGATAACCGAGCCAGGTGGGAGGCACCCTGGCGACGATGTCGTTGTTGTTGACCCAGCGGGTGAGATCGACGTCGACGCTGTTGATGTAGCGCTTAGTGCCAACCCGCGGCGCTCCATACGTGTAGACCCCTGTTGGCAGGACGGGAATGTGGGCCAAATAGCATCTACCCGCCGAAATCGTGGCCATCGCGCCCCCCAGCGAGTGCCCGGTGAACCAGAGGGTCCGGTCGTCAGAAGCGATCACGCCCTCGAGCTGCGGCCAGAGATCATCGACCTCCTGTTTGAAGCCGCGGTGGACCCTGCCAATCGTCTCGGCCAGCACGGTGACGGCATTCACGTCGGCCTTCACATCGTTCCAGTCGTTCGGCTCCGTTCCCCTGCAGGCGATGACGACGTCGGTGTCGTTGCCGAAGATGTAGGCCTGGGCGCCCTCGCGATCGGCGAAGTATTCGAGTCGCATGCCGAGTCGCGGGATGTAGGCCTCAACTGCGTGCGGCTGCAGGTAGGAGATGCGCGATGCCTGCGCGAAGAAAAGTGAAGCGTTCAATCGATCGAGGGCCTCGATCGGTCCCGCGAAGTCCTTCCTGATGGGGATCTCAGGAATCGGCTGTGTCGCGTCTGGGTCTGGTGCATCCGGCACAACCCGAAAGTCTATCGCCGTCGTGTGAGGTGAAATCTCCATCGGAATCGACCGCCGGCCTGGCACGGTCTTCGGGAGACGGGTTCCGGATACTTCATCCAATGAGCAGAGCCAGTCGCTCCAGGCTAAGCCCGGAAATCATCAACCGCTCCTTGCGGTTCTGCAGCAGAAGTTGGGTCCACTCGACGGTGCCACCGTCCGCCACTTCGATCTCTTCGCCATCGATCGTCACGCTGAGCTTGAAGCAGACGTTGGGGTAGTAGCCGACCCCGTTCCTTCGGTCGGGCCACCGCTCGCAGGCAGCGCCTCGTGAGCGAAGGTCACTCGCCACCAGTTCGATAACGTCGTCATAGTCGCCGTTCAGGTCGGAGAGGCGAGCGGTGACGCCTTCGCCGCCCACCCTCGCTACGAAGTCCACCAAAACGGTCAATTGCTCGGTGAGCGCAGTTGTCTCGAACGTGTGGTTTCCCGTGTCCCTGCCTGCCGTGACCAGTCCGAATAGGGAGAAATGTGAGAAGGACCGATCGCCTGCGAACACCTGGGCGCGCAAGACGCGATCGACTGCAGCCAACCGGACCGCCTCAGTCGAAGTGGGAGTGATTGCCAGGAGGTCGCCACGTCGCACCGCCGCTTCCAGGGCCAACGAACTGGTCGGATCGGCAGTCACCTCTCCGGTGCGCATCGTCGTGACGACGTTGTTCTGATGGACACCTCCCAGGGTGGAGTGAGTGCCGAACGGGGCGAGCGGCGCCGGGATGATCGGCTGGAATTCCGGCAGCGCACTTTCGAGTGCGGCGAGGTGGAGCCTGGCCAGTCGGATCGGGTCGACCCGGGCGGGCGCGACGAATCGATCCCTCCCGTATTGCCGCAGCACGTCGGCCGGTCGGAGCCGCTCCACTCTCCGCCGGGAGACCTCGAGGAGAAAGGTCGTCAGGTCCGACCCGGATAGATCCTCTGCGAGAAGTCGCATGGCCTCGTCCGCGTCATTCATCGCCAGGATCCGGTCGAGTGCCCTGTGGCGGGATGGCTCCTCCATGCTCCAGAGCCTACGTACCGATTGTCTCGATCGGCGGCGACCGACTGGTCCGGCCTAATCCGGTCGTACCCCTGGGACGGTCGTGTCAAAGGGAGGGGGCGCACGTATCTGCCCATGATCGGATCGTCGTACTGCGGGCGCATCAACGCATGGCATGCACCACGCAGCGCATAGCTACGACGCCACCGCGGCCGTCACCGTCCCTGACTGTCGCATGCCGGCCATCCCCTCCGACATCGACCACCGAATTCCCTGGTCCCTGCAGGGGGGTGAGCTACCGCTCCGATCTGGTGCCTCGTTCGGTGCCGCGCTTGTAGTTGCCCGAGAAGCGGGCCATCACATCCTGCTCTTCTCCATCCGCCAGCCTGGCGAGAAACTGACGTGCCGTGCGGCCGCGGAGAACGGCTGCGACGCGACCGTGGTGTAACACCACGATCTCCCCGCTCTTCCGCTCGACGTATGCAAACCCGACCGGTGCTGCCATGTGACGAGTCTCGCACCTCTCACCCGAACCATCGCCCCGACATGGCCGCTGCGATTGAGAGCGGCCTGTCACACCACAATCAGGGGGATCGGAGCGTTCAGCCGGTAGCGTGCAAACGAACAGCCAGGGAACGTCGGTGACCACGCCCATATCGTCGAAGATCGCCTTCATCGGATCTCATTCGGTCCGGAAGACCAACGCCGTGCATTCCTTCGCCGGGGCAGTGGGCCGAAGCGGTCGCAGCGTTGAGGTCGGCAGAGAAGTCATCAGATTCAATCCGCTCGGCCTCAACGAGGGGGCGACGCCGGAGGCGCAGCTGTGGGTGATCATGACGCAGATCCAGCAGGAACTGGAGTTGCGGAATCGTGCCGATGTGTTGGTGACCGACAGGGCCGTCATCGACAACTTCGCCTACTTCCTGCGCGCCACCGGGGGAGAGGACCCCTTCGACGTCAAGCCCCTGGTGAAACGATGGTGCGAAACCTACGACCTCTTCGTGCGGCTCGAGCCTGACATCCCGCTCAAGGAGGACGGTGTCCGGAGCACCAACACCCGGTTCCGGAATGAGATCGAAGGCATCCTCAACACGATCGTGCCCAAGTACATCGCAGACGATCGCCTCGTCGTGATTCCTGCCTCGAAGATTTCCGAAGCATTCGACTGGTCGGGTCTCGTGGAGCGCCTCGTCGGGCCACCAGCCGGCGGAGAGACCCTGGTCCGCCAACCGGTGACGCTCCACCCAACCCTCTGGGATTGAAGCGTCCCGCACCGCGCTCGATCGACAGACCCAAGATGAACTGCGGGGACTGGTCGTCACTGCCGGATCCGGGCCCCGGGACGCGATTCGGGACCGAGGTAGGGTCGCAACCTACGACCACCGCATGAGGAAGCGTGCCGATGCCAATCGGATGGATTGGACTCGGAGATATGGGGGGCAGGTGATCGTTCCAAGGCTGCTCGATGCCGGTCACGAGGTCACCGGGTGGAATCGCACGCAGACCAAGGCCGACCCACTGCTCGCGTTGGGAATGCAGTGGGCCGACACCCCCCGCGGCTGCGGCCACCGGCTCGGACGTGGTGTTCTCGGTCGTCACCAACGGTAAAGCCGTCGAGGCTGTAACTCTGGGCGAGCACGGCATCATCGTTAGGCTCTCCGTCGACGCCGTCTACCTCGACATGAGCACCATCGATCCAGAGATCAGCCGTGCAGTCGGAACCACCTTCGCGGAGCGAGGTCTTGCGATGCTCGATGCCCCCCTGTCCGGAAGCCCGGTGACCATCGCGGCGGGTAGTGCGTCCACGATGGTGGGAGGCGATCGAGCCGCCTACGACAAGGTGGAGTCGCTGCTCCATGACATCGGTTCGAAGGTCAGCTACATCGGCCCATCCGGCACTGCGGTGCAGATGAAGGTCGCCATCAACCTCGCACTCATCGTCGAGATGGTCGTGTTTTGCGAGTCGGTGGCACTCGCCGAGAAGGGCGGGTCGACCGCACGGTCGCCGTCGACGCCATGCTCAAGAGCGTGGTCGCCTCGCCGGTGATGGGCTACCGGGGCCCCTTCATCCTCCAGATGCCGGACAAACCCCTGGCGGATGTGACGCTCCAGCAGAAGGACATGGTGCTCGCGCTCGAGGTTGCTCGTCGGCAGGGATCTCCTGCTCCGCTAGGTGCGGTCGCCAACGAACTGTTGAACGCTTGTCGGGGGCTCGGTATCGACCACCGGGACTTCGTCACCGTCTTCGATGTCTATCGGATGCTGGGAGGCGGCGGATGAACCAGCCGACTGATCGATTTCATGCCCGGATCTCCGACGCCCCGCTCGTGCCCAACCTTCGCAAGGACGATGGATGGGTCGACATGCAGGTCCAGTTCCTGATCGACAAAGCCACCGTTGGGACCGACGACTTCTTGCTTGGGCGAACGATCCTTCCTCCGGGCGCCAGACACGATCGTCACCTCCACCGTAACGCCGACGAGTTCTTCGTCGTCCTCGCAGGCTCGGGGCTCATCTATTCCGATCACGGCACCGAGTTTGCCACCTCAGGAGAGGTCGTCTGGACACCTCGGGGGAGATACCACGGCTTCAACGACACCGGCGAGGAAGCAGTTGTGCTGCTCTGGGGATGGAGTGGATGCGGATCGCTCGAGGACTCCGGCTATGAGGTCGACCCTGAGCTCCACCGATGAACCCATGGAAAGACCCTCGAGTCGCAGCCGGGCTGACTCGCCAATTGGCGAAGCGTCGTGATGAGGTCGGAGCAGGCGCGACACCGATAGGTTGGAAGGTCGGCTTCGGCGCGCCGGCCTCACTCGATTTGCTGCGGATAACCGCCCCCCTCGTCGGATATCTGACGTCGGACACCCGGTTGGAGGCCGGCGCCTCGGTCGATGTGAGTGGGTGGGTTGGGGGAGTGGTCGAATTCGAAGTCGCGGTGCGGATGGGCGAGGCCCTCGCAGCCGGTGCTTCGGACGTTGAAGCGTCCGCTGCGGTCGATGCTCTGGCGCCTGCCATCGAGTTGGCCGATGTCACGATGAAGCCCGGACCCCATCGGGTCGCCGACATCTTGGCGGCGAACATATTCCACGCCGGTGTCATCCTCGGGGAATTCGATTCGAGGCGATCCGACATCGACCTCGACGGGCTGATGGGTCAAATGGCGATCGACCGGGTGAGTTGGGAGCCGATCATAGAGCTAGAGGAGATGCCGGGGCGCTACTCACGCATCGTCGCCACTGTGGCCAACACGCTGGCCTCGCAGGGTGAGATGCTGCGGGCCGGTGACATCATCATCACGGGGGCAATCGTCCCGCCGGTCCCTGTCGGCGCCGGTTCCGAGTTCAGCTATTCCCTCGACTCGGCGGCCCCCATCACCGTCCGCTGCGACAACTCGCCGACAGCCCAACCGTTGGACTAGCTCCGAGGTGACCCGCCCGCTCGGCAGGGGTGTGGGATGACTCGATACCTCTCCACACCCCGCCGAACCGGAAGACCCGGCGCGCGTCAGCCGCCGTAGTTCACCCTCAATTGCCGCAGATCGAGGCCGGCGGGACCGATCGCGAGTTGGGCCAACGTGTTGACATGCACCTGGTCACCCTCACTCGTCGTCACATTCCCAGCGACGCCGTTGTGGTTGTACGACACGCCGTCCGCGTCGATGCGGAAGTGCGCCGTGAGCCGGCCCGAGCCCTCGGCCACCGGCTCCGGAGAGACTGTGGCAGCACAGGATGCAGCGAGCCACGCGAAGAGGTCGTCGACCGATGTGATGTTGTCGACCTCGAAGACCAGCACAGCAACATCCGCAGCGCTGGAGTGCCCCAGTCCGCTCCCGTTGCCAGGGCTGACCGTAGACAGCGTGACCTCTTGAAAACCGATCCCCACGCAGCCGTCCGCAAAACTATTGTTGCCGGTAAGTACGACGTCGCTACCTTCCCAGTACACGAAGTCAGCCGGACCGGGTCCTCGCACCACTGCACCGGACTCTCCCGGCGGGCCGGCCACTGCCGTCGAGGCCACCGTAAGCACGAACAAAGCTGCAACCGCAGCGAAGACGAACGCACGCCTCATCACCATTCTCATACCTGCTCCCTCTCTCGGGTCCGGCGTGGCGCCGAACGCTCTTGATGTATTGCTTACGTCCGGGCGGCGCCCGTAGGGGACAGCTAGGTGGACACCCATCGTCCCAACAGTTGGCAGCTCACCCAGAGTGGCCGGAGAGGCAGCCCGGCTGACCGTCCCGCCTCCCCGGACCATTCCTGTGGGCGAGCCCGGGCTCACTCTGGCTACGTCCGGTAGGTTGGTTCGGGGACACCCAGAACGGGAATGTCCCTGATTCCGCCGACGCGGACGTAGATGGGGTGAGAGTTCCTGTGGGAGGACAGAGCGGTGGCTTCTGAAGACGCCAACCGGGCGAGGCTGCGCCGGGCATTCGACGCGCACTACGAGGCGGTGAGTCGCTACTGCCATCGGCGTCTTCCCCCGTTGGACGCCAACGATGCCGCCGCCCAGGTGTTTGCGGTTGCCTGGCGAAAGGTCGACAGCATGCCGAATGATGAAGACGCCATGCTGCCGTGGCTCTACACGGTCGCCAGGTACGAAGTCAGCTCCATCCGACGTTCAGCGCAGCGCCGCCGCAACCTGCAACTAAAGCTCGACGGTCAGGCTCAACACTCTGAACAAGGACCAGAGGTAGTGGTCATCCGCAACAGTCAAGACACCGAGTTGCTGAAGGCCTTCAGCAAGCTGCGCCCGGCCGACCAGGAAATCCTGCGGCTGCGGGCGTACGAGGATCTCTCTCTGGCCGAGGTCGCCGCCGTGCTCGGGTGCAGCTTGGAAGCGGCCAAGAAGCGTTCGACGCGAGCTCTGCGCAGACTCCGCCGCGTCGCCGGCATCAAAATCGGCCCGAACCCGACGCCGCGACCCTCGCCCGCAGCGGAGGGAGGGGAGTGATGAACGACTCACAGCTTCTGGAGCGCTTCGCCCTAACGGACGCCTGCCCGGCCGGTTCCGAAATGCCGTCCGGGGCATGGCCAGCGGACGTCGCATTCGCCGAGGTCGACAAGCGGATTACAGACGATCCCGGCGTCCGTCCTGCAACTCAAATGGCACCCAAACCTGCTCGCAGCGGCTGGCTGGTCGCGGCGGGGACGTTTGCGCTCGTACTCCTCACGGGGGTGGTGCTGCTGGCGTTGCTCGCAGGCGACTCCTCGGATCCCGTCGCTCCAACGTCTCCCGAGCCAACCGCGCCGACCACCGCTCCGCCTACGACCACGCCCTCTTCCCCTGCAGAGGACGTTCAAGGGTCTATGCCGCTGGAACCCGGGACCGAGGGCCTGATTGCGGATCTGGAACATGCCTACAACGTGGGTAATCCAGACGTTGCGGCGCGACTACTCACACCCGACGCGTCGGTGTCCCTGGCACCCTGGGTCCCGATTCCGGCATCTCCATCTTCGGTCTCCCTCACGGACCGCATCGCGACGGCAGGAGTGTTCGAAGAGCGCCTGGAGTTCGAGGGCTGCGCGACATCTGACGGAACGGTGCGATGCCGGGTGGAGCTCACGGACCGATTCGCGGACACGCTCGACCTCCGGCCCTGGGAACAAACGTGGATGATCGAAACGGATGGCTCGCTGATCTCTGCGCTGTCAGTGGTGGGGGAGAATCCGGAGCGAGCTGCCGCTATGGACGACTTCCAGGCCTGGGTTCGCGACCGGGACCCGGAGGCACCAGCCATCGTCGCCGGCCCCGAGGAATGGCTCCGGACCGAAGTCGCACGCACGACTCTCGACACCCATATCGTCGAGTACGGAGCGCTACAAAGCGGCGTCCCCCAGCCAACGTGGGACCTCGTCTCCGGATTCTTCGAGTCGCTGAACGGCGGGGACATCGAGGCGGTGGAGAGTGCGTTCGCCCCTGGCGGACGGTACGTCGGAACCGACACGAACCTGGAGAGCACCAGCGTGGGTCCCGCGTCGGAAGCTGTCGGGTCCGCCGAACTCCGAGAGTATTGGACGTGGTGGCACGACATGCTCCAGATGCAATGGTCACCCACCAAGTGCACCGGGGAAGCCTCAAGCGTGAGATGTTCGGCTGAACTGGAGGGCATTGGAGTGCTGTTCTTCCCTGGTGGCGCCTCCCAAGGATTGGTCGATCTCACGATTGGGCAGGAAGGCATCACTCTGGTCGAGGACCGCATGCTCCTTAGTGCGGCGGGCGGCCCCGACCTACGCGGATTCTGGCGCGACGCCTGGATGGCCGGGAATGCTCCGGAGATCGCCACGCTCTGGCCCGAGGGCAATGGTCCACCGCCTGGCGGATTCTCGCTCGAGTTCGCGCAAGCCATACTCGAGTACTACCCCCGGTACCTCGACGACATTGGCATCACGGTGCCGCGCGAATACCTCGACGGCTCACTACTCGAGGACCTCTGACTTCGTAACCTGGTCTCACCACCCGACCTCCTCACCGGATCTCATGATCGAGCTCGCCAACGCCCTCTGGGGTGTGTACCGGATCATTGGCAAACTCGAACCTCGGGCATACGTCGTGCTGTCAGCAGCTCTTTCAATGTCATTACGCATCACGAGGGAGGTGGGGAGGAGCTGATGGCGAGCTCGAACTTTACATAACGTGGATTATGGGTCAGTGGTGTTCCAACCCAAGACCCTCACCCCAGCCTTGAGCCGGCCGCTACCAACCCTCGGGCCAACATGCCGCCGCAATGGCACTACCACCCAGCCGTCGGCTCCACCGCGAGTTCTTGCAGATCTGCGAGTGCGCTCGACAGTCGACCTACGGCATCGAGGTAGTTCCTGTCGCCCTCGGAGCCCACCAAGCCGGCAGCAACGTGCCGTGACGCGTCCTGCAGCTCGATTAGGGCGTCTCTCAGTCCGTTCCAGGTCGAACGCATCACCAGGACCTCGTCCGGCTGAATCCGGCGTACCTGGGCGAGGCGCCTGGCCTCATATGCCCGCTGGCGGTGGCTCCTGCGGCAATAGCGACGCGGTCTCCCGACGTTTCCGCTCGCGGGAATCACTTCCCCACACCATCCGCACGCTTGTGGTTGTTGCGTCACAGTGACGTTAAGCGTACCTGGTCGGGGCATTTAATGCTGGGAATCAGCCGCGGCGTGCCAGAGTGGTGCCGTGCAGGACCTCACCCCGGACCGTCAGGACCTCGACCCGATCGAGATCGCGTCCGTCGACGAGATTCGGGCCCTCCAACTGGAGCGGCTACGCAACACCCTCTCCTACGTCTACGAGCACACGGACCTCTACCGAACCCGATTCGACGCCGCAGCCGTGCACCCCAATGACCTACGTCAACTGTCCGACCTGGCGATCTTCCCATTCACCACCAAGGAGGACCTTCGCCGGACTTACCCGTTCGGCATGTTTGCGGTACCCCGGGAGCAGATTGCCAGGGTCCACGCCTCCTCAGGAACCACCGGCCGGGCCACAGTCGTCGGCTACACAGCTCACGATCTCGAGGTGTGGGCAGACGTCGTAGCCAGATCGATCCGGGCGGCAGGTGGCCGCCCCGGAGATGTCGTCCACGTGGCGTACGGATACGGGCTCTTCACCGGAGGTCTCGGGGCTCACGCCGGCGCCGAGCGGCTCGGTTGCACGGTGATCCCGGTTTCCGGTGGCATGACTCCGAGACAGGTCACACTGATCACCGACTTCGAACCGCGGGTGATCATGGTCACCCCGTCATACATGCTGGCCATTCTCGACGAGTTTCGGTCCAGAGGAATCGACCCGGCAGCCTCTTCCCTCCAGGTGGGCATCTTCGGAGCTGAGCCATGGACCAACGCGATGCGTGCCGAAATCGAGCAATCCTTCGACATGCATGCCGTCGACATCTACGGCCTATCCGAGGTGATCGGCCCCGGCGTCGCCTCCGAATGCGTCGAAACCAAGGACGGCCTCCACATCTGGGAGGACCACTTCTATCCAGAGATCATCGACCCGGAGACCGGCGCCGTCCTCCC
Organism: uncultured Acidimicrobiaceae bacterium; assembly: GCA_964397045.1. Classification (GTDB taxonomy): domain Bacteria; phylum Actinomycetota; class Acidimicrobiia; order Spongiisociales; family UBA5794; genus CAYNHF01. The sequence continues at coordinate 13,458 of CAYNHF010000012.1, read as the reverse complement.
CGACGGCTCGCCCGGCGAGCTCGTCTTCACGACACTCACCAAAGAAGGCGCCCCCGTGATCCGATACCGAACGCGAGACCTGACTCGGCTGCTCCCAGGCACGGCGCGCTCGATGCGAAGGATGGAGAAGATCACCGGTCGCACCGACGACATGCTCATCATCCGCGGCGTCAACGTGTTCCCGAGCCAGGTCGAGGAGATCATCCTCGAGCTAGACGGGCTGTCCCCGCACTACCAGATCGAGCTCTCCCGCGAGCAACGCCTCGATGTGATGACCGTCAAGGTGGAAGCGGAACGCGACACGCAAGACGCCTCCACACGGGACACGGCGCAACGGCGTCTTGCAGATGGCATCAAGGATCGTATCGGCGTCACCGCGGCCGTAGTGGTCACGGCTCCCGGCTCGATCGAGCGCTCGAGCGGCAAAGCGCATCGGGTCGTCGATCGGAGACCCGAAGCCGGGTGAGTCGACCGGTTACGGCACCTCAACCAGCTCGGTACCCGGCGAGTAGGTGGCCCACGCGAACCAGAATGTATCGAGGTGGCGGACCCGGTCCAACGAAGCACCCGCCAGCGGTCCCGCGACCGCCTCTCCCCCCAGGTTCCAACTCGATCCCGTCTCCTGATCGGTGAATCCGTCCGTCGTCCCCAGGAAGCTCAATACGCTGCCGTCAACGGTGGACTCGAATACCCCAACCGTGCCGACGTCTCTGCCGCCGGAAAGGGAGTCGTCCTCCAAGGCAGAGGACTGCCCCGGACTCCAGAAGACGACCAAGGGCGAGCCTCCGAGTTCGATGGCGGTAGCTCGCGGCGCTGCGGCATCGCCCGAGATGAATTCGAGGGCATAGGCAACGCTCTCGCCTTCCAGCGTGATACCGATGACCCGCTGCTTGGCGCGAGCTCGCTCGTCCACTGAGCCGGCGAACAGGAACGGAAAGGTCTCGGCATCGTCATAGCCGACGTACGGATTTCTTCCGTAGTCGCGGCTGTAACCCGTCGCTGCCTCATCGAGCACCAGGCCATCGGGGTAGGTGCTGCGGAAGTCTCCCCACGACATGAGCGGAGAAGGGATCGACTCCAGCTCCTTGCCGGCGAGCAGCCCGACGACTGCCTTGCCGTCGAAATGCGTCCACAGCGTTTCCGTGGCCCGGTCGTACATGACGAGTGCCGAGGCGAACAGCCGACCTGAAGTCCCGAACGTGGTTGTGACGCCGTCGATCTGCCGAACGTAGGTCGCCGCACTGTTGCACAGCGGACAGTAGGTGACAGCCACCGGAACCCCACCCACCATGTCGTTTACGATTTCATGCCAGATCAGGATGCGCGCCGGATAGGCCCGGGCATCGCCTTCGATCTCGAGCACAACCACGGGTTCCTGCGCTGGAAGCAGATCGAGATGATCGATCACAGGTAGGAACGTTGGGTCGTCTATCGAGGGAATGCCGTCTGGTGGCGGCCCGCCGGAGATGATCTCATCCGGGTCGATCAGCGCCGGCGGGAACTCGGGCGCTCCATACGTTTCGAGCGCTGAGGGTCCCTCCGGCAGCGTTCCGACCGCGGCCTGCGGGCCAGTTGTCGCGCCAAGTGAACTCGGATCGGATTCCGTAGCAGCCTCCTCTGTCGGGGCTTGCGCCGTGGTCGATGGGTTCGAGTCGGACAGATTGGTCGCGGGCGGCGAACCTCCGGCTTCGAGTTCTCCCCCCGATGCCGTCCCGCACGCAACCGCAACTAGAGCAAAGACTGCGGCTCCCGCTGCGAGACGAATCTGAGGTTGCTTCATGCTCGTGATCCTTGGCATTGGCGTGTCACTAGAAACGGATCAGGCCTCAGGCTCGGTTGCGATATAGTCCGGTAGCAGACAATCTCTCCCGCCCGCCGTTGTGGAGGCGTTGAGGGGTACATGCTCACCACACTTCCTCGTGCCACCGTACGCCGTGCATTGACCTACACCCTGGCCCTCACCGTACTGTGGGTCAGTCTGGCTGCGTGGCGCCCCGAGGTGACCTATCACCTTGCTCCCCTCTTGATCAGTGCCGTTCCGCCGATCGCCGTCACCCTCGAGGACCCTCGCGAGGTGAAGAGCCAGGTGGTCGGCGCCGCCGCAATCGCCGGTCTCGCCCTGGGTCTTGGGACCACCGCGTTCCTGTCTGCACTCGGGTGGCTGTCGGGTCCTTCACTGCTGCCTGCCGGTGGGGCTGTCTTCGAGGCGGTCGTGTTCTCGCTCTTTGGAGCGGCCATTGGGACCGCGGTAGCGCTACTCCGTTCCCGGCGCTGAGCTCGCTTCAGGCCGCGTCTTCGGCCTCCGCGCCAACGATCGCGGCCAGCCCCTCACGATCCAAGACCCGCACCATGCGATAGCCCGTATCGACGAACCCGAGACTCCGTAGTTCGGAGAGAGCTTCATTCACCGACTGACGCGACGCACCGAGCAAAGTGGCGAGGCTGCTTTGTGAGAGGTGCACCTCGCCATATGCGTCTGCTTCATCCAACAGGAGTTCCGCCACCTGCTCTTTGACGGTGCGGTGCATGAGACGAAGCACCCTCCGCTGCGTCGACTCGAGCTGCGACAGGCCTGCCACCAGCCAACGCATCGCGATCGTTGGGTGCTCCAGCAACACAGGAAGGAGCCGAACTCGATCCAAGCGAAAGGCAGTGGTGGGCCCGATCGCCTTGGCAGAAGAGATGTAGGGCTGGTTCTGGAACATGGCGATATCGCCGATGACGGCGCCTTCTCCCACCCTGCCGACGACGCGCCTACCCGCCTTGCGCGTTCTATAGAGCTCGATCTCGCCCTTCTGGAGCACGTAAGCGGCCGTCGCCTGCTGCCCTTCCTTGAAGAGATGGGTTCCTGGGTATTTGGTCACGTACTCGCCTGCGCTCGACAATGCCTCTAGATCGGCGGGTGTCAGCGGTAGGTAGTCGGTACGTCCGAACGAACGAGCCAGCCAGGCAAAGTGTTGGTGCTCAGCGTTGTCCATCAGATCCTCCTGCAGACACCAACCACGAATTGCGATCACCTCTTCCAGGTAATTGTCGCGGCGGGGACACTCAGTGATGCTTCGCGGAGCTAGCCGAGGCCTCCGGCGAGCCGTGCCGAGGCAGGAGAACGCTTCAAGGCCACCATGGCGACGATCCCCAACGCCGGTCCGATCGCCAGCCAGGGGAAGGCCCACTGCCACCCCCACTGCTCTGCGATCAGGGGGACACCGCGAATGGTGATCAGCGTCAGCAGGAACCCGACCGCGGTCTGTAGCGTGAGGGCGGTTCCCCGATACGCCGGATCGGCCGTCTCGGTGACCATCGTCGAGAACTGTGCGGAGTCGGCCACCACGGAGAACCCCCAGACGAGGAACAGGGCCACCACAGCTGCCGGATGGAGTCCAAATACAAAGGGGGTGAGCAGCGCACACGAGCCCGAAATGGCCATCGCTCCACCCGCGACAAGGGTCCGACCCCGCCGATCTGCTACCACCCCTGCAGACCAGGCGCCCAGGCCGCCAATTGCGATGATCGCAAAAGTCGCGCTCGACACCCAGCCGATGCCATACCCGCCTGCGGTCGCAGACGCCGCCAGAAACGCAGCCGTCCACGTCCACATGGCGTAGAGCTCCCACATGTGGCCGAGATATCCATAGGTGGAGAGCCGGACGCCGCGGTTGCGGACCACCTCGCCGGTGAGACGCCACGAGAAGCTCGCCTGATCTGTCTCATAGGGACCATCCGTGATGGTGAACCAGAGAAGCAACGTACCGATCACGGCCAGCATCGACGCCGTGAGAATCACCGCCTGCCAGTCGAGCCCGAAGCCTCGAATGAGATGTGGCCCCGCGCTGCCGACCGTTAGCGCACCGACGAGGAGGCCGAGGGCCATGCCCCTTCCCCGCTGAAACCAGCCTGCCATCACCTTGAGACCGCTGGGATACACGCCGGCCAGGGCGATGCCGGTGCCGAGTCGGAGCAGGAACGCCGTCGCGACATCACCTGGTCCGAGGAGGACGAGAAGCGCGTTCAATCCCGCGCCGCCGATCCCCGCCACGAGGAACAGCAGGCGCGCTGGAATCACGTCGGCGAGCGCTAATGCGGCGCTTCCGAGGGCGCCTGCGACGAAGCCAACCTGCACTGCAATAGTGAGACCCGCCGTCTCCCCGCTCGACAACCCCCACTCGATCTCCAGTTGCGGCGCTACTGCGGATGCCGAGAACCAGAGTGTGAGGACGAGGAGCTGGCTTCCTGCAATGACAAGCAGCGCCCTGGTTTGTCCGGCGGGGCGGGCTGCGGACATCGCCCCTGCAGCCGGTTCAGCTGGATCTTCCTGCCGCATCGATCAGGTCCTTGCTCGTGGCGGCACCATCATCGTCGTTCGATGGCACGTGTCTGGCCTTTCGTCGCATCGACAGGGCAGCCACCCCGAGCAACGCGAGCAAGGATCCGGCCACGATCCACGTGTTGTCGGCAACAAAGTTCAGCGCAGTCTGTGAGGCGTTCTCCACGAACCGGAACGCGGTCGAAGTACCGAGGGAAGCAGCTCCGGCTGTGATCTCGGTACCCCAGAACCACACAATGAAGAGGCCGGCGACTACGAGAATGGCGCCACTGATCCGGTTGATGTGACGCGCCGAACCACGGAGCCGCCTCACCAGGGATTGCTTGCCGAGAGCTATCACGACCGTTAGCCCCATCAACACCAGCGACATGCCCAGGCCGTAGGCGAAGAAGACCGCAGCTCCCCCTACGATGCTGCGTTGGGTGAGTTGGGTGGCTACGACGGACAGGAACACAGGCAGCGTGCAAGAAAGCGATGCAATGGCGTACGACACTCCGAAGGTGAAGACCCTTCCCCAACCGGTGCCCCTGCCCGCCCGCTTGGCCTTGGGGAGCCCCACACTCATCTGGTACCCGGCAAGCATCGCGACGCCCAGACCGACGACCCCAATGCCGACGGCGAGTGCGACCCAAGGAATCCACGCGGTGAGACTGCGGAAGCCAATCGTGATGACGAATCCCGCGATGCCAAACACCAGGAAGAACCCGAGCGACACCACGGCTCCGACTGCAAAACCGGACCGCACTGCGCTTCCTCTCGATCTGTCCTCCTCCTGCAGGCCCATGAAGTACGACAGGTATGCGGGCAGCATCGCAAACCCACAGGGATTCAGGGTTGCCACCATCCCGGCGGCGAATGCGAGCGCGAGGGCAGCCGTCATCCGAGCAGCAGTTCATCGATCCGGTCGCGCAACTGCGCCTCGTTCAGCGGACCGTTGTGGGCGTCGAGGATCTCACCTGCCGGACTAACGAAAATGGTGAACGGCATCCCGAGACCACCAAGCTCCACGTACAGTTCACCCTGTGGGTCCTCCGCGCTGATCCACTGCACACCGGTAGTGATCAGCAGTTCTTCAGCCAGCGCCCGCTCGTCCTGGATGTTCACCCCAATGAATGTCACCTCTTCGCCGCGGGTTGCTTGCACGGGCTTGAACGCCGCCGACATTTCAGCCACGCACGAGGGGCACCACGAAGCCCAGAAGTTCACCACCAGTGGCTCCCCAGCAAAATCACGCAACGACGCCGTCTCACCGTCGAATGTCACAAACGTCGTGTTCGGCACCGCAGGCCCGGTCGCGACTGCCTCCGGCGGTCCGTCACCCTTTTCCGTCCCGTCACCGGCCCCCGAACAGGCCGCGGCGACGATCGCGAAGGCCGCCACGAGGAGCGTCGCTCGTGATTTCCGGCTTCGAACCTGGGTTGTAGTCTGCATCGGGGACCTCGGGGTTGGTTGGGTGCCTTATCCACCGAAACGGTTGGGGCGGGTGCTTGGTCCCCCACTTGTCACCCTCCCGACACTCGGGTGCGTTTGAGGGCCACCCGAGGCCGGTAAGGTCGATCGTGTGACAGACCCAACCCCAAGAGAAGGCTTCGTTCCCCACCACTCCCCCGCTCCGGCGCCGGATGGTTTGGTCGATCGGGCTGCTGCAATCTATGCCGAGATGGACACCCGCCGGAGTGTCCGCGACTTCTCCGACCGCCCCGTGCCGAGGGAGATCATCGAGTATGCCATCGCCACCGCGTCGACTGCGCCCTCGGGTGCCCATCGGCAACCCTGGAAGTTCGTGCTGGTGGGAGATCCGGCCGTCAAGCGTCAGATTCGAGAGGCGGCTGAGGCAGAGGAGCACGAGAACTACGAGGGAGGGCGGATTCCCCCCCACTGGCGGGAGGCGCTGGCTCCGCTGGGAACGGATTGGCGAAAGCCCTTCCTGGAAACAGTTCCCTGGCTCGTCGTGGTGTTCGAGGAGCGCTATGGCGTCAATTCAGACGGCACCAGGCGCCACAATTTCTACGTCAAGGAGAGCGTCGGAATCGCCTGCGGATTCTTCATCGTGACCCTTCACCGGCTCGGACTGGCGACCTTGACCCACACCCCGAGCCCCATGGCCTTCCTCACCAAGCTGCTCGGTCGACCTGCCAACGAACGCCCCTACATCCTCTTCCCGGTTGGCTACCCCGCGGAGGACGCTCTGGTGCCCGCGCTCACCCGCAAAGCGCTGGATGACATCCTCGTCGAGGTGACCGCAGACGACCTCACCGAAACCCCGGCGAGCTGAGAGCGCAGCGGCTCCACTTCAGTCGCTGAGTCGGAGCCGGATCCGCCGGAAGCCCTTACCCTTTGATTCGACCTTGGCGACGGTCACCCCACCCACCTCAGTAGTCGAAGCCACATGGGTACCTCCGTCTGCCTGACGATCGAGGCCCACGATATCGATGACCCGCACCTCCTGGAGAGCGGCAGGCAGCAGGCTGATCTTCGTGCGGATGAGGCTGGGATCGAGATCGGCCTCCGCCCTGGGTAGGAATGAGACTTCCACCGGCAATGCCAGCGCGAGTTGGCGGTTCAACTCCGCCTCGAGCGATGCCTTGTCCTCCGGATCCCACTGGGGAAGATCGAAGTCGAGCCTGCCCTCTCCAGGCTGCATGTTGCCTCCGGTCACCGGGCTCTGATACCGCTCCCAAACGACACCACACAGCGCATGCATCGCGGTGTGTGTCTTCATCAATGCATAGCGGCGTTCCCAATCGACCTCGCCGGAGAGCTCTGCGTCGCGCCCCGGCAGGGCCCCTTCCACCCAATGCCAGACCCCCCGGCCATCCTGGGTGACACGCACCACATCGAGCCGGTCGTCACCGACCCAGAGCGCACCAATGTCATGCGGTTGGCCACCACCACCCGGATAGAAGACCGTCCTGTCGAGCAACAGCCTGCCGTCTTCCCGGTCCACCTCGAGGACCTTCGCTGCCATGGCGCTTTCATATGCTTGAGTCGAGTAGATCCTGTCCGTCACGCTGACCTCCCGTTGCATCAGGCACCCTAGGCTCGCGCCGCGACGTGGATCGCATGGTGATCGTCGGGATAGAGGCCCGCAACGATGCCGGAACCGCGATGAGATCTCTTCGGGCCTCACCGGTCGGGGATCCCTCGCTGTCGCCTCCCCCCCGCCGGGATCAGCTGAGCAACACCCAGGCGCCAAGAGCGATCAGCACGACCGCGATGATCGCAACCCGGAACAGCTTCCTGAAGATTGCCCAACCGATCAGGACGACGGCCGCAACGATGAGGATGATGCCGAGCGTCGAGTCCATCCGGAGTCCTTTCGATGGCCTCCGAGAACCTACTCCAGAGGCGTCCAGCTCTCAAGCGGGCAGAGCCGGCGGCGTCCACCAGCGGCGTTTCTACCCACTCCGCCGGGCCGTTCGCCACAGCAGTGTCGGATAACCAACCAGAGCAACCGCAGCAAACACAAACCACTGGACGGCATAGCTGAGGTGAGGAGGACCTGTGCCCGCTTCGGGCTCGATCTGGGCAATCGGCAGACCGGCGGACTGTGGCGGCATTTGCGACACCAGCTGTACGTAGAACGGAGCCAGCGGTTCCGTCACCTGCTGCTGCAGGCGCGCTACATCCACCCGCGAGATCCGCTCCAGGATGCCCTCTGCCGGATCTATCGGCCCCAGGTTGCCGCGAGTCTGACCCTCGAGAATCACTCCCTCAACCCGTACTACTCCCCGAGGCGGCTCAGCTCCTACCACCGGCGGACCCTCAACGTCGATGGGGACCCAGCCCCGGTCGATGATGATGACACCGTCGGTCGTCCGCAATGGCGTCAGCACGTCGTGGCCGGATACGCCGTTGCGAGTCCGGGATTGCCAGATGACCTCATCTTCGATTTGATAGACACCCTCGAGGCTCACCCGGTGCAGCGCGAGAGCCTCCGGATCACTTCCCTGGGTCGCAACGAGTTCATCCAACAGCACCGGTTCCGCGACGAGCCGAGCGCTGATCTGGGCATCCAGCTCCCGACGTTCCTGATGTCGATCGAGTTGCCACAAGCCGAGCACGATGAAGAGCACTACCGCGACGATCAAGACGAGGTGTCCCAGCAACCAGATGGGGCGAATCGCGAACCGGAAGCCAACAGATGGCGACATCATCGGGTCTGAGCGGATGGGCACGAAGGCCGACGTTGATCCACAGGCCTACTGCGGGCCCGGCTCGAACCTGCCGCCGGTCCGCCAGTACACGCCGTCGGCTCGGGTCATCAAAGCCTCGTCTACGAGATAGCGCCGCAGCGCCGCATAGTCCGGGTGCCACAGCTGAAGGGTGAAGTTGACCTCAGCCTCCTCGTATCGCACACCAGGCTCGAATTCCTGCGCCAGTCGCTCGAGCACGGTGATTCGTTTCGTGCGCGAAGAGGGGATCTCGACGAGTCTGCTTCCGCTGATGAAACGTGACAGCACCTCCGCCTCTGCCGAGGACCAGGTGCCTGTTTCGAGGACGGCTGGATCGACCGGAGGGGACTGCGGCAAGCTGGCCGCGATCTCTCGCAGCGCACCACGATCGAGTTCGAGGTCCTCGTCCAGCAGGCCCGCGGCCCGCAGGCGGCCGACGGCCTCCTGAACCTCTCGCACCGGGCGATTGTGGGTCGACGCGATGTGCTCGACGTCGATGGGTCCTTCGACGGCACGTCCCAGCACCGCGAGGCGCAGCGGGTCGAGCACGAGGCGCAGGAAGTCACGTACGTCCAGCATGGTGCAATCGTACCGGGGTTGGCGACGGTGGCCAGATTCGGCTGTGACTCAGCCGGAATGCGGCGTGTGATCGAAGCCGCCGCGCGCCACTCCCCCGGCACGTCGCGGGTCTGCCGTTTCGAACAAGCCGGCTGCCGGATCCCACAAGGCAGCCTGCACGCCCCCGAAGTACATCGAGAGGTCGGGAAAACGCCTCGCGGTCACCTCTGGCATGTCATGAACGGGAAGTCCCGGCTCGTATGCCGCCCGCCAATTGCCCTCGAAGATCTCGCTGTGAAGCCGGGGATGGCTGACTGCGTCGCGCAGCGACATGCCGAGGGTGATGAAATTGTGGAGAACGCTGGCGTTCGCGGTAGTGATGCGGTCGGCACCAGGTGAGCCGATCGCCAGCACGGAGCCGACGCTCTGCCGAGCCACTGTGGGGGCCATATTGGAGACCAGCCTGGTTCCTGGCGGGTCGGCGTGCAGTCCGTGCGGATTCAGTTCGATTTCCCCGAGCGAGTTGTTCAGCCAGATTCCGGTACCCGCCACCATCATGCCGGAGCCGTACCCGGCAGACACCGTGATCGCACAGCCGGCACCGTCTGAATCGACTGCAGACGTGTGCGTTGTGGAGGGGGAACCGAGCAAGCGTTGCATGTCTCCTGCCCCCGCGGCCTCGAGCAACGCGGCGGCCTCATCCCCCCGTTCTCCGGCAGCCGGATCGAGTTCAGCCTTGCGGTAACCGAACACGGCTCGCTGAATCTCGATCATGCTGGCCACATCAACCGCATCCCAGCCTGCGATACCCCTCTCCGCGTACATCATGAGCAATGCCGCCATGCAGGCTCCACCCACGGCAGGAGGAGGGTTGCTGGCAATCTCCCAAGCGTCCATCGTGGTCATCACCGGCGTCCGTACGATCGCCTCGTATTCCGCAAGGTCCCGCTCGGTCATGAGACCACCCCCGTCGCGCACCGCAGCCGCGATGACCCTGCCGAGGTCGCCGCGGTACAAGGCCGCCGGCCCCTCGTCTGCAATCAATTGCAGCGATCCGACGAGGTCGGGGATCTCAACCAGGTCGCCTTCGCTCAGGACGTCCCCGGACTCATCATGGATGATGGCGAAGCTGTCGGGGTCCCACCCAAAGATCACCTCGTGTGAGTAGGCGAGATACTCAGCCGCGGCGCTCGAGAGAGGAAACCCCTTCGAGACTGCTTCGATGGCCGGCTCCAAGATCACCCGCCACGGGACCGCACCGTACCGCTCCCAGGCGAGTCCGAAGCCGGCAAAGGCCCCCGGGGTGGCAACCGAACCCGGCCCGATAATCGTGTCGGTGCCTCCGCCGTAGTCCATCCACACTTCGTGCACTCCGCTGCCACGCTGCTCGGCAGAGAGACCCCGACCCGGCATTTCGGCGTAGCCGTCGATGACCACGGGGCTGCCGTCACCAGGCCAGATCGTCAGATACCCCCCCGAGCTGGGGGCAATGATCCCCGGATCGGTGCACATCGAGACGAGCACCGCGGCGATCGCCGCGTCTACCGCATTCCCTCCTTCATCTGCCACGGCGGCGCCGGCATCTGCCGACAATTGCGAAGCGGAAGCAATGCTGACTCTTCTCACGGACGTGAATCTAGTCCCGCGTCTTCCTCATCACGGATCTGCACGTCCGAAGCCACTACCTCCAGTCGACTACGCCGCCCCGCTTCCTGGGTCCAGAATCGTCGTTGCACCGACCCCGCGACCCACACTCTGGTTCCGGGCTCGGGCGGGTTCTCAACGAGACTTGCATCGGGATCCCACTGGGTTACCGGCACCACATCCACGCGTGGGTGCGGCGACTCGGATCGGACCGTCACCAAATAGCGGTAGAGGCGGCTGCCGCTCTCGAAGGACCGCAGCTCCGGCGGCGCGGCAAGCCGACCGGCGAGAACGGCGAGATTCAGGTTCATCATTGGCACTCCATTCTCGAGGAGTGCGGGACCTGCAATGTATCGCAGAGGTATGACGGATGCTGCGGTGAGCTACACCCAGGCGAGTGGCGGTGATTCGATCGAGATCGGGGCAGGCGCCGGCTTCCGTTTTCCGTAGACATAGAGCGTCTGGCCCAATTCGAGACGAGTCTTCAGCACATTCATGTCCCAGAACGTCGTCCGCACGCATCCGTGGGACGCAGGATGGTTGGGAACGCTGGGCGAGCCGTGGATCGCGTAGCCGTTCCAGAAGTAGAACGGATTCCACAGTTCCCCGAGGTAGGAACGTCGCAGCCCCGGATGACTCCACTGGAACGCGAACTTGCCTTCGGGCGTACGCGCCACCGACCGGCCCCCGGTGAGGTTCGTGTACGTGCCACCGTTTCCGGACGAGACCGGAACCACCAGCGCCACCTCACCATCCTCTACCAGATAGAGCACCTGTTTCGCCAGATCGACCTCTACCCGATCCAACTCGGGGCGGTAGGGCAACGTGATGCCCTCGTCGAGGAGTTCCCACATCTCAGGCCGAAACACGCCATCCCGCTTCAAGCCATGGTGCTTCTGGAATGCGTAGACTGCGTGACGGGTGCGGCGGCCGAACAGCATGTCGTCGTTGGCATTGAACCCGGCTGCGCGTAGCCTCTGGTTGAGCAAACCGATCCAGGCCGACTGGTCCTTGTAAGCCATCTGAGCCGGCATCTGCCGCATGGCTTCGATATCCGGGATGTCCACGCCCACCTCGACCTCTGCCGAGTCTGGCACGGTCGTCGTGCTGATTGGAGATGCCAGGGCGGCGGCTATGAAGAGGGAGGCAACGCCAAACACGATGTGTCCTCAACGGTCGGGTACCCCAGTGTACCGCTCAGGCGGCAGCGATCAACGATTCCAGCTCATCGATTCCTGGGAAGCCGGGATCTGCGGCGAGGATTGCATTTCGCAGCCGCCGTGCTTCTTCCGGATCTCCGTCGAGGGCCGCAGCGCGGGCCGCGACGTACCAGAGTCGCAAGTCTTCCGGAAATGCGTCGGTTTTGAGGCCGCGCGGTGCGACCAGCCGGCGGGCCTCGTCGATGGCTCCCTCGTCGATCAGCATCGACGCGTACACCACCTTGCCTTCCTTCAGGACCCCGGGACGACCACCGCGGCGTTGCAGTTCCTCCCACACCACGCCGACGTCGTCACGTCGCCCTAGCGCCCGCAAGCAGTCCATCTCCACCGGCATGTGGGTGGTTTCACCTGCGAGCCGACGGTAGGTACGCAGCTCTCGCAGCGCGGTTCCCCAGTCGCCAACCCGGTAGGCACTGAGCCCAAGGAGCTCACGGGTCGTGGCGTCTCGCGAGGACATCGCCTTTGCCTGCTCCGCCCACTTCATGGCCTGGTGATAGCGTCCTTCGCTGAAGGCTGCAGACGCCTCGCCGAGCGCTTCGAGGGCACCGGCTACGCGTTCCTTGGGTGTGATCCGGGTGAGCTCTTCGACGACCCAGTTGGGTAAGTTGACGGCGGCCCCTTTGAGGTCACGACGCCTGTCCTTGGTGCCTCCGCCTGCCCGCTGGCTCGATTGCGCTCCCTTGCCACCGCCACGGGTGTCCTTCTTGCCGTAGCGGCCCGAAGCTGCCTTGCCGTAGCGGCCAGACGCTGCCTTGCCGTAGTCACGCTTCCCCGACTTCGAACCAGAGCTGCCTGGTTTCTTCGCTGAGCCCTGCTTCTTCGCGGAAGCGCCCTTCTTCCTGTCGGAAGAGCCGCCCCGTTGCTGTGAACCGTTTGCCATGGGTGATCGGGCCCTATCTGCTACGCGGTGCGGACGCGGTTGAGGCCGCCCACATGGACGGCCTCAATCTAATAGTGTTCGGCGGCGACCTACTCTCCCGGGGCCCTGCGGCCCAAGTACCATCGGCGCTGGCAGGCTTAACTTCCGTGTTCGGAATGGGAACGGGTGGATCCCTGCCGCCATTACCACCGAAACCTGGTGAGGGCCCCTTGAGCCCTCCATAGCGAGCACGATCATCGCGGTATTCAAATCCAAGCCCTCGACCTATTAGTACCAGTCAGCTCCACGCATTACTGCGCTTCCACTTCTGGCCTATCAACCTGGTGTTCTCACCAGGGGTCTTACCCGGTTGGTCCGGTGGGAAATCTCATCTCAGAGGCGGCTTCGCGCTTAGATGCTTTCAGCGCTTATCCGTTCCAGACGTAGCAAACCAGCCGTGCTCTTGGCAGAACAACTGGCACACCAGAGGTCTGTCCATCCCGGTCCTCTCGTACTAGGGACAGCTCTCTTCAAATTTCCTGCGCTCGCGACGGATAGGGACCGAACTGTCTCACGACGTTCTAAACCCAGCTCGCGTGCCTCTTTAACGGGCGAACAGCCCGACCCTTGGGACCTGCTTCAGCCCCAGGATGAGACGAGCCGACATCGAGGTGCCAA
>CAYNHF010000011.1:0-130357 GCA_964397045.1 uncultured Acidimicrobiaceae bacterium | reverse complement strand
GTCGCTGCATCAGGCTTTCGCCCATTGTGCAATATTCCCTGCTGCTGCCTCCCGTAGGAGTCTGGGCCGTGTCTCAGTCCCAGTGTGGCTGATCGTCCTCTCAGACCAGCTACCCGTCGCTGCCTTGGTGAGCCATTACCTCACCAACAAGCTGATAGGCCGCGAGACCATCCTGGAGCGGCGGACCATTTCTTCATAGAGCCATGCGACTCGGTGAAGGTATTCGGTATTAATCCGAGTTTCCTCGGGCTATCCCGATCTCCAGGGCAGGTTTCTCACGTGTTACGCACCCGTTCGCCACTGTCCCTGGAACAACCTTACGGTTGATCCAGTTCTCGTTCGACTTGCATGCATTAAGCGCACCGCCAACGTTCGTCCTGAGCCAGGATCAAACTCTCCATCGAAAGTTTGACTGAGAGAGTGCCGGTCCGGTCTCCTCCGGTTGCCCTTGCGAGCTTCCTTCGCATCCCGATCCGGTCTCTGCTCAAAGGATGCTTTGCCGGGGGCCGAAACCCCTGGCATCGCTGCTACACCGAGGACGGGGTCCTCATTGGTGCAGCCGTTGTTTGTTTGCGCTCACCCGTTCGATGCACCGAAGTGTTTGGCGAGTGAGCGCCTGTTGGCTTTTGACACGCTGTTTAGTTGTCAAGGAGCCCGGTTCCGGCGCGCAGTGCGAAGCACCACCAGCCAGGCCTCATAATCTACGCCACTGTCGTGCGGACAGGGCACGACGGCCGAGCGAGCGATCTCGTCGACCGTGCGGAGACCAGATTGTGGCAGGAACCACCGAGTTTCGCAAGTCAGCCGGCTCGAGCCGGCCTCCTCGGGCCTACTACCAGCCGGTTAGCCTGTCGGTCCCTCCGGGAGAAGCTGATGACTGCTGCAGTCGCAACCAACTCACTCACCAAGTTCTACGGGAAGATCCCAGGCATCGTGGGCCTGAATCTCGAGGTTCAGGTCGGAGAAGTCTTCGGCTTCCTTGGTCCGAACGGAGCAGGCAAGTCCACCACCATCCGGCTCCTCCTGTCCTTGATCTACCCCAGCAGTGGATCCGCACAAATCTTCGGCCTCGACTCGCGCCGCGATTCACTCGAGATTCGTCGTCGCGTTGGCTATCTCCAGGGCGACCTCGCGATGTACGAGACGATGACCGGACGCCAGCTCATCTCCTACTTCTCTGCGTTGCGTGGCACCGACACCAGTCGCAGAGTCGAGGAGCTATCAGGGCGCCTCGAGTTGGATCTCGACAGGCAGATCAGCTCGTATTCCACCGGCAACCGCCAGAAAGTCGGCATCATCCAAGCGATGGCCCACCAGCCGGAGTTGCTCATCCTGGATGAGCCCACCGCCGGACTCGATCCACTGATGCAGCAGGAGTTCTACGGCATCATGGAGGAAGCCCAGGCGGCAGGAGCGACGGTGTTTCTCTCATCGCACATCCTGCCCGAGGTCGAACGGGTCGCGACGCGAGTCGGCATCGTCCGGGCCAGCCGCCTCGTTGCCCTCGACACGGTCGAGGACCTGAAGGCGAAAGCTCTGCGCCGCGTCGAGATTCTTTTTGAGTCGCCGGTTGATGTCGATGAGTTCCGGACGCTCCCCGGCATCCGTCGTGCCGCCCCCACAGACGCCGGCCTCGGAGTCTCGCTGTCGGTAACCGGTTCGCTGGAGGCCGTCATGGCGGTTGCCGGTCGTCACACCATCATCAACGTGAGCTCACAGGATGGCGACCTCGAAGAAGCCTTCCTGGCCTACTACACGGGTGAGGCCGGTGATGCTTCGTAGCGTCTATGCCAAGGCGATGTGGGATCGCCGGATCTCCCTCATTTGGTGGCTGGTCGGCGTTGCGGTTCTGATGGCATGGATCGTTGCCTTCTACCCGTCCCTACGTGACAGCACCGAACTCCAGACCTTCATCGATCAGTTCCCACCCGAAGCGCTGGCGTTCTTCGGAATCGACCCCGCGACCTACCAGACCGGCTTCGGCTACTTGCAGGCACAGCTCTACTCGTTCATCGCCCCCCTCCTACTGATCGCCTTCACCGCCACCGCGGGAGCGGCGGCCACTGCAGGCGAGGAAGAGCAGGGAACGATCGACCTGCTCCTGGCCGTCCCCGTCACCAGAACCCGGGTCATGCTCGAGAAGTTCGCCGCGCTGGCAGTTCAGACCACCGCCATCGTCCTCGTGATGGTCGTCGTCCTGGTGATTGCCAACCCGATCCTCGATCTGAAGCTGTCGGTCCAGGGCATCATCGGCATCAACGTCGGTGTCCTGCTCCTTGGTCTGGTATTCGGAGCCCTCGCGATGCTGATCGGAGCCTGGAGGGGCAAGCGTGCCACAGCCGCGGGAGCCGTGATCGGCGTCGGGCTCATCGCGTTCCTGATCAACAGCTTTGCCCCGCTCGTCGAAGAGCTGGAGGGACTGCAGCGAGCCACACCCTTCTTCTGGTACCTCGAAGGTGACCCACTGCTCGAGGGGCCCACCCCGCTCCACTTCGTGCTCCTCTTCGCCGTTCTGGTCGTGATGGCGGCTGCGGTAGTGGTGTTCCGGCGCGCCGACCTCGGGGCGCGCCAACCCCTCTTCACGCCACGCGGCCGCGACCGGCAGGCTCCCAGCAGCGCAGTCTCGTCACAGCCCGGCGGTGCAGCACCGACGTCCCTGTACGGGAAGACGCTCTGGGACAGGCGCAAGACCATCTGGTGGTGGCTACTCGCCATCGGTGGTACCGCGGCACTCACCATCGCCTTCTGGCCGACAATCGACACCCGAGGCGATGCCATGCAGGGTCTCATGGAGTCCATCCCCCCTGAGCTGCTCGCCATGTTCGGCATAACCGATGCCGCGGCGCTCCTCACACCGGAGGGTTTCCTGTCTGCCCGGCTGTACTCGAGTTTGGGAACCACGCTCATGCTGGTCTTCACTATCGCATCGGGAACCCGTGCCATCGCGGGCGAAGAAGCGCAGGGAACCCTGGACCTCCTGATGGGGCTCCCAGTGCGCAGGAGTCGGGTCGTCACCGACCGCACCGGAGGACTTGCGACGCTCGTAGCTCTGCTCATGGTCGGCCTCACCCTCATAGTTCTCGCCGGTGGTGCCATCGTCGAGATGGGCCTCACCCTGGAGCATGTGGCTGCTTCCAACGTCGGGCTCGGGCTGCTGGCGCTGTTCTTCGGCACCATGGCACTAGCACTCGGCGGCTGGAGCGGCAGGACGGGGGTTGCGACCGGCGGCGCCGCCGCAGTAGCCGTTGCCACATTCTTGCTCAACGGAATCGGCGCGGCGATCGACGGCCTCGAACCGTTCCGGGTCTTCTCGCCGTTCTACTGGTACCTCGGCGACAGCCCTCCCCTGGCACGCGGGCTCACCTCGTCGTACTGGTTGATGCTGGCAGGCGTGGTGCTGTTCACCGCGATAGCTGTTCCCGGGTTCCTGAGGCGCGATATCGCCAGCTGAGTTCAGCCCAGCAGCCGGACGAAGCGCCGCTTCCCCACCTGGAGAATGCCCCCGACCAGTTCGGTCCTGGCAAGCTCCTCGGCCTCGACACGCGCTCCATCGAGCTTGACGGCACCCTGCCCCAACATCCGGCGGCCTTCGCTGTTGGAGGTCACCATGCCGGCTTCTCTGAGCAGAGCTGGAATCCATATGGAGTCACTTGCGGGCAGCGCGAACTCGGCGACCTCATCTGGTGCCTGATGACTCTTGAACACAGCATCGAAAGCAGCTTCTGCTTGCGCGGCTGCCGCCGCGTCCCAGTAGATCGTGACGACTTCTCGCGCGAGTTGCCGTTTGGCCTGACCCGGATGGAGATCCCCGGTCGCGATCCGGCTCATCAAATCTGTCGCCTCTGCCACCGGTCTACCGGCTGCCAGCACAAACCACTCTTCCATGACGTCATCCGGAATACTCATGGTCTTGCCGAATATCTCCTCCGGAGCATCCTTCACCGAGATGTAGTTTCCCAGCGACTGCGACATCTTCTTCTTGCCGTCCGTGCCCACCAGGAGGGGAACCGTCATCACCATCTGTCCTCGCTGCCCGACCCGTTCCTGGAGGTCGCGCCCGACGAGGTTATTGAAGAGTTGGTCGCTGCCACCCAGTTCGATGTCGGCTTCCACCGCCACCGAGTCCTTCGCCTGGAGCAACGGATACATGAACTCGATCAATGAGATCGGCTGGTGAGCCTCCCAGCGGTTGGTGAAGTCGTCGCGATCCATAATCCTCGCAACTGTGAAGTACGCCATCAGCTCGAGCACGTCGTGCATGTCGAGTTCCGCCAGCCACTCCGAATTGTGACGAATCTCCAGTCGTTCGGGTAGCAGCATCTCACGGATGGTGCCCACCACTCCGCTCGCATACTCCCCCACTTCGCCTGGTCCCAAGCGCTTGCGCGTCGCCCCTTGGCCGGAAGGATCTCCGACCTGGGCGGTGAAGTCGCCGACGATGAGTACCGCGACGTGCCCGCACTCCTGGAACTTGCGCAGCAGCCGGAAGACAACTGCCCAGCCCAGGGTCACATCGGGGGCGGTCGGGTCCACTCCGAGCTTCACACGGAGGGAGCGGCCCTCCGCGATCCGGTCCAGCAGTTCACCCTCCGGGAGCAGCGTATCGATCCCGTCGGTGAGGTAAGCCACTTGAGCTTCGGGAGACATCGCACCTGACATGGCCCGGAAGGGTAGACCCTCCGCCTTCATCCGGTGACTACCCAGCGCCACGGGACGTCAATCGCTCGAGAGATGCCGACTCGCGGCGTGGCCGTCACGGTCGCGTGCGGCGGCAACTCGCCCGGTGTGACTAACACAGGGCCTGTGGACACCGAAGAGCCGTCGGCTGCCCCATCGACCGCCAACGCTTGACACAGCTTGCCGGGGCCGTCTGCCAGGTGGTCGCTTCTTCCCCGTCGTGATTCCATCGTGTCGATCCCCGCGGTGGGCTTGCCGCCTCGCAGCAGGACCGCGTGGGCAGTCCCCGCCCCGCCCACCACGATGTTCATGCACCAATGAATTCCGTAGGACCGATAAACATAGAGCGTCCCCGTCGGACCGAACATGGAACGGTTACGCGGGGTTTCTCCGCGATAGGCGTGGCTGGCCGGATCGTCCGCGCCCGCATATGCCTCGACCTCTGTGAGCATCACCGAGGTGAGGCGACCGGCGAAACTCGTCGTTACCTTCGAGCCCAGGAGTCGCGGTGCCACCTCCCACACCGGTCCCGTGAGGAGCTCCTCGACATTGGCTGCTTCCCGGATCATCGCTCCGCGGCGAGATACAACAACAATCCTTTGAACGCGTGCATTCGGTTCTCCGCCTGATCGAAGACGAGGGAGCGACCATGTTCGATGACCTCGTTGGTGACTTCCTCATCACGGTGCGCAGGCAGGCAGTGCAGGAACAGTGCCTCAGGGGAGGCCAATTCGAAGAGACCCAGATCGACCTGGTACTGGGTAAACAGTGCTTGTCGTTCCGCAGCTTCGGATTCCTGGCCCATCGAGGCCCACACATCGGTGTACACCACGTCGGTGCCTGCGACCAGCTCACGTACGTCGGTGCCTACAACGATCTCCCCACCTGCCTCTGCTGCAAGAGCGCTCGCTTGGGCCACGACGTCCTCAGCCGGTCCATAGCCCGGTGGTGTCACGATCCGCACCGTCATACCTGCCATGCCACCGGCAATCATCAGAGAGTGGGCCACATTGTTCCCGTCTCCGATGAAGGTGATCGTGGTCCCGGCGAGCTGCCTGTGCTCTGCAATGGTCTGGAGGTCGGCGAGAGCCTGACAGGGGTGGGAACGGTCCGACAGCAGGTTGATGACGGGGGCTTCCGCGTACTCGGCAATGACCTCGAGGTTCCGATGAGAGAACACCCGCATCGCCAGAACGTCGAGATACCGATCGAGGGTGCGAGCCACGTCTGCCACGGCCTCTCGCTTGCCGAGGCCTACTTCGTCCGCCTTCAGCACCACCGGATGAGCACCCAGATCAACCGTCGCCACCTCACACGACACCCGGGTCCGGGTGGAAGGCTTCTCGAAAAAGAGCCCCACCCTGCTGCCATCGAGTGCGTGTGCGTACTGTGCTGGGTTCGCCTTCGCTTGCGCCGAGAACCCGAGCACCGCAGCCAGCCCGGCTGAGCCCAGATCGGACACCATCAGTAAGTCCATTTCACACCTCTCCGCGCAAGGACGCGCCGGTCGTTTCCGAGACCTGCGCCACGACCTCGCGCCGAATCGGGCCCACCTCTTCGTCCGTCAGCGTTCGATCCGGTGCCCGCAAGGTGAGTCGAATCGCCAGGCTCTTACGTCCCGGGGGCACCGGGTCACCGGAGAAGACATCGAAAAGGTCGCTGCGTTCGAGCACCTCTCCTGCTGCGGCATCGACCGCTTCCAGCACTGCCCCTGCCGGCACCCCGGCGTCGACCTCGAACGCGAGGTCGAAGATGGCGGGCGGGTAGGTGCTCGGCGGGTCGAAATTCCAGGGCAACGCTTCACGTACCAGCGCGTCGAGTCGCATCTCCCCAGCCATCACTCTGCCCTTGAGGCCGAAGCCGGCTGCCACCGATGGAAGCACTTCGCCCACGATCCCCACGGTCTCGCCTTCTACCCGGATCTCGGCACAGCGGCCGGGATGGAAACCGGGGGCTGTCGAAGGTAGCAGTTCGACTCCGGGCACCCGCATTGACTCGGTCAGCAGGCGGACGAGCCCGAGGCCGTCCCAGACGTCGGGGACCGAGGCCGCCTCCATCCACCAACCTGCGACGTCACCGGCACCAACGAAAGCCAGATGTGAGGGTTGATCGGGCAGCTTGCCCTCGCCTGCGAGAAATACCGAACCGATCTCGAAGAGCCGAGCCCCGGCAAGGTGGCGACCCAGGTTGACGGCAGCGGCCTTCAGCAGCCCCGGCAGCAGTGTCGTCCGCAGCACCCCTTCGTCTTCGTTGATCGGGCGCACCACTCCAACCCCACGGCGTCTGGGATCGTCCGCAGGCAGCTGCATGGCATCGAGGTCGGCCCGTCCCAGGAAAGAGAACAGCAAGGTCTCGCTGTAGCCGGCACCAACGAGCAGGCGACGCACCTTGCGCAGTTGAACTTCCGCAGCCGGAAGCCCACCCCCCAGGCCGGTTGCCACTCGATCCGGCAGATTGTCGTATCCGTACAAGCGGGCCACATCTTCGATCAGGTCGACCGGACGACTGACGTCCGGACGGCGCGTCGGCACTTCGACATCCATGGGATCCGTCCCCGTCACCCCGAAACCGGTCCTGGTGAGGATGGCGGCGACTTGTTGCTCCGGGATGGCAGCACCCAATACCCTCGTCACCTCCGCTGCCGCAAGCTCGATGTGGCGCGGTCGGATTGGCTCCGGGTAGGCGTCGATGAGTCCGGCGACCGCAGCGCCACCTGCGATCTCAACAAGCAGCTGTGCAACTCGATCTGCGGCTACGTCGCAGAAATCTGGATCCATGCCCCGCTCGAAGCGCGCCGAGGCCTCCGACCGCAACCCGAGCCGCTTCGATGTCAGCATGATCGAAGGTGGATCCCAGTACGCGGCCTCGACCACAACCCTGGTGGTGCCATCGTGGACTTCGGTGTCTGCCCCGCCCATGACGCCGCCGATGGCAACAGGGCGCTGACCATCGGTAACGACGATGTCGGAAGAGACGAGCTCTCGCTCGATGTCGTCGAGCGTGACGATCGTTTCTCCTTCGTGTGCCCGCCTCACGACGATTCGGTCACCGAGGCGGTCTGCATCGAACGCGTGGGTGGGATGGCCGATCTCGATCATGGCATAGTTGCTTGCATCCACGACATTGCTGATCGGTCGTACCCCGGCCGCAATGAGCCTGGCGCGCAGCCAGTGAGGCGAAGGGCCAATGACGATGTTGCACACCTCGCGCGCTGTGAAGCGGGGGCACGCCACGACGTCTTCGATCGCGACGGAAACTGCAGACGAAGGCTCCTGTAGGTCCAGCACAACGTCTGGCTCTCGCAGCGAAACCTCGAAGTATGCGGCCAACTCCCGCGCCAGACCGAGCACCGACATCGTGTCCGGGCGGTTCGGGTTGATGTCGATCTCGAAGTACGTATCCGGATACTCGAGCAGTCCGGCGAAGTCCTGTCCGATTCGTTGGGCGGCTTCCGGGTAATCGGCGTTGAGCACCATGATCCCAGCCGAGTCCTCTCCGATCTCGAGTTCCTGTTCGGAGCAAATCATGCCGTTGGACACCACGCCGCGAATCTCGCGGCGGGTAATCTCGAACTCCCCTCCGAGCATGGCCCCGGGCACCGCCACAGGAACCACAGCGCCCTCGTCGAAGTTCCATGCGCCACAGATGATCTCGAGCACCTCACCGCCGACGTCGACCTGGCAGACCCGGATCTTGTCTGCGTCCGGGTGAGCTGCGATCGATTCCACCCTGCCGATGACGACGCCCCGGAACGAGGGAAGCAGCTCTGCCATTTCCTCGACTTCGTACCCGAGGTTGTCGAACACTTCCCGCAGTACCTCGGGGTCGGAGGTCGGCAGATCAACGAAATCGCGTAGCCAGTTCAGTGTCAATTTCATCGGTACTGCTCCAGCACCCTGTGGTCCGGATCGAACATGTACCGGAGGTCGTTGATGCCGTGTCGCACCATTGCCATGCGGTCCGCGCCCATCCCGAAGGCGAACCCTGTGACCTGGTCGGGGTCATAGCCGACGTGCTCGAACACCGCGGGGTGCACCATTCCGCACCCGAGCAGCTCGA
The DNA here is from genome assembly GCA_964397045.1 of uncultured Acidimicrobiaceae bacterium. Lineage (GTDB taxonomy): Bacteria > Actinomycetota > Acidimicrobiia > Spongiisociales > UBA5794 > CAYNHF01. The sequence continues at coordinate 121,621 of CAYNHF010000011.1, read as the reverse complement.
TCCATCTCCCCATCGCGAACGCATGCATCTGAGCAGACGGTTCAGTGAACGGGAAGTGATCCGGTTGGAACTTCACCTCGGTCCCGGTCCCGAAGAACTCCCTGGCAAAGTAGGCGAGGGTCCCTTTCAGGTCCGCGAACGTGATGTCGTCGGCGACCGCAAGACCTTCGACCTGGTGAAACACGGGCATGTGGGTCGCATCGAGCGCATCACGCCGGTACACCCTCCCCGGCACCACCACGTGGACCGGAGGGTCATGTTGTTCCATGAAGCGCGCCTGCATCGGTGAGGTGTGGGTACGCAGCAGGATCTCCTCCGGCGTGTTCCCGTAGTCGAGGTACATGGTGTCGGACCCGGCACGCGCCGGATGGGTCTTGGGGATATTGAGTGCGGTGAAGTTGTAGTACTCGGTCTCCGCTTCCGGCCCCTTAGCGACCGTATAACCAAGGGAAACGAAGATGTCGACGATCTCGTTCATGGCCTCTTCGACGAGGTGCAACGTGCCTGCTCCCGGAACCCTGCCAGGCAGCGTCACGTCAGCGCGATCTGCTTCGAGTTGCCTCGCTTCTTCGGCGGCACCGATCTCGGCCCGCTTTGCTTCCAATTGCGCACGCAGCGTGTCTGCTGTCTCCTGGATCGACCTCCCGGCGGGGCCCCGCTCATCGGGGGGGAGATCACCCAGCGACCGCCGGACAGCCGCAATCAGAGATCGTTTCCCGATCGCCTCAGCCTCGACCTCGTCGAGTTCTTCGAGGCCGGTCGCACCTGCAATGCGGGGAGATTGGGCCGCGCGATGCGCAGCTAGTTGCTCGGCGAGGTCCATGGCGGCGGTCAGGTTAGTCATCGGTCACTCCTTCCAGGCGAGCCGGGGCGGACGCACTCCACACGGCAAAAAGCCCGGAGCGGCTGCTCCGGGCGGGGCGCTGGTCGTGATATCGGTCAGGACACGTCGCGCACAGCCCGGATTGGCCGGGTAACGAAGAACGCGAGAAATCGGCGGGTAGACATTGCGCAGAGTGTATCTCAGCCGGTGCCTTCCCTCAAGGGACCGTAGCAAAGCAGCCCCACGGACCCAGCTCATAGAACAAGCGACTCTCGGATCCCATCGTGCCCCGCCGGAGAGAAGGCGGAAGCACCTCACGATGCGAAGAAGCTCAGGACCTTGTCGTGCAACAGCCCGTTGGTGGACAACGCGCTCCCTCCGCCGAAATCGGGAGCTCCGCCGAGGTCGCTGAAGCGGCCTCCTGCCTCCTCGACGACAATCTGCACCGCGGCCATGTCCCATGGCTTGACGGTGGCTTCGACCGCGACGTCCGCTGCGCCTTCAGCCACCAGCATGTGGGACCAGAAGTCGCCGAACCCCCTGACTCTCCAGACCTTCGCCAGGAGCGACGTCATCGCGGCGTGCCCACCGTGCTCCTCAAAATCCCGAAGCGCATTGAACGACAGTTGGGCGTTTTCGAGCGCGCTCACCGCCGAGACGTTGATGCGCTCCCCGCCGCCGAACGCCCCGATCCCCAAACCACCCCACCAGCGGCGATGCAACAGCGGGGCAGACACCACGCCCACCACCGGACGACCTCGATGTGCCAGCGCGATCAGCGTCGCCCACACCGGGATCCCTCGTACGTAGTTCATCGTACCGTCGATGGGATCGATCACCCATTGCCACTCGGTGTCGGTGCCCGATATGCCGAACTCCTCGCCGAGCACCCCGTGGTCGGGTCGTGCCGCCGCCAGAAGCGACCTGAGGGCACGCTCGGCAGCCCGGTCGGCTTCCGTCACCGGCGTGTGATCCGGCTTCTCGTCGACCTGCAGCCCCGAGGATCGGTAACGCGGAACCGTGATCGCGTCTGCCGCATCGGCGAGACGCAAGGCCAGCTCGAGTTCCCGGTCGATCGAGGGGTTCATGCCGACCCGACCTGCCAGCGGCATCCGTCCGTCACTGCCGGTACCGGTGCATCGCGATGGCGCCGGCTACTGCCGCATTGAGGCTCTCTGATCCAGGTGCCATCGCAATGGTGACCCGTTGACGTGCGGCAGCCAGTGCGGTGGCGTCAAGGCCGTGCGCTTCGCTCCCCACCAGAAGCGCGAGGGTTCCGTCGAGTGCTTCATCGAGATCCTGCCCGTCGCGAGAGACGAGTGCCACACCCAGCAGATCTGCTGCGCTCAGGGCGGCGTCCAACTGCGCACCGAGTCGAGTGATCCGGGTGAAGAAGTGCCCGCCCGCCGCCGACCGCAGCACTTTGGGACTCCAGGGATCTGCCGAACCCGGCGCCACCGCGACGTGGTAGCCGAATGCGGCAGCCGTTCTGATCAGGGTGCCGGTATTTCCCGGGTCTGCAATCCCGCACAACACAACGGTCGGGTGCGTTTCCAGCCGAGCTGATACGGGAATCTTCATGACGGCGATCGGGCCGGCAGGCGACCCGGTGCCGGCGAGACGCTCCAATACAGGATCGGTCACCTCGATGACGTTGAGCTCGCGACCCCCTGCGGGGAGCCGGCTCGTGCCTTCTCGCACGAACACTTCCTCGAGGTGAGCGCCACGCTGAATTGCCGCGGAGACAACATGGTGGCCCTCCAGCAGCGTCAACCCCCGGGAGCTCCGCTCCTTCGCATGGTGAAGAGCTGCCGCCGCGACCACCCGCGGGTTCCTCCGAGATGCAATCACCTGAGATTCGCTCATCGTGCGACGCGGCCTGCAGCAGGTGTCGGGTCCGGGGCGTTCGGGACCGCGCTCAGTCTTCGATGGCCCGGTTCGCAGCTTTGACGAGGTCCCCGAAGGCATCCGGGTCGCTGACGGCGATCTCGGCGAGCATCTTGCGATCAACCTCGATGTCTGCCGCCTTGAGCCCGGCGATGAAGCGCGAATACGAGGTACCGTGGATTCGTGCCGCCGCGTTGATCCGGGTGATCCACAGGCGACGGAAATCACCCTTGCGCGCCCTGCGATCCCGATAGGCGTACTGCCTGGAGTGCATCGTCTGCTCGCGCGCGGTCCGATACCGCCGGCTGCGGGCTCCGGTATAACCCGAAGCGCGCTCCATGACCTTGCGTCGCTTCTTTCGGGCGTTGACCGCTCGCTTGACTCTCGCCATGTTGGTCTCCTAGAGGATGTGACTGTTGCCGACTGGTCGCCCGTCGGCCTCGAATGGTGATTTGGTGCTGTCTTCTCGCCGCGTGCGTCAGCGCCCGAGAAGCCGCGCCGCGCGCTTGGCGTCGCCGCCCTTGAGCGTGCCCATGCCATCCTGGCGACGCCACTGTCTGGCGTTGCGCTTGTGGCGGTTATGGCCACGCCAAGCTTTGCGGTAGCGGATCTTGCCGGTTCCGCTCACCTTCATGCGCTTCGCGGCACCCTTATGTGTCTTCTGCTTCGGCACGCTGTTTCGCTCCTACTCGGGTACGTGACCGTCCTGGCCGGTCTCGTCGCCTCCATCAGTGTCCGCCGCTGCTTCGGCGACTTCCTCGAGGCTCTCGTCTGTTGTTTCCTGTCTGGCCCGCCGTGAGGGGGCAAGCACCATCGTCATCTGACGCCCGTCGAGCCTGGGGTTCGTCTCGATCACGGCCATCTCTTCGACCTCTTCGTAGAGCCGTTGCAGAATTGCTCTGCCGATCTCGGGGTGGGTGACCTCGCGGCCTCGGAACCGCATGGTGCACTTGACCTTGTCACCTTCATCGAGGAAACGCTCTACCCGCCGACGTTTGACTGCGAAGTCGCTTTCACCGATCTTCGGCCTGAACTGGACCTCTTTGATCACCGTTCGAGTCTGCTTCTTCCGGGCTTCGCGAGCCTTGACAGACTGCTCATACTTGTACTTGCCGTAGTCCATCATCCGGACCACCGGCGGTCTTGCGTCTGCTGCAACCTCAACGAGATCGAGGCCCAACTGGTCGGCGAGCCACCTCGCCTCTTCGATCGGCTTCACGCCGATCTGTTCCCCCTCCGGGTCGACCAACCGAACCTCACGAGCGCGAATCCGCTCGTTCACCCTCGGCTCTCTGGTGCTGATAAGACGACCTCCTCGTCATCGATCATTCCGCAACCGCCGCCCCTGCCAAGAAAAACAGGCAGCACGACGCGTCGGCTGCCTGAGATCTGGTACCACGACGCACATCGATCCTCAGTGAGGTCTGTGGTCGGGTGGGAAGCAGGCTGCCTCCGCTTGGCGTCGGTTGTGGGCCGGAAGTATACGGCCGACCGGGTTGGAGTCAATCCTCGCAGCTCGATTCGACCAAAGCTGCGATCCTTCAGTCGAGCGCCGCTCTGGCGAGTACGGCTTGAACCGCAGCTGCCGCTGCTTCCCTCCCTTTGTTCCTCGGCCCTGGTGCGCTGCGTATCAGCGCCTGTTCCTCTGTGTCTGCCGTGAGCACTCCGAACGCGACCGGAACTCCGGTGTCGAGGGAGACGCGCATCAGCCCTTCTGAGGTGCGATGGGCGATATGGTCGTAGTGATCGGTGTCGCCGCGCACCACCGCCCCGAGCGCCACCACCGCGTCGTAACCCGTGGTTGCGGCGTGCCGAGCAACAACCGGCAACTCGAAGGCGCCACGTACCGACGCGGTCCGATACTGCGCACCGGACTCATCGAGCCATTCGACCGCGCCGTCCAGCAGTCCGGTGGTGATGGCTTCGTTGAACGTGGCGTACACGATCGCCACTCGCAGCTCGGATGCATCTGCGAACGGCGCCGCGGGCGCTTCACTCACCGGTGACCCCAGGTTCGTCTATCAGGTGACCCAGCTTGCTCGCTTTGGCTGCGAGATATCCACCGTTGATCTCGGTCGCCCCGATACCAATCGGGACCCGCTCGGCAACCTCGATTCCCATCCGTTCGAGTTGGATGATCTTGTCGGGGTTGTTCGTCATCAGGCGCACACTCCCCACCTTGAGATCGTGGAGGATCTGGGCGCTGATGCCGTAGTGTCTTGCGTCCGCCGGATAGCCGAGCTCCAGATTCGCCTCGACCGTGTCCAGCCCTTCGTCTTGGAGTCGGTACGCCTCGAGCTTGGCGAGGAGACCGATCCCGCGGCCTTCGTGACCGCGGTTGTAGACGACCACCCCTGCTCCCTCTCGCGCAACCGCCGACAGTGCCGCACGAAGCTGGTCGCCGCAGTCACAGCGCCGGCTGCCAAACACATCTCCGGTCAGGCACTCGGAGTGAGTTCGGGCCAACACCCCGGAACGACCAGCCACCTCACCGCGGACCAGCGCGATCTGCTCCGACCCGTCGTGTGCGGCCCGATAGCCGTACGCAGTGAAGTCGCCGAACTCCGTTGGAACCGAGGCCGTAGTCTCCCGAGTCACAAGCGACTCGGTAGCCCACCGGTAGTCGACCAGATCCCCGATGGCGATCGTGGGGATGTTGTGCTCATCGGCAAACTTCTGCAGCTCCTCGCCGCGCGCCATTGTCCCGTCGTCGTTGACCACTTCGCACAAGACGCCTGCGGGTGTCAGGCCCGCCAGTCGCGCCAGGTCCACGGCCGCCTCGGTGTGGCCCGGGCGAACGAGAACGCCGCCCTCGCGGTACCGCAAGGGGAACACATGGCCGGGACGGGCGAGATCGTTGGGGTGGGTCTTCGAGTCCACCAGTGCTTGGATCGTGGTCGATCGATCAGCAGCAGAGATACCGGTCGAGGTGCCGTGCACGGCATCCACCGATACCGTGAAGGCGGTCTCGTGTGAGTCCGTGTTCTCGAGCACCATGAGCGGCAGCCCCAGTTCGTCGAGGCGCGAGCCGACGATGGGCGCACAGATCAAGCCGCTTGTGTGCCGCACCATGAACGCAATCCGTTCGGGACTCGCCATTTCAGCGGCCAGGATCAGGTCACCCTCGTTCTCTCGATCCTCGTCATCCAGCACAAGCACAAATTCACCCGCGGCGATGGCGGCCAGTGCTTCTTCCATTGTTGCCCAGCTCACCGGTGTGCCTCCAACATTCGTTCCACGTATTTTGCAATCACATCTACCTCCAAATTGACCTCATCGCCGATCGTGCGGGCGCCGAAGACGGTGACGTCGAGCGTGTGCGGGATGATCACGACTTCAAACCAGACATCTCCCGCCCCCGGCGGCGCGACGGCGGTGATCGTCAGACTCACCCCGTCGACGGTCACCGACCCCTTCTCCACCAGATACTGACTCAGCGGAAGCGGCGCCCCGATGCGGATTCGCCGCGCCGTCCCCTCCGACTCGATGGAAAGGATGCTTCCCACCCCGTCCACGTGTCCTTGCACCAGGTGGCCGTCAAAGCGGCCGTCCGCTGCCATCGGACGCTCCAGATCCAGCGGGTCCCCTACGTCTACTCCCCCGAGGTTGCTGCGCTGCAGCGTCTCTGCGACGGCCTCGACCGTGAAACCGCGCTCGCTCAGTGCGACAACGGTGAGACACACTCCGTTGACCGAGACGGAGTCTCCAATTCCGAGCCTGCTGCGTGTCTGAGCGCATTCCACCGCGAGCCGCCTGCCGAAGTCGGTGGACTCGACCGACGCGACTCGCCCCAACTCGGTCACGATGCCGGTGAACATCACAAGCCTCCCTTTGCCGGCACTGCCTCGACTCGCAGGTCGTCCCCGAGTCGCGTGACGTTGGTAATCGTTACATCCGTTGCATCTCGCAACGTCTCAAAGGAGCCGGCAAATGGTCCCAGGCCCGCCCCTCCGGCGAGCTTGCCGCCGAAATAGAACACCACCCGGTCGACCAGACCGGCGCTCCACAGCGCGTCGGCCAGCGTCGCCCCACCCTCGACCAGCAGATCCACGATGTTGCGAGCTCCGAGGTCCTTGAGCACAGCGTCCAGATCCACATTGCCGGTCCCACCGACCACGACGATCTCGCCGCCCGGCAGCGGATGGTGCCGAGAGGCGTAGACGAGGGGGTCACGCTCGAAAAGCCGGGCGTTCGCCGGCAGTTCCCGGCGACCAGCGACAACCACCGGGCGGGGTTGGGGTCCGTCGTGGTCCGGCAGCCGCACATCGAGTTGCGGGTCATCCGCGATCACGGTCCCTGCGCCCACGAGTACCGCGTCGCTGGCAGCACGGAGTCGATGACCATCTGCGCGCGCAGCCGCAGACGTGATCCACTGTGAGGTGCGATCGAGCGCGGCCACCTGTCCGTCCAGCGTCATCGCCGTCTTGAGGGTGACGAGCGGTCTGCCGGTCCGGCGGTGGTGGAAGTAGCCGGGGTCGACGGCTCGTGCGGCCGCGCTGTCGAGTCCTACTACCTCGATCCCCGCTTCCCTGAGCCGGGCGATGCCGCGGCCGCGAACTCTGGCATCGGGATCTCCCGCACCGACCAAGACGGTGCTCACACCGGCAGAGATGATGGCTTCAGTGCACGGGGGCGTGCGGCCGTGATGGTTACACGGCTCGAGCGTCACGACCAACGTCGCTTCGCGCGCCGCGGCCCCTGCGGTTTCGAGTGCGGCGGCCTCGGCATGGCGCCTGCCGGGACCAAGGTGGGCTGCTGCCGCCACCACGGAACCGTCGACCGCAACCACGACCGCACCAACGCGCGGATTGGGGTGAGGGTGGGTTTCGGCTGTGATTTCGGCAGCCAGCGCCATCCACTCTTCCGCGCGATCGTGCTGGGATCGGTTGTCCGAATCCGTGCGTCGCGACACACGCCCTCCTTCTCCCATCCGGACTGTCACCGTCGGCCCAGGAATCTCACCGGGTCAACCCCGAAGGTTGCTTCGGGGGTCGCGGGCTTTCACCGCCGGTCGGGGATTTCACCCTGCCCTGAAGGGGGCAACTCAGTTATGTCCTGAGTGTAGTGGGAATTCACCCCGCCGATTTCGTGGGCCTCCGCTTCGATGCGCACTTCGACCGGGATTCGGCCGATCAGTTCCTGCGGTCGATTTCGTACACCGAACCAGGCTGCCGTTTGGCGTACTCCTTCATCTCTGAAGCGATCGCCGAAGCCTCCCACTCGGAGGCGATGCGGCGCCGGAGATTGGTGGCTACACCCATCGACAGGCTCGAGATCGGGAAAGCATGCCGCTCGCCTTGCCGGTCCGTCACCTCGATATAACCCTGCAGCGCATCCTCAGTGTCGTAGAAGTCGAGGATCCCGTCGTCGAATATGCGCAGAGCATCCTTGCAGTACTCCTCGGCGTAGCTGGGATGGAGCACCGCCACGAAGTCGTCTCCACCGACATGGCCGACGAACGCACCCTCGTCTCCGGTCAGTTCTGCGGCCTCCATCAGAGCCTGGGCACAGAACTTGATCACCGCGTCGCCTCGCATGAAGCCGTAGTGATCGTTGAACGACTTGAAGTTATCGAGGTCGGCGTGAATCACCGCAAACAACCCGTCGCTGTTCACCTGCTCTTCGAGTTCTCGCGTGATCCTGAAGTTGCCTGGAAGCCCGGTGAGTGGTGAAAGGTCTCTCATCTGCTGAGCGCGACGGAGCACCGATCGTACTCGTGCCATCAGTTCCTCGACGGCAAACGGTTTGGTGATGTAGTCATCTGCTCCTAGGTCGAGACCCTTGACCCGGTCTTCGGCCAGCGCCTTAGCGGTGAGCAGAATCACCGGCACATTGGCCGTTGCCGGCGCGCTGCGCATGCGGCGCAGCACCGTGAGGCCGTCCATTTCCGGCATCATCACGTCGAGCAGCACAAGATCTGGGGGCCGTGACTGCGCAGACTCCAGTGCGATCTTGCCGTTCTCGGCAGGCTCCGTCTCGAAACCCTCCAGCTCGAGGTTGACCTCGACGAACTGCCGGATATCCGGATCGTCATCAACGATGAGTATCCGTTCCTTCATGTGACTCCTAGTCGTTCACGATGGAGCGCATTTCCTTCAGTGCCAGAACCGGATCGGGCGCTCTGAAGACAGAACTCCCGGCGACGAAAACCTCCGCACCCGCATCTCGAGCGCTTCCGATGTTCTCGGGCCCGATCCCGCCGTCGATCTGTATATCGGCCGGCAATCCTCGTGAGTCAATGAACTTCCTTGCGGCCTCAACCTTGTCGAGGACGCCGGGAATGAAGGACTGCCCGCCGAACCCGGGGTTCACAGACATGATGAGCACAATGTCGCACAATTCGACGAACGGCTCCAAGCCGGAAAACGGCGTCGGCGGGTTGAGCACGAGTCCGAATTCGAGGCCTGCGGCGCGCGCTCTGGCCGCGACCGGAGCAGGGTCCGGGTACACCTCCAGGTGGACGGTCACCAGGTCGGCTCCTGCAGCGCGCAGCGGTTCGAAGTACACGTCAGGGTTGGTCGTCATCATGTGACAGTCGAACTTCAGAGCAGTGACGCGCCGCAGAGACTCGATCACCGGAATCCCGAGCGAGAGATTCGGAACGAAATGGCCGTCCATCACGTCGATATGAAGCAGATCGCAGAATGGAGCGACCGTTTCTACTGCCTCACCGAGATGCGCAAAGTCGGCGGCGAGGACCGAAGGAGCGAGGCGGGCTGGGCCGATCATCATCCCCACCCTAGGTCACGTGGAGGCCGTGGCGGTTCATCTCGAGCGCAGGTAATCCAACTTCAATCAGATCGATCGAGGTGTAGCGGCTCCCCTCGCCTGCCGTTCATCCAGGCGCGGGCGGCAAGCGGTCTTCCCCCGGGCGGCTGGATCTCGAGGAGCTCGATTGCCTCGTCGGCCAGGCCGAGTGACACCGCCCCAGAGCTGAGGTGGATCTCGCCTCGGGGCGTCGAGTCCACCGTCTCCGCCGCACGGAGGATCTTGTATCTCTCACCCGCGGCCATGAACCAGGCACCCGGACGGGGCTGAAACGCACGCACCATGCGGAGCACCATCGCAGCCTCATCGGCTGCCGTGAGCTCGCCCTCCTCCACGGTGAGACGCGCCGCAACACTGGCCCCACCCTCCATTTGCGGGGCAGGCTGACGATCCCCTTCGAGATACCCGGGGAGCACTTCATCGATCATCTCAGCCCCGAGATACGAAAGGCGAGCCGTCAGGCTCCCTCCGGTCTCGTCTGGACCAATCGGGGTTTCGATCGCGCTGATGACCGGCCCGGTGTCGAGGTCCTCGTCGAGCTGCATCAGGCTGACGCCGGTCGACTCATCTCCGGCAAGGATCGCTCGCTCCACCGGCGCCGCTCCGCGCCATCTGGGCAGCAGCGAAAAGTGCACATTCACGAATCCGAGGCGTGTTGCTTGGAGGACTGCAGGGCGCAGGATCCGGCCGTAGGCAACGACGACACCCACATCGAGATCCCGATTCTGGAAGGCCGCAAGGAGCTCATCGGCAGAATTCGGCTGCACGACCGGAATCCCCCACTCGAGGGCAGCGGTCTTGACGGGGGGCGCGACCGGACGTGCCGAGCGCCCGCGTGCTGCATCGGGCCGGGTGATCACGACCTCGACATCGATGATGTCTGCCGCAGCAGCCAGCGAGGCGATCGCGGCCGCAGGAGTGCCGAGGAAGGCGCCCCTCATCCCTCAACCGGCTTGAGATCGAGCGCTTCTTCGCGCAGCTCGCGCAGCGCTTGTTTCCGCGTCCGGCGCGCCAACCGCTCAAGCAGCAGCATCCCACCGAGATGGTCGATCTCGTGTTGCAGGACCCTCCCCATGAGTTCTTCACCCTCGTACTCCACCGGCCTGCCATCGACGTCGAACCCGCGGGCTCTCGCGTAGCCGGGTCGCTTGATCTCCCAGAATCGGCCGGGGACGGAGAGACACCCTTCGTCGAACTCCCAGGATCCTTGGAGGTCGACGATCTCAGGATTCACCATCGCAAAGGGGCCGTCTCCGATATCGGCCACGAAGATCCGTTTGGAGACCCCTATCTGGGGCGCCGCCAGCCCGACTCCGGGCGCGTCGTACATTGTCTCGAGCATGTCGTCCGCGAGGCGACGCAACCCCATATCGAAGTCCGCGGCGTCCGACGCTGCGGTACGAAGCACCGGATCGCCAAACGTACGAATGGGAAAAATGGCCACTGCTACACCCTTGATCAGGTTGGGCAGGATACTCGGTGACCCACCAGGAACGGCTGGAGGCCGGGACGGTTCATAGGTCGATCGGGTCAGCATCCACCCGCACGGTGGCCCCGCCGTCACGCCACGACTGCACCAGACCACGGAGGCGGACCCGCACCGGCCGCAACCCTCCTCCCTGCACCAGCCACCGCAACGTATCGCGATCGACGGCAGGGCCGAGCACATCTGCCTGGTCCCCGGTCGTCGCTCGGAGTGCGTCGTCCGCATCGCCGGGTGCCCGCTTCAAGCCGAGCGCCACCAGTTCCGTTGCAGGGGGGAAGCCGGCTCGCTCCCGCATGGCGAGGGAGGTCATGAGGAACTCGGAGGGGTGACCCGACCGCAGCCCCTCGATCACCCGATGGTGCGGATGGGAGGTCTGGAGCAGACAGCGGTTCCCTCTGCCACGTTCCACCAGCGACGCCAGGCGGGCCAACAGGCGGAAGGCGTCCTCCTCAGCCCGGTAGTTCGGAGCAAGGATCAAGCCGTCTGCGTCGATTGCTACCCCAAGTTGGATCCGCCCGAACCCAGCCAGGTCACGCTCCGTGCCAACGGTCACGAGCCGGCCGGCGCCGGCCGGCCCTACCTCGTCGCCGATGATTCGCCGCAACGTGTCGACCACCCTCCCCACACCCGCGCCGAGCGGTTCGAAGCGTTCTCCACCACACTCGGCGCATGCGCCCAACCCGGCTTCACACCTGCGACAGACGTCGGTGCGAGCTGCACCCGCCCCACACACCGGACACTGCCGCACGGCCCGGCAGCGCACGCAACGGAACGCCGGTGCGTAGTCGCGGCCATGCACCAGAACGAACGCCGACGCTCCTCGCTTGACGACTCCCTGCAACGCTCTGGAGGCCTGCGGCGAGATGATGCCCGAACCCGGCGGCTCCTCTCCCCTGTCGACCACCTCGACGAGACTCCAGACCCGGCGCGGCGGCTCACGCAGTTCAATGCCGGCAGCTACGGCCTCCAGCGTCGGCACCGGTCCGGCAAGAACGAGCGAGAAGCGTTCGACTGCGGCCCGACGTCGCAGCAATTGGAAGGCATGCAACGTAGGCGACTGTGGAGCCTTCATCGCACGCCTGCCTTCCTCCACGATCACTCCCATGCCGAGCGCGGCGACCGGCCATAGGGCAATCTCGCGGGTTCCGACGAGGATCACCCCTGGGGTGGTCGCGGCATGCACCCACGCTGCGGTGACATCCTTGGCGGGGCTCGACGATGTCGCAAAGAGGACTCGCGTGCCGAAGGAACGTCGCAGGGCATCAACCAGCTCCGCCGCCTCGATGACGGTAGGAGCAACCACCACGGCAGACCTCCCCCCATGTACCACCGGACCACAGAGGCCGGAGATCAGCTCTCCCCACGGTCCGGGACCAACCAGGTACTGACTCGCGACGCGCCTGCCCTCGCCGGCTGCCGCCGATGCCGCGGGAAGCGGCGACTCTCGCTGCGGAGGTGCGGGCAAATCGAGAGCCTTACGATGTCGCGGCAAGTTCGGCGGTGCCGTCTTCGCCAGCACTGTGGCAACTGGGGCAACGTAGTGCAACGCCGTCCAGCGAATCGTCTGCAGCAGCCGGCTATCGAAAAGCGCAAAGTCGCCGGACACCGCGCGCACCTCACGCAGCTTGCCGGCATCTCCAACTTCGCGCACCCCCACGACATACCCCCGGACCACGCGACCTCCCAGCGGCACGCGCACCATACGTCCGACGGTGACATTGCTGATCGTCTCGGGAATAGCGTATGCGAAGCCGTCGTCGACGGAGAACGCTGGAATACTGGGTATGACTTGAGCGACGGCGGCCAGAGCTACTGCCCCGACCGCAGTTCCACGATCCGGTTCCAGAGTCGGTCGGCCACTTCGGACTTGGAGAGCAACGGCCAGGCTTCGCTCCCGCCGTCTGGAGACACGAGCAGCACCTCATTCGTGTCTGTGCCAAAACCTGATCCCTCTTTTGTCACGTCGTTGCCGACAAGCAGGTCAACGCCTTTGCGTGTTGCCTTGTCCACAGCGTCATCGAGGGACCCACTTTCCGCTGCGAACCCAACGACGAACGGCCGGGCCTCCATGGCGATCACGCCGGCAAGGATGTCGGGTGTAGGTTCGAGCTCGAGGTCGGGAAGACCATCCGCACGCTTCAACTTGGCAGGCTGCTGGGCGAGCGGTCGGAAGTCGGCCACTGCTGCAGCCAGCACGGCGACATCGACGCCCCCGGCATGCTTCCACACCGCAACCGCCATTTCTTGTGCGGTTTCCACCTCCACGACGTCGATCCCGGGGGTATCGGGTGGGGTGACCGAAGTCACCAGGGTGACGACGGCACCGCGGCGTGCGGCGCTGCGGGCGATTGCATAACCCATCTTCCCGGAGGAGCGGTTGCCGATGTAGCGCACCGGATCGATGGCCTCGCGCGTACCTCCCGCAGATACCAGCACGCTCCATCCCGCAAGATCGCCAGCCAAGCATGTGTCGATGGCGGCGACGATCTCCACCGGATCTATCAGTCGACCCTGGCCTTCGTCCCCGCCGGCCAGCGGGCCGCTGACGGGCCCGACGATCACCACCCCGTCTGCACCGAGCCGTTCGGCGTTGCGCTGCGTGGCGGCGTGCTCCCACATCTCGGTGTGCATCGCAGGTGCCACCACAACGGGACATGTGGCGGCCATAACGGTCGCCGTCAGCACATCACTCGACATGCCGGAGGCCAGTCGCGCCATTGCGGCTGCCGTGGCGGGAGCGACCACAATCGCATCGGCCCAGCGGGCGAGTGACGTATGGGGACTCTCATCCTCCTGATCGAAGAACCCTCGCAGTGGGGCAGATCCGGTCACCGCGGCCAGTGTCTGCGGCCCGATGAACTCGCCGGCAGACTCCGTCATGATGCAGCGGACCTGGGCGCCTGCCTCCACGAGCCGGCGGGCCAGGTAGGCAGACTTGTAGGCGCTGACGCCTCCCGTGACGCCGAGGACGATATGCCGCCCGGCAAGCACTGCCTACTCTTCCGTCTCGATAACGACCTTGTCGGTGTCGATCTCTTCCAGGGCGATCGACAGAGGTTTACGCGACAGGCTGTGCACCTGCGGCGGGACGTAGCTGCCCAACCCTTCACCGAGCTGATTGAAATACGCGTTGATCTGACGGGCCCGCCTGGCAGACAACACCACCAGACCGAAACGGGTCTCTGCCTTCTCCAGAAGGCCGCCGATGGGTGGCTCGATCATGAGTCTGGTCTCCTCGGTTGCGTGCCGTACGGCCCTATTCTCGGCCGGGTGAATGGTCCGTGCGCTTCGCTCGCGGTCGTCGCAGCGAGGCCCGGGGCCCCGGAGTATAGAGGCGCTCCAAACCTTTCTCGATCATCCTTGCGGAGGTCCCGGGGTCTGGACCGTCGCGACGTAGTCGAGAATCCGATCGACAATCTGTTCCACGGTGACGTGTGACGTATCCACCACCAGGTCGTAGTGCGCAAGATCCAGATAGTCGACGCCGTAGTAGTCCAGATATCGGCTCGACTCCGAGCGGGTCCGCTCCTCGATGTTTCGCCTGGTCGTTGCCAGATCGATGTTCTCTCGTTCGGCCTTTCTGCCCGCCTCGAAGATCCGCTCTGCTGCCACATCGAGGCTCACGTCGAGAAACACCTTGATAGCAGCTGGGATGAAATGCCAGGCCAGCCTGGCATCGATCACCAGGTCGGATTCGATTTCACCGAAGCGAGCGCTCCGTTGGTCGATCTCGCGATCGATGCCGGCGTCTGCTTCCGCTACCTCCGACAACTCCAGCACTGTGAGATTGCGCTCTGCCGCCAGCTGGCGCATGAAATCGCCTGCAGACAGGTGATCCACCCCGAGGCGCGCCGCCAGCAGCTTACCGATGGTGCTCTTTCCCGACCCCGGCTTCCCAGAAACGGTGATGATCACGTGGAGACGCTCTCCCTGAGCTCGACGATGAGGAGCGGACGTGAGATTACAGGTACACCGAGCGGGCGACATCACCCCTCCGACCGCGTTCGGGCGAGCAGGCCATCAACCTCACCTCGGCTCGGTGGGTCCCCTGGTTGCGACTACGAGAACATCTCCAGCAGGGCAGCCTTCTGCCTGGTGCCCAGGCCGCGCAATCGCCGGTTCGAAGCGATCCCCAACTCTTCCATGACCCTGGATGCCTTCACCTTGCCGAGCCCCGGAAGCGACACCAACACGGCGTACACCTTGGTGCCGGCAACGATGTCGTCGGTCTCGGCGCGGTCGAGCACTTCGGGAAGGGTCAAGCTGCCTGTTCGAAGAAGTTCCTTCATCTCGGCTCTCGTTGTGCGCGCTTCTGCGGCCTTGGCGAGAGCTGCGTTCCGCTGTTCGGCGGTCAGCTTCGGTGGTGCCATCCAATCCCTCCTGCTCCAACGTACGTCCGACTCTATCAACTCACGTCTTCGGAATGGAGGTCGCGGGAGATTTCTTCTGCGGCCCGTGCCGGATCCTCGGCCCTGGTAATGGGCCGTCCGATCACCAGCCAGTCGGCGCCGCGGGACATGGCCTCGGCCGGAGTGGCAACCCGCCGCTGATCGTCACCCGCTGGACCGCCAGGCCGAATACCGGGAATCACGGTCGTGAGATCAGGTGCTACCTCACGCACGACTCCCAACTCGCGGGGAGAGCACACCAACCCCTCGCACCCAGCCGCCGCAGCAACCCGCGCCATTCGCGACACGAGCTTGCCTGGGGTCGAGGCGATGCCAATCGCCGCCAGCCTGGTTTCGTCCAGGCTGGTCAGCACCGAGACGCCCAGGATCCCGCCTGCTCCGCCAGAACCAATTCCGAGGCCCTCCACTGCCGCGCGCAGCATGTCGTCGCCACCAGACACGTGAGCCGTCACCCATCTCGCACCCCACGCACCCAGGCGCCGGGCGGCTACATCGACCTGAGAAGGAATGTCGTGCAGCTTGGCATCGGCAAACACCGGCTTTCCGAGATCGTTGAGTGCCGCGATCGCTCCCGGTCCTGGGCCGTGAAGTAGCCCGAGCCCGATCTTGAACCCCCCGACATGCGGCGCCACCTGCCGAGCGAGACGGACTGCCTCTTCAGCGGAGCCCACATCGAGAGCGACGATCACCGGGGTCACTTCTCCCACGGTATTGCTCCTCCCGTCAGTTCTGCCACTGCACTGACGTCGTGACCCTCGCAGTGCTGCGTCAATTCGTCGAGTACCCGACGTCCGGCTCGGGGTGCTTCGAAATGCACACTGCCCAGCGCAACGGCAGACGCCCCTGCCAACAGGAACTCAACCGCATCGGTGCCCGTACGGACGCCGCCACAGCCCACGATCGGCAGCTCGGGGAGCGCCTGATGCACCTCCCATACACAGCGAAGCGCGATCGGTTTGATGCCGCGGCCGGAGTATCCGCCGACGACACTCGACAGAAGCGGACGACGGGTCTCTACGTCGATCCCTGCCCCCCACACCGTATTGGTGAGCACGACGAAGTCGGCTCCGGCATCGGCGACGGCGGCCGCCACGGCGACAACATCCGGGGCGTTGGGTGACAACTTGGCGCCGACCGGCAGTGCTGTCTCGGCCCGCACGGCTGCAATGACGGCAGCCGACGCATCTGGATCGAGTGCGAACATCGACTCGTCTTCGAGATTGGGGCAAGAGAGATTCACTTCGATCGCTGCGATGGCGGCTCTGGACAGACCGGCGGCTACCCGCGCGAACTGGTTCGGGGTGTAGCCGACGGCAGACCCCCAGACCGCGACGTCGAGGCTCCCGACGGCGGCCGCGTACGTGTCCAGCCAGGCCTCGATACCCGGATTCTGAATACCGATCGCGTTCAGCATGCCGGTGGCGGTCGGCGCCAGGCGCGGTGCCTGCCTTCCTTGCCACGGCTCTTCACTCACCGACTTGGCCACCGCAGCCCCGTAAGCCTCGAGTGCTCCGACGGCCGCGAAATCGACGACAGATCCCACGGTCCCGGACGCCGCTACCAGAGGGGTTGCCAGCCGCAAGGGGCCGAGGTCAACCGACAGATCAACCATGCGATAACCGGTCGTGGTATTCCTGCAGCGGAGCCACCTCGGCGCGTTTGAGATCGGCCCCGCGTAAGCTGCCCGCCATCGCCAGCCCGCCTTGCACGGTGGTCACGCACGGGATCCCATGCCGGGTGGCCGCGCGCCTGATGAGCCCACCATCGCCGCGGGCTCGCTTGCCGCGAGGTGTGTTGACGACCAGGTCGATCGCACCGTCCTCGATGAGTGCGACCGGGTCGTAGGGTCCCTCCCCTACCTTGTCGACGTGGGTCGCCGCGATGCCGTGCCTGGCGAGGTGGCCTGCGGTGCCGTGGGTGGCCAGGAGTCGGAAGCCGGCCGCTGCGAAGTGCCCGGCCACCTCAACTCCGACCGGTTTGTCGCGATCGGCGAGTGAAATGAAGACCTGGCCCTCGGCAGGCAGCCGATGACCCGCGGCGAGCAACGACTTGCCGTAGGCGACCCCGAGATCAGGCCCGAGGCCCATGACCTCACCGGTGGCCCGCATCTCGGGGCCGAGCACGGTGTCTTCATCCGGGAACCTCGTCCAGGGCAGCACTGCTTCCTTGATCGCGACGAAGTCTGCCGGGAGCCGTTCCGCGATGACTCCCGCCGCTCGCAGATCTGCCAGCGACTCGCCCAGCATCACCCGCGTCGCGACCTTGGCCAGAGGCACACCGGTCGCTTTCGAGATGAACGGAACGGTTCTCGAGGCTCGCGGGTTCGCTTCCAGGACGAAGACCTGATCTCCCTGTACGGCAAACTGGATGTTGAGCAGACCTTGCACTTCGAGGCCCCGTGCCAGCCGCTCGGTGTATTGGAGGATCTTCTCGTGGGCCCGTGTCCCGAGAGTGGGGGGCGGCACCACACACGCACTATCTCCTGAGTGCACCCCTGCCTCTTCCACGTGCTCCATCACACCACCTATGAAGAGTTCGTCCCCGTCGTAGATGGCATCAACGTCCACTTCGACCGCGGACTCCAGGAAACGGTCGATCAGCAGCGGCGCTCCGGACAGGTCGGCGTCACCGCCCAGGGCCGAACCGTACAACTCATCGGTGTAGGCCCTCAGTTCCTCGACGCTGTAGATGATTCGCATTGCTCTTCCGCCGAGCACATACGACGGCCTCACCAATACCGGAAGCCCGATCCGGTCGACGACGGCTTCAGCCTCGGCCTCGGATCGAGCGATGCCATGTGCCGGCTGGGGTACACCGACTGCAGCACACAAGCCGGAGAACCGTTCGCGGTCCTCCGCAAGGTCGATCGCGTCCGGCGACGTGCCTGCGACCCTGAATCCGGCCGCTTCGAGCGCATGCGCCAGGCCGAGCGGGGTCTGGCCGCCGAGCTGAACCACCACCGCCTCCGGTTGCTCGGCCTCCAAGATGGCCAGCACGTCTTCGACCGTGAGCGGTTCGAAGTACAACCGGTCGGAAGTGTCGTAGTCCGTCGACACGGTCTCCGGATTGCAGTTCACCATCACCGTGCGATACCCGGCGTCGCGCAATGCAAATGCGGCGTGTACGCAGCAGTAGTCGAACTCGATCCCTTGACCGATCCGATTCGGTCCCGAGCCGAGTACCACAACCGTTCCCGGAGCCGAGGCCGGAACCTCGTCTTCCTCCTCGTAGGTCCCGTAGAAGTATGGAGTCCGTGCCTCGAACTCCGCGGCGCAGGTATCGACGGTTCTGAAAACCGGGGTCACGTCGAGGCGGCGCCGCAGCGATGCGACCGACGCCTCTTGACAGCCCCACAGATAGGCCAGCTGCCGATCACTGAAACCGTCTCGTTTCGCCTGCCGCAGCGTGCCGGCATCGACCCCTTCACCACCCTCTACCAGCCGCTTCCGTAGCGACACGATGGAGTTCATTTCAGCGAGGAACCACGGGTCGATCGCGGTCAGCTCGGCGAGCGCATCCACCGCAACACCGCGGCGCAGTGCCTCGGCGACCGCGAAGATGCGGTCGGGTGATGGCACCTCGCAGCGAGCGAGGAGTTCGCCATCTCCCAATTCCAGTAGGCCGACCTCAGCCTGATCCGCGTTGAGGCCGCTGCGACCGGTCTCCAGGCTGCGCAGCGCCTTCTGCAGCGCTTCGGAGAAGCTGCGACCGATGGCCATCGCCTCGCCTACGGACTGCATCGCCGTTCCCAGTTCGCCGGAACTGGAAGGGAACTTCGCGAAGTCAAACCGTGGCACCTTGACGACGATGTAGTCGAGGGCGGGTTCGAACGAGGCAGGCGTCGCTCCCGTGATGTCGTTAACGATCTCGTCCAGGCAGTAGCCGACGGCAAGCAGGGCGGCGATCTTGGCGATCGGAAAACCGGTGGCTTTCGATGCAAGGGCAGAAGAGCGTGACACTCGCGGGTTCATCTCGATGATCACCCGCCTCCCGGTCTTCGGATCGACCGCAAACTGTACGTTGGAGCCCCCGGTGTCAACGCCGATCGCACGCAGGCAGGTGATAGCTTCGTCACGCATGTCCTGGTACTCCCTGTCCGACAGCGTGATGGCGGGAGCAACGGTGATCGAATCTCCGGTGTGCACGCCCATCGGATCGAGGTTCTCGATGGAACAGACGATGACGGCGTTGTCTGCGCCGTCTCGCATGACCTCCAGTTCATACTCCTTCCAGCCCAGCAACGACTCCTCGACCAGGACCTCCCCCACCGGCGAAGCAGCCAGGCCTGCAGTAACGATCCGCCGAAAGGCAGCCTCGTCACCTGCCAGGCCCGTGCCGCCGCCTCCCAGGATGTAGGACGGCCGCACCATGGCCGGGTACCCCAGGTCGGTCACGGTGGCGAGAGCATCCTCGAGCGAGCGTACATAGCTCGAGCGCGCCGTCTCGATTCCGGCTTCGTTCATGGCGACCTTGAAGCGGCCCCGGTCTTCAGCGGTTGCGATCGCTTCGATACCGGCCCCGATCAGCTCGACCCCGAACTTGTCGAATACACCGGCTGCCGCGAGTTCCATCGTCACGTTGAGGGCCGTTTGACCCCCCAGCGTCGCTAGCAGAGCGTCTGGTCGTTCCTCGTCGATGATGGCCTCGATCACAGGAGCCGTGATCGGCTCGACATACGTCGCGTCTGCCAGGTCGGGATCAGTCATGATCGTCGCCGGGTTCGAATTCACGAGGATGACCCGATACATCTGCTCACGGAGCACCTTCACGGCCTGCGTTCCCGAGTAGTCGAACTCGCAGGCTTGTCCGATGACGATCGGACCCGAGCCGACCACCAGAATCGAACGCAGGTCCTGTCTTTTAGGCATGGAAGCGCTCCATGACCCCAACGAAGTCGTCGAATACCCCGTCCGCATCTCGCGGCCCCGGAGCAGCCTCCGGGTGGTACTGCACCGAGGCTGCCGCGACATCGAGACACACCAGCCCTTCCAGTGTGCCGTCGTTGAGGTTCTGATGCGTCGGTTCCACTTCTCCCATCGGGGTGGTGACCCGTGCGGGCAAGCGTTCGCGGCTTGGTACCCCGTCACCCGACTCGGGAGCATCCTGCTCACTGAGACCCCACAGGTCGATGGCGAATCCGTGGTTCTGAGCGGTGACCGCGATCTTCCCGTCTCGCAACCGCCGAACCGGATGGTTGCCCCCGTGGTGACCGAACGGCAGCTTGAAGGAGTGTGCGCCCAGCGCCAGCGCCAGCACCTGATGGCCCAAACAGATACCAACCACGGGGACCTTGTCGAGCAGTTGCCGGACCGCGGCGATGCTGCCGAGCAGGGGTTCGGGGTCGCCCGGCCCATTCGATAGGAATACCGCGTCCGGTCGGAGTGCGAGGACATCGGTCGCGCTGGCAGTGGCCGGAAGCACGTCCACGTCGAACCCGCGCCTGGTCCAGCCACGCAAGATGTCGCGCTTGATACCGAAGTCGAACGCGACGATCCCACCGCGACGCGGGTGTTCTGCTTCCACTCGATATGGTTCCTGCGTCGTGACTTGCAGGGTCAGGTCCTTGCCCTCCAGTTGCGGGGCTGCCGCCGCGACGGCCTTCACCTCTGCCTCGGTGTGGTCCGTCGCAACCGCGGCCGGCATCGCACCGTGCGTCCGCACATGGCGAGTCAGCCGGCGGGTATCGACATCAGAGAGCGTTACCACACCGTGGCCCTGGAGCCACGACGCCAAATCGGCCTCAGCCCGCCAACTCGAGGCGCGCCGGGCCATCGATCGGATGATGAGGCCCTTCAGATGCGGCGAGCCGGACTGGTCATCGGAGTGAGCGACACCGTAGTTGCCGATGTGGGCCGCGGTCATCACGACCACCTGCTCGGCATACGAAGGGTCGGTTGCTATCTCCTGGTAGCCGGTCATCGCCGTGTTGAAAACCACCTCGCCGGTAGCAAGGCCGGGAGCACCAACCGACGTACCTCGAAACACCGTTCCGTCGGCCAGCACCAACACGCCGCTCATACGCGTGCGCTCACCCCCGCATGTGTGACCACACCGTCGTGAATCGTGGTTCTGACCGCACCCCTCCACTGCCTGCCGAGATACGGGCTGTTGACCGATCGCGAGTAGGTGCCGGCAGCGGTCCATTCCGAGGCAGGGTCGAAGACCAAGAGATTGGCGATCCGGCCGGGAGCCACGGGTCCGCCCTGGGTGGCGGTGAGTCCGGCAATCTCGGCCGGCCGCGTCGCCATCCGCTCGAAGAACCGCGCCATGTCGAGTTCGACAACGGTGTTGACCACCGCTGCCGCCCACTCGAGGCCGGTGACGCCAAAGGGGGCCTCCTCGAAGGCAACATCCTTTTCGTGGGGTGCGTGCGGCGCGTGATCTGTCGCGACAACATCGATGATCCCTGTTTCCAGCGCGACCCGCACCGCGGCAACATCAACCGCGCTGCGCAGGGGGGGCATCATCTTGTACGTCGGATCTGCGACGTCGCGAGCGACCACGACCTCGTCGAATGCCAGATGATGGGGAGTCGCCTCTGCGGTGACGGGGAGGCCTTCCTCCTTCGCCGCGGCGATCAGTTCGACCGCCCCCGCCGTGCTGAGATGCTGAGCGTGATAGCTGACCCCGGTGAGACGTACGAGCGCCAGGTCCCTCGCCAACACGACCTCCTCGGCCAGCGCCGGGATGCCCTGCACTCCGAGCCGGGCGGATACGGCGCCTTCATGCATATGGCCTCCGGAAGCGAGTCCCGGGTCGATGGCATGTTGGGCCACGACGCCACCGAGTTCGGCGATGTATTCCATGGCGCGTCGCAACAAACCGGCGTCCGCAACCGTGTCGCCGTCGTCTGTGAAGACACGGACGCCTGCATCCCACAATTCGTCGAGATGAGCCAGCTTGCGGCCCTCCCGATCCAGGCTCAAGCAGCCGGCCGCGGCGACCTCGACCAGCCCTGCCCGCTCGCCGCGCTCGACCACGAACCTAGCCACATGACCGCTGTCGACCGCAGGATCAGTGTTTGGCATGGCGACCACGGCGGTGTACCCGCCCGCGGCCGCGGCCCGCGAACCGGAGGCGATGTCTTCCTTGTGCTCTTGCCCCGGCTCCCGCAGATGAGTATGCACGTCCACGAGTCCGGGTCCCACCCAGCAGTCCCGTGCGTCGATCTCGGTAGCGGCTTCCACAATCAGGTCGGGGCCGACCTCGACAACCACCCCTTCGGCGACCAACACATCCGCCGCCGTCACGCCGCCGGCCGTCAGTACCGTGCCCCCTTTGATGAGTACCTCAGACATCCCGCTCACCTCCGAGCAGCTGGAACAAGACGGCCATCCGGACGGCCACGCCGTTGGCGACCTGGTCCAGCACCAGGGTCCGCGGATCGTCCGCCACTTCGTGATCGATCTCGACTCCCCGAATCATCGGACCCGGGTGGAGCACTGCGGCGTGGGGTTTCAATCTCGCCAGGCGTTCTGCCGTCATCCCGAAGCGAGACCGGTACTCGGCGACTGATGGGAAAACGGATGCACCCCCGCGCTCCGCTTGGACCCGCAGCAGGTAAACGACATCGAGTTCGGTGAGGACGTCATCGAACTCGCCGGTGGTGGCGACCGGCCACCCTTCAGTGGTGTGCGGCAGCAATGTGGAGGGCGCCACCAGGGTCACGTCCGCCCCCAGGGTTGTCATGGCAAAGATGTCGGAGCGGGCTACCCGGCTGTGGCGGATATCACCGACAATACCGATCTTGAGACCGTCGAGTGAGCCGAAGTGCTGGCGAAGCGTGAGGCAGTCGAGGAGAGCCTGCGTCGGGTGCTGATGGGCACCGTCGCCACCGTTCACCACAGGCACGTCGACCCACTCGGCGAGGCGCCAGGCTGCCCCCGTGGCCGCGTGACGCACGATCATCAGGTCAACGCCCATCGCCTGGATCGTGAGCGCCGTGTCCTTGAGGCTCTCGCCCTTCTTCAACGCACTCGTGCCCGGCGAGAAAGACACGGTATCTGCCGACAACGCTTTGGCTGCCTTCTCGAATGACATACGCGTCCGGGTAGACGCCTCGAAAAACAACGTGGCAACGGTCCGCCCCCGCAACGCCGGGACCTTCGGAATCGGTCGTCCGAGGACTTCGACAAACTCATCTGCGTCGTCCAGCAAGCTGGTGATGACCCCCCGGTCGAGGCCCTCGGTGGTCAGCATGTGCTTCATTCGTCCCCCATTCTCATTGCATCCTGGGTAGGTGTTTCGAGCCACACCCCGTCGTCGCCATCGATCTCCGTGAGGTGGACCATGACGCGTTCGTCGTGGCTCGTGGGAAGGTTCTTGCCGACGTAGTCGGCACGAATCGGTAGCTGGCGGTGTCCACGATCGACCAGCACCGCGAGCTGCACTCGGGCCGCGCGACCGAGGTCTGCCATCGCATCGAGTGCGGCACGGATAGTGCGACCGGTGTACAACACGTCATCGACCAGCACCACGGTGCGATCGTCGAATGGGATCGGAACTGCTGTGGTATCGAGCGAAGGTGTCGGCCGCGACCCGAGATCGTCGCGATACAACCCGATGTCGAGACTCCCGACCGGGACTTCGGTCCCTTCGATCGTGCCGATAGCAGCGGCGAGTCGCTGCGCCATCGGGACCCCCCGGGTGTGAATCCCCATGAGCAGAACGTCTTCGGCGCCGCGATTGCGTTCGATGATCTCATGGGCGACCCTGCGCAGTGCGCGCGAAACGTCATCTGGGGTCATCACCGGGTTCACGGCGCGTCACCAGGCGGGAGGGGGGCAGGGGGGCTGCGCAAAGCGGTGCGCTGCCGACAGAACAGCATCGTGAGGTTCCTCCTTTCCGGGCTCTCTGGACCGGGTTTAAAGGTCGGTTGGGGCGACTGTAGCACCCGGCTCCCTCGTCGCGGTCGCGCCTCTGAACTCGGTGCTTCAGGTGGAAGCGAGTTGAGCGAGCACGCCGTTGACGAAGGCGCCGCTTCTCGCGGTCGAGTAAGTCTTCGCCAGTTCGACGGCCTCCGAGATCACCACCCCGACCGGGGTATCGGTGTACGTCAGTTCGTACAGCCCTAACCGAAGAATGTTGCGGTCGACTGGTGGCATTCGTTCGACCCGCCATCCGGTGGCGACAGCACCGATCTGGTCATCGAGTTCACGGCGGTGCTCCCACACGCCGTCGACGTAGCGCTGGGCGCGGGCAGGCAGATCGCTGGCGGGCTCGGTCTGGGCCACATCTGCGGCATAAAGTTCCGCGAACGCAGCGACTCGAGCCTCAGACCGATTCACGACACCCGCGTGATGTAGTCCCCGGTTCGCGTATCGACCTTCACCACGTCTCCCTGATCGACGAAGAGCGGAGCCTGCACGATAAGTCCCGTGCTGAGCGTGATCGGCTTCGTGGCGCCGGAGACCCTGTCGCCCTTCACCCCCGGCTCGGCATAGGTGACTTCGAGTTCCACGGAAGCAGGGAGGTCGATCCCGAGCGGGTTGCCCTCGAACATGTTCACCTGCACTGTGGTTCCCTCGACCATGAAGTTCGCGGCATCACCCACAAGGTCGGCGGCGACCGCCATCTGTTCATAGGTCTCTGCGTTCATACAGTGGAAACCCATGTCGTCGCGGAACAGAAACTGGAAGTCGGCGCGATTGATCATCGCCCGGGGAACATCTTCGTTGGAGCGGAACGTACGATCGAGCACCGCTCCGGTCTCGACATTCTTCAGCTTCATGCGTACAAACGCCTTCCCTTTGCCAGGCTTCACGTGCTGATACTCAACGACGTTGAAGAGCCCGTCCGGGAGATTCAGCGTCATACCGGGCTTGACGTCGTTGGTGGAAATCATGTGCGGTGCAACTCCTTGCTCGCCTGGGTGAGGACCTCGTTGCCGGCTGGTGTCACCAGGACCATATCCTCGATGCGCACGCCGAACCGGTCCGGGAGATAGACCCCGGGTTCGATCGTCACTACGTTGCCTGCTTCCAGCACTTGGTCGCTGCCGTTGCGAACGGACGGTCCCTCGTGGATATCCAGCCCGACGCCGTGGCCTGTGGAGTGCACGAATGCTTCGAGATATCCGCGGTCGTCGAGAACGGCGCGACAGGCCGCATCGACGTCGCCGGCAACCGCCCCCTGGAGCGCGGCAGCAATCCCGGCCTCGCTCGCCTCCAGAACCGCGGCGTACACCTCCTCTACCTCTGGGTCATTGAGAGGTCCCCTCCACACTGTGCGCGTCATGTCGGAGTGGTAGCCGTCTACGACGCACCCGTAGTCCATCAGCAACAGGCCTTCGCCGACGAGGGCAGTGCCTGCCCGATGATGCGGCCGGGCCGCATTGGCGTCCATCGCCACGATCGGAGGCCAAGCGGCCGGACTCGCGCCCGTCGCTCGCATTGCCGCCACGAGCCGTTCGCCCAATTCGCCCTCAGTGATCTCTCCTTGAATGAGATCGTCCAAGGCGTCGAAGGCGGCATCACCCGCTGTGGCCGCAGAGCGCAACGCAGCGACCTCCTCCGCATCCTTCACCATCCGCTGACGCTCGACGATGCCGGTGGCCGGCCGAAGCCTGGCGCTCGTCAGGTCTCGCAGGGAGCGGACGAACGACCATGTTGCGTGGTCCGCCTCGATATCCACCTCTTCGGCGGGGTCGATCACGCTCGCGATCGGCCGCAGCATGCCGGTAGTGGAGACCTCGAGCGACGCCCGCGGCAGATCGGCGATCAACGCTCCCGCGACCTCGCCGTACCTCCCGTCCGTCAAGAAGGTGCAGCCCCCAGCGGTGACATAGAGGTAGGCGGCGGTACCCGTGAACCCGGTCAGGTATCGGATATTCGTCAGGTTCGTAACCAGGAGTGGCCGCTCCAGGCCTTCCATCAGCTTCGAAACGCGCCCGGCGTGATTCATGTTCCCCGTACTCCGTGAGGTGGATGCGCCGCCTTAGGCGATACCCACCGCGGCCAATGCGGCCAATACGGTAGCGCTGTCCGCAGCACGGACGATCGGCCTCCCGATCTCCTCGAGTAGCACCATACGGAGGCCGGTTTCGTCGCGCTTCTTGTCGAGTCCCATCAGGCGGAGCACCTCGTCCACCGGGAGTCCGGGTGCTGCCGTCGGGAGTCCCAGCCGTTCGATGATGCGGCGCTGCCGTCTTGCATCCTGGTACCCGACCAGCCTCTCCGAAGCGGTGCCTGCTGCGACCATCCCGACCGCGACCGACTGACCATGGGACCACCCGGTGAGGGTCTCTACCGCGTGGCCAACTGTGTGGCCGTAGTTCAGATGGGCACGGACGCCGGTCTCGGTGAAGTCATCCGATACGATCCTGGCCTTCACGGCCACGGATCGCGAGACCACCACCTCGAGCGGCGCTGCTAGGCCATCGGACTCATAGGCGTCCACGAGCCTCGGGTCCCCGATCAGTCCGGTCTTCAGCGCTTCCGCGGCACCCTCGCGAACCAGCTGCTCGGGCAGTGCCTCCAGCACATCCAGATCGATGATGACCCGGGTGGGATGCCGGAAAACCCCGACCAGGTTCTTGCCTTCGACGTTGACCGCGGCCTTGCCTCCAATCGCGGCATCCACCGCCCCGAGCAGTGTGGTCGGAACCAGCACGACTTCGATCCCGCGCAAATAGGTCCCGCCGATGAATCCGGCAATGTCGGTGACCGCACCACCGCCGACGCCAACGATGGTGTCGTAGCGAGTCATCTCCAGCCCGTTGAGCCAGGTGTAGATCTCTTCTGCTTCACCCAGTGTCTTGGCCGCGTCCCGATCGGGTCCCACCCTGATCGCCACCTCGTAGGTCTGTCGGAGGGAACCAGCCAGCCGCTCGGCAACAGCGGCAGCCGGCGGCTGGGTGAGCATCCCGACCCTGCGTCGACGCGGCGAGGGGGGTAGCACCGGCGATGCGGCGTCTTGGGCAGTCACCAGAGCGCGCCCAATGACGATTTCGCTCGTCGGCAGCTCACCTTCGGTCACGAAGACGCGTTCCACCACGCCTCGATTCGATTGATGACGTCTGTCGGGTCTGCATCCTCGGTATCGACCGCCACGTGAGCAGCATCTGCGTAGAGCTCGGCGCGACTCTCCAGGATTTCGGCGAGACGAACCACGGTGGCGTCCTCCATCAGCAGCGGCCGATCACTTCCGGAGCCGACCCTGGCGACCAGCGTAGGTGGACTTGCCGTCAGCCATACCACCCGCCCGCTCTCTCGCATCGCGGCGACGTTGCCATCGCGCAACACGGCTCCCCCTCCGGCTGCCACCACCGCAGCCGGTTCCTCGGCGACCCGCGCGATCGTGGCTGCCTCCATGTCACGAAACGCTTCCTCGCCACGTTCGCCCCAGAACTGTGCGATCGAGCATCCGATCCGTTCGGATATCTCCTCGTCTGTGTCCACAAAACGAAGGTGAAGCCGCTCGGCGAGGCCGGGCCCGATACGCGATTTGCCGCTTCCCATCATCCCCACGAGCCACAGATGGCGGTTCACCATGCTCAGAAACTCGAGAGGCGCCTGCGGTACTCGTCGAGCGACAGGCGCATGTCTGCGACGGTGTCTCCGCCAAACTTGCGCTGCATCTCCTGCGCCAGCACGATCGCCACCATCTGCTCTGCCACCACCCCTGCAGCCGGCACCGCACACACGTCGCTACGTTCCCGGAACGCCTTCTGGGGTTGCTTGGACTCGACGTCGACCGTGTCGAGCGGCTGCATAACCGTTGAGATCGGCTTCATCGCGGCTCGAACTCGGAGCATCCCCCCGATACTCGTGCCACCCTCGATGCCCCCCGCCCGGTTGGTGCGACGGGTGAACTCGTCTTCTGTGCGATAGATCTCATCGTGCGCCGCGGAACCCCTTCGCTCTGCGGACGCGAAACCGTCCCCGAGTTCCACTCCCTTGATGGCAGGGATGGACATGAGTCCAGCGGCCAGCAGAGCGTCGAGTTTGCGGTCCCAGTGCACGTGGCTGCCGATCCCCGCGGGGAGACCGAGAACGATCACCTCGACCACTCCACCGAGGGTGTCGCGATCCTCACGAGCTGCGTCGATCTCCGCGATCATGGCAGCGGAGGTCTGCGGATCGAAGGCTCGCACCGCTGACGCCTCGATGCGGGGAAGGTCTTCCAGACTCGGATACGTCTCCTCTGCAGCGACAACGCTCCCGATCCGGACTACGTGGCTCAACACGCCGACGCCGAGCTCGCTCAGCAACACTCGGGCCAGGTATCCGACCACCGTACGTGCCGCCGTTTCACGCGCCGAGGCACGTTCGAGGATGTCACGTGCGTCGTGGGTGTCGTATTTCAGCATGCCGGCAAGGTCGGCATGCCCCGGCCGAGGGGTCGTCAGGGCCCGACCCGCGGTTCCCGGCTCGGGACTCATCTGCTTCTCCCACTTGGGCCACTCGGTGTTGCGAATGATCACCGCCACCGGGCTCCCCAACGTCCTCCCGAACCGCACCCCTGCCAGAATCTCGAGTTCGTCCCGTTCGAGGCTCATTCGCCTCCCCCGGCCGTGGCCACCGCGGCGCCGCGCTAGCTCATCTGTCAGCTCGTCGCGCGATACCGGAAGACCTGCCGGGAGGCCTTCGATTACGGAGACCAGGCCCGGACCGTGAGATTCGCCGGCGGTGAGATAGCGGAGCATCCTCGGAATGGTACCCGCGGCTCGTGTTGGGGCGGCGCCGCTCAGACGCCATACCACTCCCGGATCGGCTCATGCCACACCATTGCGATGTAGGCAGCACCGACCATATAGGGGCCAAACGGAATCGGATCCTTGCGCCCTTTGACCCGGAACACGAGCAGAACGACCGAGACCATGGCACCGATGATGAAGGCCGCAACGACGCTGATGAACAGCGCGGCCCAGCCCAGATAGGCGGCGAAAAGTCCGATGAACAGTCCCAGCTTGACGTCGCCGAAGCCGAACCCACCCCGTGCGACCACGTACACCAGGTAGAGGAACACGAAGTACGCCGCTGCGCCCGCGAACCCCCGTAGCAAAGAGCTGAGATCCCAATCCGCCAGTGCGCCCGCGGCCAGCAACACCGCGCCGATGAAGGTCGCCGGGTAGAGGACCCGATTGGGAATCAGCTTGCGGTCGACGTCGGTGAGCGACAGAACGATCGTGATGGCGACGAACCACAAGTAGGCGGGGAGCACCCATCGCAGGCCAATCGCTTGCACCATCGCACCAGATACCACCGTCGAGATGACCATCGTCGTCGGCAACTTCCAGGCCGCCAGATCGGTGGTGTCAACATCCTGTGGTAGCCGCAGCGGACGGTCGAAGTCGGATCGTGACACCAGAGCGGTGGGCTCGAAGACGCGAACCGAGACCGCCACCAGGATGGGAGAAACCAACAACCCGATCAGAGCGGTAAGCACGGTGATGGCAGTGAGCAACGCGGACCTCGTGGTGAGACGGTGCGAGAGTAGGCGGCACGAGGCGCCATCTCCGGATTTCGATGACGTCAGCCGATCCCGCGTCTCGTGCGTTCGACGTCGAGAGCGGCGCGCATCGCGGCATGCTCGGCCACAACCCCGGTCCACAACTCAAAAGAGACCGCAGCTTGTGCGATCAGCATGGCCTCCCCGTCGACGTACGGAAGATCAGCTGCCAGTGCGGCCGCCACCAACGGTGTCCTGCCTGCGCCGTACGCCATGTCGAAGACACCGAACTCCGGTACCGCGACCTCTGCCGGCAGCGACTCGCAGCGCATGCCGATGGGCGTCGCATTCACCACTACGGCTCCGGCCAGAGGGGTGCCCCAATCAACGCTGGTCACTTCCACCCCCGTCGCGACGCGCAGCGCATCGGCGGCCGAACGATCCCGCGCTGAGATTGCGAGGTCGCTTCCTTCCAATGCCAGCAGCGCCGCGGCGGCAGCACCGCCTGCCCCGAGGATGTGAATCGGACACCCGGTTGGGAGACCGGCCTCTTTCCACGCCGACCTCACCCCGGCGACGTCTGTGTTGTAGGCGGCCACGGCGCTTCCCTCCCTCACCAGGGTGTTTGCTGCACCGGCACGCCGGGCAAGTTCGTCGGCCCGATCCGCCAACGCGAGGGCCACCTGCTTGTGTGGCATCGTGACGTTGGCGCCGTCGAGTGCTCCGTTGCGCAGGGCGCTCACCGCTGCAACCATGCCGTGGCCGTCGACGGACTGAGCCTGGTAGCTGCCGGGGATGCCGGCCGCCGCCAGGGCAGCCTGGTGAATCACGGGCGAAAGCGAATGTTCGACCGGGTCGCCGAGGACGACGAGCTTCACGGCGTGAGGACTCCGTCCGCCTTGGCTAGTTCCTTCTTTGCATTGTGCTCCTCGAGTGTCTGACTGAACCCATGAGTTCCGTCTTCGTCGATCAGCACGTAGTAGTAGAAACCGGTCTCAGCCGGATTGGCCGCGGCCTCGAGCGAGCGCAACCGAACCCCCGAGATGGGAGTCGGGGGCAGGCCTCCGTAGAGGTAGGTGTTATACGGCGAGTCGATCTCCAGGTCGGACAGCAGGACCTCACCCGGGTTGGTACCCAGTGCGTAGATGATCGTGGCATCGATCTCTAGCGGCCAGTCGTCGCGTAGCCGGTTCATGATCACCGACCCCACAACCTCACGCTCCTCGTCCAGCCTCACCTCCTTCTCGATCAGGGACGCCATGATGATGCCGTCGTAGGGAGTGAGCCCCAGGTCGGCGAGCAGAGTCCAATCCATCGCGTCTGCCCGGTCGGTGAGGGTGTCGGACATACGCTGCAGGATCGTCGCCGCCGTGACATTCACACTGAACTCGTAGGTGTCCGGGGCCAACAGCCCTTCCCATGCCGCCAGCTCCGGCACGTCTGGAGGAAGCTCACCGGGAAGGAAAGGTGAGGTGATCGCGCCATCGGACAAGGCAGCCGAGAAGTCCTCCAGCGAATACGCCGTCTGGCGTCCGAGCGCAGCCAGCATTTGTTCCACGTCGAGGCCCTCGATGACGGTGAGCCGGAAGGTCTCGACCGCGGGTGGGCCGACCGTCAACTGTGCCACGAGGTCACCATGGGCCGTGCCGGTCACCATTACATAACGGCCGGCCTTCAAGGAACCCGCAGCCCCGAGCTGGCGAATCGCCGACTCGAAGGATTCGCCGTCCTCGACGACACGTTCTGCCTCGAGCTGGGCGGCAATCGAGCGCGCGGTAGCGCCGCTCGGGATGACGACCGTCAGCTCGATACCGGGCTCGATCGCCAGCACTGTCGGTTCGGGTGTGACCGCGATAGCCAGGTCTTCAGCGAGACGCTGACCGTAGACGAACGCCAGCCAGATGGCGGCGGCCACTGCCAGGAACTTGAGGATGACGACCCACCAGCGTCGGGGAGGCGGCCCTTCGGGCGGCAGCTCCTCGACGACGTATTCGATCGACGGCTGTGTCGTCATTCGTCCTCAGTCGGTTCGTGGTCCAGATAGCCCTGCAGCATCATTGCCGCAGCCACTTTGTCGGTCAGTTCGCGCCTCCGCCGCCGGCTCACGCCTGCTTCCAGCAACGACTGTTCCGCTTGCACAGAGGTGAAACGTTCATCCCAGTACACCAGGTTCCTTCCCGAAGCGACGGCAATCTCGGCACCTAGGCCGCGAGCGGCCGCAGCAGACGCTCCCTCGGCTCCGGCCAGCGTCACCGGGAGGCCCACCACCACCGTGGCGACGTCGAGCTCATCACACAACGCTGCAATCCGCGCTGCCGGGTCTTCCCTGCTGCGATCAATGACCGAGTGCGGTGAGGCGATGAGACCGGAGTCGTCGGATACGGCAACGCCAATCCTGCGTTCCCCAGGGTCGATGCCGAGGGCTTTCCGCCTCGTCACAGCGAAGCGATTGCCTCGCGAGCCACCGTCTTCGCCTCCTCGAGGGCGGCGTCGATCTGGTCGCCATCCGGTCCACCTGCCTGTGCCAGCGCCGGATCCTTGCCGCCTCCGCCGCCAAGTACTCTGGCAGCCACGCTGACGATCGAGCCTGCAGAAACCCCCCGGTCGACCAGGTCTGCCGAAACGAAGCCGATCAGGGCACCCTTGCCGCCGTGGACGGACCCGAGAATGCCGATGCCGGGAGTGAGCCGGTCTCGCACCTGGAATGCCAGGGCGCGCAGTTCGTCGGCAGCGAGGTCAGGAGCCCGGGCCACCAGCAGCTGATACCCGGCGTGCTCCTCTACCTCTTCGAGAATGTCGCCTGCTTTCGAGGCCCGTTCCAACGACTCGAACCGTTCGAGCCGCTCCTCTTGTTCCTTCACCCTGCTGACGAGCGCTTCGGCGGCACCGATCACCTGGCCCGGCCTGCTGTGCAGGATCCCGGCGGTGCGCTCCAGCTGCCGTCGCAGGTCAACCAGGTGGGCGTATCCACTGGTGCCGGTGAGGGCTTCCACCCTGCGCGTATTCGCAGCCACTGAACCCTCCGAAACCAGAACCAGGGGGCCGATCTGACCGGCGGTCGTGACGTGGGTCCCGCCGCAAAACTCTGTCGAGTAGCCGCCCACCTTCACCACCCGCACCTGTTCGCCGTACTTGTCGCCGAAGAATGCGAGTGCCCCCATGGCTTCCGCCTCGTCCTTCGAGGTCTCGATCGTCATCACGCCCGAGTTTTCGACGATCCGTTCGTTCACCACCGCCTCTACGTCGCGAAGCTGGTCCGGATCGAGCGCGGTGTGGTGGCTGAAGTCGAACCGGAGGCGGTCAGGGGCAACCAGGGAACCTGCCTGGTGCGCATGATCGCCTACCACTTCGCGCAACGCCCAATGCAACAGGTGGGTTCCGGTGTGGTTCTTGCGGATGCGTTCCCGGCGGAGCCCGTCGATGGATGCAATGACGTCCTGGCCGGTCTGGAGGTAACCGCTGATGACGCGGCCCCGATGTCCGTGGAGACCGGGCAAGGCGAATTGGGTGTCAGTGATCTGGACCTCACCGGTTGGGCTCGCGATCGTGCCAACGTCTCCGACTTGCCCACCGGATTCTGCGTAGAACGGGGTGAGATCAAGGAACATCTCGATGTCCTGATCCGCGTCGGCTCGGACGAGCGACTCGCCTTCTCGTACGATGGACAGCACCACGGATCGGGCTTCCTCGGCTGCGTAGCCGACAAACTGCGAACCTTCGACGCCGGACAACAGCCGCCGGTACTCGTCTGCGGCACTCGCCGCCGCTCCGCCCTTGAATGCACGCCTGGCTCGCTCGCGCTGGGCCTCCATCATCTCCTCGAATTCCTCTGCGTCGAGAGCCAGACCCCTCTCTGCGAGGATCTCCTCGGTGACTTCGCGTGGGAACCCGAACGTATCGTGGAGCTTGAAGGCGGTCTCCCCCGGGAGGACGTCGCCGCGTTCGAGCCCGGCGAGTTCGTGATCGAGCAACTGGTGCCCCGAGTCGAGCGTGCGGCGGAATTGCTCCTCCTCGCGAGCTGCCATGCTGGAAATGGAGTCGTGCTGCTCGATGAGTTCCGGATACCCGTCCTTCATCACCTCGACGGTTGTGTCGATGAGGGCAGGCATGACGAGGTCGGTCCTGCCGAGCAGGAAGGCATGGCGCACCGCGCGGCGGATGAGCCGCCGTAGCACGTAGCCCCGACCTTCGTTGGAGGGGACCACCTTGTCTGAAATCAGGAAGACAACTGCTCTGGCATGGTCGGCGAGGATCCGCAGACTGACATCCGAACTGGCGGTCGCGCCGTAGCTCACCCCGCAACTGTTCTCTGCCGTCGCCAGGATCGCTCGCATGGTGTCGATCTCGAAGATCGTGTCGACCCCCTGGAGCAGGGTTGCCATCCGATCCAGGCCCGACCCGGTGTCGATGTTCTTGGATGGCAGGTCTCCGATGACGTGATATGGCTCATCCTGGACATGTTGCATGAACACGAGGTTCCAGAACTCCATGAACCGCTCTTCGTCGACCACAGGGCCGCCGTCCGGTCCGTACTCGGATCCCTTGTCGTAGAAGATCTCAGAAGATGGTCCACACGGTCCAGGCACCCCCATCTGCCAGAAGTTGTCGCGGTCGCGCCGCTGCACTCGCTCCACGGGCACTCCAACGCCGTCGACCCAGATCTCGAAGGCCTCGTCATCACTCTCGTGGACGGTGTACCAGAGGCGCTCCGGATCCATGTCGAAGCCCTCCGTGATGAGTTCGTAGGCCCAGGGAATGGCCGCCTCTTTGAAGTAGTCGCCAAAGGAGAAGTTCCCCAACATCTCGAAAAAGGTGAGGTGCCTGGCGGTGGTTCCCACGATGTCGATATCCACCGTCCTCGCACACTTCTGGATCGAGACCGCACGCGGCCACGGCGGCTCTTCCTCGCCGAGCATGTACGGCTTGAAGGGGACCATGCCGGCATTGGTCAACAACAGGGTCGGGTCGATCGGAATCAGCGACGCGGAAGGGACGGGCGCGTGGTCCCGATCAACGAAGAAGCCGGTGAAGGTCTGGCGGATCTGGTGGCTGTCCATGAGGAGGCGAGGTTACCCGGCCGGGCTGCGTGTGCGGCAGTCGACCGCTAGCGCGCCAGCAATCGGCGGCATGCGGGTACGAGGTCGGCGTCGCCGACATCGACTTCTTCGCCCGTGGTCAGGTGTTTGATTCGCACTTCGCCCGACTCAAATTCGCGCGCTCCGGCAATCACAGCCAGCAGGTGTCCCCTGCCGTCTGCGTAGCGCAACTGTGCTCCGAGTTTGCGCGCATCCGGATAGACCTCGACGGTGAGCCCTGCCCTTCGCAGCTCGGTCGCCATGCGGAGATAATCGGCGGCGCGGTCTGGCTCGAACATCGTGACCAGCACATCCGCGGCTGCCGCGGTGGCGGCTCCGATCTCGAGTTCCTCCATCGCGGCCAGCAGGCGATCCACCCCCAGCGAAGCCCCGACCCCCGGCAGTCTTTGCTTCGTGTACACCGAGGCCAGATCGTCGTAACGCCCGCCGGAACAGCAGCTGCCGATTTCGGGCAGGTCGTCGAGGAACGTCTCGAACACAACACCCGTGTAGTAGTCGAGGCCCCGTGCAA
This sequence comes from uncultured Acidimicrobiaceae bacterium, assembly GCA_964397045.1. Taxonomy (GTDB): domain Bacteria; phylum Actinomycetota; class Acidimicrobiia; order Spongiisociales; family UBA5794; genus CAYNHF01. The sequence continues at coordinate 86,250 of CAYNHF010000011.1, read as the reverse complement.
TCGAGACGTCGAGGGCGAAGCGATCCGGATCGCACCCGGCAGCCTCGAAGCCCGCGAAGAGGCCTTCGAGGTGGGTGATTCCCTCCTCCCCCGTCTGTGCCGCTCCGACCTCCGCACGCAACCCGGCCAGCACTGCCTCCGGGCTTCCGGAGATCCCGCAGAATGTGAGGATCCGTTCGATCTGGTCCGGCGTAGCGTGGGCGGTCTTGCCCAATTCGACGGCGACCCCTGCTGTGCCGACCTTGCCGAGCTTGTCGATGGCGCGGAGCACCGCGCTGGTTTGGTCGGCAAGACCCACCAGTTCGAGCAGGCCGCCGAGCACCTTGCGATTGTTGACCCGGATCGTGTACCGCTCGAATCCGAGCCCTGCGAAGAGGTCGTAGATCACCAGTCCCGTCTCGATGTCGGCCACCAGGCTTTCGGTTCCGATCGTGTCGAAATCACACTGGAGGAACTCGCGATAGCGGCCGCGCTGCGTATTCTCGCCACGCCAGACGGTGCCTATGTGGTAGGGCTTGAATGGCATCCCTAACGCGCCGGCGTGTTGGGCGACGAAACGAGCCAACGGAACGGTGAGGTCGAACCGAAGAGCGATATCGCGACCTCCGGCATCTTCAAAGCGATAGAGCTGCCGGTCGGATTCCTGCCCTCCCTTGCCGAACAGAATGTCCGAGTATTCGAGCGCTGGTGTGTCGATCGGTCGGTAGCCGTATGATCGATACACCCTGCGGGCCACTTCGATCACGTGCTCGCGCGTCGACATCGCCCCTGGTAGGAAGTCACGGAACCCCTTGAGGGTGCGCGGTTGGATGCGATCACTCATCGACCGACCTCATTCATCCCGCGACGGCGGGGTGATCACAACTGCGGCGGATTCCAGTGCTCCCGCCAGGCTGCGGGCACCGGTCCGCGCCAGATTCTCGGCGGTGAGCCGTTCGCGCGCCGCCTTCACCTGAGCAACGAGGTACGCCACCACTCCGATGGAGGTGAGCACACCGATGATGAACCAGCGGATTCTCAACAGCATTGCCTTAGGCTACCCGACCCGCGCCCGCCGGCTTCAGGTGCGCCTCGGTTTGCCGAGGTGCTCGTCGATCCGGCGGAGCCGGGCAGCCAACTCCGCCTCGTCCCCGGAGTCGTGGGGCCGATACAGAACTCGACCCTCCGCTTCGTCGGGCAGGTACTGTTGTGCAACAAGCGATCCTGCCTCATCGTGCGGGTATCGATAGCCAATTCCGTCTCCCAGCTCCTTCTGCCCCGGATGGGCGGCAGAACGGAGATGAGGGGGGACCTGGGCAGCCGGGGTCGCCGCAACTGCCTCCCGGGCAGCTCCCATCGCCTCCGTCACGCTGTTCGATTTCGGAGCACACGCCAGATAGATCGCGGCCTGACTCATCGCATACGCTGCTTCCGGCAGCCCGATGACCTCCACGGCGTGGAAGGCGTCTATGGCGACCCCGAGAGCACGCTCATCAGCAAGCCCGACGTCTTCGGAGGCCAGTATCACCATCCGACGGGCAACAAACTTCGGGTCCTCCCCAGCCTCGAGCATCGTGTGCAGCCAGTACATTGCGGCATCCGGATCGGAGCCACGCAGGCTCTTGATGAACGCCGAGATGATGTCGTAGTGGCGATCAGCCGACTTGTCGTAGCGAATCACCCTGCGCTGGAGCGCCTCGGTGACGGCAGACGCGTCCACGACGTCGTGGCCGGACCCGGCAGCGATCCGGGTGGCGACTTCCAGCGAGTTCAGGGCAAGCCTCGCATCCCCGCCGACGCGTTCGCTCAGCACCTCCACAGCATCATCCGTCACCTGGAGACCGTCACCCAGCCCCCGCACGGGATCCGAGATCGCAGCCCGCAACACCACGGCGACGTCTTCTGGACTCAGCGGCTCGGTTCGAAAGAGCGTGCTACGCGACACCAACGGCGAGTTGACCTCGAAGAACGGATTCTCGGTCGTCGCCCCTACCAGGATGATCGTCCCGTCCTCGACACCCGGCAAGAGTCCGTCTTGCTGGGCCTTGTTGAAACGGTGGATCTCATCGAGGAACAGCACCGTCCTGCCCATGTCCTCCTCGATCCGGCGCGATGCCGTCGCCAACACCTCACGCACGTCCTTGATACCGGCCGACGTTGCAGACAGCTGCTCAAAACGGGCGCCGCTCGCGGTGGCAACCAGGCGGGCCAGCGTGGTCTTGCCGGTTCCCGGCGGACCCCACAAGATCATCGACACGGGATGTCTGGACTCCACGATCGATCGGAATGCTGCCCCCGGCGCCGTCAGGTGCGGCTGCCCCACGACTTCGTCCACCGTGCGCGGACGCATCCGGGCCGCGAGAGGCGAGACCGCATGACGCTTGTCTGCCCGTTGCTCAGCAAAAAGATCGTCCATGCTCAGGTGGTCCTCGCCAGGCGCCAGCGTACCCGTGTGTTCAGGAGGTCGACTCCCCGAGAGCAGCGGCGTCCTCGTCGCTCCACGCCGCCTCGACCCCGGCTGCCACCATGATGCCGACGTCCGCCAGCTGCTCCGGCTCGACACGTCCTGGTGAGCCGGTCAACGGATCGGCGCCGGTCTGGGTCTTAGGGAACGGGATAACCTCGCGGATGTTTGGTTCGTTCTGCAGAATCGACACCAGGCGATCGACGCCGATGGCGAACCCGGCGTGGGGCGGGGTGCCGTATCGCAATGCCTCGAGAAACCAACCGAACCGATTCTCGGCGTCTCCAGCGGAAATCCCCAGGATCTCGAACACGGCAGCCTGCACCGCCGGATCGTGTATCCGCACACTCCCGCTGCCCAACTCCGAGCCGTTCAGCACTAGGTCGTAGGCTCGTGAGATCGCCGTCTCCGGGTGATCGCGCATCTCATCGACATCGACTGGTGCCGTGAATGGGTGATGCGCAGGAGCCAGCGAACCATCCTCAGCGACTTCAAACACCGGAAAGTCGACGACGAACAGGAACGCTAGGTCCTCGTTTCCCTCCGGCTGACCCAGCTCGACCCGTAGTTGGCCGAGCACCGCGGAGGTGCGTCGCTCGGTGTCGGCCACGAGGAGCAACACGTCGCCCGGAGCCGCGTTGACTGCGGCTGCGATCGCTCCCAGCTCCGTATCTGACAGAAACTTGGCGACCGGGCTGCGTAATGTGCCGTCCTCCTCGACCACCATCCACACCAAGCCCTTCGCTCCCAGCTCGATGGCCCGAGCGACCAGTGCATCGAGAGCCGCCCGGGTCGCCGGCTGCTCTCCGGCGTTGATGCCGCGAACGGTCCCGCCGCCTTCCAGAACGCCGGCGAATGCCTTGAACCCGGTATCGCCGAACACGGCATCGAGATTCGCGATCTCCATCCCAAACCGGATATCGGGCTTGTCGGTGCCGTAACGCGCCAGAGCTTCCGCATACGTGAGGCGAGGGAACGGATGCTCCAACTCCTGGCCACGGGCGACTCGCGCAACTTCGGACACGATGGCTTCGAGCGTATCGAGCACATCATCCTGGCCCCAGAAGGCACCCTCCAGGTCGAGCTGTGTGAACTCGACCTGCCGGTCCGATCTGAAATCCTCGTCCCGGTAGCAGCGTGCGATCTGGTAGTACCGCTCGACCCCGCCGATCATCAACAGCTGTTTGAAGAGCTGCGGCGACTGGGGAAGTGCGTAGAAGTGCCCGGGACGCAGCCGGCTCGGTACCAGCATGTCCCGCGCCCCCTCGGGAGTTGAAGCCACGAGGGTCGGAGTCTCAACATCGAGGAACTCCCGTTCATCCAACACGCGGCGCATCGCGGCAATGGTTGCGGCCCGCGCCTTGAGATTGGCCGTCATGCGGTCGGTGCGGAGATCCAAGTAGCGGTATTGAAGCCGCCTCGCCTCTTCCACCTCGCTGCGGTCGTCGAGTTGGAAAGGAAGCGGCTCCGCGGGGCTCAACACTTGCAGCTCGGAAACCACAACCTCGACGGCCCCGGTAGGCAGGTCTGGGTTCAGGGTGTCTCCGGGGCGCAACCGTACCTTGCCGGCAACGGCAACACAGAACTCCACGCGCAGTCCGTGCAACACCTCCTCCGCCGCAGGACCGTCTGCCGGGTTCAAGACCACCTGAACAATCCCGGAGGCGTCACGGAGGTCGATGAAAATCACCCCACCGTGGTCTCTACGCCTCGCGACCCAGCCGGCCAGGCGCACTTCGCGGCCAACATCGTCGGCACGCAAGCCTCCGGCGTGATCGGTGCGAATCGGTGCGGTCGACATGAGACGTTCTCCTGAGATGCGGTGGTTATTGCTGCGGCGCGCGCACGGTGCGCCCGCTCGCTCAGTGTTGGAGGAGCCCCTGCAGGAAGGGATTCGTCCTGCGCTCGGCCGCGAGAGTAGTCGCAGGCCCATGGCCCGGAAGCACCCGGGTGTCCTCCGGGAGAGTGAGCACCTTGGTCCGCATCGACTCCAGCAGCGTCCCGAGGTCACCCCCCGGTAAATCGGTGCGACCGATCGATCCGGCGAACAGTTGATCCGCCGAGAACAGTACGCCCTCACCGGTGAGGTAGAAGCAGCAGTGACCCGGAGAGTGCCCCGGCGTGTGCAGGACATCGAAGCCGAGACCGGCGGCCTCGATGTGTTGCCCGTCCTCGAGCACTGCGGTGTCTGCAGGTGGTTGCAGGGCTGCCTCACTCTCGGGGCTGAGCTCCACACCAAACAGCCGCCGCATGACCTCGGCTGGATGTCGACTCATGAAATCGTCTTCCGGATGAAGATAGGTCGTCACCGCTCGCGTCGCCGCGAAGGCGCCTGCCCCTCCGACATGGTCGATATGGCCGTGCGAGATCAACAGCGCTACCGGGGTGAGGTCGTGGCGGGCCAGCAGGGCACCAATCCCTTCGGGGTCCGGCGGAGCGTCGACCACCACCGCAGGTCCGCCTGCTTCTGGAGCCACCACGTAACAGTTCGTTGCCGCCGCCCACAACTCGCCGGCATCGATGATTACGGTCATCGGTCGGGTCTTGCCTGGCTCGACCCGCCGGGCACCAGGCGGTAGACGTCGAAGACGCCATCGATGATGCCGATCTAGGCGATGACCCGCTCCAGGAGTTGGGGGTCGGAGAGCTCCACCTCATAGCGGAGTTTGGCGATTCGGTCGCGCCCCGTCGCCGAGGACGAGGCGTGGATATTCGCGCCGTGGTCAGACAGTGACGTAGTGACATCCTTGAGGAGGCGAGGACGGTCGAGCGCTTCGACCTGGATCCACACGAAGAATGACCCGGTCTGGCTCGGCGCCCAACTCACATCGATCATCCGCTCGGACCGCTCTTCGAGCGCGCCGACGTTGCCACAGTCTGCGCGGTGGACAGACACTCCCCTGCCGATCGTGACGAACCCGATGATGTCGTCTCCGGGCACCGGCCCACAACAGCGCGCCAGCCGAACGAGTAGGTCGTCCATTCCCTCGACGACGACTCCCCGAGACGGGCGTGGCTGGCGCGGTCGCGTGATCGGAGCCAGCAACTCCTCTTCTTCGACGCTGTCCGGCTGCACGACGTTCGCGAGGCGATTGGCCACCGTCTGGGCGCTCAGTCTTCCGTCACCGACCGCAACGTACAGGGCGTCGAGACTGTCGTACCCCAGGTCTGCCGCGACCCCTGAAAGGAGCTTCTCCCTGCCGGGAGCGGACACCCCGAGGCCTTCGCGCCGGATCGCCTTCGCGATGAAGTCCTTGCCGTCCTGGAGTGCAGTTTCCCTCCGTTCGCGGCTGAACCACTGCCGGATCTTGCTGGTCGCCCGACTCGACTTGGTGAAGTCCAGCCAGTCACGGCTGGGGTGAGCATCCTTGCGTTTGGAAGTGATGATTTCGACGATGTCGCCCGATTCGAGCTGGGTCGACAGTGGGACGAGGCGACTGTTGACCTTGGCACCAACGCAACGATGACCGACGTCGGTATGGATCCGGTACGCGAAGTCGACGGGTGTGGCACCAACCGGCAGCGTGTGCACGTCTCCCTTCGGCGTCAACGCGAAGACCTCATCTTGATAGAGGTCGAGCTTGAGGTCGGCGAGAAACTCTTCAGGATTGGTGGCACCCTCCTGCAGCTCCCGGATGTCCCGCACCAGCGGCATGTCTGCCGGTGGGGAGACCCCTTCCTTGTACCGCCAGTGGGCTGCAATTCCGTGCTCTGCGCGCAGATGCATCTCTTCGGTGCGTATCTGCACCTCGAGTGCCTTGCCGTCCGGACCCACCACCGTCGTGTGCAGGCTCTGGTAGAGGTTGTACTTCGGAGTCGCGATGTAGTCCTTGAATCGCCCGTGAATCGGGGCCCACATCGTGTGAATCATGCCGAGTGCTGCGTAGCAGTCACGGATCTCGGGCACGATGATCCGGATGCCGATCAGGTCGTGGATCTCCTCGAACGCCAGGCCGGAGGCAACCATCTTGCGGTAGATCGAATAGAGGTGCTTCGGTCTTCCGGTGATCTCGGCATCGACCCCGGCGTCCGACAGCGCCGCGGCCACCTCACTCATCACCTTCTCGACTTGCACCTCACGCTCGGGCGCTCGCCTTCGCACCAACTCCTCGAGTTCCGCCTTGCGTTTCGGATACAACACCCCGAAACACGTCTCCTCCATCTCGTGCTTGATTTCCTGCACGCCGAGCCGATGGGCAAGAGGCGCGTAGACCTCCAATGTCTCTGAAGCCACTCTGCGCTGCTTCTCCTCCGGCAGTGGCGTGATCGTTCGGATATTGTGCAGGCGGTCCGCCAGCTTGATCACCAGGACGCGGATGTCCTTGGCCATGGCAATCGCCATCTTGCGGATCGTCGCAGCCTGCTGCTGTTCGCGGCTCGAGAACTTGATCCGGTCGAGTTTGGTGACCCCGTCGATGAGTTGTGCAGTCTCGGTGTCGAACTCATCTTCGACCATCGCCAGGGTCACACCGGTGTCTTCGACCACGTCGTGGAGTAGGGCCGCGGCCAGCGTCGTGGCATCCATGCCGTAGCCCGCGAGAATCTCGGCAACGATCATCGGGTGCGTGATGTAGCGATCTCCGGTCTGGCGCATCTGCCCGGCATGTGCCTTGGCTGCCAGTTCATACGCAGCAACCACCCGTTCCTGTGGCTCGTCTGGATGGTGGATGGCGTGAACGGCGACGAGTGAAGCGAGGATCTCTTCTTCAGACCGGCCGGTCGGCTGTGACTCAAGAACCGGCATAGTGCACCAGAGCGTGCACCGGGGTGTCCACCAGCCGGTTTCGCCCATCCAGGAACCCGAGTTCCACCAGCACCGAGAACGCCACCACCTCACCGCCGAGCGCCTGGATCAGATCGACCGCCGCCACTCCGGTCCCGCCGGTGGCAAGCACGTCGTCTACCACGAGGACCCGGTCGTTGCCGGTGATGGCGTCGCGATGGACCTCGATCCTATCCGTCCCATACTCGAGGTCGTACTCGATGTGCTGGATCTCGTGCGGCAGTTTGCCCGCCTTGCGGATCGGCACGAAACCCGCCTCGAGTCGGTTGGCGACCGGTGCGGCAAAGATGAAACCGCGCGCCTCGATCCCTACCACCTTGGTGATGCCGACATCGAAGAACGGCTGGGCAAGCGCGTCCACGGACGCGCTGAAGACATCATGATTCGCCAGCAGCGGCGTGATGTCCTTGAAGAGAATCCCAGGCTCGGGGAAGTCCGGAATGTCGCGAATATGTGCGCGGTAGACAGCCTCATTCATAGAGGGAGCTTACCGCCGCTTCTTCCGCTTTCTCGGTGGCCGCGGCACAGCGCCCGTGTCCCGCAGCTCAGCCTGGGCCTCGGCGACACCCGCACTTACCGGCACGGCACCACCGGTACCGTCGCGACGGACCTTGCGGCGTTGCATCCGCTGCCACTCGGGCTCACGCTCTTTCCAGAGCGTGAGCAGCGGCGTGGCGATGAAGATCGAAGAGTACGTGCCGATGCTCACTCCGATGAACAGGGCGAGCGCGAACTCACGCAATGTCGCCGCACCGAGCAGGTAGGACCCGACAAACAACAGGCTCCCGATCGGCAGCAGCGACGTGAACGAGGTGTTGATCGACCGCATCAGCACCTGGTTGAGTGACAGGTTGGCGATCTCCGTGTAGGTATAGCGCCCGTGCAGCTCGGCGGTGTTCTCTTCGATCTTGTCGAACACCACCACGGTGTCGTAGAGGGAATACCCGAGGATGGTGAGGATGGCGATCACCGTTGCTGGAGTCACCTGAAAACCGAGCAATGAGTAGATCCCGGCCGTGATGATGAGGTCGTGCGCTAACGCGGCGAGCGCCGCGATCGCCATCTTCCACTGGAACCGCCACGTGATGAAGAGGGCAATCACCACGAGAAAGACGACCAGTGCTTGGATCGCCCGCTGCGTGATCTCAGCGCCGAAACTGGGACCGACGGCATCAACGTTGGCCTCGTCGAATGCCTGACCTGCAACGGCAACCACGGTGTTGACGAGGGCGTCCTGGTCGCCGGACGGCAGCGACTCGGTCTGCACCACGACCTGATTGGTCCCGGTGATCTGCACCACCGCCCCTTCCTGGCCGACGGCGGTCAGGGCACTGCGGTAGGTGGCGACGGTCTCGTCGGTCGAGTTCTCGACCGTAACGATGGTGCCGCCCGTGAAATCGATGCTGAGATCGAAGCCCCTGGTCAACAGCGCCACCAGTGAAATGACGATGAGCACGCCCGAGAAGGTGAACCAGCGCTTCCAATGTGAGACGAAGTCAAAATGGGTACGTCCGTTGTAGAGATCGGTCCACAGGCTCATACCGACACCTCGTGTCGCTCCGGAGCAGCCTGCCGTTCAGACCCCGTTCCCATGGCACCTCGGATGCTCCAGAAGCCTCCATCACCCAGCGGTCCGCGCACCATGAGCGCCACGGCGGGTCGGGTGTAGAAGTAGGCGACGACCACGTCGACCACGGTGGCGATACCCAGGGTGATGGCGAAGGCCTTCACCGATCCGATCGCGAGCGCCCACAACAAGATCGCTCCGGAGAAGGTGACGAAGTCGCCGGTGAGGATGGTGCGGAAGGCGCGAGGAAAGGAGCCATCTACAGCGGCCCGCAGCGGTCGGCCATGGTGAAACTCTTCCTTGATGCGCTCGAAGTAGACGATGTACGAGTCTGCGGTAATGCCGATGGACACAATGATGCCGGTGACTCCCGCGAGGGTCAGCGTCGTCCCCTGGAACTGACCGAGCAGGATCAACACCGTGATGAGCAGCGTGCCGAATACCCCGAGCCCCACAACTGCCACCATGCCGAGCGCCCGGTAGTACAGCATCAAGGCCAGTGCGACCAGGATGAGCCCCCCGATACCGGCGAGGAGACCGGCCCGGAGCGAGTCCTCACCGAGCGTCGCCGAAACCGATGTCTGCTGTTCTCGTTCGAAGGTGGTGGGCAGGGCACCGTATCGCAGCAAGGTGGCGAGGTCCTCAGCTTCTTCCTGGCTGCCGACCGTAATGACAACCTGGTTGGCGTCCAGACCGACCCCGGGCGCCACATCTGCCGCGATTTGCGGGGCAGACTCCACCGACCCGTCAACAACAATCGCAAGTTGGCGTCGCGGGTCGCCTACCGCGAAGAACGAAAGCTCGGCAGTCGCCGCTTCGAATTTCACCGCTCCTTCCGCAGTGAACTCGGGGACGACTACCCACCCGCTCCCTGATGTGCCCTGGAAGAGCGCGGAGGCACCCGTGATGTCGGACCCGGTCAGGAAGGCACCGTCGACCCAATACACCAGCCCGTCCGTCGAAGCCAGAAAGGCCTGGTCGGTCACCTCGTCGACGATCGTGAGACCGCTATCCGGGTCGAGGTTGTCTGGTAAAGCCAGCACGGCCGTCGTACTCGTTGTGCTGGTCGTGTCGTCCAGGAACTCATCGGGGAGCGGCAGAATCCCGTTGGTAAAGGCAGGGCTGACGATCTGGGCGTCGAGGACCGGCCGGAACGAAAGCTGTCCGGTCTCCCCCACCGCCTGCAAAGCCCGTTCCTGGTCCTGCACCCCGGGGAGCTGGACGAGGATGCGACGTTCGCCCTGAACGGTGATCACCGGTTCCTGCACGTTGCCGACGTTCTCGATGCGGCGCCGCATGATCTCCACCGACTTGTCCAGCACTTCGGAGTCGGTACCGGGAGGGGCGGTCAGCACGACCTGAAAACCGCCCTGCAGGTCGAGGCCCAACTGCGGCGTCCACCCCAACGCGAGCACTATGGCGAACGAACCGAACGTCAGCGCCAGAAATCCGATGAGGGAGAGCCACAGCCGGCGGCGATTCATCCTTCCTCTTCCTCTGCTTCTTCTCCGGGGTCTTCGGTGAGTCGCTCTCCCACCGCCCTACGGTCGATGTGGAGTGTCGTTCCACCACCCACGTCGATGGTGAGCCGGTCCTCGCTGGTTCCGGTGACGATGCCGTAGATGCCGCCCACCGTGCGGATCTCGTCGCCGATATCGACACCGCGCTGTACCTCACCGACCTGCTTTTGACGGCGCCGCGCCGGTGCGATCATGACGAAATAGAGGCCGGCACCGACCACGAGCATCAGGATGAGGAACGACGGATCGAACCCGGATGTTGCATCGGACTCAGCGTCCGTTTGCGCAAGCAGCATGGTGCCGAGAGTCATCAGGTGTGCCACGAAAGCCTCCGAAAAAGTGTCTCATCGCCCGCAGTGGCGCCGGGCGGCCACGTACGTTAGTGGGTTGTGCGATAAACCAACACTGCACAGGTCAGATCCGGGTCACGTCCGGCTGGCCGATCTTCCGGGCAGCGAGAACCTGCGCAGCCAGCGTTTCGAAGTCGCCGGTGACGACCGCGTCACGCAGCCGTCGCAGGAGATCCAACGTGTAGTGCAGGTTGTGCAGCGTGAGGAGACGCCCGCCGCTGAGCTCTCTGGTCGCGAGCAGGTGTCGTATGTACCCCCTGCTGTAGTGCTCACAGGTTGGACAGCCACAGTCGTCTTGGATCGGGCGGGAATCGGAGGCATTCGCGGCACTCCGCATCGACAGATCACCGTGCGGATGAAGCGCCGTGCCGTGGCGGGCGAGACGGGTCGGCAGCACGCAGTCGAAAAGGTCGGCGCCGCGGGCAACCGCGTCGACGAGCCCCTCCGTGTCGCCAAGGCCCATCACGTACCGGGTCTTGTCCTCCGGCAGTTCCGGAATGCAGGCCTCCAGGGCCCGATTGCGTGCTTCGCGGCCCTCACCCACCGAGAGACCCCCAATGCCAAACCCGTCGAAACCCAACGCCGCCGTCCCCGCAGCCGACTCTGCCCTGAGGTCGGGATCGGTACCGCCTTGCACGATGCCGAACACCGCCCGATCCTCGCGACGCCTGGCGGCCAGCGCTCGCGCGGCCCAGCGCAGCGACTGCTGCATGGCGGCTTCCACCTCGACCCGGGGCGCAGGCAACCCGACCAACACGTCGAGCACCATCGCGATATCGGAACCGAGCGACTCCTGAATCGCCATGGCTCGTTCCGGGCTGAGCCTGACCTCCGAACCGTCATACACGGAGCGAAAGACGACCTCGGCTTCGGACAGCCGCGGCGCCAATGAGAACACCTGGTACCCGCCGGAGTCGGTGAGGATCGGCCCGCGCCAACCGGTGAACTGCTGGATGCCACCGAGGGCGGCTACCACGCCCTCACCAGGGCGAAGCGACAAGTGGTAGGTGTTCGCCAGGATCATCTCGGCACCGAGCCTGCGCAGATCCTGTGCATCGATTCCTTTCACCGATCCCCTGGTGCCCACGGGCATGAACCCTGGTGTGTCCACCGAGCCGTGCGGCGTCATCAGCCGCCCCGTGCGTGCGGCGCCCGCAGCAGCAACTGCCTCCCATCGCACCGGAGCAGTCATTCCCGAATCCCTTCGATCACCATTGCATCGCCGAACGATAGGAATCGATAGCCGCGGTCCAGGGCTGCCCGGTACACGTCCCTCCACTCCGGACCTATCAAGGCCGCGACGAGAGCGATCAACGTGGTGCGGGGAGCGTGGAAATTGGTGATCACGCCATCGACGACCCGGGCGTGATAGCCGGGAGTGATGAACAGACTGCTCTCACCCGACCCGGCATCCACCAGGCCGTCACCGGAGGCCATGGTCTCGAGCGTTCGAACCGAGGTAGTGCCGACCGCGATCACACGACCGCCGCGGCGCCTGGCATCTCTGATCCGGTCGGCAGTGATCGCAGGCAGCTTGAACCGCTCGCGGTGGATCACGTGATCAGTGACTGCGTCCCCTTGCATTGGGCGGAACGTGTCCAGCCCCACCTCGAGGTCGATCTCAGCGAAACCGACTCCGCTGCCTTCGAGATCGGCGCACAGAGCGGAAGTGAAGTGCAGCGCCGCGGTTGGGGCTGCAGCACTCCCGACCGTCCTGGCGAACACCGTCTGGTAACGGTCGGGCGTTGGGAGAGAGCCGTGGAAGTACGGGGGCAGCGGCACCTCGCCGACCCGCGCCAACAGTGCTTCGACATCCCCGCCGGGCGTCGTCAGCTCCAGGACGACCACCCCTCCGACTGGATCTGATTCCACCACCGCCGTTGCCTCGCTGAACGTGAGGCTGGAGCCGGCACGCAGCCGCCTTGCTGGACGCACCATGGCTTCCCAGCGCGTGGTGTCGATTCGGCGTAGCAAGAGAGCTTCAACCGCCCCACCCGACCCGATCTTCCGGCCCCGCAACCGCGCCGCCCGCACCCGAGTCCGGTTCACCACCAGCAGATCGCCTGGTTCGAGGATGCTGCCGAGGTCAGAAAACACGAAGTCCTCGCGCCCCCTCACCCGCAGCAGTCGCGCCGCGTCTCGCGGTTCGCGTGCCGACTGCGCGATGGCATCATCCGGCAGTTCGTAGTCGAAGTCATCGATCAACATCACAGCAGCGTAAGCCGCGACGCGTTCAGATCAAGGTTCCCTGGCCGTCTCCAGGCTCGGGTGGCTCCACCCCGAGGTGCGCATACGCATGTGGGGTAGCCACCCTGCCTCGCGGAGTTCGCTTGAGCAGGCCCTGCTGCAGGAGATACGGCTCGTAGGCATCTTCGACGGTCTCTGGATCCTCACCGACGGCGATCGCCAGGGTCGATAACCCGACCGGACCCCCGCCGAATTTGTCGACGATGCTGCGCAAGATGTAGCGGTCGACCTTGTCGAGACCCATGTCGTCTACCTCGAACACGGCGAGCGCGATGGCGGCGGTCTGTTCATCGACGATGCCGTCTGCTCTCACCGCGGCGTAGTCCCGCACCCGCCGCAGCAGCCGGTTGGCGATGCGAGGAGTTCCCCGGCTCCGCGTGGCGATCCCTGAAGCCCCGGTCGGGGTCACCTCAACCTCGAGGATGTCCGCCGAACGAGTGACGACCGCGGCCAACTCTTCGACGTCGTAGTAGTCGAGCCGCGCAACGTAGCCGAACCGATCGCGCAGCGGCGGTGCGACCCTGCCAACTCGCGTCGTGGCCCCGATGAGTGTGAAGGGTGGCAGGTCGAGACGGATCGACCGGGCTGCGGGGCCTTTACCCACGACGATGTCGAGCTGGAAGTCCTCCATGGCGGGGTACAGCACTTCTTCCACCTGGCGGGGAAGCCGGTGGATCTCGTCGATGAACAACACGTCGCCCACCTCGAGGTTGGTGAGCACCGCGGCGAGGTCGCCCGGCCGTTCCAATGCGGGACCGGACGTGGGACGAAAGCTGGCCTCCATCGCGTTGGCGACGATGCCGGCCAAGGAAGTCTTGCCGAGACCGGGGGGGCCGGAAAACAGTACGTGATCGACCGACTCGGAGCGGCTCCGTGCTGCCTCGATGAGAATCAGCAACCGCTCCTTGAGCGCCGGCTGACCGATGAACTGATCCATCTCGCGGGGTCGCAGGCCGGCGTCGTACGTCACATCTGCGGGCGTTGACTCGGTGGTGAGCAGGCCTTCTTCTCTCACGCGCGTCCCTGCTTGCCGAGTTCCTGAAGCGAGAGCCGAAGCAGCTCTTCGACGGCCAGGTCGGGAGGCAATTCGCGCATTGCGTCGCGAATCTCGGCCGGCTGATAGCCAAGACTCTCCAGTGCCTCGCGAACGTCTGCACTCGAAGTCCCCGCCGACACAGACGGCAGCTCCGCCACGTCCAGCTTGGGCCGCAGCTCGAGCATGAGCTTCTGTGCGCTGCGCTTGCCGATTCCTGGAACCGCGGTGAGAGCGTTGATGTCGTCCGCAGCCACCGCCTGGCGCAACTCGTCCGGCGTCAGCGTTCCCAGAATGGCAAGCGCCACCTTGGGTCCGATCCCGGAAACCCCGAGCAGCAGACGGAACAACGCTTTGCCGTCTTCGCTCGCAAAGCCGAACAGTGCCAGCTGATCTTCCCGCACGTAGAGGTGGGTGTGCACCACCGCCTCCTCCCCGACCCCGGGCAAAGCAGCCAGCGCCGCAGGCGTCACCGCCACTTCGTAGCCCACTCCTGCCACGTCCAGGATGATCCCATCCGGCTGTTTGGCGGCGAGGACACCGCGCAGCCTCCCGATCATGTGACTTGCTCCACGGCACGCCGCATGGGAATCGTCTGCACGTGACACAGCGCTATTGCCAGCGCATCTGAAGCGTCTGCCGGAGTCGCGATTCCTGGGAGTTGCAGGCGCATCGCCACCACCTTCTGGACCTGCTCTTTGTCCGCGTTGCCGTAGCCGCACAGGGCCATCTTGACCGCGGACGGGGTGTACTCGGCCACCTCCAGCCCGGCCTCGGCCAGCGTCACCAACGCTACCCCCGAGGCGCGCGCCACCGACATCGCAGTGTGCAGATTCTTGTTGACGAACACTTCTTCGATGGCCGCTTCTGCCGGTTCGTACTCGTCGATCAGGCCCTTCAGGTCCCGGCGGAGCTCCAGCAGCCGACCGGCAACGGAACGCTTCGGATCAGTCCGGATGACGCCGGCCGCAACCGCCGTCTGCGCCGCGGCAGACGCCTCGACGACTCCGTACCCGGTCGTGGTGAGACCCGGATCTATGCCAAGAACGAACATGTGTTCCCCTGACACTAGACGGGTGGATGCGGCATGCGAAGCATCCCGGCAGCGGCCTCAGCCGACCTCCGCGAGGACTTCGTCCGGAATATCGAAATTGGCATAGACGTCCTGGACGTCGTCGAGGTCTTCCAGCGCATCGAGCAGTCGCAGGATGGACCGCGCCTTGGTGGCATCGAGCACCACTGTCGTCGTCGGCATCTGAGTGACCTCACTCTGCACCACCTCGATGTCCTCGGCCTCGAGTGCCGCACGGACCTGCATCACATCGCCGGGCTGTGAGATGACCTCCCACTGACCTTCGGCAGCCCGCACATCCTCAGCTCCGCCTTCGAGTGCAGCCATCAATACTTCATCTTCGCCACCAACCACGAGCAGATACCCCTTCTGCTCGAAGAGGTAGCCGACCGAACCCGGCTCGCCGAGGCTTCCCCCGTTCTTGCTGAATGCCGAACGGACGTCGGATGCAGCCCGGTTGCGGTTGTCGGTCAGGATGTGGACGTACAGCGCCACGCCGCCCGGTCCGTAGCCCTCATACCAGGCCTCCTCGTATGTGACCCCCTCCAGATCACCGGTTCCCCTCGCAATGGCGCGCTCGATATTGTCCTTTGGGACGGAGGCGTCTTTCGCCTTCTGAACTGCAGTCGCCAGGGTCGGGTTGGCCTGGATGTCCCCTCCGCCGGTGCGAGCCGCCGACTCGATCGCACGGATCAGCTTCGCAAACAGCTTGCCGCGTGCCGCGTCCTGTCTCCCCTTGCGGTGCTTGATGTTTGCCCACTTGGAATGTCCGGCCATGGCTCAGCCCTTCACGCTATCGATCAACATCTGGTGAATCCGCCACTCGGAGGTGAGTTCGGGATGAAACGAAGTGGCCAGGATCTGGTCTTGCTGCACGAACACCGGCCTGGACGATCCGTCGCGCGGGTCCGCAACGGTCGTGAGCACCGTGACATCACTACCCGTCTTGCGGATCCACGGAGCTCGAATGAAGACCGCGTGGACCGGATCCTCGTAGCCGGCGACCGGCAGGTCGGCTTCGAACGAATCCACCTGCCTTCCAAAGGCGTTGCGTTCAACCACGACGTCGAGCACGCCGAGTTGCGGCTGGTCGCCTTCGGTAACGGCCGCAGCCAGGAAGATCATCCCTGCGCACGTACCGAGCGTGGGCAGACCGGCGTTGATCCGCGCCCGCAGCGGTTCGATAAGTCCATAGATGCGGGCGAGTCTGCCGATCGTCGTCGACTCTCCTCCCGGAATGACAAGCGCATCGACCTCGTCGAGTTCGGCGGCCGTGCGTACCTCGGTGGCCTCCGCCCCGAGTCGCGTCAGAACCTCGATATGCTCCCGGAAGTCACCCTGCAGCGCGAGCACTCCGACGCGCACCGGTCAGAGCCCCCGGTCTTGCATGCGATCCTCCGGTGCCAAAGTGTCGATATTGATACCGACCATCGGCTCGCCGAGATTCCGCGACACCTTCGCCACCTTCTCGGGATCCTGGTAAAAGGTCGTCGCCTCCACGATGGCTCGCGCTCGGTCCGCGGGATCTCCCGACTTGAAGATGCCGGAGCCGACGAACACCCCATCACAGCCGAGCTGCATCATGAGAGCAGCATCTGATGGGGTCGCGATCCCACCTGCTGCAAAGTTGACGACGGGCAGCTTTCCGGTCTCGGCGACTTCGCGCACGAGATCGTACGGAGCCGTGAGATCCTTGGCAGCCGACATGAGTTCGTCCGCGGTCAGGGTCGTCAGCCACCGGATCTGTCCCGTCATCAGCCGCATGTGACGCACTGCCTCTACGACGTTGCCGGTGCCGGGTTCACCCTTCGTACGAATCATGGCGGCACCCTCGCCGATGCGGCGCAGCGCTTCACCGAGATCTCGAGCACCGCACACGAAGGGTACGGTGAAGGCCCACTTGTCGATGTGGTGGTCGTCGACCGGAGTTAGCACCTCCGACTCATCGATGTAGTCGACGCCAAGCGATTCGAGCACCTGGGCTTCGACGAAGTGCCCGATCCGAGATTTCGCCATCACCGGAATCGATACTGCATTGATGATCTGCTCAACCTTGTTCGGGTCCGCCATTCTCGCCACACCGCCGGTGGCCCGGATGTCGGCAGGAACCCTCTCGAGCGCCATCACGGACACAGCGCCGGCAGCTTCGGCGATCTTCGCCTGCTCTGCGTTGACAACGTCCATGATGACGCCGCCCTTCAGCATCTCAGCCAGGCCACGCTTGACGCGATCAGTGCCGTGCTCCTTGGAAGACATGTCAGCTCCTGTGCTCCATTGATCCTGCAACCGCAGGGATACTTATGAGTGTACCGGGCAGGGTGACGAATCCGACCCCGCTCGCTCATCCGCCGGATTCCACCCCGGACACCCTCAGCTCGTGAGCAGCAATCGCATCGCGATATGCGTCGAGATAGCCGGCCAACACAGAGTCGCGGTCATACCGTTGCGCTCGCTGAAAGCTGGAGGCCGCCATGCGCTCAGCACCATCTGGATCCCTCAGCAGGCGAATGAGCGCCCCTGCGAGTCCCGCTGCGTCCCCCGGCTTGACCAGCACACCCGTATCTCCCAGCACGTTGACAAACGCCGGCAGAGCAGACGCCACGACGGCACACCGCGACGCCATCGCCTCGACCAGAATGATCCCGAAACTCTCACCCGAGACGTTGGGGGCACACATCACACGCGTCTCGGCGAGCACTGCTCGTTTCGTGGTCTCATCGACGGCCCCCATGAACTCAACCCCGGAAATAGATTCGCGGATCCCCGCAGACACGACCCGCAATGTCGCTTCCGGGATGGCTGCCAACACCTCCGGCCAAGCAGCCAACAACACATCGAGACCCTTGCGTGGATCGTCGCGGCCGACAAAACCAACGGACAGCGGCCGTTTCGGACCGCCATCGAAGCTGCTGGTGTCGAGCCCGTTCGGCACGATCCTGGCGCTGACCAAACCCGCGATCGCTTGAGCCGCGACCGGGCTCACCGCAGTCGCCACATCGAGCCCACCGAGCCTGCGGCGCAACGGGAGCGCCCCCATCCGGTAGATCCGTCGAATCGTTCGTGATGGGTCGGCATGGAACGTGCCCACCAGAGGGAAACCCTCGAGCCGAATCGCCGCGACCGAAACGGCGGGCATCAGCGGTTCGTGCACATGCACCACGTCGGCATCTGCCACTGCTGCCTCGAGGTCGACTCCGACCCTGCGGCGCAACGAGATCGGAGCTGCCGCGCCGTTCGCAGACACGACCCGCACGCGACCAAGCGAAACTGCTCCCTGCGGTGCGTCTCCCGGGCCGATGACGAGGGCCCGGTGACCGGCCTCCTCGAGCCAGGCCGCGAGTTTGAAGCACTGATCCTGGACACCACCGAATGCACCGAGGTCGTACGGACAGACGATCGCAACTCTCATTGCGGCTCCCGATCCGAAGGCCAATTGGGTTGAAAGAGGTGCCACTGCTCCGGAGCCAGCCGGATGATGGATTCGAGGCGCCTAGCGAGCGCCTGCGTGCCGACGGCAATACGATCAGAGCGGTCCGGCAAGTCGGGAATCTCCACCGGTGCTTCGATGACGAATTTGTGACCCCTGCCCCCAGCGAAATAGCAGCCAACCGGAAGCAACACGGCCCCCGTGCGGTCTGCCAGGGCGACGGATCCTGCCGGCATCGTCGTCTTCTCGCCGAAGAACTCAACCTCGACCCCTTTTCCGGAGAGGTCACGATCGGCGACGAGCGCCACGACGCCGTTGTCTCGCAGCCGTCTCATCAGGTCGGTGGTAACGCTCGAACCCTTGCCCACGATCACCACGTCGATTCCACAGGCGGCCCTGACGTCCTTGAACCAATCCAGGATCAGCTGATTCGAGAGTGCCTCGGCAGCGGCGAGCACCCGCAGGCCAATGGCGTCTGCTTTGGCTCCCGCCGCCTCCCAGTTTCCGAGGTGGGGCAAGGCGAGAATGACTCCATTGCCCGCGTCCAACCCCGCGTAGGCATGATGAGCCCCCTCGACCGACCCGTGTGCGACGACGGTTGCTCTGCGCTGCGGTCGCATCCAGAACACCTCGGCCCAGTAGCGCCCGTAACTGGCGAACGCCAGGCGAGATCGATACTCGAGGTCGGGTACCGGGCCGACCACCCGCTCGAGGTGTCGTTGCACCAGTTCGCGGCGTCCCCCCGCGACGTACGACAGCATCCAACCCAGCCCTTCGCCGGTGCGACGCATCAGCGGTTCAGGAAGCAAGCCGAATCCGAAGGAAAGGGCGCGATAGAGGATGTATGCGGCGCGGTCGCTCACGCGTCGAGTTGCTGCCAGGTCCGCCTGGTCCGTTGGGCAACGGTGAACCCGGTGAGAACGACGAAGATCCAGAGCATCGGCAGCATCACTTCGTCGAGGCCGAAGCCCGCAAGACCAACCCCCAGCAACATCAGAATCATGCGTTCGGCGCGACCCATCCAGCCACCCCTGCCTTCTGCGCCCCAACTCTCTGCTTTGGCACGCACATACGGGGTCAATAGCGAGAAGGCGAGCGCCAGGAGGCATAGCAGCAGTGCTGTGGCGTCGTCGCGCAGGCTGAATGCCAGCGCAGCCCACAGCGCGACCTCCCCAAAGCGGTCCGCCATGGTATCGATAAAGGCGCCCCTCGTATCCGCCTTCCCCTGGTAGCGCGCCAGCGGGCCGTCGAGCGCATCGAGCAACGACCCGAAGGCAGCCACAATGGCTCCGGCCGCCCACCACTCGTAAGCAATCAGCACGGCGCCTGCGATCGTGACCGCGAGGCCAGACAGCGTCACCATGGTCGGCGTCAGGTGTGCTTTCGAGAGCCACACCGCTATGGGATCGAGGATGGGCGCAATTCTGCTTCGGCCCTTGAGGTCGAGCATGCCACCTCCTTGCGGCCGTCAAAGATAGCGCGGGAATCCGCGTGGTCGGGCCTCGCTACAATCCCGCCCACACGAGTCCGGCTGCATGACCACAAGGAGGTACCCGATCCCCATGACTGATGACAAGGCTCACCTCCTGTTCAACGGCGAGGAATACCTACTCGATTCTCTGCCGGCGCTCGTCGGGAACGACGGTATCGACATCCGTCGCTTGCGGGCGGAGTCACATGCCGTCACCTTCGATCCGGGTTTTGGCAACACCGCCGGTACCCACAGCGCCATCACGTATGTCGATGGCGGAGCCGGACATCTGAGCCATCGCGGCTACGCGATCGAGGACCTGGCCTCCAACTGCACGTTCCTCGAGGTCACCTACCTATTGCTGTTCGGTGAACTCCCGACTCGCTCCCAACTCGACGAGTGGACCAGCCAGGTGAGGATGCACACGCTCCTCAATGAGGAGATGAAGCGCTTCTTCGATGCCTTTCCCAGGCGGGGCCATCCGATGGCAATCCTGTCTTCCGCGACCAACGCCATTTCCACTTTCTACGAGAAGTACCACAACCCCGCAGACCCCGCATCTTTCGAGCAGAGCGCGGTCAGGCTCATCGCCAAGATGCCGACCATCGCAGCGTGGGCCTACAAGAAGTCGGTGGGCCAACCGTATGTCTATCCGCGAAACGACCTGACGTACGTCGAGAACTTCCTGCACATGATGTTCGCCACGCCCGCCGAGCCGATGACAATCGACCCGGTCATCTCCAAAGCCCTCAACGTGCTGCTGATCCTGCACGCGGATCACGAGCAGAATTGTTCGACGGCCACCGTCCGCTTCGTCGGCTCATCGCGCGCCAACCTCTTCGCCTCAGTCGCCGCGGGGATGAATGCCCTGTGGGGACCGCTGCACGGCGGGGCAAATCAGGCGGTCATCGAGATGCTCCAGGCAATCCATGACGACCCGGATGCAAGCGTGGAGACCTACGTGGCGAGGGCGAAGGACCGAGACGATCCCTTCCGGCTGATGGGCTTCGGCCACCGCGTCTATCACAACTACGATCCGCGAGCCCGCATCGTAAAAGGGTTCGCAGACGACGTGCTCGATCGGCTCGAGACGGATGATCCGCTCCTCGACATCGCCAAACACCTGGAGACCGCGGCACTCGAGGATGAGTACTTCGTGTCGCGCAACCTCTATCCCAACGTCGACTTCTACTCCGGCATCATCTTCCGGGCACTGGGTTTCCAACCTCGCATGTTCACCGTGCTGTTCGCGCTGGGGCGGCTCCCCGGCTGGATCGCGCATTGGAAGGAGATGATCGAGGACCCCGAGACTCGTATCAGCCGTCCACGCCAGCTCTACGTCGGCGAGCAGGACCGCCCCTTCGTCCCGCTCGACGAGCGCTGAACGGTTCCGTCGGCCTCGGCTGACTCAGCCGACGTCCGCCGCCGGCTCCTGAGGGACTGCTTCGACGTACTGCTCCACGATCGAGCCATCCGAACCAGCGACACGAACCAGGCCCCGCATCGAAGGCGGGTCATCGGCTGAGAAGACGAGCACATTCCATACCGGACGTGCCAGAAATCCGTCGAACCCGAGCGCCGCAGAAGCATGGCCGACCGGAAACTCTGTAGCCTGGTTCGCGATGTCGAGCGCCCGGTGCTCTCGCACCTCCAGTTTGGTGCCCGCGGCCACGTGGTAGATCGCGATGGCGCCGAAACCGGCCACAGTGAGCCACATACCGGTCGGCAGGCCCGCCGGGATGCCGGCGGCCACGACGAGCGCCGCGACGACGTACACCATGCCCGCTCCGCGCCGCCGCGCCGTGTCCGGCACCGCATATGGGCCGACCACGTTGGCATCGAGATCCTCCGGCATCCCGGCCGCCTCAGCGATGTCTGCCGGGACCTCGATCCGCGGGAGTTCGGGACGATCCGTCATTCGCCCGCGGGCTCCTGGGCCTCGTCCTGCAGCGCATGGTGTAACGCCTCCGTGTCGATCGCGGCGGTCCCGTGCCTGCGGTGCCAGCGATCCCAGAGATACAGGTAGCTCGGCAGGATTAGCACCGCGGCCAGCAGCGCGAGGCCGATGGTGTAGGCGGTCACGAAGCCGAACTGTCGGAACGGGATGGTCGTCGATGTCACCAGGATGCCGAAGCCTGCCATGGTCGTGATCGCCGAGCCGGCCAGCGCGCCGCCGGTGTGCGTGAGTGTCTCTCCAATTGCGACGTCCGGATCCTCGTTCCGCGCTCGGTCCTCCTCATAGCGATGCGTGATGTGGATCATGTACGGAATGCCGATACCGATCGCGAGCGCCGAAATCGTTGCCGTGACCGGCCCGAACGCAATGCCGAACGCTGCCATCAGAGCGAAAGACAGCAGGACGACGAGCACCACCGGCAGCGTGGTTATGACCCCCAGCATCGGGCGCCTGACCTCGATCCAGAAGTTGATGACGAGCAGAATGAGGGCCGCAAGCAGCGTGAGAAGCAACGAAGACACCTGCGAATCGCGCAGCGTCGTGACAATGACGTCATTGATGATCTCGTCCGACGTTGCGGTGACCATCAAGCCGACCGCTGCCACCGGAGCAAAATCCTCGATGAGATCGTCGCGCAACTGATTGGCTCCGGCTTCGCCGGCCTGGGTCTGAATCGTGAACAGCGCCGAGACGTAGGTGCCGCCATCGGTCGCGAGCACCCCTTCAGACTCGTTCGGCGCGGCTGCGAACATGGCGTCGTACATGGTGTCGACGTCGGCACCGGGCGCCACGGTCGGGTTCCCCGGCGCCATCCCCATGCTGCCGACCAGCTGGGCAAACTCCGGTGTGAAGTTGGCACTGTCCGGCGACGTGAGTACGCCGACCACCGAGACCGGTGACTGCGCCGCCGGGAATCCTCCGAACTCAAGCACGTTCTCGGTGTCTGACAGGTTGTTGGTGGCGGCCACGAGCGAGTTGTAGGCCTCGGGAGTGGCGACATCGCCCTCGATCAACACCTGCGTCGTCTCTCCGAAGCCACCTCCGTAGTCGGTCAGTAGCGTCTCGAATGTGCCCCGCACCGGTGACGTCGTAGGCACGAAATCGAGGAAGCTGAACTTGAAGCTCAGCTGGGTCACGCCGAAGACGCCCAGCGCCGCGAGCACCAGCGAGACAATGACCGTCGCCACCGCAAACCGCCGGGGCAGAACCGCAAAGCTCCCGATGAAGCGAGGCAGCGCCCGGTTCGAGCCGCCCTTCAGCATTTCTCTGTCGAGAGTGTCGTGACTCTCCCCGCGGCGATCCAGCAACAGCCGAATTGAGGGGACAAACGTCAACATCAACACAAACGAAGCAACGATGCCGAACGCAGCCAGCTCACCGAACTCGCGCAGCGCAGGAATCTCGTTGACAACGTTGGTGAGGAATCCCACCGCCGTCGTGATGGTCGCCAACACCAACGCGATACCAACGGTGCGGATTGCCGTTGCGATGCTGCGATTGACCGATGACCCGGCGGAGACCTCTTCCTGATACCTCGTATTCATGTGGATCGCGTAATCCACGCCCAGCCCGATCAGAAGGATCGGCAGGATTTGTGCCATGGGGCTCGCCTCACCGAAGCGCAGGTACCCGTACCCGTTCATCCAGGTGATGGCGAGCAAGATGGTGAAGATCGTGATCAGTGTGTTCGCGGTGGTGCGACGCAGCGGTTTGGAGCCAAACGTCCAGACGGCGAAGACAACGAGATAGGTGAGCGCCGCGAGGCCCAGTAGCGGCCCGGTCTCGACCTCCCCCCAGGATTCAGGGAACGTATCCGGGAACAGGAGCGCGATCCCGGGCATTGTGAGGATGGTCACCGCGACGAGCATGCCCGCCATACCCAGCCACTTGAGCCAGCGGTCGCGAGGGCGCTGGGGTCGCAGCATGAACACCAGTGACAGCACCAACAGGATGATGAATGCGGCCGTAGCGAAGAGTCGGCCGATCTCCTGCTGAAACTCGTCCTGGCCTTCGAACAGCAACTCGAAAGCAAACGGCTCGGCGGTGTAGCCGGCGGGAAGCTGAGCGTCGCGGATCTCTTCGGCAGCTTGGCCTGTGGTTTCCACAAAGGCATCGAAGTCATCGGTCGAGGCGGGCCCAACGCTGAACGTGAGCATCAGCGCGCTCGGCGACGACACCGTCGCCTGGTCGGCCGTGGATGGCAGCAAGCCGGTGACGAAGCCGACTTGATCGGTCGGCAATTCCGCTAGCGCGGCCGAGTAGAGCGCCTTCACCTCGTCATCCGTCGCAGGCGGCTGGGCACCCTGTTGCAGGGCGAATCCGACCGGTGCCATCCAGGACAGCACAGCAGGCTGGGCGGCACCTTCCTCGACCAGGAACGGGCCGAGCGCGCCGGTGCGGATCGTCTCCTCGAGGATCTGCGACGCGGCAAGCCCGTCGAGGGTGATCACGTCGCCCGACCCCGAGGCTACGACGATTTGCATGACGCTCTGGCTGGAATCGGCTCCGTAGAGATCGGAGATTGTCTCGGTAGCCACCAGTTCAGGTGCATCCGGCGCGAAGGCCTCGTTCTGGTCATCGCCGGGTTGGAACTGCGATGCACCGCTGCCCAGCAAAAAGCTGATCAGCAGGACGACCGCAATGACCACCCATGGGAACCGCTCGACGGCGGCGGACATGGCGTTTACGAGTGTTTTCACGCTGGAACCTCAGAATCTTCTTGAATCTCGTGGCGGCGCTTCGGGCGCTGCGACCGGCAACTCTACACCCGGGTCGCCCTGCCTAGCGCGGAGGCTTGCACAACTCCGTGAGCTGAGCCGTGACTGCTTCGAGCGCGACACCGCGTTGCTCCTGATCTTCGCCTCGCAGACGTACCCCGGCAGTACCGGCCTCGACATCTCTGTCTCCCACTACGAGGACCGCAGGATGTTTGGATGTCACCGAGCGACGGATCTTCTCCCCGACCGTATCGTCTGCGGCATCTACCTCGACCCGCAAACCGCGGTTCTGCAACTGCTTCTGTACGTCCCGAGCGTACGGAATGTGACGATCTGCCACCGGTACGATGGTCGCCTGGACCGGCGCCAGCCAGCCGGGCAACGCCCCGGCGTAGTGCTCGATCAGGATGCCGACGAAGCGCTCGATCGAGCCCATCAAGGCGCGATGGATCATCACAGGTCGCTCGCGCGTGTTGTCTGGTGTGCTGTACAGCAGCTCGAAGTTTTCCGGTTGCGCAAAGTCGACTTGCAGTGTCGAGAGTTGCCAGCGACGACCGATCGCATCCCTCACGTGAACGTCGATCTTTGGTCCGTAGAACGCTCCTTCGCCTCCAGCTATCTCGTATGGGAGCTCTGCAGCGTCCAGCGCCGCGGCCAGCGCTTGCTCTGCCTTGTCCCACAGCGCTTCCTCACCGACGAACTTGTCGGGCCGGGTCGAGAGGTCGGCTTCGAACTCGTCGAACCCGAAGTCGCGCAACACCATGAGGGTGAAGTCGAGCAGATTCTGCAGTTCGTCGCCGAGCTGGGATTCCATCGCAAAGATGTGACTGTCGTCCTGGGTGAACCCGCGGGCGCGCAGCAGACCGTGGACGACCCCGCTTCGTTCGTAGCGATACACGGTCCCCAGTTCGTAGAGACGGAGCGGGAGCTCGCGGTAGGAACGGCCGCGACCGTCGAATATGAGGATATGGAACGGGCAGTTCATCGGCTTGAGCCGGTACTCGGTCTCGTGATCCAGCTCCATCCCCGGGTACATCCCGTCCGCATAGAAGGCCAGATGTCCGGAGGTCTGCCAGAGGTCCGCTTTAGCGACGTGCGGCGTCGCCACGATGTCGTAGCCGTGGCTCAAGTGGGTCCGCCTGCTGTAGTCCTCGATGACGGTGCGCAGGATGCCGCCCTTCGGATGCCACACCGCCAGGCCCGCACCAAGCTCAGCCGGAAAGCTGAACAAATCGAGTTCGGTACCGAGGCGGCGGTGGTCGCGCTTGACCGCCTCCTCCAGTCGATCGAGGTACGCATCGAGCTCCTTGCGCGACTCCCAGGCCGTGCCATAGATCCGCTGCAGCTGGGCTTTGGTCTCGTCCCCCCTCCAGTAGGCGCCGGCGGATCTCATGAGCTTCACTGCCTTGAGACGCCCGGTGGAGGGAACGTGGGGACCGCGGCACAGGTCGACGAAAGCCTCGTTTCGATAAACGGAGACTCGCGAGCCACCGGCGCCCTCCGATTCGTCTACTCCTTCGATGATCTCGACCTTGAACGGCTGATCTGCGAACGTCTCGAGCGCTGCAGCCACCGTCAACTCCTCGCGATCGAACGGTTGGTCTGCTGCGACGATCTCGCCCATGCGTTCCTCGATCGCCACGAGATCCTCGGGAGTGAACGGCCTACCGACATCGAAGTCGTAGTAGAACCCGTCTGTGATCGCAGGCCCGATGGCAAATGCTGCACCTTCGTAGAGGTCGAGCACCGCCTGGGCCATCACATGGGCCGCGGAGTGGCGCAACACGTGCCTGCCCGCTTCTGTGGAGTCTGTGATCACCTCGAAACTGGAGTCGGACCCGATCCCGCGTGTCAGGTCGACCAACTCCCCATCGACGCGAGCCGCTACCGCAGCCTTGGCCAGCCGCGGCCCGATGGCGGCAGCCACCTCCATTCCGGTGACCCCGGCTTCGTATGCGCGGGTCGACCCGTCCGGAAACGTCAATTGGATGGACATCTGCGCTGCCTCTCGCGGTACATGTGAGCCATCAGGCTAACCAACAACAATGCCCACGGGACCCTGCGGCCTGTGCGAGAATATGACGCGGACAGAACGGGTGTCGGAGGGGACGAGACGTGGACCCACTGGTAATTGCAGAACAACACGCAGGGGGCGGACGAATCCAGCGCCTCGCCGACGGTGAGAGGTCGCTGCACGGCAATGACGTCTTCCGTCTCTGGCGCGAAGACGGCCCTGTGATCTTGAAGCTGTACGGCACCGATGCGCGGGCCCGTCGCGAAATGCATGCACTCGAGGCGCTGGGGGCCCAAGAAGGGTTGCCCGTGCTGCTCGACCAAGGTGTGGACGGGGACCGGGTCTGGGCCATGTTCGCAGACGCAGGGCGGTGGAGTCTGGCTACGCTGCCCGACAATCCGGGGCTCGCCCGCAAGGCTGGCGAACTGCTACGCCGGGTCCATGAGACAACCCCGGCGGCTATGTCAAACCTGTCACACGGAATGGACCAGGAATGGATCGCCGTGGACTTCGTGTCTACGTTCCGCCGCCTCGAGCGCTATCGCGGCAAACTCCAGATTCCGGCTGCCACCCTTGAAGCGGCTCGCGCGACGCGGCCTCCGGCAGCGAGCGATCCCAAAGCGGCACATGCCGATCCCAAACCGAGCCGGGTCATCGTCGACGACCTCGGGGCGGTGACGCTCATCAATTGGGAGTGGGCCACCTTGGCCCCGCCCGAGTGGGATCTCACCCGGCTCGGCTGGCTCCTCAGGCTCGAGGCAGGAACGGCGGCGTCCGATGCGCTGCTGGAGGGCTACGGGAGCACGATCGCACGTGTGCAACTTGCCCGCTGGGCGGTCTATCACACGGGGATGATGCTGGTCTCCGAGGCCGAGGAAACCGTGCGCAGCGGCGGAGCAGACTTCAGTTTGCTCGCCGCCCAACTCGACGAGGCGATTGCCATCGCGAACACCGAGTAGCGATTTGCGGGCGGATCCCGCGCGGAAATCCGCGAAAAACGACACTATCGCTCTTACGATGATATCCGTCGTCGATGTGTGGAGATCACGATGGTGGAGTTCCTGGTAGCGAGTGCATTCGTAGCTGCCGGAGTCGTGGCGGTGGCCCGTCGCAGCACTACCGCAGTTGATGGCTTCGGTCGTGACCAACTGCGCTCACCTCACGACACCGACGGCGCCGACCTCCCCTGTCCCTGGTGTCGGGCGGCAACGGGTGAGAATGACCAGCGTTGTCCCTCCTGTGGCCAGCGCTTCGGCTGATCACCCCGCTCTACACCGCAGGTGCGCCAGTCCGATCCGGGAATTCCAATTGGCGGTTGACGAGGTCGGTGACAAAACCAACCGAGGTGTACAGGCGTTGCGCCCTGACATTGGCGGTATCCGTGAACAGCATGAGTCGACTGCAGTTGCGCTCCCGATGCAGATGACGCGCTCCGGCCATGAGCAGAGCCTTTCCCAGGCCGCTCCCCTCAACAGCGGGATCAACCCCGATGATGTAGATCTCTCCGACCCCGCCGGGGCGCACTTTCGTCCAGCAGGACCCGGCGAGTTGGTCCTCCTGCCACGCCATGAGCAGGTCCCCTGCTGAAAACCAGCTGAGTGCCATCCGGCCGCGCATCTCTTCCGAGTTCACGGCTCCATTCTCCGGATGGCCCGCGAAGGCGCGGTTGTTCGTTGCGATCCACGCCGATTCGTCACGGTGAACCCGAAAGGGCGCGAGGCGGATGCCTTCTGGGAGTGGAGCGTCGATCGCGAGCGGAAGCTCGACCGACATGCGCTCGATCCTCCGCACCTCGCGGAAACCGGCTGCCTCGAGCTGGGCGTCGAGCGCCGCATCCCACACCCACACGAGCAACGCGGCCTCACCGGGGATATCCGCGCCGGCGCAGGACAGCAGGCGGGTGGCATCACCGATCTCGCCTGGGTCGACCACGACCTCGAATGCCCAGTGCCCGCGGCCCTCGTCCGTGATTGGTGGGTGCCATGCTGCCTGGACGTACCCAACCAGATCCTCTCCTGCGAACCCGACGAAGCTCCGGCCCGGAACCTCGCCGGTCATGGCCCGCATTTTGTACTCCGTCAGTACAGGAGGATCGTCGCGGGTCCCGGCCCCGGAAATGAACGCTTCGATGGCTCCCCGGTCAGTCGGCACGGCCGATCGCATACCATCCATGACGCTCACCCTAGGGTCGGGGCAGGATCCTCTCCGCCACACGCGGCACACCTGCAATGCTCCGGTTCGGGAAGCGTCGTCGTAAGGTGGGCCCGTGAGCGGCGTAGGTCTGGTACTCGGTGGTGGAGGGATTACGGGCGCGGCATTTCACTTCGGGGCACTCCTCGCCATCGAGGCTGCCACCGGCTGGAATCCAAACGACGCGGACGTCATCATCGGCACATCCTCAGGAGCCTTCGTTGGGGCGTTGGTTCGATCCGATCGGCTCGACATGGAAGCATTCGTCGGCGACGTAGACGATCCCGATGAGCTGACTGCCCACTGGCGGCACTATGTGTATCGCAAATGTCGTCCCCGCGGCGTCGGACGTTGGCTGCGGCGTGGCGTGATGCCCGGTCTGCGCCGGCCCGACCTCACACTCGGTCTGGGAAGCCCGGCTCGCTTCACGACCGAGGGAATGGCGGACTGGGTCGAGGACATGCTCGGCGACGCCGCGGAAGGTTGGCCCGCCCGACCCCTCGTCATCCTCGCGTACGACCTCGAAAAGAGGAGACGGACGCCATTCGGTACCGACGCCGCCCCGGATGTGCCACTGAAGCTCGCGGTGGCAGCGTCAACCGCCGTACCGGTCGTGTTCGAGCCGGTGCCGATTGACGGAAGATGGTACGTCGACGGCGGTGTCGCCAGCGGCACATCCGCCGACCTCCTGCTGGCACACCCGGAGCCGCTCGACCTGATCATCGTGCTCGCCCCGCTTGCGGCCTCGGAGTCGCGGCCCCATGCCCGCTTCTACGAAGACGCCTTCGACCGTGTCGGCCGTCTCGCGTTGGACGGCGAGCTGGCACTGATCCAGGAGACCTGGCCTCATACCGATGTGCTGGTGTTGCGCCCAGACGAACGGGTCCTGGAAGCAGCCCGGCCTAATCCGATGGCAGTTGATGCGCTGGTTCCGGTTTTTCTGCGCACACTCCGATCGCTCAATGATGAACTGGCGCGCCCGGACACCTGGAAGCTACTGCATCGCCACCTGGCTACCGACCGGGCTGTGGAGTCTCATTGACGACCCGCGGTCGTTCCTCAGCTGATATCGCGCAATTGGTCCAGCAGGCGGTCGACCGAATCGGGAAGTGAGGTGTCACCATCCGCTCCGTCTTCAGAAGGCGGAACGGATGCGTCGACTCGCAGGTCTCCACCCTGATCCAACTCGACCCGCAGTGCATCACTCGTCTCGAATTCAACCGTTGCCAGTGTGGAGCCGGCTTTGGCGACGTCGCCGAGCGCACCAGAGGCCATGGCTTTCAGCAGGTGTTCGGTTCGCCTCACCACCTGCCGCAATTCGATGATCCGTTCCTCCAGAGCGCCCTGCTCCAGCCTGGCCTCAGTTACTACTGCGTCCGCCTCGGCCCGCGAGTGTTCCATCAGCGCGAGTGCGTCACGCCTGGCGTCGATCATCGTGCGCTGGGCTTCATCGGTGGCATCACGAATCGTGCGCTCCGCACTCGCCTCCGCCATGCGACGGATGCGGCCGATCTCGTTCTTGGCGTCTGCCAGCAATTGATCTCGTGGCCCGTCTGAGGCAGTGTCCGACTCGCCGGAATCAGGTGTGGAAACACTCGCGTCGATCGCGTCTGCGACCTCTGCGAGGAACGCGTCGACCACCACCGGATCGTATCCCTTGCGGACCTTGTCGAAGCTTCGTCCCCGGATCTCAGCCGTTGACACATTCAAAGCACACGCACCCTTCTTGAGCATGTGCCTTCCTACCGGCCGGGGAAAGCCCGCCCCCAGCGCACGCAAAGTGTACGTGCAACCACGGATGGCAGTCAATAGGCGCCTGGTGCGCGAGGCAAGAAATGATTCGATCGACCCGTAGGAACCACTTAACGTAGCCGTTACCGTGGCGAAGGACACAATCTGTGGTCGTCAGAGGTAGGGCTCGGACGGTCAAATCCAGGTAGGGAGGCGAAATGGTGCTGCGATTCGCGGTATGGGGCCAGACCGTTCGAGGGCAATTCAAGGACGAACGAGGTGCCAACCTCGCGGAATACGGAATCCTGGTAATGCTGATCGCGGTGTTGGCGATCGCAGCCATCACGATCGTGGGCGATCAGACGATGAGCAACGTCTCGGACATCTCCTCCGCGCTCTGATCAATCTGACGCCCGAACCCGATCCGTCCCAGATCTGATGGCGAGACGCTGCGCTTGACTCGCGCCTCGACGCCGCAACCTCATGGCGTCGCGTGACAATGAGAAGCGCCCGCCTCCGAAGAGACGGGCGCAGCCGCTCGTCACGCGTCGAAGCGCGCAGCGAGGTGTCTAGGAGATGATCTTGGCCTTCGCCTCCGCGTACTCCTCGTCCGTCAGCTTCCCCGAGTCGTGCAGGTCGGCCAGCTTCTGCAGGTCGTCCGCTGAGCTGTCGCCGGAAGCGGCACGCTGAGCGGCGTCCGCTTGTGCCATCAACTCCTGGTCCTGCTCCGTCATCTTGGGCCGTGCGATCAGGTAGATGAGCACACCCAGTAACGGCAGGAAGAGAATGAGCACCGTCCAGCCCGCTTTTGCCCAGCCGGAGTGGTCATTGCGACGGAAGTTGTCCACGAACACCATGATGACGATCCATACCCACATAACGAAGAAGAAGAACCAGATCATCGTCATGAGTACTTGCCAGAAGTTCATAACTGCCTTTCTCGACGGGTTTCAGGGCAGCATTCTACGCACCGCAGTGCGTCCAGGCGATTCTGGAAGTGGAGCAGAAGACCACTTCACTCCGCGCCTGCCAGCGCCGCTGCCACCACCGAATGCACCACCTCACCGGACCGGGTATTTACCCCGCCTTCGAGTTCAGGGCAGGCTTGCAGCGCCACTTCGAGCGGGTGATCCGCCAGCATCCGCACGTACGGGAGCGTGACGTTCGTGAGGGCATAGGTGGAGGTACGAGGCACGGCGCCCGGGATGTTGCCGACCGCGTAGTGGACGACACCATCGACAACGTAGGTTGGGTCGGAATGCTTCGTTTCTCGGGAGGTCTCGAAGCAGCCGCCCTGATCGATCGAGATGTCCACCAGGACGGCGCCGTTGTGCATCCCGGTCAGGTCCTCCGCCGTCAACACACGGGGGGCCTTCGCTCCGGGCAACAGCACAGCGCCGATGACAAGGTCTGCCTCCTCAGCTGCGTTCCTGACGTCGAGTCGGTGGGAGACCTTCGTGGTGAGCGCACCGCGATAGATGGCATCCAGGCGCCGCAGCGGACCGGGATTCACGTCGAACACGTCGACGTCGGCACCCATCCCGACGGCCACCTGAACCGCATTCGAGCCGGCCATACCGGCGCCGATCACCACCACTTTGGCCGGATCCACGCCGGGTACTCCACCCATCAACACCCCGCGTCCACCCTGCGCCCGCTCGAGCAGGTGCGCGCCGACCTGTACGGCCATTCTTCCGGCTACCTCCGACATCGGGGCGAGCAACGGAAGCGATCCATCTGGCAGCTGGACGGTCTCGTACGCCACCGCGGTGCAACCGGCATCGCACAGGGCGGCTGCCACCGCCGGGTAGGCGGCCAGATGCAGGTAGGTGAAGAGCGTGAGGTTCTCACTGAGAAAACCGAATTCCTGTTGCTGGGGTTCCTTGACCTTCACCATGAGGTCGACATCACCCCACACGCTCTCTGCATCGGCAACGATCGTGGCCCCTTCGGTCGCGAAGTCATCGTCTGTGATCCGTGAGCCGAGGCCGGCGCCGGACTCGACCAGCACGTCGTGTCCGTCATCGACCAGGGTGTGCACGGCCGAGGGGGTCAGCGCGACCCGGTTCTCGTCCAGCTTGACCTCGTGAACCACACCAATCTTCATGTCGCCTCCGCGCGCCGTTTGCCGAGCACCGTCTCGTCGTGCCGCCTCACCGTTGTCGTCACAACTCGTCCGAAGAGAATCTAACTGGACGGGAATCGCGGCGTGAATACCAGTCTGGCAACTCAACCCAGCCAGTCGATGCGGCACCAAGTGCGCCGGCGACAATCCGGACACAGCAACCACCTGCTGTACCGCCTTCCTGGAACCCAAGCCGAGATCGTCAGAACCCGGATTCCGGCCTCCACCGTCGACATCCGCCTCCTGAGGTCGCACCGGGAGCAGGCAAACACCACAGACCCCGGGCGATGCGGCCCGACCGAATACAGCGCTTCCTTGCCCGTCGGCGCGGTGCCCCCCATCAGAGGGTCTTCTCCCGGCTGGGCGGGCCAGTCTTCCCCTTCTCTGCCCGCTGAGAACAGCGACCGCTTCCCGGGGTGATCGGATGCAGTCACAGCTTCTCGTCGATCGTGTGCGCGAGGGCGCGATACGCCTCCGCGCTCTTCGATCGACCCGCATGTTCGAGCACCGAAACGCCTCGGGCAGGCGCCTCGGCCACTCGAACCGATTTGGGAATTGGGGGTTCGAGTACCTCAATGCCGTAGGTTTCGGGGAGAGCGGCTAGTACCTCGCGAGCCAAGCGGGTTCGGCCATCATGGACCGTGGCGATAGCGCCGAGCACCCGTAGATCCTGATTCGTGAACATGCGGACGTCTTCAACGGTTTCGAGCAACTGGCCGACCCCGCGGTTACTCAGGGTCTCGGCCTGGAACGGAATCGCAACGTAGTCGGCGGCGGTGAGGCCGTTGATCGTGAGGATCCCCAGCGAAGGCCCGCAGTCGACGAGTACACAGTCGTAGTCCTCTGCCACCGGCCGGAGCGCTCTGGCAAGCACGAACTCGCGACCCGTTTTGGTGAGCAGATGCGCCTCGGCACCTGCAAGGTCGATGGTTGCCGGAGCCAGGGTGGCTGAGTCCAGCTCAATGAGCAGCTCGTCCAGCTTGGCGGTGCCCATGAACAGGTCGTGCAAAGACAGCTCGAGCTGGTCCGGATCGATCCCCATTGCGAACGTGAGGCAGGCTTGGGGGTCCAGGTCCACTACCAGCGCGCGGCGACCCATTTCCGCGTAGGCGTCGGCCAGTGACTGCACAGTCGTCGTCTTGGCGACGCCACCTTTCTGGTTCGCCAGCGCAATGATGGTCCCCATCCCGGCCATCCTACGTGGTCGGAAGCGCGGCGGGGCTGGCGCGCTCGATTCCGGGTCGATGAGTCGGGTTGCGACTCCAGCCGGGTGAAGCAAATGAGGCAACGGTGCTTAGGCGCCGGCGTAGCCCCAACGCTCCCGGTTGCCGTACGCCCCGCCGGTATACGAGCTGATGTCGATGATGAGGGCCAGGGCCATCCAGACCCAGTCGAAGCCGGTGACACCGCCGCGGAACACAATCACGTACATCAACGTGGTCCACGGTGCCAGTAAGAACCCGATGAAGGCGAGCCAGAAGTTGTCGAATGCCGCCTCCCACCGCGCCGAGTCGATCAACCACCACACCAGGATGGCAACGCGAGGACCGAGGAAGAACAGCGAGGTCAACATGCAGCACATCAGGTGATTCCTCTCCGAGCCGGCTGGACAGCTCGACCCTAGCGACCGCCCTCAGGGCGGCACCAGTAGTCGTATCGGCGAGGCACCCTCAGCGGCAGTCGGGATCCCGGCGAAACCCCTGGTCAGAAGGTTTGGGCGAGGGGTTCCGACTGCGGATACACTGGCCCCATCGATCGCCCCTGGAGATGCCCATGAACACACCCCACACCAACCTCGTCGAAATGCTCGCCGACAGCGTCGAGCGATTCTCAGACAACACGCTCTTCGGCACCAAGGAAGAAGGTACCTGGAGCTGGCTCACGTATGCCGAGTTCGGTCGAGACGTGGCCGCGGCCCGAGCTGGGTTGGCCTCGCTCGGTGTCGAGCGCGGCGACCGGGTGGCGGTGATTTCGGACAATCGCGTGGAGTGGGCAGTCGGTGCATACGCGACATACTCGCTGGCTGCTGCCTACGTACCGATGTACGAGGCCCAGCATCCCGAAGAGTGGCATTACATCCTGCGGGACAGCGGGGCCAAGATTCTGATCGTCGCCAACGACGACATCCGCACCAAAATCGACGACTTCGCAGCCGATTTGGATGGTCTGGAGCAGGTGATCGTCATGGGTCATGTGGCCGGGGGTGATGGCATCACCTTCGGAGAACTGCTCGAGCGAGGAAGAGCGGAGCCCGTAGACCCCGTCTTCCCCGCTGCGAACGACATCGCCGGCTTCGTCTACACCTCTGGAACGACCGGATCTCCGAAGGGAGTTCTGCTGTCCCACGGCAACTTCATCAGCAACGTCAATGCCATCCACGAAGTGTTCCCACTCGAGGAGGAGGATCGTTCTGCATCGTTCCTCCCCTGGGCCCACTCGTTCGGCCAGACCGTCGAATTGCACGTGCTGGTGTCGATGGGCTGCTCGACCGGATTGACGAATGCAAAACGCCTGGTGGGAGATCTCCCCGAAATCCAACCGACGCTCCTGGTCGCGGTGCCCACCGTGTTCAACCGGATCTACGACGGTCTCATCAAGCGGATGGGCGCGGCAGGCGGCGCTCAGAAAGCGGTGTTCGAAAAGGCCATGGCGAGCGAGCGCAAACGTATGGAGCGCCGCAAGACCGGCTCGACGACGCGTTGGATCGAGATGCAGCACTCCATCTACGACGGCCTCGTTTTCGCAAAGGTACGTGATGCCTTCGGCGGCAGGCTGAAGTTTGCCTTCTCAGGTGGTGCAGCGATTTCTACAGAAGTTGCCGATTTCATCTCGGCGCTGGGCATCATCGTGTACGAAGGGTATGGCCTCACTGAGACCTCTCCCATCGTCACAGCCAACAACCAGAAAGCGCGGCGAGTTGGCTCGGTCGGAAGACCCATCCCTCTCGTTCGGGTGGACTTGGACACCGCAGCCAGCGGTGAGGAAGGCATCGGCGAGATCATCGTCCATGGTCCCAATGTCATGCAGGGGTACTACAACCTCCCGGATCAGGATGCCGCCGTCTTCACGGATGACGGGGGTTTTCGGACCGGCGATCTCGGGGCGGTGGACGAGGACGGGTTCCTCTTCATTCGTGGTCGCATCAAGGAGCACTACAAGCTGGAGAACGGCAAGTACGTCGTTCCCACCCCCATCGAGGAGCAGCTCTCGCTATCGGGCTACGTCGAGAGCATCATGGTGTACGGGGAACAGCGGCCGTACAACATCGCCATCATCGTTCCCGACCGGCTTGCGATCACCAGTTGGGCCGAGGAGCAGGGAATCGATACTTCTGATTTCTCGAACCTGCTGAAGAACGAAGACGTACAGAAGCTCTACAAAGCGGAACTCCAGCGGTACTCCGACCCCATCAAAGGCTACGAGCGAGTTCGCGGCTTTGTGCTCGGTGCGGACGAATGGACCCCAGAGTCGGGTTTCCTCACCCCCAGTCTCAAGGTGAAGCGTCGGGCGGTCCTGGCCGCGTTTGATCAGGAGATCGAGGACTTGTACGCCCATACGTCCCGTGGCTGAGCAGACCGTACCCGTCGCCACCAAGAAGGAGCGCCGCATCCAGCGGTTTGCGTCGCTTGCAGTACGTGGCCTATATCGCTCCGTCGAGGTGCACGCCTCAGCAGACACCCCGGGTGGCGGGCCCGTGCTCGCGGTGTCGAACCACTTCGGAGGATTCGCCGACCCCTTTTTGCTGGTCAGCGTCGTGCCGCGCACGCCGCGGATCGTGGCTCGCGACAAGATCTGGAAGATCCCGATCGCCGGGTCGGTGATGCGGTGGCTAAGGGCAATCCCGGTGCACAAACCAGAAGAGCACAAAGGGCTGACCAGCAACGACCAGATGTTTGCCTCTTGTTACACCGCGCTCGAGGAGGACTCGCTCCTGCTGATCTTCCCCGAAGGCGTCACCGTCGACGACCCATCGATCGCCCACATCAAGACCGGGGCGGCCCGCATCGCATTGGGTGCTCGTGCCAGCGGCGTCACCGGGATTCGGATCGTTCCTGCCGGCATCCACTACGAGGACAAGGCAGCGCTGCGAAGCCGCGTGTTCATCAACATCGGCGCTCCGCTGGATCTCGATGCCGGTCTCGATCAGTACGACGGTGCCGGCGAAGACGAATCTCCGGAGAATCGCACTCTGGTGCAGGCGCTGACCGATGAGATTGAGGACCGGCTCCGTCGCGTCGCGCCGGACTTCGCGGATTGGGACGAGGCCAAGACCATGACCAGCGCCGCCGAGGTCACCCTGCGCTCCCGGCAGTCCAATCCCGGGGACGAGGTGCCGGCATCGGCGCGGGACCGGCTTGCCGGGGCGCTCGGTCGTGCCCCCGCCGATGTGAAGGGCTCAGTGACCGAGGCCATCACCACCTACGATCAGGATCTAGACGCGGTTGGCCTCAACGATGCGGAGGCCTACGACCACACGACGTTCTTCGGGTTCCTCTGGTACGCCCTGTGGAACCTCGCCCTGGGGTTGGTGCTGCTTCCGTTTGCGGTCGTCGGCGTTGTGATCAACTTCATCCCGCTGCTCGTCGTGTGGGCGATTGGACTCCTCAGGGTGTCACCAGCGGTGAAGGCGACCATGAAACCCATGGCGGCGCTGGTGCTGTTCCCCCTCGCGTGGGGGATCGAAGCCTGGCAGCTCGCGTCGCGAGACGCCGGCCTCTTCGTGACCATCATCGCGATCGTGTTGATCCCGCTCTACCTGGCGGCGGCAATACTGCTCTCGGAACGCATCGTGTTGTTGTGGCGGGCATGGCGGAGTTGGCGCGGCAATCGCAGGCTGACCCGGGTCGGTGACAAGCTTGCCGCGGAGCGTGAAGCGGTGGTGGACGCGGTGACCGCAGCCGTCGGTAACGAAGCCGGGTCTTCCGGGCCGGAAGCTGCCGATTGAACCGGCCGCGCGGCAGTGGTTGGTCGCGGCCTCGCCCTCAGTCGGGCGCTGGAATCGATTGGATCCACTCATCTGAGGCGCCGCGCAGCCAGGCAATGCCATCGGCGACCGTCAACCCGCTTTTCGGCTCACCGTCGAAGGTCAGCTCTTCCCTGGTTCGTGCGAGCGAAGCTCGAAGATACCGCCAGGCACGCTCACCTTCCCGGTACGCGGCGGTTGGTCTCACCACGTAGCCGCCCGCCCTGCGATGCACCCAGGTAGGCACGAAGTCGATGGCGGGCACCCGCCAGGCGGCGTCCACCCGCTCCAACCGCAGCAACACTGCGGCCCCGTCTCCGGAGTCGACGCCGCAGCAGTCTGGGGCCTGGTTGGAGAGGAAGTTGCCGAGGCCGAACAGCACCGGTTTGCCGTTGATGTACTCGACGGGCTGCAGGACATGAGCATGATGGCCCACGATGAGGTCGATCGCGTCTGACGCCGTCAGTTCCTCCGCGATGGCGCGCTGGCTCCGCGTCGGTTGGTGGCGAAACTCCTGACCCCAGTGAAGCGACACGGCTACGAATTCCGCCCCCCTGGCCTTGAGTGCCACGGCGTCTGAGAGGATCTGAGCAGGGTCGATCTTGTTGATCGACCAGGGATGGGCTCGCCGCCTGGCCTGGATCGCGTACGTGTACGACAACTGACCCACGGTCACGCCCCTCACCTCGTACAACACTCCGCCCGCCTGTTGTGGGCTCGTAGCAGTTCCGGTGTGAGCCACCCCGGCCGAGTCCAGGGCAGCAATCGTCGACCACACCCCGGCATCACCTTGGTCGTTGGCATGGTTCGAGGCGGTGGAGCAGCCATCGAAGCCGGCTCCGGCGAGCGCGTCTGCGAACTCCGCGGGTGCAGCGAGCCGGGGAAACGGCGCAATCTCGACGTCCGGTACCCCGAGCTGCACCTCGAGGTGGCATAGTGCAAGGTCAGCCGCCGCGACGAGCGGACGGACTGCGTCGAACATGGGCGAGAAGTCGTAGTCCTTCCCTGCGGCTCTCCCGTATTCAGCGGCTTTGCGCGAGACCCTGGGATGAATGAGCATCTCCCCGGTCACCAGCAAGGTGATGGCGTCGGCTTCTCCCGCCGATTCCGTCTCCGATACCGAGCCGGCTGCGTCGGTCGCTGCGGTCGCCGGCATTGACGCAACACCCACCAGGATGACCGCCATAGCCAGACAAGCGAGCCCGGTCCGGATGGCTCCTCGTTGGGTCACGTCTTCCCGCATCGGCGGGATGCTAAGCCCCGAATGCCCCCGACCGGTGGACCCGACAACTCTTGTGGTTGTGCCGGCCGCCCCGCCCGCCCTCCCGACCCACCGGCGTACAGTGGGCACCAATGAGTGATCCTCGATACGGAGCGATCGAAGCGGGTGGCACCAAATTCGTATGCCTGATCGGACGCGGCCCGGACGACATTGCGGCCTCCGCTACCTTCCCCACCACCGACCCGACCACCACCCTGGCGGCTGCGGTCGCCTTCTTCCGCGACCAGGCGCGGCTCCTTGCCGCGCTCCCGGCAGCCGTCGGAATCGCCTCGTTCGGGCCCGTCGAACTTCGCCGCAATCATCCGGAATACGGCCACATCACGAGGACGCCGAAACCGGGCTGGTCCGGAACGGACATCGCCGGGTATGTAGGAACTGAATTGGGAATTCCCGTGGGCTTCGATACCGACGTCAACGGAGCCGCCCTCGCTGAGGGGCGGTGGGGAGCGGCCCACAACGCAGACAGCTACGCCTACATGACCATCGGCACAGGCGTCGGGGTGGGCATCGTCGTCTCGGGCAGGGTCGTGCATGGTCTGGTGCATCCCGAGGCGGGGCATGTCGCCGTCGGTCGGGTGCCGGACGACTCCTTCAGCGGCTCCTGCCCCTACCACGGAGACTGCCTCGAGGGTATGGCAGCCGGGTCCGCTCTTGCCGCACGATTCGGCAAGCCCGCCACCGAATTGAACGAGCTGGAGCGGGCGCAAGCTGCCGAACTCGTTGCTGCATACGTCGCAGACGGGCTCCGTAGTCTCATCTACACGGTCGCGCCCGACCGCATCATCATCGGAGGTGGTGTTTCAGAGCTGCCGGGCCTCATGCCCCGACTTCGGGCGAGCTTGCTGCAGTCGCTCGGCGGCTACCCGGATCTGCCGGAACACCGCGCCGCCGACTTCGTGGTCCGTCCCCGCCTCGGCACGCGCTCAGGTGCGCTCGGCGGGTTGGTGTTGGCGGAACGGGCGGCGGACGACAGGTGAACGGCTTCAAGCCAGAGTGACCCTCTCCTTCCGCTTCCAGAAGATGACGTAGAGCGCGCGGCTCCCTGCGAAGGCAGCCGTCGAGATCCCCAGTACCCACAGCCACTCCGCCGGCCCGAGCGGCATGATATCGAACACCCGCTGCCCCATCGGCAGGTAGATCACAGCGACCTGGAGCAGCGCCGAAAAGAGAATGCTCCAGGTGAGGAACGGCCGCGGCCAGGAAAGCTTGGCGTTCGCCGACCTAACGTTGATGGCATGGACGAGCTGGGCTAATACCAGCGTGGAGAACGCCATAGTGCGAGCTGCCTCGTACTCCAGGTCTAACACGACGTAGCCCGCATACAAGGTCGCCCCCGTTGCTACGGCGAGAATGATGCCTTGCCCGAGTAGCAGCAGGAGATTCTGCCTGCTGAGGATATCTCTCCCCTCTCCCGGCTGATCCTGCATCACGTCGTGGGTCGGTTCGTCCATTCCCAGCGCGAGCGCAGGCAGCGCGTCTGAGAGCAGGTTGATCCACAGCAGCTGCACCGCGAGCAGAGGTTCCCCGAGGAATCCGAACGCCAGGAAACCGGCGACCATGAACAGCACCTCTGCGGTGTTGGCAGACAGGAGGTAGTGAACAACGTTGCGCAGATTCCCGAAGATCCGCCTGCCCTCTTCGATCGCGGCCACGATCGTTGCGTAGTTGTCGTCCGCGAGCACCAACGCCGAAGCCTCGCGTGCGACGTCGGTTCCGCTTCCCATCGCGATCCCGATGTCCGCGACACGCAACGCCGGGGCGTCGTTGACGCCGTCGCCCGTCATCGCCACCAGCGACCCGTCACGCTGGTGCGACCGCACGATCTTGACTTTGTCCAGCGGATCGACCCTGGCAAACGCTTTGTACTCGCGAATCTGTACATCGAGATCGGCCTCGGGGATGGCCCGCAGTTCGCGACCGGGCATCACCAGACCTTTTCGTAGTCCGACCTCAGTCGCCACCGCGTCCGCGGTGACCACGTGGTCTCCGGTCACCATCACCGTGTCGACACCCGCCTGCCGCGCCTGGCGCACGGCGTCTCTGACCTCGGGACGCACTTCATCGGAGAGTCCGACTATCCCGATGAAGTCGAGCCCGGATTCGTGATCGGCGAGGTCAGCGGGCATCGTGTCCATCCAACAACCGGCGAAGGCCAGCGTTCGTAATCCCCCGGCAGCCAGCGCTTCCGCCTGCTCCAGCACCTCCAGTCGCCGATCGGTATTCATCGACACCGCCCGCCCGTCCGCGCCGACGATCCGGTCTGCGCCAGCCACCACCACCTCGGGCGCTCCCTTGCACGCCAGCCAGAAGCGGCCATCACGTTCGTGGAGGGTCGTCATCCGTTTGCGTCTGCTATCGAACCCGACCTCGTCGATCCGTGGCGCAGCATGGCGCAGCTCCGCGAAGTTCACCTGTGCGCCCTCGAGCCAACGCAACAAAGCAACATCGGTCGCATCCCCCGAGAACCCCTCCTCCGTGGGCTCAGCATCGTTGCACAGCGCGGCAACCCCTCCCAGCAGAGCAGCCGGAGATTGCGAATCCCCGAGTTCTGATGGCACACGAACACCGCCTGCCACCAGCACTTCATGGACACTCAGGTTGTTCCTCGTGAGAGTCCCGGTCTTGTCGGTACAGATCACATTGACCGCACCGAGCGCCTCTACCGCGGGCAGACGCCTGACAATCGCGTTCTTGCGCGCCATTCGCTGGACCCCGCCGGACAGAGTCACGGTATTAACCGCAGGAAGACCCTCCGGGATCGCGGCCACCGCCAGCGCTACCGCCGTAAGGAACATCGTCTCGACGGGATACGATCGTGCCAACCCTGCCCCGAAAATGAGAATCGCCGCGACCACCGCGACCACCGCGAGTCGGCGACCGACGCGGGCCAGTTCGACCTGAAGCGGCGTCGGCGGCGATTTGGTGGCCACCAGAGCTGCGATCTTGCCCAGTTCGGTATTGACGCCGGTTGCCGTAACGATCGACCGCCCCCTTCCTGCCGTCACCGCGGTACCGGCGAACACCATCGAAGGCCGCGCCACCACGCCGTGTTCCGCTCCGACTGCCGCGACCATCTTCTCCACCGGCAACGACTCGCCGGTGAGCGAGCTCTCGGACACCTGCAGTCGCGCCGCGGCCACCACTCGCCCATCCGCCGGGATCTGGTCCCCGGACTCGACCACCACGAGGTCTCCAGGTACGAGATCTCTTGCCAGTACCTCGGTAACGAGCTCCGACCTGATGACCGTTGCCCACGGCGCCGACATTTCCTCCAGCTCTCGCAACGCGCTATCGGCCCGCGCTTCTTGCACATACCCGAGTACGGCGTTCAACACCACGATTGCCCCGATGGCTGCGGCATCCACCCAGGCATCGAGCAGCAGGCCGCTGACCACGGCTGCCACTATGAGGAGCCAAATCAGCACGTCGTTGAACTGATTGAGCAAGCGCCGGGTGCGGACCCATCGGGGCGCCGAGCTCACCACGTTGGGACCCACCGATTCGAGCCGGACTCCGGCTTCCTCGGAGGTGAGACCGCCTTCGAGGTCGGTGTCGAAGGCCGCAACGACGCCCTCCGGATCGAGCGCATGCCAGGCCGGAGCCGGTTCAGCTTCTGAGGCGGGGACGACCACGCCTCATTGTGAGTGGCTGACCGCCCCCGGCGTAGGGACCAAGGGCAGGATTCGTGCGAGTAACCGAACGCCTTCGCGGCAATGGCCTGGTGTAACCTGCCCGCGGGACGTGGTGGTACGGACGAAACGGGCAGCCGCGTCCGCAGGCAACGGTGCCGGCCGCGGCACCCTGGCAAGGTGGGGTTTCTCATGGCTCAATTGGTGGGACAGACCGCGGTCGTGCTCGGCGCGGCCGGTTTCGTCGGTTCGCACTTGTGCGATCGGTTACTGACCGAGGGATGCCGGGTGATCGCCGTCGACAATCTCGTCACCGGTCGCGCCGTCAATCTGGCCCACCTCGATGGCGTCGCAGCATTCCGCTTCGTGCAGCACGACATCACCGAGCCAATCGAAATCGAAGGTTCTGTCGAGTTCGTGGCGCACCTGGCTTCCCCTGCATCGCCACCCGACTATCTGCGCCTCCCGATCGCAACCTTGCGGGTAGGGTCCGTTGGAACCGAACGAGCCCTCGACCTGGCGCAGGACAAGGGAGCAAGGTTCTTACTTGCCTCTACCAGCGAGGTCTACGGCGACCCCGAGGAACACCCGCAGACCGAAGCCTATTGGGGAAACGTGAATCCGATCGGTCCGCGATCGGTCTACGACGAGGCGAAACGTTATGCCGAGGCCCTGACCATGGCATACCACAGGGCCCGCGACACCAACATCGGCATCGCCCGGATATTCAATACGTACGGCACCCGGATGCGTATGGACGACGGGAGAGCCATTCCTGAGTTCATCGGAGCCGCATTGGAGGGCAAAGCGCTCCCGGTGCACGGCGACGGGCAGCAGACCAGATCGCTGTGCTACGTCTCGGACACCGTCGAAGGCCTGTTTCGCCTTATCATGAGCGACGTCCCCGGGCCGATCAACATCGGGAACTCGCACGAGATCACGATGCTCGAGCTGGCAGAGACGATTCAGGCCGTGGTGGGCGTCCCGAATCGCATCGAATTCCAGCCCCGGCCGGTCGACGATCCGGCACGAAGGTGTCCGGACACCACTGCAGCCCGTGAGTTGCTCGGGTGGCAGCCACAGGTCGACTTGACGGAAGGTCTCACCCGAACCATTGACTGGTTCCGTAGCGCTGCCACCGGCTCCTCCTGATTCGCGGATGAACGCCCTGCCCGTACCGACCTCACGTCCGGCAGGTGTGGCGTGGCCTCAAGCGCTGCCGCGGCCGATGCCGACATAGGTGAGCCCTGCGGCACGCACGCCGGCAGACGGCAGCGCATTGCGCCCGTCGAGCAGCAACCCTCCGGCCATGACCCCCGCAATACGCTCCAGGTCCAGATCCAGCAGTTCGGGCCATTCGGTGACGAGCACGACTGCGTGTGCTCCGGTCGCCGCCTCGTAGGCATCAATCGCGACTGCGATGTCCGGGCTGCCGACGAGCTCATGCACCACCGGGTCGTAGGCCGTCACGCTTGCCCCGTGCGCCAGAAGCCGCTCGGCGATCTTCAATGAAGGAGCGTCGCGCAGGTCGTCTGTGCCCGGCTTGAAGGCAAGACCGAAGAGTCCGATCTTCACCCCATCCAGACCGCCGAGGTGCGTCTGTAGTTTCTGCACCACCACATCGATCTGGCCCGCATTGACGGCACGCACCGCCTCGAGGATTGCAGGCTCGATTCCATAGCGCCGCGCCGTCCCCGCCAGGGCAGA
Source organism: uncultured Acidimicrobiaceae bacterium (assembly GCA_964397045.1). GTDB lineage: Bacteria > Actinomycetota > Acidimicrobiia > Spongiisociales > UBA5794 > CAYNHF01. Next base: position 42,022 of record CAYNHF010000011.1, on the reverse strand, counting down.
CAGGTCCTTGCCGAAACACGATCCTCCCCACCCCACTCCGGCACCCAGGAATTGGGAACCGATCCGTGGGTCGAGTCCCACCGCCCTGGCGACATCAACGATGTCTGCTCCGACCGCATCGGCAAGGTGGGCCACTTCGTTCATGAAGCTGATCTTCGTTGCGAGGAACGCGTTGGCTGCGTACTTGACGGTTTCCGCCGTCCGGATGTCGGTGACCACGAGTTCCGGCCTCAGGTCGGATCTTCCCATCCCATGGGTTTGCTCCAGGATCGGAGCGTACGCTGTAGCTACCTTGTCGATGGCACTAGGGTCCGCTCCGCCGAGCACCACGCGGGCAGGGAAGAGGAAGTCTTCGATTGCGGATCCCTCGCGCAGAAACTCTGGGTTCGAGACGACGGAGATTCCTCCGTTGCCAACATCAGGACGGAACTCTGCCATCAAGCCCGTCAGCCACCCACCGCTTCCGATCGGAACGGTGCTCTTTGTCACCAGGACCGCCCCGCGCGCTGCGTGGCGTCCGATCTCACGCGCCGCGGCCTCCACGTGCTGCATGTCGGGGTCACCATTCGCTCCCGCCGGCGTGCCAACACAGAGGAAGATGATGTCAGCACCGGCTAGGCCTGACTCGAAATCGGTCACGAACTCCAAACGATCACTGTCGAGTTCGCCCTGCAGCAGCGCTTCGAGCCCCGGTTCGTAGAAAGGCACTTGCGCGACCCGCAATGATGCGACGCGTTTGGGGTCGACCTCGATCGCTCGCACGCGGTGACCGATCCGCGAAAGGCAGGCGGCGACCACCGTCCCGACATACCCCGAGCCCACTACCGCAATACGCATCGCCCTGTTCCCTCTGCGTCCCCACGCCACCCTAAGCACTTAGTGTAGCGCAAACGGGTCAATTTGCTACGGAGAGTATTGCAGATCCCAACTCCGTGAGTTGCGTGCCGTCGCGAGCGTATTGCCGGCAAGGGGAGGAGACCAATCGCGAGCACGTCCGTGGTGGCACGGGACACCCAGCTGAGTCGGCGCTCGCGAACGGGGTAGAAACCGCGTGCGTTGGCTCCGACCTTCGGCTAGCCTCGTCGCCCAAGGGATCACATGAGGTAGTGGGGCATGCTGGGACCAGATGACGTAACTACGGGCGACCAACCAGGGGCGGATCGCACCGTCCTCGGCGCGATGTGGCAGCACCGCGTGCTGGTCGCCATCCTTGTGCTGGCCGCGATACTTGTCGGCCTGCTGCTTGCGTCGCGCGAAACAGACCTCTTCGTGGCGACGGCGTCGATCGCCGTCGAAGACCCCAGGTCATCCAGCCTATTCGAGGCCGGCACCAGCCAGCGTCCCGAACGCTATCTCGAGAACCAGGTGCAAATCCTGCGGTCGAATCTCGTCGCCGAGCGGGCCAGCGCCCTCCTCGCAGCCGGCGATCCCGTGGTGATCATCAGCGGTGAGACGATCTCAGACGATTTGTCCGTGGGTTCATCCTCCTCGTCGGACCTGATCACCGTGACGGTGGTGTCGGAAAGCGCCAGAACTGCGGTAGCCACTGCCAACGCAGTGATTGCCGCATACCAGGAGGTGAGGAGGGAGGAAGCCGTCCGCAACTTCTCGGCGGCAATGAACCAGCTCGATCAATCGATGCTGACGATCACTGCCGAACTCGCGGAGATACAGAGCAGGATCGACGAGCACCGCCTTGATGACCCGGCACGCGAACAACTCGAGACCCAATACCAGGATGCGCTCCGGGAACTCGTTCGGCTTCAGCAGCTGGGCAGACTGGCATCGCCCGAGGATCGCGCTGCCATCGAATTCCAGCTCGCGTCGATGTCACAGGTTCTCAGCATCGACGCCCAGGACCCCACGCTCGCTGCAGTCTTCACGGAGCGTGATGACGCTACAGACCGCCTCTTCACCCTCGCAGCTCGACGCGACGAATTGGGTGTTGACGCCGAACTCGCCGGTGCCGGAGTGCTTCTCGTCTCGCACGCGACCGATGCGGATCTGGCTCCCTCCAATCTCCCTCGCACGCTTGCGGTTGCACTGGTGATTGGACTCGTCGTGGGTGGAGCAGTTGCCTACATGCTTGCCCACCAGCGCAGGAAGTTCACAGACCGTGCCGAACCAGAAGCTGTGTACAGGGCTCCGTTGCTTGGCTCGGTGCCGCACTACCTCAGCGAAGGCATCGATTCACAGCTGGTAGTCGCGAGCCGGCCGGATTCTGCGGCAGCTGAGGCGTTCCGGTTCGTCGTTGCCGGGATTGACGCCCGCCTCTGGCAGGCAGGAGATGACCCTGCCGGTCGAAGCATCACGTTCGTTTCAGCCGTCCCCGGAGATGGCAAGACCACCACCATCGCGAACACTGGTCTGGCTGCAGCGCAGAAGGGCGGAAGAGTCCTCATGATCGACGCCGACTTCGGGAGTCAGGATCTCGCGGATCTCTTCATTCCGCCGGCCCGACTGCACCTTGGGATCACCGAAGTCGTGGCCGGCGAGCAACCACTTCACAAGGCCGTCTACGACGTCCCGGACGCACCGGGCCTTCACGTTCTGGCCAGAGGCGTCATGCGCGTGACGGCTCCGGACTTCTTCGCGTCTCCCGCGGCGCAACGCCTTCTGCGCGAGATTCGGGCCAAGTACGACCTGGTACTCATCGACACGCCGCCACTCCTCCAGGTGGCGTACACGACGACCCTGCTCCAGGCGTCGACGCAAGCAGTGGTAGTCGTCCCTCACCGGAGCAGTATCGCTCTCGCTGAGGAGGTCTCGGAGCGGCTAGAGATGATCGGCACTCCCGTAGCAGGATACATCTACAACGCGGCGCCGTTGCGGCGCGATCTGCCGACCCACGGCGGGTCTTTGGCCGACATTCTGGGTGCCGGGCCCACGGAAGGTGAGACAAAGGCCGCGGACTCGGTCAGTCGAAGCTGAGCCCGGCTGGGCGCGGCTCGGCGACCGTCCGTCAGGTGCTCGCGAGGAAGCCGCGGGCTCGCAGGTCGTCGATGGTCGCCGTAACCCCGTCTTCGAGCGAATAGGGATCGGGACCGAGCTGATCCATCGTCCGGCGGATGGGCACCGGATAGTCTTCGATCATGCTGCGGTACCTTCCGGACGTAATCGGGAACGTCACACCCACCCTGCCCAGGCCGTCGCCCACGAACGCCAACCCCCGCACGAATCCCGCGGGGACAACCCGAGCGGGCTTGCCCTTCAATTGTCGAGAGAACTCGTCGACGAAGTCGATCACATCCACCAGATCGTCCCCGACGTAGAACGTCCCTCGATCGGCGATTTCGCTGGAAGATTCTGCGAGTCGATGGATCTGGCTGACCACGTTCCCGACATAGCCGTACGAGCGCAAACAGGGTTTCCTACCGGGGTGCATGTAGAGGCCCCGATCGAGAACGCGGTAGAACTGTTCTCGGTAGAACAAGTCCCCCGGTCCCCACACGGTGGTTGGACGGACGATCGTCCACTCCGAATCGAGGCCTGCTTCGCGCAAGGATTCTTCCGACAGGGCCTTGCTCTCGCCGTACAGGGTGTGGGGTGCGTAATCGCGGTCGTGCTGCGGCTGGTAACCGGGTCGGCACACGAACTGCGTCGACACAAGAACCGTACGCTCGATCGATGGGGCGGTCCGAAGGGCTTCGAGAAGGTTCGTACATCCGACGGTGTTCACCCGGTAGTCGTCCAAGCTTTCGCCCGTGACGTCCACGCGGGCGGCCAGGTGCACGATATGCGTTGGGTCGATGTCGCGGACCGCAGCCTGCAGGCCCGTGGGGTCGAGCACGTCCCCTCGCAGCCAGTCGGCACCCGTACTTCGCGTCGGCGGTTTCGAGTCGAGATTGACAACCTCGGTGTCCGGAGCGGCCCGGAGAAGCTGCATCAGGTGCTCGCCGATGAAGCCGGAACCGCCCGTCACGAGATAACGCTTGCCCACCACTTGTCCCATCGGCATCACGTTACCGTTGTATCGCAGCACGGCCGACCGACCAGGGTGGACCCCGGGCTAAGTACCATGCCCGGAGCACAAGGGTGGAACAAGCCAGGGATCACATGACGACGGCCACTCGGTCGGGCGACCGACCCCAAGACGAGGCGCGGTCGCAGGAGGCACGCTGTTGAGCGGACGAGTGACGCGGGTGGTGGTCGCCGGCCAGGTGCCACCGCCATGGGGCGGTCAGAACGTCATGGTCGCCCAGGCCTTGGACTCGCTTCGCGCTGATTCCGACCTGGAGATCCTCCATCTCGCCTTCCACTTCACCCGGGATTGGCAAGCGCATCGTCGAATAGGCCTCGGCAAGGTCTGGGAGCTGATCGCGGTCATCCTCCGCCTGATCCGAATTCGCCTCTCGGGACGAATCGACTGCATGCTTTTCCCCTTCGGTGGGCCGCATGTTGCGCCACTGGTGCGAGATATGGCACTTCTGCCGTTCTGCTTCGCCGCGTCGCGACAGGTGATGCTTCACATTCACGCGGGTGGCATGGCCGAGGCCCTTCCCGAACTCCCCGGCGCGCTGGCAAGGCTCGCTCCGCTCGTCTATGGAAGATGCACCGGAGCGATCGTGCTCACCGAATACAGCAGAGCAGACGCGGAGAGTGTCGGCATCCGCAATATCCACGTAGTGCCAAATACCTTGCCGGACACCTACAGCCTCAGCTTCGTCAACCGTCCCGTCTCCGAGAAGATCCGCCTTCTGGCGGTCGGCCACCTGGGTGTACCCAAGGGCACCCCGACCTTGTTGAGAGCCGTGGCTGGGTTACGCGACCGCGGCCACGAGATTTCGTTGACGCTCATCGGAGAACCCCTGCCTCCGTATTCTGCGAACGCGCTCGCCGAACTGATTCGAGCACTCGACTTGGGTGATGTCGTCGATGTCGCAGGGGTCGTGATCGGTGAAGGGAAGTGGCGGGCCTTCGGCAGCGCCGACCTGTTCGTGTTTCCGTCGACCGCTCCCGAGTCGCAGCCACTCGTGCTGATCGAGGCAATGATGTGGGGGCTGCCCATCGTTGCCACTGATTGGAGGGCGCACGCCGAAATCCTCGGCGTTCCCCCGGGCGGCATCTGCTACCCACCGGAACCGGGCCCTGCCCTCGAGCGGGCGCTGGAAACGGCGATCGCGGCTCGCGATCTTTTCGGCGCATGGGGTGAAGACAATCGACGTCGCTACGAACAGCTCTTCGACGCCGCCAATCCGCACCTCCGCCGTTTCGTCGAGCGTTGGTGTACGTCCGCGTCCTCGACGAACTGAGTGAAGACTCGTCATCTCCTCACAACTTCAAGGGACTAGTCACTACGGATTGTTGTCAGTAGTCCCCGGACGGTTGTACAGTGATCTCTCGACGCCAAGGGGACGTTCGGCTAGGGGGCCCGGACGCGGCGAATGCTTGCAGCACGCCTGCGGCGTGAGCACCGACTTGCAGAACGGCGTCGAAAAACCCTCAAGACCCTCCCCCAGCCAACCGAGGGAGAGGGCGAGAAGGGGAACTGAAGGAGTTCTTTAATGGTGCGCCGCCTTATCGCGCTGCCCGTGGCAGCTTTGGTCATATCCACACTCATCCTGGGAGGCATCAGCCTTGCCCTCGACGGCGGGGGCGATGAGCCCCGCGCCGCCAAGACTGTGACCACCCTGGAACAAACTGATGGTGTCGACGACGTCTACGCCGTAAAGAAAACCGCCGGTCAACAACGAGCGACGGAACGGTCGAACGGCAACGCCTATGCCTACGGCAAGGACAAACGCAGGGGCCCCGAACCCACAACAACGACCACCATCGCGCCTGCGGTCGCGGCTCCGTCAACGACGCAGCCCGGTGTAACGCCGACGACTACCCCGTATCCATTGACGCCTACCACCCAGGTAACCACGACTACTACCAAACCACCCACCACCGCCACCACGAAACCACCCACCACCACTACCAAACCACCCACCACGACGACAACCGCGCCTCCCAAGCAGCCGCCTCCGCCAAGCGGGGATCGCGTCGACATATACCCCGGCGACAATGTCAGCGGGATCCTGGCTGCGCATCCTCAAGGAACGACGTTCCTCATGCACAGCGGCGTGTACAAGCGGGTGACGCTGATGCCGAAGTCTGGCCAGACGATCATCGGGCAAAACGGCGCCATCCTCGACGGCGAAGGCAGGACCGCAGATGGTGTCGGGCGCGCGAACGCGAACAACATCACGATCCGGAATCTGACGATTCGGAACTACACGGACAAGTGCATCGACTGGGGAGCCCAGGGTGCCGGGCTCAACTGGACAATCGAGGACACCGAGGTGTCGTACTGCCTCACCGGTATCAAGGTGAAGAAGGGTGGCACGTACAAGAACAACTACGTCCACCACAACCGCAAGTACGGCATGAATGGAAACGGAGTCAACCTCACGGTGGTCGGCAACGAGATCGCCTACAACCGTACCGACAAGAGCCAAGATCTCGGCGACTCGGGTGGCACCAAGTTTCTCCGGACCGAACGGCTCGTTATCCGCAGCAACCATGTCCACGACAACTACGGTCACGGGATCTGGGTCGACGGATCGAACCAGGGCGCGCTCATCGAGAAGAACAAGGTGACGAACAACGAGAGAGTCGGGATCTTCCACGAACTCGGTTTCTCGCCGACCATCCGCAACAACACCGTCAAGGGCAACGGTCATAAGACCGACGGCAAGGCAGCAGCGGGATCCGGCATTCTCGTGCTGGCGACCAAGGACGCCAACGTCTACGGCAACACGGTGACCGGCAACCGCAATGGAATCATGGCCAAGTGGAACGACCTGAAGCCGGGTCGCGCTACTGACAATCTCACGGGCGAGAAGTTCTATCTCAAGAACCTCAACGTCCACAACAACGTGATTGCCATGAACGTCGGCACCACAGGTATCGCCGACCTCTCGAACGCGAAGAACGCATACACCTCGTCCTGGAACAACCGCTTCGCGGGCAACTCCTACACCCTGGGCAGCTCCTCTGGAAAGTTCTTCCGGTGGAAGGAGACAATCACCTACGCCCAGTGGAAGCAGATCCATCCGAGCGACTGATAGCCGGTAGCCGAGAGATGGTCGTCGCCCACTCGAAAGAACCGAATGGGCGGCGACCGTACCTCGCGGTTATCCCAACTCCCCCTTTGGACTAGATCGAATCGCGATACCGATAGAGCAACGGTGCGGTGGCCAGGGTGACGCTCAACCGGGCAGGGCTCGACAGCTTCCGCATCCAGGCATCGTCGACCCTGAGCTGCACCGTGCCGACGTCGAAGCGACTCGGGTTGCCGAACACCGTATGGGTGGGCCGCATCTGAACGGTGTCACCATCGATCTCGAGGCCGTCACCACCTATGGCTCCCTCTCCAACGAAACGACCGATTGTGTCGAAGGTACCCATCGGGTCACGAATCAGCTGCTCGTAGCCGAGGCGCATATAACTCGATTGTGTGTCCATCACGACCTCTGCCGCCACGTTCCACATTGCCCACATGAAGCCTGCCGTGACCGGCTGACCCGCGCCGAGACCCTTGGCTCCCATTGGTAGCCCGCTGTCTGGGTGCAGTTTGCGTCGAGACCACGAGTGGGCCACGGCGCGGGAATCCCGCACGAGGTGGACCACATACACATCGAGTCCATCCATCTCTTGCAACGCTCTGCCGTAGGGTGGCACCTTGGTGGTGTCGACGATGAGCGAAGCCCCGGTGTAGGAAGCAGTGGCCTGGTACAACCTCTGCAGCACCTCTAGATACTCTCGAGAGTTCTCGATGGTTCGTCGACGGCTCGGCGGAAGAGCCATCATGGGGAAGTACCGCATCCGTGTGAATTGCCGGGAAGCGCTGTAGTAGTGGCGGGCAGCATCGGTCGAGACCCCGCCGAATCCCTCCTCCAGAATGCCCTGCCACGTCTCACACGCATCGAACGGCAAGCCGCAGCCGCATGCCCGATTCTCGAGCAAGCTCCGATGCCAGATCATCCGCATCTCGCCGCCGTTGAACACGCCGGGCATCTGGCCCAACAGACTCCCGAGAAGCGTGCTTCCCGACCTCCCAGCGCTCACGACGAAAAGAACCTTCGTCGGTGCCATTGCGTCCCCCACCAAATCATTCCGTTGATTCTGGGGTGCCTTCCGCCTGTGAAATCACCCCAAGCAGTGCCATGCTACACGGTCGGTCCGAGCGCCGCAGGGGACACAAGCCCAGTCGTGCCAAGGACTCCTCAATCCAGTCTGCGCCATTCGCCGCACCCCTAACATTGACCCCCGATGTCGTGCAACCACTCTCCGTCGCCACCCGTACCTTCCCTTTGGGAGCCTGATTCGTGAGCTGGCGAAAGGCAATCCCCGCCGGCTTGGTTGATGTCGGACTCGCGTCGCTGGCGACCTTCGGGGCGGGCCTGATCGCGGCCCGTTATCTCCCCCTGGCGGCACTCGGAGCCTATGCGGTGTACTTCCGCTTCTTCGCACTCGTGGTGGTGATCTCCGAGCAGCTGGTGTTTCGGCCGTCGCGAATCGAAGCTTTGAGCAACTCCCGAATCGATCGAATCCAGGTCTTGAGCCGCTCGCTTCCCCGCGGTGCTCCGATCGCCGCGGGAGCAGCGGGACTCAGTGTGCTCGCTGCACTGATCGTCGGCGGGAACCTCGGCTCCGAGGCCCTGGTGGCGCTGTCCATCACAACACCTGCGGCAGCGTTCCTTTCTCCCCTCCAGGACCAGGTGCGCAGGGTCTTCCATCTTGCTGGTGTGTCATGGCGAGCCGCGGCCGTCTCGTCTGTCCAGGCTGTGGTGGTTTTCTCGACTGCGGGCATCATGCTCGCGGCAGATGTGAACCCTGCCTGGATCCCGTTCGGTTCGCTCGCCATCGCCAACGCTTGTTCGCTGGCAACGGGTCTAGCAATTGCCGGCCTACACAGAGGCATGCCATTGGTGGGCGACTACGCGTTGGGTCATCTCGTGCAGTCCGGCAAATGGTTCCTCATGTCCGCCATCATCCCGACCGGCGCTGCTGTGCTCGTTGCCGTTCTGATCGCGACCCTGGCCGGCGAGGTGGCGCTCGGGCAAGCCGAGGCTGCCAGAATCGTGTCGCAACCGGTCCTGGTGTTCTCGCTCGGCCTGGCCGCGGTTGTGAACCCCAGAGTCATGGAGGCGGCTCAGCGGCACCTCCGGGGCAGGGCGCGCTCCCTCAGCCGCTACTTCGACACCGCCATCCTTTTCGCGGCCCTTGGCATGCTGGCCTTTGCCGGGTTTGCGTGGCCATGGAACTTGCTCGAGATGCTCGTTCCGAATGCCTACGTCGTCACCGGCCTCGCCGCCGTGACCATCGTGGCCAACGCCATCAACGCCGCCGTGAAACCGGAGCAAGCCCAGCTCGGCGCCGTCGGCCGGGAGCGCAAGATCGTCAACGCTGAAGTACGTGCGAACCTCACCAGGCTGGCGGTGGCGGCCACGGCAGGCGTCACCCAGGCGTTCGCCCTCGCGCTGTCTCTCGGGGCGGCGGGCATCGTCAGAGTCTCCTATCTCAAGCGCGAGGTTGGGAAGATCTACGATCACCCACTCGAACCCGCAGACGACCGAGAAGGCGCGGAGCAAGAATCGCCGACTCCCGAGCTGTGAAGCTGACTCATTGCAGCCACAACTCGCGTCGGTCCGGCTCAGGTCTGCCGGAGCCGTCGTCGGGGGTTCCACTAACCTCCCCACGATCGAAGGGGCGGGGCCTACGGCAACAACGAATCCTGCATTGGCTATCGCAGCGGTGGACGCGTTATCTCACGCAGGCATCGAGTTTGCCGTCCTGCACCGAGAGGACGAGGTCGCCAACGGCCGCGCACGATCCGACGTTGACATCGTGGTTGGTGACCCGCCGATCTACGCGATCGCTGCGGCGGCGAACGAATTCGCGAGCGTTGGTCTGAGCCCGATCATCTGGTGGCCCTACGACGTGGGAGGAACCGGTACCGTGATGCTCGCTTCCTCGGAGGGCAGCGACGGTGTGCAGCTCGATTTCCTGCACGATCCCGCAGGTGATGGCCAGGATGGTGTCCGATCTGCCGTGCTGCTCGACTCACGCATTCCCGGCCACCGTTGGGCGAAGCTCGACCCGACCCACGAGTATCTCTATCTCGTTCGCAAACGGGATCGAAAAGGCGACATTTCCTCCCTTCGTCAGCTTCTTGACAACCCACCTTCACCTGACACGTCCAAGCTCGAAGCAGCAGCAAGGACCATCTTCAGGCCCGATATCGCCTCCAGGGTCGCCGATTTGCTGCGCGGTCTCCCTCGCGCCGAGCAGTCCCGACAATGGGTCGTGTTCCGCCGTAGGGGTGAGGCTGCCCGCTGGCTGGATCGAATCCGTCGGCCGGTGGGACTCTGGGCAAACGTTTCCGGACCCGGCGATCGTGACCTTGCTATTGCCCTCGCCGATCGATTCGGCGCTTACTTGCCACGGAGCGGCACAGGACCCAGACCGCACGGTCTGAGCGCTTGGACGTGGCCTCGCCGGGTCGGCTCGATTCGCTGGCGGGCAGGCCTGATTGTCAGCTGGGGCCCCTCCGTGGGCCGGCCACAGGCTGACCTGGAACTCCACACGTCTGAGGGCGTCGACGGTGCCGGCGAGCGGGTGGTTGCCTCCATGCAGCAAAGGGTGAGACGTCGCATCCCGGTCGATTGGGACGATGCACGCCGGGGTCACGGCTAGTAACCTTGGACTCGGTGGTCAGGAGGGTGCAATCAAGGTTGTAATGGGGGCCTACGCGTGTGAGCCACACCGCGGGTCAGAACCGGGTGTTGGCTGGAACTGGGCGGTACAGGCCGCGCAACATGGTCACGAGGTTCACGTGTTGACCCGTGTGAATAACCGGCGGGACATCGAGGCCGAGATCCGACGCCAGCCTGTTCGCGGCCTCCACTTCCACTACCTCGATCTTCCCCGACCCTTCCTCTGGATGAAGAAACGATTCGGGTATCACGGTCTGGCGCTCTATTACTACTTGTGGCAGATCTCGCTGGCTGCTCACGCCAGGAAGCTGCACCGGAGCGAGCAGTTCGATTTGGCACACCATGTCACATTTGTCAACGACTGGGCCCCGGCCGGCCTGGCCGCCCTCAGGATCCCGTTCATCTGGGGCCCCATCGGCGGCTCGACCCACATCTGGCCCAAGGAGATCGAACCGCACTTGCCGGACTACGCCCGAAGACACGAGGCGATCCGGAGGTGGACCATCATGACCACCCGATCGCTGGATCCGCTCCGAAGGCTCACCGGAAAGCGGGCGGCGATGATCCTGGCGTACACGACTGAGTCGCTTGCCGGCCTCAGGAATACCGAACTCGCCCGCGCCCGCGCGGTCACCCACATCGGCCTCGAACACCAAGACGATGACATTGTTGCCGAAGCGCCCATCGATGCCGCCGAGCTGCGGATTGTCACCGGCGGTCGCCTGGTTCACTGGAAGGGGTTCGATCTCCTCATCGAGGGCTTGGCAGAATCATGTGAGGCAGGGACCAAGGCCCGTCTTCTAGTCACCGGCACAGGACCCTATCTCCCTCACATGGAGGCACTCGTTCGTCGCCTCGGTGTCGCCGATTCGGTGGATTTTCTAGGGCGCCTGCCCACACGCTCCGACGTTCTCGACCTACTGATCGGGTGCCACCTCTATGCCCTACCAACGCTTCGCGACGGCCCCCCGGTGGCGATTCTCGAAGCGATGGCGATCGGGCTTCCTGTGTTGTGCCTCGATCACGGCGCGACCGCCGAACTGGTACCGGAGGACGGTGGTCTCAAGATCCCGATGCATAGTCGTGAACAGGTCGTCTCCGACATCGCGACTGCTATCACCGCGGCGGCGGGCGACAGGGCCGACCTCCGCGAAAGGGGTCTGGAAGCCCGCCGCTATGCCTATGCGGTCCATGATTGGGTACGAATCGGAGACGAGATCGACACGCTCTACGTCGAACTGCTCGGCGCAGCCGGCAACTGATCTCACGCTACACCGAGGTGACGTGCGTTCATTCCCAGTGGCGGAGGTCCCATCCGAGAAGGTCGGCAAGAGCTGCATTCGGAGCGGCGAACACGCCGGTAAGACGATCCCGGGTTTCCACCGACATCGTCGCGGTACTCCGCTCATTGAGCCGTCGCAGACGTCCGACCAGGGCCGAGGACTCGATCCTCGACATGAGTGGCCCGTTCTCTCCGCTGACCCTCCAGAGCACCCGCTTTCCTTTTCTCATTGCCTGGTGAATGGCACCACTGCGCACCTGTGCTGAGTAGTTGGATCGACCGGCCAGCTGTGGAGGTTCAAATACCGGTTCCACCCCAACGAATGCATAGATCTCTCGGATGAATGTGGCCGGGTCGCGCGCCAGTCGGTCGTAATCGAGCACCAGCACCTGATCCGTCGCGAAGTGCTCGAAGTATCGGCTCAGACCCTCGTGGTAGAGCCCGCCCTCGACGAGCATGGGATCCAGGTCGAGCGCGGCCTCGAAGCTGATCTCTTGTGCATAGATCTCGTCGCCGTCTCGCCTTCGTTTCAGGTACCAGCTGTGGGCGCGGTCGATGGGGTTACGCAGGATCGCCACCAACCGAATCTCACGCCCAATTGCCGCGATCGCTTCGGCAGCGGCCGGCTCGGTCAACAGTGTCGAGTTGACGATGCCGGCCACGGGTTGCCCGCCATAGGGAGCAAGCTGCTCGGTGTCGAATTGAATGCCTCGGCGCCTTCGCGGCACAAAGATGTCTGGATGTGCCATCAGGCACTCCTGCGTCCAGGTGCTCCCACACCGCTGCCCACCCAGGACCAGGAAGTCGGGGGCCGGGTCGGGCCGGCCGATCATCTGGTGTCCTCTCGGCAAGGACTGCGACCCGCGATCCCTCTCATGGTCGCACCAACCAGACACTCAGATCGCGACCCAGAAGGCCCTCGACGCGACGCACCTCGGGACGGAGGTGGTGGTCGAGCAGATCCCATTCGTCCCCGCTCAGTTCAGGAAGCGGACGGCTCTTCGCAAGCTGGGCGTAGGTTCGCTCCACCGCCGACCAAACGCCCAGCTTCACGAGATGCCCCCGGGTGAGGCCCATCTTCTTGACAAGCGTTTGCGTCCGCGCCAGCGCCTCATCGACCATGCTGTGCTGGCGTCCCTCGTTGACTCGCTGCTCGAGATCAGGCGGTACGAACGCATCGTCCACGCCCGCAAAGGCGTAAACCTCGCTGATGAACCGGCGTGGATCAACCGCCAGGTCGTCGTAGAGAGCGACATGGAGCTGCTGGAGCGTGAAGTGGCCTAGAAACGCAGCCAGGCCCGGTGAGTAGAGACTGTCGTCGATGATCTTGGGTAGCGTTTCTACCGCCTCCTCGAGGTCGCCCCGAAACGCCCCGGAGCGGATCGATTGCCAGTAACTCGACCAGGACCGCTCGTATGGGTTTCGGAGAGAGACCATGAATGAGGCGGAGGGCACATCGGTTGCCAACCGCTCGATCACCGGCTCCCTGAGGTACCCAACGGATACCTCAGCGTGTACCCGATAGTCGCGATCACTTGGGAAGTGTTCCAGGTACCAGGTTGGCCCCCGGTCGTAGTTGGTGCTCCAGTAGTTGATCTCCTTCGACAACGTGGACGCAACCTCGGGGTGCGCCTCGAGCTGGCGGTGGATCCAGGTCGTTGCAGCCTTGGGAACACCAAGACAGACAAACAGTGGCTGAACCCCAGCCAGCGACCTACGTTCGACAGCACCCATCACGTGTCCTTCAACCCACCCTGTCGCGACGCGCGTTGCACGGACCGACGCCGTCGACCGTGGTCCGGACGTTTCCCTACCGGAGCGACCCCGAACCGCGCGCCACCTGATCGACAGCAGACTACTCTAAGTAGTGGTGGGAGCGAGAGTCGGAGCGTCTATTCGGGGGTATCCATGAGCAGCCTCATGTGGACTGCGCTCATCTGGGCGATCGTGGTCCCGTTCGCGCGCCGGGCGGGATGGATATCACGACTCTCCAGAATCGACCTGATGATCATTCTCCTGCTGCTGAGTACACGATCGGTTGCTGCTCGAAGTACCGCTGAGATTCTGGCGGATCCCGTCGGCTCCGATGCCATGATCAGGGCTGCTCTGTCGGGCGCGGCGCTTCTCATGGGACTACCGATGCTCTACCAGGGACGGGGCCAGCTGAGCCGTCGGCCGTACAAGGGAATGCTTGCGCTGACGCTCTACGTCGGGGTGGGGGCAGCATCCGTGCTGTATGCCGTCGTCTTCGTAGCTTCAGCCGGCAAGGTCTTCCAGCTCGCTGCCGGCCTGACGGCCGTTTGGGTCATGGCAATGGACGCTCAGCCGCGCCGCTCACTCGACCGTGGAGTCCGCTTCATCATCCTCCTGGAAGGATCCCTGGTTGCGACTGCAGCGGTCGGGTTCTTCCTGATGCCGAGCGTCTACCAACTCGCGGGAGGACGCCCTGGATTCTTCCTGCCTACACAGATGGTCGCCCCATTCTCGTCCTCCAACGGCCTCGCGGCGACGGGTGGCTTGTTGGCTGCCTACGCGGTGGCTCATCTCCTCGGGCCAGCATCTAGTCGGAAGGTCCGCGGCGGCTGGCTGGCGCTGTCACTGATCGGTGCCGCCGCCGTGATCCTGGCTTCGGGGCGTCAAGGAGTCGTGATCCTCGCTGCCTCGCTGCTGGTGCTCCTCTGGTTCTACCGACGCCGATCTTTTGTTCTCGTAATCGGCCCGGCTGTGGCGGCGCTCATCGCGGTGAACTGGACTACCGTCGCTCAGATCTTCAGCCGGGGCAGGCCGGAACAGACCATCACCCTCACCGGAAGAGTCGAGTGGTGGCAGTCTGCGCTCCAGGCTTTCTGGGATGAACCCCTCACTGGATACGGGTTCGGCGTCGGGGGAAGATTCGTGGCGCAGGCCCGGATCGGAAACGTGACCGTGCCCGGCGTCCACAACGGATACATCGAGGCACTGGTGGGTGTCGGGATTCTTGGCGCTATCCCTCTCGCGTATGCGCTCTGGAGGGTAGGTTCGTGGGCCTATCGCGAGATGAGCGCGCGACGCCCTCCGGCGAACCCAATCCTGATCGTGCCACTTGTCCTGCACACCATTGTCAGTCTTGGTGTCGCCGGCTGGCTCAACTCCGACTTCCTGATCTTCGGATGTCTGGTAGGCCTTTCCGACTTCGCCGTCCGGCGCACGAGGGCCGGACCGCCCAGACGTCGGGCCGCGACGCGCGGCTGACCGACGACGTGGCCAAGTCCCAAGCGATTGAGCTCTTCTGGGCTCTTTCGCGGGTTAGCCATTGGCTAAGGTCCCACTCGTGGCCAGTGGAAGATCCTTCGCGCTCTTGTCTGCTCGCACCCGCTTCCGGGGGCGGTTCATCGCCCTGGTCGGGCCGGATGGCGTCGGCAAGACGACGGTTGCCGTCGAGGTGTGTCGTGCCAGTCGCAACGGCAGCGCCTACTTCCACTTCTACCCTCCGCTCGGACGTCCCCTCCCCTCGGCTCCGCCGGCAACATCGGTTCCGAATCCAGAGAAGGGACTACGTCGGGGGTCGATGCCACTGGGCCTGCTCCGCATTGCCCGCAACTACATCCGCTTCTGGCTGGGCTACTTCTTCAAGGTGCGACCTGCGCTCGCACGCGGGGTACTGGTGGTCGCAGACCGATGGGCCTACGGCTACGTCGTCCAGCCGCACGCCCTCAAGTTCTTCGGACCAGAATGGGTGGCCAGACTCGCCATCGCCTCACTCCCGACACCAGACCTCGTGGCGAATCTCACGGCACCGGTGGCGGTGATCCGCGCTCGCAAACAGGAACTCTCTGAACCCCAGATCGAAGCCGAACTCGCCGCGTGGGCCGCAATACCGGCGCCACACCTCGAGTCATTCGACACCCAGGGACCTCCGGCCGCAACCGCAACCCGGATCCTCGACGCGGTGGACTCGTGAGAGTTCAGGCGAAATTGCTGCCACCTCGCAACGGACACATCGAGGTGCCCGTGACCTCGCGCCGCGACGCACTCGCCGGCCTCAGCCTCTACACGGCCAGCCGGAACCGTGCGCTTCTGGCACAGCGCGCCGCGTGGTGGGCCGTCAGCGCCTTCGGCCCTCATGCACTTCCCGGTCGCAGCCGCGAACTCGTGCTGCCGTTCGACGAGGAAGCCTCCGTCGAGTTGCGCTCGGTTTTGGAGAGGGAGGTCGGTCAATTCGACAGCTACGCGGCTCATCTGCGAAGACCGATGGCCCGGTCCGGCATTGCACTCCTCCTCCTGCACGGCGGAGCACCCATTGGTTTCGTGAAGCTGCGTCAAGCTCCAGCCGACGCGCTGACAACCGAGCACGCTGCCCTCGTCGGTCTGCACAATGCTCCGGGTCTTGCCTTTGCAGCGCCTGAGCCGATTGCGACGGGCTCGGTGGGGACCTGGCACTATCTCCTGATGTCCGCGCTGCCTACCGGTATCCACCGACCCGCCGCTCCGGTGCCCGTCGGCACAATCCTCTCCGACCTGGCCTCTGCTCTGCAACACACGATTCCCAGGCCGACACCGGCGGCCTCCCATTGGGAGCCGATGCACGGCGATTTCACGCCTTGGAACCTCCGAGATGCGGGCCTCGATCGCCCTGTGTTGTTGGATTGGGAAGAAGTCACCTGGGCCCCCCCGCACGCTGATGCACTGTGGTACGAAGCAAGTTGCCGCAATGCGGGACTGAAGATCACGACGAAAGGTGCGTCCTACACCGACGAAGTCCGAACGTTCTGGATCGAGAGGCTCTCTCGCATCGTTGTGCCCGGCGAAGGGACGATCCAGTCCTATACGTTGAATTTGCTCAACGAGGGTGCTCTCTAGACCTCGCTGCCGGTGCCGGGCTTCAGTAGCCGGACCGCATCCCGAGTGCAGCAGGAATGGTTCGCAGCAGGATCGAGAAGTCCGTTCGGAGGGAAACCCGCTCGAGGTAGACGAGGTCGAGGTGGGTGGCCTCGTGCATGGGCGTATCACCGCGCTCCGAGACCTGCCAGATCCCAGTGACGCCGGGCCGCACCAAGTGGCGATGGTGCTGCCAGTTTTGGTAGTCCGACACCACAGTCACGAGCTCCGGTCGCGGCCCTACCAGGCTCATGTCGCCCTTGACAACGTTCCAGAACTGAGGAAGCTCGTCGATGCTCCACTTGCGCAAGAACCGCCCGACTCCTGTGACGCGAGGGTCGTCCGGTGTCTTGTGGGCAACTCTGCGCTCCGTTCCCTCGAACGCGACAACGTTCTGTCGACGATCGGGAACCATCGTCTGAAGCTTGTAGACGGTAAACACCGCCCCATCCTTGCCAACGCGTTCCTGGCGATAGATGGCGGGCTGGCGCATCGTGGACCGAATGAACACACCGGCAACGACGGCAATCGGAAGGGTGATGAATGCGAGGGCCAGGCCGATCATGCGGTCAAGCGTCGGTTTGACATAGCGACAGTACGGTGTATCGAGACGACGCTCCCAGACTTCGCTGGGAATTGAATCCGCTGCCGCAGTCTTCAGGGACGGCGATGAACCCAGTTCACCGGTATCCGCCCTTGCCTCGGCCCCCTCTTCGAGAGGTCCCCCCATTGGCGAGACAGTCACGCGCCAGACCTTCCTAACCAACCCCCCGCCACGACATCAGATGCCGGACGATCCCCCGCCCCGCGAAGCGGTTGGTCCCTTGCCTTCCAGTTTCCCTCTGACTCCTGCGAGTCACTATCAGTAAGCCCTACTGATCGGCGGAGTATACCGCGCCGATTCCGAAGATGAAGGGATATCTCTCGGTTTTCCCAGCTAGATCGACAATTCCGGAGGAGCCTGCTCGTGGCAAGCCGTGTCCAGGCGACGGGTAGGCCAACCACGCAGGGTCACCCTATGGCAGCGAAGCGACCGGTTCGCTTGTGGTACGATTCCGCGCCGGGTGGGGGTGGTTGCCTGCGAATCTCCGAGGGGGCCGGACCAAGTGGTAACAGTGAAGCGAAACGTGCAGTCGGCCATACGGCGATTGCATGTAATGAGGGCGGGCAGCATCCCGAACCGGCTCGCCATCTACTTCCACGCGCTCCCTGAACGCGACTGGGACAACTTCCGCGCCGGCGTGGCCCACCTGCGAGACCTGGGATACACCTTCACGGGCCCCCGCGGCGTGTGTGAGCCGGGGGAAGACAGGCGGGTGATGGTGAGCTTCGACGATTCCTTTCAGTCTTGGTGGCGAGCGTTGGCGCTGTTCGAAGAGTTGCGGCTCACGGTCACGTTCTACATCAACACGGAACCAACCCGGGATGTTGCTGATGATGCAACGATTCGCGCGTACTTCCTGCGGATTGGGAAGGATCCCGACGCATCGACCTCTCTGTCCTCCGAGGAGATTCGGGACCTCGCGGCCGCCGGCCACCGGGTCGGAGCCCACGCCCATACCCATCGCGATCTCGGAGCGATCTCCGAATCACAGGCCCATGAGGAGATCACCCGAAGCCGCCAGATACTGGAAGGTATCATCGGAACTCCGGTTGTTGACTTCTCGTACCCTTACGGAATGCGTCGCAACTTCAGCGAATCGCTGCGCCGGTACTGTCTGAGCGATGGCTTCGAAACCGTGGCGAACGCAATCCCCGGCCTCCTCCATGCCGGACAAGAGCCGTCCGCAATCCAACGAACGGGCTGGCACCTCAGCCAACCCATCGGTCACAACATCGACAACCTCCGCATCGACGGACGCCGGTTCGAGCAACTCACCGGTCGGTCGGCGGCACCGTTTTAGGAGACCACATGGATGTTGTCCCCGTTACTGAGGAGCTTCTGCCCAGCTTCTGCTCCTACATCGCAGAGAACTCTGACTATGAGTCGGCGGCCGCCGTTGCGCACGTCTACGACTACCCCTGGCTCGAAGACAAGCCGAACTATGGCTTCGCTCTGGTCTCGGAGGGCGAGATCGTCGGCACGTTCGGCTGCATCTACTCAGAGCGCGTGGTCGACGGCCAACGCGAGCGCTTCTGCAACACCGCGGATTGGTATGTCGACGAAGACCACCGGGGCGAGAGTGTCGAGTTGCTCTTCGCCATCCTCGCGCAGCCGAACCTGACGTTCACAGCGCTCACCGCCACCGCAGAAGTGACTCAGATTCTCCGGGGCTTCGGATTCAAGAAGATCGATCCGGCCAAGGTGATCATTCCCACCGCTCCCTATTCGACGGGCCGCCTGCGAACCGATACCGCCACCAAGGTAATCACCGATGAGGACGCAATCCGTGATCGACTCGAGGGAGCCGAGCTGCAGATGTTTGAAGACCTCCGCACGGCAGAGCAGTGTGACCACCTCGTCCTCTCGGTCGACGGGAACGCCTGTTACTGCATCCTCCGCTACCAGAAGCGCCGGAGGGTGCCCACAGCCGCCGCGCTCCACGTGTCCGACCCGGAGCTACTTTCGGCCGGCCTTGGGCACCTGAGCTGGTGGCTTCTCACTAGGAAACGAGTGCAAGCGTTCATGGTCGAATCCGAACTGCTGTCCGAACTGCCTCGGTTTTCGCGGCTCGTGGAGGATCCACGTCCTCCTCTCTTCTCGTCGAAGCGACTCAAGGCGCCCCAAGTCGATAGTCTGTACTCCGAGTTGACGAGGTGATGTGGATGAGGGAGGTGGGGGTTGATGACACCCGGCACATCCGAGCACGACAGTCGGACGCCGCAGCCTGCCTGCTCGAAAACAAGAGTGGCCGGGTGTTGAAGTGACCCGGGACGCCATCTTCGCCCAGTTCGGCTCTCTCCTCGAACGGCGTGGCCTGTCTAGCGAATACCAGCCGGACACACCGCTGGACGATATCGGGTTTCGAAGTCTCGACTTCTCCGAGCTCTCCATTCGGATCGAGGAAGAACACGGGCAGGATCTCAACTTCGACGCGGCGCTGCTGCGTCGTATCGAGACCGTGGACGACGTCGTCGGCTTCTTCGAGGTTGCGACTGCACCGTGACCTGGTACCGGCCGACCAATCAGATCGTGCTGGAAGGTGACTCCATCGACGTGAGCTCTCTTGCCGAAAAGGGCAGGGTCGCCCTCGAAGCAGCCGCCGGCAAAGCCGTTGCCGTCGTGACTCGAGATCAAGCGGTGTTACTCGCGGCGGTTCTTGCAGGACCCGAGCTGAACCTGCGGTTGCTCGTCAGCAGTCCGGAACGTCTTGGTTCAGATGTCCGGCAACGGATTACTGCTGACGTCGACTACATCTACACCGACCATGCCCTGTCTCCAACATCCTCCACCCCGCAGCGGCCGGCCCCCATCGAACCTGGGCTCCTGCTGCTCACTTCGGGAACCACCGGACCTCCGAAGATCATCCATCACAGCTATGACACCATCAACACCTATGCGGGAGTCGAGGTCGAATCCCTCCGCTGGATCTGTATGTATGAACCGGGAACCTATGCCTGGTACCAGGTGGTCATGTTGGCCCTCGTGGTCCCGAACCAGGTACTGGTGATCCCGGCCTCTGCTTCGATTCACGACGGCTATCGGGCGCTGGCGGCAAACAGCGTAAGTGCTGTCCCTTCAACACCTTCGATGTGGCGATATCTCCAGGCCACTGTTCCTAAAGAAGAACTGGCTGCTTTGCCCATCCGTCGCATCTCACTCGGCGGCGAAAGGGCGGACCAGCCGCTGCTCGACTCGCTCGCCGAGCTCTATCCCGAAGCTGCGCTGACGCACATCTTTGCGTCCACCGAAACCGGCGCCGCAGTCGTGGTGAATGACAAGCGTGAGGGGTTTCCGACCGACTGGCTCGATCGTCCTCTCAACGGCGGCAAAGTGCGCCTGCGGATCGATGACGGGACACTGTGGGTGAAGTCGGCGTACGGACATCTCGATTCCGCCGAGTGGATCAACACCGGAGATGCGGTCGACATCGTAGAGGATCGCGTCCGCTTCGTCGGGCGGGGCGGGGAACGGACGATCAATGTTGGAGGCTCTTCCGTCACCTGCTCGACGCTCGAGGACCTTGTAGTAGCCCAGCCCGGGGTCATCTGGGCACGCGCGTATGGGAGACCCGACCGGTTCGTGGGCAATCTCGTAGCGCTTGACGTTGTGGTCGATCGCGTCTCGTATCCCGATCTCGATGCAGCGGAGCGAGATATCGTCACCATCTGCCGTGCTCAGCTGCCTGCCGCGTACGAACCGCGCTGGGTGACTTTCCTCGATCGACCGGAGCTCGGGCCGAATCAGAAGTCGGCGGTGGCCTCCTCCCCTGCGGAGCAGGCACCATGACGCGTCGTATCGTCGTAAGCGGCGGTTCGCGGGGACTCGGCCTCGAGTTCTGCCGCCACTATGTCGGGCAAGGCCATCACGTCCTGGCCTTTTCCCGCGTGTCGAGCCCGGAGGTCGAAACTCTCCTGGAGTCTCACGCCGAGACCTTCCACTGGATCGCGAAAGACCTCGCCGACCCCGATGCGGCTGCGGTCGTGACCGATGCCGCGGACGAGACTCTGGGCGGTGTGGACGTACTCGTGAACAACGCAGCGACTCCCCAGGACACACTCTTTCTGCATCAGGCCGAAGACGACATCCGGCGGGTGCTCGAGGTGAACCTGGTGGCGACCGTGCTACTCACGAGAGCCGTCGCCAAGCGCATGATCTTGATAGGAGCCGGCAGCATCTTGAACGTCTCATCGATCAGCGGGAGCCGGGGGTTTCCCGGCCTCGTGGTCTATGGGGCGGCGAAGGGCGCACTCGAAGCCTTCACCCGGAGCCTGGCGACTGAACTCGGCCCAATGGGTATCCAGGTCAACGCAGTCGCCCCCGGAATCTTCGAATCCGATATGACGGAGGTGTTGAGCGAGCGCCAGGTTGCCACCATCGAGCGGCGAACCCCGACGCGGCGCCTGACGACAGTCGCGGAGATCGTACGGGCCTGCGATCTCCTGATTGACGGATCGATGAACATCACGGGCCAGGTTCTCGCCATCGACGGCGGTGCGCTCATTGCGTGAGAGAGGTGAGTCCGGCGCCCTGGACGGCTTCCGTCTCGCCACGATCCCGGAGGAAGTCGCCGTCGTCTCCCTTCACAACTCGCGCCCGACAGACGCCGAACGCGGCTCTACGAGCCATGACGGCCGATACCTCTGGGTGCAGCCCTGCGGACGCACCCATGTCGCGGGCGATCTCGAGGCTCTCGACGGCCAGACGGCCAAACGCATGGCAGCACGTTTCGACACCTCACCGGAGGCCTTCCTCCGGTTCTGGACCTTGCTCGAGACGATCGCCAAACTCGAGGACATCCCGGCCGACGTCCTCCTACGGCGTCACCGGACCGAGCCAACCGTGAACGCCCTGAGCGAAAGCCATCCGATGGTGCGATACAACACCGATGAGATCGACGGCCTGATCGTCACTGTGGGCTGGCTCGAAGACACCGCGGGGGACACGGAATAGCCGGGCAATTCGCGGCTACATGGGTCGCGGTGGACGCCGCATGATGCCGACAACGAATGCAGGGTTGTTGCGCAGATACCGCCGCCACAGCCGCCGCGGTTCGCGGGCGAGTCGGTACAACCACTCGAGGCCGGAGCGCTGCATCCAGGCCGGCGCCTGCGGGAGCAGGCCGGCGTGCATGTCAAAGGCCGCTCCCACCCCCAGCAAGGCAGATGCCGTCAGACGATCCAAGTGATCTGCCATCCATCGTTCCTGCTTGGGAGTACTGAGGCCCACCCACACCAGATCGGGTCCGGCGGCATTGATCATGGCCGCAATCTCTTCCGATTCCTCGCTGGTGAGCGGCCGAAACGGCGGTGAGTACGTCCCGACGACCTTCAGTCCCGGAAAACGAACACTCAGTCGTTCAGATAGCGTTTCGGGAACACCTTCATTGCCACCGTAGAAGTAGTGAGACCAGCCCTCGGCCACCGACCGCTCACAAATCGCCAGCATCAGGTCTGGTCCGTATACCCGCTGGATACTCAGCCCGGCACGACGCCCGGCCCAGACCATCGGCATCCCATCCGGCGTGGTGAGCCCGGATCGATTGTGGATGTCGAGCAACTGTGGATCTCGCTGTGACTCCATCACGCCGTGCACTCCGGTGACGCACACGTAGTGCTGTTCACCTTTCTCGATCCACCGCGCCACCTCTGCGGTGGCGCGCTCGAGGTCGATGGCGCTGACCCCCACCCCGAGCACATCGACCCGGGGGATGCCGGCCCCGGTCATTGGCCCGATAGGTTCTGAACCTGTTTCTCGATCCACCGATAGGTCCCGACAAGACCATCTTCCAGCGCGATCGAAGGCTCCCAGCCGAGGATGTCGTTGAGCTTGGTGTTGTCTGAGTTGCGGCCGCGCACGCCTTGTGGTCCGTCGACATGCTCGATGTTGATGTCTTGCTTCCCGGAGATTTCGATGATGATGTCTGCGAGCTGGTTGATGGTCACCATCCGGTCGCGGCCCATATTGAGTGGATCTTGAAAGTCCGACTGCATCAATTGATAGATGCCCTCGACACAATCATCGATATGGCAGAACGACCGGGTTTGCTCTCCGTCGCCCCACATTTCGATCGACTCGCCATCTGCTGCCATGGCAACCTTGCGGCAGAGCGCCGCTGGGGCCTTCTCTCGGCCGCCCTCCCAGGTGCCGTACGGGCCGTAGATGTTGTGGAAGCGCACCGTACGGGTATCGAGTCCGTAGTCGCCGGTGTAGTACATGCAGGCCAATTCGCTGATCAGTTTCTCCCACCCGTAGGCATCCTGCGGGTTCGCCGGATAGGCGTCGCTCTCCTTCAGTGGCGTGACGTCGGTTTCGGTCTGCAGATCCTCCGGATAGATGCAGGCAGATGATGTGTAGAGGTAGCGGGACACCTCATTCTGCCGAGCAGCCTCGAGGGTATGAAGATTGATCAGCGCGTTGTTGTGGAGGATCTCAGCGTGGTGCGCGGAGATGAATCCCATGCCCCCCATGTCCGCGGCGAGCGCATACACCTGGTCCACGTCGCGGGTCGCCTCGAGACAGTTCTCCCACCTCCGAAGGTCGAGCAAACGAAAGTCATCTGCGTCGATATCGGTGAACTCGGGTTCCTTGATATCGACACCACGGACCCAATAGCCGCGCTCCTTGAGATACGTCACCAGGTGGTGACCGATGAATCCCCCGGCCCCAGTGACAACTACCCGCTCCATGCCTGCTACCCCCTTCGTCAATCCTCAGATTGATCTCCCAGTTCCTGCCTCCCTCAGCAGGACCACCATGCGTTCATCGTAGCTCACTCTCGGTATCACTGCTAACCATGTTCTTGGTCATGTTCTTGGCCATGTTTCCGGCCAGAATTCCGACCGGATTTCAAGCGAACCGGTTCAGGGACCGATAAGTACCCAGGTCGGTTCACCACCCGGTCTTCTGGAGGTTCTCTGCCGAAAGACCGGACGACGCAATAGGTAGAGTGGGCGGCGCGAGCGGAGGCACACAGCCACTATGGACAAGCATTCGGCCACCATCGTTGTGCCGGCATACAACGAGGAAGCCATGATCGGATCTTCGATCGAGGCCGTGACCGCCTATCTCGCCACAATCGAAGATCGCTACGACTGGGAACTCATCGTCGTCAACGATGGGAGCACGGACGCCACCGGCCGGATCATCGACGACTACGCGAGCAGCGACCCACGGGTCAGGGCCCTGCATCACGGGGTGAACTTCAACCTCGGTCAAGCGTTGCGCTACGCGTTCAACAACGCCCGGGGTGACTATGTGGTGACCCTCGACAGCGACCTGAGCTACGGCCCGGAGCACATCGGCCTCCTCCTCGACACCATTGTCGAGACCAACGCCAAGATCGTCGTCGCCTCTCCCTACGCGAAAGACGGCAAGGTGACCGCCGTTCCCGCTGCCAGGAAGTTCATGAGTCGGTGGGCAAACCGGCTCCTCGCATGGACTGCCAAGGGCAGGCTCAGCACGGTGACCGGAATGGTGCGTGCCTACGACACGGAGTTCCTCCGCTCGCTTGATCTCAAAGCGTGGGACTTCGAGGTCAACACCGAAATCATCTACAAAGCCCAACTGCTCCGCGCCCACATCGTCGAAGTCCCCGCCCACCTCGACTGGACCGGACAACGTGCCGTCGGCAACGCCAGAGTCTCGAGCATTCGGATCCGAAGGAGCGTGGTCGCGCAGGCATTCACGAGCTTCCTGTTCCGACCCTTCATGTTTTTCATCCTGCCGGGGCTCGTCATTCTCGGTTTTGCGCTGTACACCCTGGGGTGGGCTGCGTACCACACGTTCGACGCCTGGACCGACCCCGCCGTCGATACTTTCTCAGCGGCGGTGGGAGTTGCCTTCGACACGTCTCCTCATTCGTTCGTCGTCGGCGGTGTTGGACTGCTCGTGGCGATCCAGCTCATCAGCCTCGGCATCATTTCCATGCAGAACAAGCGTTACTTCGAGGAACTCTTCCACCTCGGCACCTCGGTCTACCGGGAGCAATTGGGGCTGAGCCCGCGCCGGGTTGAATCAGAAGGCATGGTCCTCCGTCCCGTCGAACCCGGCTCAGATGCGATTGGACAGCCCGAAGCGCCCGAGCCGACCGCAGATACTCCGGATCAGGAGGCCGAGGACTCCGCCTGGAAGCGGAGCGGCTGAGTCGGCAACCATCGCGGCAATTGATCGACGTACTCCCCCACAGTTGTGGTGCGATAGTGACGTTGCCAGGTGTCGAGCGCGGTCTCCATGAGGTCGCGCTTGCGTGAGTAGTCGATCGCCATCCCGGGGAAGAACGCCAGTTCTGGTTCGTCGTCTCGTCCCAGGAAGTCGAGCGGATGCATCAACAGCGAAGGAGCGGCCCTGGTGAGGCGGCAAAGCCGGAGCGCGACTTCGAGGTACCACTTGGCTGCGAGTCGTGAGTAGCCACCGAGGTAGAGGATGTAGCTGAAGTGCATCGGAACCCGCAACCCCGGCATCGTGGTGACCGGCACCTCGATGAAGGCGGTGCCGTCCTCCAACTCCCACGCGTACGGACGATTCGGCTTGAGTGCGTCACCGATCGTCCCGAACAGGGCCTTGCGTTGTTCTCGTTCCTGATCCGAGAGGTTGCTGGTACGGAAGTAGTAGGCACGACCGATGGGATTCAGGATATTGGGAAACGCAGTCGCGTCGTAGGCGTACCCGAGCGCATCGAGTGCGTGCACGGTGCCCGTGGACAGGGAGAAGCCTGGTCCACGGAAGCCACGGGGGTCCGCCCCGGTAGCGCCCGCGATCGCATCGTGAGCGTGCGCCAGGTCGCTGCGCACCTCTTCGTCTGAGTAGAGATGCAGCCAGGGCTCATGCATGTAGCTGTGGTTGGCGATCTCATGCCCTGCCGCCGCGATCGAAGCCAACACTTCGTAGTTGGCAGGATCCGCCGCGTCCTTGCCGACGATGAAGAATGTGATCGTCAGGTCTCGACGCTCGAGTTCGGCCAGCACCCTTGGTACCAAGTAGTCGAGGTAGCTGGGGAAGTCCTCCCACGAAGCGTCGCCATGGGTCTTGAGGTAGGACCACTTGTTGTCGAGGTCGAGCGAGAGCGGGGCGAGCGGCTTCACTGCGTCAGCTCGCGCTGCCACTCCACCGTTCGCTGCAGTCCCTCCTCGAGCGAGACCTGGGCCTTGAACCCGATGCACTTCTCCGCGAATGTCGTATCCGGCACGCGCCGCATCACGTCTTCGTATGCCTTGCCGGTGAAGGACTCGTAGGGCACCAGCTCATACTCGAGCGGACCCGGGGTGCCAACGACCTTCTTCACGAGACGGGCGAAGTCGAGAATCGACATCTCCTCGTTGCCCCCGATGTTGAGGATCTCGCCGTTGGCAGCTTCATCGACGGTGGCTCGGTAGATGCCGTCTACGGTGTCGCTCACGTAGGTGAAGGTGCGGGTCTGGCTGCCGTCGCCGTGGATCGTGACCGGCTCGCCGCGCAGGATCAGGTCGATGAACACGGGAGGAGGCCCTCCCCACCAGCTCAGGTGCTGTCGGGGCCCATAGGAGCCGAAGAACCGCAGGAGCGTCACCGGAAACCCGTACGCGTCCGAGTAGGCCAGCCCCAGGTGTTCATCGAACAGCTTCGAGACGGCATAGGCCCAGCGGGGCGACTTCGAAGACCCGATAACCGCGTCGGACGTTTCCTCCGAGAACGGCAGATTGGGGTTCCGGCCGTACACGTCCGAAGTCGAAGCGAGCACACACTTCACGTCGAGACGACGGGCGTGGTCGAGCGCGTTTGAAGCTCCCTCGTAGTTGATCTTGAGGGTGTCGATTGCCTTGCCGTAACGCGGGATCTTGAAGGCGGCGAGGTGCACGATGCAGTCCACCGGATCATCGAGCTCCTCAAACGCCTCCGGCCGGGTGATGTCGGATTCCACAAACCGGAAGCGGGAGTCGTCGAGGTGACCCGCCATGTTTTCGATCCGACCCATCGCCAAGTTGTCGATGCCGAGGACTTCGTGTCCCTCGTCGAGCAATCGATCCAGCAAGTTGGAACCCAGGAAGCCGGCTACGCCGGTCACCAGCACTCTCATAGTCGTGTCACCTCTCGGTCCTCTCTGCGGTCGGCAGGTCTGCCTGCCGCCGTGGCCCACCTGTGAGTAGTTCGGGGAGCGCGGCCTCGACGACGCCCAACGTCTCGTTGACGTTCAGGGTGCCGTTGACGATCTGAGCCGAACTCACGATCGCAACGCCGGGGACGGAGGTCCAAGTCGCCGGCACGTGCTTCGAGTGGTCGAGCGTCGATACCGGCAGGACGTATCGCACCTTGGAGGTCTTCACCGCAACCACCGAGTCCTGGGTGAAGCTGGGGTACATCCGCGCCAGTTCCGCAAGGAACCAGGCCTCGATCTCCGCGGCAGACATTTCCTGCGCCGGGTCCTGCTGCGTCGTATACAGGGGCAGATAGACCAGGTGGCTACCCCCGAACTGCGCCGGGTCGACCAGTGACGTCATCTCGATCACACCCGTGAACGGGAAACCGCCGTCGGTGATATTGGTGACGTAGAAGTCCGCCAGTGGTTCCTGGAGCACCACAGACACACACACGATTCCCTGATAGACCATCCGCTCCAGCAGGTCGACCTCAGGTGGCTGCAGCCCTTCGATCACGCGGGCTGCCAGCGGCGCAGCCAGAGTTACCGCCACCCGGTCGAAGTTCAGTTCGTCGCCGGTTCCGGTCACGACCACGACTCCCCCGTCTTCCGTAGCGCGGACCGAGCCGACCCGGGTGTCGAGCCGGAGGTCGATCCCCGCTTCCGCCAAGGACTCGGTCAGCCGATCGAGGATCGACGCATAGCCGCCGCGCACGTAGCCCAGTTGTTCGACCTTGCTGCCGGACTGTCTGGCGCCGTACAGACGCTGCATGATCGCCCAGATGAAGGCGGCACTCGCCGATTGATAGTTGTCGCCGAGCTTCGACCGCAGCAGCGGGCGCCAGAACGTCTCGAACGTGTGGTTGCCAGACCATCGGCGCAGCCACTTCTCGACCGGAATCGCCTCTAGGCGGTGCCAGTTGCGGATACGCGACGCATAGAACAGCGTGCCGCCGAGGCGGAGCTTGTCCCACATCGACAACTCGGGGAACTTCAGAAACTCCCTTGTGTTGGACACCGAGTGGAGCTGCCCCCCTGCGTACACGCCGGTGCGGGTTTGTGACCACACCACTTCCGAGCCCAGCCCGATGTCGTCGATGAGCTGTAGCAGGCGTTCATCCGCCGGAAGAATGACGTGGTAGTGCTTGTCCCAGCGCACGGCTGCAATTTCCCACGTGGCTGCGAGACCGCCCGCCTCCGGCGCGGCTTCGAGCACGGTCACCGAGTGGCCGGCCGCGGCCAGCTTCCTCGCCAGGGCCATACCCAGCATGCCGCCACCGACGATCCCCCAATGGGACGGTGGTGATGCAACGGGGTCAGCCGCCGGCTGCACGCCAGTCACGCAGCACCTCCTCGATGTGCTCTGCGGCCCGGCCATCGCCGTAGAGCTCAGGCCGCGACGGTCGGTCGCCTTCTGCGGCGCGAGCTGCGGCCACAATCTCTTCGGTCGAATCGCCACCGAGCCGGTTCCAGCCGGCCGCGATAGTCTCCGGCCACTCGGTTTCGCTTCGCAACGTGACGGCTGGAGTCTCCAGCCAATAGAGCTCCTTCTGCAAGCCCCCGGAGTCGGTGAGTCCAATACCGGCGTGTTTGGCCAGCACCAGGAGATCGAGGTGCCCGAGCGGTGGCAGCAGACGCACCGTTCCATCAACGCTCCCCGCCTCGACCACGCCGCGGGTGCGCGGGTGAACAGGAAACAGGACGGGTTGCTCCGCCCCCAACGTCTCCAGCGCCGCCATGATCCTGACGAACCGGGCTGGGTCATCGGTGTTGGAGGGCCGATGAATTGTCACCAGTGAATACCCGCCGGGCACCACTTCAAACCGATCTAACACTGCCTCTTCATCCTCGACCGCGGCGAGCGACCACTCGAGCGTGTCTCGCATCAGATCACCCACCTGGGCGACACCGTTCGTGATGCCTTCGGCCGCGAGATTGTCGACGGCCAGGTCCGAAGGACACAGCAACAGCTCGGCAAGGTGGTCGGTCACGACCCGGTTGATCTCCTCCGGCATGCCCCGGTTGAACGAGCGAAGCCCCGCCTCGACGTGAAAGATCGGAATCCTGAGCTTGGCTGCCGCCAGCGCTCCGGCGAGGGTCGAGTTCGTGTCGCCGTACACCATCACTGCATCGGGAGAGGTTGCCAGCAACACCGCCTCCACCCGCTCGAGCATCTCGCCCGTCTGGGCGCCGTGACTCCCGGAACCGACGCCAAGGTGTTCTGCTGGTTGCGGGAGCCCCAGTTGCGAGAAGAAGAGGTCCGACATCTCGTGGTCGTAGTGCTGGCCGGTGTGGAGCAACACCTCCGTGATATCCGCCGCAGACGCGAGACG
This sequence comes from uncultured Acidimicrobiaceae bacterium, assembly GCA_964397045.1. Taxonomy (GTDB): domain Bacteria; phylum Actinomycetota; class Acidimicrobiia; order Spongiisociales; family UBA5794; genus CAYNHF01. Next base: position 12,129 of record CAYNHF010000011.1, on the reverse strand, counting down.
TCTGCTGAGCGGGGCAGCCTTCACGAACTGAGGGCGCGCTCCCAGGACCGTCGCTATCCGCAACGACTCCATCAGCCGACCCCGATTTCGATAACCGTCACGTCTGCAGCGCGCCAGGTTGCTGCGTCGAGGATCCGTCTGCCGTCGTACACCACCCGGCAACCGGGAAGGTCGCCAGGGAACAGGGAGCGGTATTCCTGATGATCCGTCTGCACAATCGCTCCATCACAGGCCGCTCCATCGCGGTACGCCACAAACCCGTGAGCGGCGAGTTCCTCTGCCGTGTAGAGCGGATCATGTACCAACGCCTCCCCGCCGGCGGCCTCGATGAGATCCACAAGCGGACGGGCACCGGAGAATGCGGTTTCCTTAACGCCGCCGCGGTAGGCCACGCCCAGCACCACGACGCGGCGCCCTGCGATGCCGCCCATCGCCTCCTCCAACATCTTGACCGCGTGTGCCGGCTGCGCCTCGTTGATCTCGCGACCCGCGAGCGGCAGGCGTGCTTCAGGGTCTCCGGTCAGGTAGAACCGCGGGTAGACCGGGATGCAATGTCCCCCTACGGCAATGCCGGGTCGATGGATGTGAGCAAACGGCTGGCTGTTCGCGGCGTCAATCACGGCATGAACGTCTAGACCAATCCGCTCGGCGTACATGGCAAACTCGTTGGCAAGCGCGATGTTGACGTCGCGATAAGTCGTCTCGGCCAGCTTGGCCAATTCGGCCGCCTCGGCGCCACCCATGGTCCACACCCCGTTGGGACGCGGTAGGTCACTGCGCTCGTCGAACTCGAAGGCGGACCGGTAGAAGTCTGCGGCGCGTGCCTCGGAGACGGGATCAACCCCGCCGACGAGCTTCGGATACGTTCGCAGGTCCGCAAACACCCTGCCCGAATACACCCGCTCAGGTGAGTGCGCCAGCCAGAAGTCCCGGCCGGGTACTAGCCCGGATTCCGCCTCGAGCAGCGGCCCGAACCGACCCCGAGTCGCACCAACCGGCATCGTCGTCTCGTAGATCACGAGGGTGCCCGGCGCCATCCCTCGACCGACATCGCGACTGGCAGCATCGATCGCCGCGAAATCGGGCTCATAGGTTTCGTTGACCACCAGCGGCACCACGATGATGACGATCTCGCTCTCAGCCACTGCTGCCGCGGTGTTCGTGGTCGCCCGCAGCCGCCCGTTGGAGGTCACCTCTGCCAGCCGCTCCGCGAGGTCGGCCTCACCCGGGAAGTGCGGTACGCCGGAAATAACCGCGTCCACCACCTCCGGCGAAATATCCGCTCCGAGCACCGTGTGGTCCGAGGTGGCGATCTGAACCGCGAGCGGAAGCCCGATCTTGCCGAGGCCGACAACCGCGACATTCATGGTGCGCCTCCGCCGCCGAGAGCGCTCCCCAGGGAGGTCAATGCCGCGTCGAGCATCCGGTCGGCCACCTCCATGATCGCCACCCCGTGATCGAGCGTGACGATCTCGGCGTCTGGCCTGCCGAGAATCGCGTCCCGGAAGTTCTCCAGTTCCACTTGCAGCGGCTCCCGCTTCCGCACCGCATACCGGATCATGTCACCTTCGGAGACCCCCTTGAGACGGGCCATTTCTTCCCACTCGAGTGGGACGCTCCCATTGGAGAAGAAGCTCACGTCGGCGCTCAGGAGGTCGGCAACCAGGGCACCTCGCTCGCCGAGCACGGTCACCCGCCTTCGCTTGGTGGGTGTCAGCCAGTTCACCGACATCGAAAGGACGGTTCCGTCTTCGAGCCTGCCTACCACCTCGACGAGATCCTCGTGTGGTCCTGCCAGCCGACTCGCGGCCTGCACGTTCATCTCGTCGATGGCGCCACACAACCACAACACGATATCGATGTCGTGGGTCGCCAGATCATGAACCACACCGACATCGCGGATCCGTAGCGGGTAGGGCCCGACTCGTTCCGTCTCGACTGCGATGACTCTCCCCAGGGCACCTGCCTCCAGGCGTCGCTTCATTTCCTGGAGCGCGGGGTTGTAGCGCTCCACGTGGCCCACACCGGCGATGAGTCCGGAGGACTTGAACGCGTCGCGCACCCGCATCGCGGCTGCAGAGTCCGGGGCGATCGGCTTCTCGATCAAAGCGTGAACCCCTGCCTCTGCCAAGCGCAGCGCAGCCTTTTCGTGGAACTCCGACGGGATGGCCACGATGGCCGCATCGATGCCTTCGTCCAGCGCCTCCTCGAGATCACCGAACCAGGCATGGCCCGCCAGAGAACGGTGGACGTCTCCAAGCGGATCAACCCCACCAACCAATTCGATACCCTCGAGGCGTGACGCAACACGAGCGTGGTGGCGTCCCATCTGGCCGAGTCCGACAACCCCGAGCCGAACCATCTGCGGAGCCGCGGTCGCGGGTGACCGGTCGTAACCGGTCGCGCTCTGCGACACATCAGCATCTCGCGCGGTGACGCCGTCACGATCCACAGCAGAACTCACGCTCGCCCCCCTAGTCGGCCTTCCCACCTCGGGTCCCATGCTCGGGATCGCCGCACGGTACCCGAACGCGACGCTGACCGATTCGGCCCACCCTGTCGCGCACAGGATCATCGTACCAGGCAGACCCCCGGTCAGCCACTCAGCGTGGCCAAAATATCACTTAGAGAATCAAGTCGGGCAATGCTACCGTGATGGCTCAAGGGGCTTCTGTGGGAGGAATCGTTGTGGCCGACGGTGCAGGCGTGCAGCCGCCGGGTCGTGTAGCGGCTGCGGTCAAGGGTGGGTTTCACCGCGTCGTGCCGTCCCACCTCGGTGCGGACGCCGTCGGACTGGCCAGACGAGTCTTTCGGTCGGGCCGCGACGGGCGCCACACCCTGCTGTTCGCCGGCCTGGGTCTCGTCGCGACGCCACTGGATCTGGCGCTGCGGAGAGCAGAAATGAAGCGGTACCGCACGGCCCTGCCCGCCGACCTCCCCCAAGTCTTCGTGTGCGGCCCGGCCCGCAGCGGCACCACGCTGGTTGCGAGCAGCCTGATCCGGGCGCTCCCGGTCTCCTACTTCACCAATGTGACCGCGGTCTTTCCACGCTCGCCGATCACGGCAAGCCACCTCCTGCGCCTGCCGCCCGACAACTCGATGGTCTCCGACCGCTCTCTCTACGGGAGATCGGCTGGATGGCGTGGCGCCAGCGACGCACTGCCACTATGGGATCGCTGGCTGGGCACCGACCGCACTCGTATGCCGTCCAGCCTGGCCCCTGAGGCGCGAGCCGGAATGACGTCCTTCTTCGGTGCTTATGAGACGTGGAGCGGACGGCCCGTTGTCGCCAAAAACAACAGCCTCAATGCGGTCGCCCATTTGGTGGCAGAAACGCTCCCTGGGTCGTACTTCATCTGCCTCGATCGCGATCCGGTCTTCCTCGCCCAGTCGCTCCTGCAGGCTCGAACCTTCATCTACGGCGATCTCGGTACGCCGTACGGCCTCGCTCCTGAGAGCACGGAGCCCTCCGATCCGGTGGAAGGGGTGATCGCTCAGGTCCGGTTCCACCGCGAGCTGGCAGAGCTGCAGCGGCAGCGTATCGGCGCTGATCGATTCTGGACCGTCGACTACGAAGCGTTCTGCGCCGATCCGAACGATCTCGTTGCACGTGTCGCCGGTGATCTACTCGGCGATGTCCAACCGAGCGTGAGGCTCGAACCGTTTGCTGCATCGCGTCGCGTGCGGATCGACGCCGCGACGTTCGCGAGATTCGAGCGCGCATTGGGCTCGGGGTCGAGACCATGAACCTCAGGGAGAGCGAGGGCATGTGCGAGACGGACTCTGCCGGGGCGCCCCCGGCCGGGTCGTGGAGCAACCTGCGCTCCAACCTCCCCGCCATCGCCGTCATGCTGCTCGCGGTGAGTCTCCAGCTGCTAGGTGCCGTGTTGCTGAAAACGCTGGCAGACAATCGACTTGCGTGGAGCATCGGACTGCTCGCTGCCGGGGTGGGCGCGGTACTCACCCTCAACCTCGTGAGGCTTGGGGTCTGGGGCTACGCCAACAGCAGGTTCCCGCTGAGCACGACGTTCCCGCTATCGAGCCTCTTCTTCCCCGGCTTGCTCCTGGTCGCCTTTGCTTTCGGCGACGACATTGGCCCTACCCAGGTGGCGGGGGCTGCGATGATCACGGCGGGCACGATGTGGCTGAGTCTGCGGGTTTCGTCATGACGGGTGCCGCGCTGCTTGCCGTTGCCGTCACCAGCACCGCTTTTGCCCAGGTGAGCTATCGGCTGTTCTTCTTGAGGGGGCGCCGACTCGTCATCCTGGCAGCTGCGATGGGCCTGTTCGTGGTCGCTCAGCTCGGCTTCTTCGGCGCCCTCACTCAACTGGAAATCGGCGTTGTCTATATGGCACTCGGGCTGACGCAGGTGCTCGTGCTCTTTCTGTCCGGCAGGGTGCTCGGCGAGAAGATCACCAGGGATCACATGTACGCGGTGGCTGCGATCGTGGCTGGGATGGCCCTCTATGCGATCTGAGACCCGCATCAAGCAGCCACACAAGACGGAAGTTGGCCAGATCCGAATCACCGCGCTCGAACAGCTCAATCAGCGCCAGTTCCGGATCTTCCTGGGCCTGGGCGTGCTTGCCGTCATCGTCTTCTTCCTCCTCACGTCCCCATCCGTTCGCACCGGTTCGGATGATGCCTACTGGTTCGCGCTCCAGATCGAGGACGCCTCCATCAGCGAAACGATGAGCGCTCGCGAACTCCTCTTCATTCCCGTAATGAAGGCGGTATTCGTCGTAGCCCGCGGCCTGGGGATCAGCGAGCGCGCCTTCGACGTAGTCGGCGTCGTCAACGCCGTGCTTGCCGGCTTCGTCGTCCTCCTGCAGTTCCTTGTGCTCAACCAGCGTCTGCGCCTCAACCGAACGACGTCGTTGCTTGGCGCGCTGCTTCTGGTCGTGACCTTCGGTTTCTGGCGATTCTCCACCGAGGTAGAGGTCTATCCGCTTGGTCTGTTCGCCGCGGTCGGACTCCTCTACGTTGCATTGGGCAATCCGAGACGGTGGTCCCTCTGGGCAGGCATCGGGGCACTAGGAGCTGTGGCCTTCCTGGCCCATGGATTGACTGCGATGGTCTCCGTGATCGCGATTCCCGTGTTCCTGATCGTGCAGCGACAATGGCGGCGGCTTGCTGCGTATGGGGCGGCCTTCGCCTTCCTCGTGGTGCTCGGAACATACGCCGCATATGCCATCGCAGACTCCGGAGACCAGTCGTACTCGGAGTTCTACACCAGCGCCAGCTCATCGGAACTCGCGATTTCCCCCAACCTGGTGGCGCGGGGCGCCATCGGCGCCGGCCAGTCGATCATCTCGAGCGGATTCCTCTTCGCTTTCGATGGACTCACCGACGTGGTGCGGGATGCGGCCCCGGAACGCGCGATGGACGACGAAGTGTTCGTTGCAGGTCGGGTCGCCACGTTCCAGCTGATGGTCATGGCGGTGACCTTCCTTGCCGCTCTCGTCCTTGTGTTCATCACGATCGCAGTCGCGGTCCCCGGCATCCACCGCAGGCGAAGATCGGCGGCGATCATCGCGCTCGTCGCCTGGCTGGCGACGATGGTTCTCTTCCAGGTCATGCGGTCTGCCGGCAGTGACGGTCCCGAGGCGTGGCTGTTTGCGACGCCTCCCTTGACCATGCTCCTCACGGTCGGCCTTGTCGCGGCGCCCCGGCGATCCGCCCGCTTTGGAACGCCCTTGCTCGTGGCGCTGGTCGCGGTACTAGCGGTACACAATGCGCTTGGCATGGCGATCCTCGAAGACCCATCTCGGGACCGCAACATCGCCAAGGGTGAGTGGGTCCTCGCCAACACCGGCCCCAGCGACCTCGTAATGACCGCCGATAGTTCGATCTTTGCTCGCTACCTTCGCTATGAGTCCGACGCAGAGATCTTCTACCTCACAGAGGCTGCAATCGCAGGTGCTGAGATCGCCGAGATACATGCACGCAATTCGAGCGTATTCCTCACCGCCGACGTACTCATCGTTCCCGAACGTATCCGGTATCGCAATGAACGGGCCTACGAACGGTTGCTGGAGACGGCCGCATTCTTCGAGCAAGGAGCTGTGCTCGTCGTGAGTGATGAATTCGGGGGTATCTATCGGTATGAGAACCCCGCGGACCGACAATGAACACCCGAAAGCCGCACATCACGACCCCCACTGGATCGGTGCCCTGTCTTGCCTGCATCTGAAGGTGAAGAGGTGAGCGACTCGGGGGCCAGCCAGGCGAGGAGAGCATTGGCCGTCGTGTCCGGACTGGTCGTGGGCGGCGGCATCGTGATCCTCGCTGCCATCGGGTATGAACACATCGTCGACACGTTGGGCCTCTACGAGTGGCAGCGGCTCGAGAATCCGAGTCGTCGGACCATCCCGTTTCTCTTCGGTCTCGTCATCGTGTCAGTTGTAGCGAGCTTCTCCGGCGTCTGGGTGGCCAGGATGATTCGCGAAGGCACCGACAACTGACCGCGCCGGCATGCGCCACCTCGCAGACAAGCTGACCTTCCTCTCCAAGACTCTGGCGTTTCGAAGACTCGGGCCGTTTGCCCCTCACGGTTCCGGCACGATTCGCGAGAATGGGACGATGCCGACCAACGTGACGCCGGAGTTCAAGAAGATTCAGGCCGAGTACCGCAGGGCCCGCGAGCCTCAGGAACGACTCACCCTGCTGCGCGAGATGATGCGGGTGATCCCCAAACACAAGGGCACCGAACATCTTCGCGGCGACATCAAGACCAAGATCAAGGAACTCTCCGACGAAATCTCGAGCCCTACCAAAGGGGCGAGCCGGACCGGGCCCCAGGTCGCGTTCCGCGCAGAAGGCGCCGGCCAGATCGCGCTAATCGGGCCACCAAATGGAGGCAAGTCGGCATTACACGCCCGGCTCACCGGATCGCACACCGCCTCGGAGCCCTACCCCTTCGCGACGCAGTGGCCACAACCCGGCATGTTTCCATACGGAAATGTTGCGTTCCAACTCATCGACGTGCCCTCGATCGCGGCAGAGCACCCGATTCCATTCATCAGCGACACGCTGCAGCATGCGGACGGCTGCCTGTTTGTGATCGACCTGAGCGAACCCGGCTGTGTCGAACGGGCCGAGATCGCGTTACGCATCCTGAGCGAACGCCGAGTCGAGCTTCTCGCCCGATGGCCACACGGACGGGCAGACGAGCCGGACCCCGAAGATCTGTTCTCGGTCCGTCTCCCCACCCTGCTGGTGGCGAACAAGACCGACCTCATTGAACAACCGGAGGCGGAACTCGAGGTGCTCGCGGAGCTCCTCGAGGTTGACTTCCCGACGACGGCCGTATCTGCCGAAACCGGTGCCGGCCTCGATCAACTCGGCCCGTGGTTGTTCGACGCGCTCGGGGTCGTGAGGGTCTACACCAAGATCCCGGGACAACCACCGGACATGGGGAATCCATTCACACTCCGCACCGGGGGAACAGTGTTCGATCTGGCGACCCTGATCCACAAGGATGTCGCGGCGGACTTCAAGTTCGCCCGCGTTTGGGGTGCTGGGAGCTTCGACGGTCAACAGGTAGGTCGCGATCACCTCCTCGTCGACTCGGACGTGGTCGAGATCCACGCCTGACACCCACCCAAGAGCTCAGCCGAGTCTGTCAGTTGCCAACCCGAGGTTCCGCTCCCGTCGCCACGTCCACAGCGCAAGCACCAGCGCCAGACCGCAGAGCACCGTGGTGACCACCAGAGTGTCGGAGAGGCCATTGGCTTGGGCAGATGCCGGCGCCGACTCGGCGGTCCCACCGCCGGCGTAGCCGGTGGTTCGCCCGGCCCAAACGGCCCCCAGCACCGCGATACCGACGATCTGACCTGTGATCCGGTTGATCGTCAACATGCCGGAGGCGATCCCCAGGCGATTCGGCGGGACCGATCCGAGGATGGCGCTGTTGTTCGGCGACTGGAAGATTCCCATGCCTGCGCCAATCACGAGGCCCACCGCGACGAACGCGACCGCACTCGTCTCCGTCCCGAACACCGCAGCAGCAATCGCGTAGCCGAGCGTCAGGACCGCGAGCCCACCCACGGTGACCGGCCGGGTGCCGATTCGGTCGGAGAATGATCCGGAGAGCGGTGCCGTGATCCCCAGCGTGATCGGCACCGCAGCCAGAAGCAGCCCGATTGCGCGGGTGTCGTATCCGAGCACGTCGCCGAGGTAGAAGGGCAGCAGAATCAGCAGCCCGGCAATCGCCACGAACGTCACGAAGCCGGTCACGAGGTTCACCGTGAAGTTGCGGTTGGAGAAGAGCGTGAGATCAACCATCGGCTCGGCTACCCGCCGCTCCGCGAAGACGAACAGCCCGAAGGCAATCACCGCCACACCGAGACCGGCCAGCACCCCGGCGTCGCTGAAGCCGACTTCCTGGCCGTAGGTCAACGCGAGAAGGAACGTCAGCATTGCCACGAAGAAGAGACCGGCCCCCAGCCAGTCGAACCGCTGCCCGCCCCGTGGCTTCGTATTGGGCACGAAGCGGGCCGCGGTGATGGTCCCCGCTATCCCGATGGGGAGGTTCACGAGGAAGATCCACCGCCAGCTGGCAACATCGAGGATCAGGCCGCCGAGTACCGGCCCGATGATGATGCCTAGCGAGACCATGGCCCCGTTGATGCCGAGTGCTTTGCCTCTTTCGGAAGCGGGGAATGCCTCGGTGGTGATAGCAAATGCCAGGGCGAAGATCATGGCCGCTCCGACTGCCTGCAACACCCGGAAGGCGATCAGCCACTCGATCGTCGGCGCCAGACCGGCACACACCGAGAACAGTGTGAACACTCCGAAACCCGCGGTGAAGATGGGCTTCTTCCCGACGATGTCACCGAACCGACCGATACCAAGCGTGAGAGTGGCCTGGGTCAGTAGGTAGCCCAGCGCAACCCACTGGACTACTCCGAAACTGGTGTCGAACTCATCGGCGAGCGTCGGCAGCGCCACGTTGACGATGCTGCCATCCACGGTCCCCAGAAAGATCGCCATCGCGATCGCAACGAGAACCAGCCACTTGCGGGAATAGTCGATGCCGTTGGGTGGCGCCGGTTGATGGTCGGTCTCGGTCATGCGTTCTTCGTGAGGCTAACGCCGACGGGTGCGGTACTGCCGGGTGCCGCGAACTCGCGTAGGCTGAAGGAGTGGATGTGCAGTACCCCGGTTTCGGATCCATCGCAGTCAACGGCAAGCGGTACGAACACGACGTTGTCATCGAGGCCGGTCTCGTCCGCCCCCGCAACAAGCGCCCTTCCCGCCCGCAACGAGCAGCTGCCGGCCACACTCCCTTGACCGCCGCCGAGGATATCCCCTGGTCCGGCACCCGGCTCGTGATCGGCACCGGAGCGTCTGGGATGCTGCCCGTGCTCCCCGAGGTCGAAGCAGAAGCTGCGGCTCGTGGCGTGCAGCTGGTCACAGTACCAACGGCAGCCGCATGTGCTCTGCTCCAATCCGTGACAGACGATGAGACCTACGCGATCCTCCACGTCACCTGCTGACGCCGCAGGCTCCTGCAGGAACAGTCGCAATCCCCTACCGCACCGATGCTGAGGCGCCGTACGCTGACGACGGGAGGGGTGTTGGGGTGCTCAGCCCGGAGCCCGTCGCAGCGCGGACGACATTCGGAGCCTGGCGGTGGGACATGACCGCGGTTCAGCTCTTCTGGCTCGCAGTGGCAGTGCTGCTGGTGGCATCGGTGATCGTCGCGCTCCTCAAAGGAACCTTGTACGTCGTAGGTGACACGTTTCGTGCCATGGCGCAGCGGGCCGGCGAACCATGGACGATCGAGGCTGCCATCGAGTCGTTCCTCGCCATCCCCGTCGTCTACGTGGTTGCCGCAGTCGGGCCGGCCCACTCGGACTCGGCGTGGGCGCCTCGATTCTACGGCCTAGAGCGAACCGCCAGGGCGCGCGCACGACATGCGGAGGCGCTGCCCGCACAGGATCGCACGCCGGAGTAGGACGCCGACCCGGCCGCGCTCGGCAACGGTCGAGTCACACCTGCTTGGGAACGTTCTTGGTCATGCCGAGCATGACCCGCATGACCTTGTGCCCGAAGTCGGCAGTCGGATCGAACATGCAGGGACATCCGCCGTCGATAACGGTGATCCCCTCCGCTCTCCCATACGCGGCCGCGTCCGGAGCCACGCTGCCCCCTCCAAACCCGCGATGCATCCATACCTGACCGATCCCGAGGGCCTTGCATTCCTCCATCGTCGCCATCGCTCGCTCAGGCGAGGTACCGATCACGACCGCATCGACCCCTTCCGGGATCGACTGCAGATCCGGGTAGCAGGGGTCCCCCGAAATCGTGTCTGCGTTCGGATTCACCGCAATCACGTCATACCCGCGGCTCTTGAGCCTGTCGTACACGGCGTTGCTGCCATGACCCTTCGGATCGCGCGACACGCCGGTCACGGCAATCCGCTTGTTGGCCAGGAATGTCGTGGCGGCATCCTCGATCGACGTCATACGCCCTCCTTCCGGCGGGTTCCCGTTTCTCTCGCCACAGGATGGAAGACCCGGCCGAACCGCGACAGGGCCAGAAGTCAGTGCTGCAGTCGATACGTGATCCAGGGCGTGCCACCGCGGCACGGATGGAGATCCTGGTCGACACGCCCGCCGTCTTCTCGATGTCACCCGGTGGGGCGGGATACCGAGTCCACCGGATGAGGACGCATGGTGTGTGCTGCTCAACCGGGGAGCAGGGGCCCCAGGCGGCTCCGAACAACGTCGTACGAGTAGTGCTGCTCCCCCACTGTGTAGTTCGTCTCCGCCGCGGCTTCCGCCCGCGAGCGATCGCCGAGCCAGTCTTCCGCGTCTCGCACCACCTGCCCCGTGATCTCGCCATCCGTCTCAATGCAACGGACCCCGGTCGGCGCTATGTCGCGGACGTACACCGCATAGCGGTTCACCATGACGGGTCTCCGGTGATAGAACGCCTCGAGCAGCGCATTGCCGAATCCCTCTGCCCTGCTCGGGAAACACACCAGATCTGCGGCGGCGTACGTATCTGCCAGCGCGGCTGCGTTCCGACCCGCCGCAGCCAAACGAAGATCGACATCGAGCACCGTCGCCAGCGCAACGAGCTCGCTCCAGTACGCCTCGTCGCGATCGTCCGGGTGGCTGACGACCACCTTCACCTTCGGATCGTCGAGCGCGGCTGCGAGCCGGATCGTCAGCTCGATTCCTTTGCGGGAGATGATCCGCGTCGGCTGCAGCAGCACGACATCCTGCTCCCCGATCCCGGCTTTTCTCCGATACCGAGAGCCGTCGCCGGGCAGAGGTGGGTTGGCGAAGTCCATCACGTTGGGAAGCACCACCGCTTCGAGGCCACGGCGGAGACGCAGTTGGTCGGCGGCGTCCCGGTTGATCACTACGTGACTGAGGTTCGGCAGCGTCGGCGGGAAGGTTGTTTCCATGATGTCTGGCACCGCGCAGTGCGCGTAGCGCGGACGCTCCCACCCAAAGTCATGGTGATGTCCAATGGCATGAATCCCTGTGCGCTCGATCACTCTTCGCAACGCGACACCGAGCGGCAGCTGCATCGGGATCGACAACGCGTTGTGCACCAACAGTACGTCGACGGAGAAGTCCCCGATGAACCGCTCCAGCGCAACTTCCAGCAGTCCGGCGCGAGCATCGATCGCACCACGGACGCCGGGACCGAAAGGGGCCCGGCCGAAACACGCGTCTTCGAGTTCCCGATTGCTGTCGCCCGCAAAATGAGCGGCAGGCGCCTCGCGGCCTGGTGAGAACTCAGGGCCGAGTTCACCGGCGAACCACACCGACTCGTAGCCTGCAGCCTCCAAAGCTGCTGCAACCTTGGCCGCTTCCAGACTGACCCCATCGAGTCCGGCGAACCGCATCGAGACCGCTCCAACGATCACCAGGCCAGACCTCCGTTGGGCTCCGGCCCGCTCAACCCTTCACGCCGCCGGCGGTGAGCCCCTCTCGCAGCCAACGCTCCGCGAGGAAGAAGAGGAGGATGACTGGAATCGAGATGATCACGGAACCTGCCATGAGCACCGTGGTCGGTACTTCCTGGTTGTCCAGTTGCTGCACACCAAGCGACAGCGTCCACAGATCACGCCGCTCGAGCACGAATAGCAGTGCATAGAGGAACTCA
>CAYNHF010000010.1:0-1891 GCA_964397045.1 uncultured Acidimicrobiaceae bacterium | reverse complement strand
TGTAGTACCCGGCACTTTCCCTGGACCTCGATCAGGCTAGGCTGCTGCCAGATGCTCGGGATACACAGAACATCGGAGAGGCGGCCATGACCGTTACCGATCGTAGGAACGAAACGACTTACCTTCTCGCCCGCCGCGGCTGGCTCACGGTCCTCTTCGTGATGATCCCGCTCACCGCGAGCTCCACCGACCTCTGGGTCGACCGCAGCTCGCTCGGCGGAGCCTGCGATGACGGGCGGACCCGGTCTCAAGTCAGCGAGACGACGCCGTGGTGCACTCTCAGGACCGCCGGCAGCGCAGTGCTCCCGGGTGACACGGTACATGTCCGGGCGGGTGACTACACCGAGATCCACACCTGCGGCGTGTGCAACGACAACTCGGTACTGCAGGTCGTGGTCAGTGGAACTGCAGCCCAGCCCATTCGCTTCGAGGCCGAGCCGGACGAAGTTGTACGCCTCAGCGCCGCGGGTGGCGCTTTCCACGGTGTACAGATCTTGGAGACCTATGACGGTAGCGTGGTACCGCGCTTCATAGAGCTCGCCGGCTTCGAGGTGAGTGGTTTTCCTGGCAACTGCGTGGCGGTCAAGGACACCTCCGACGTGGTGCTCGAGGACCTCGAAATCACGGCCTGCACCGGAGGGGCGATCGAGCTTCACCGGTCGGCGCGCGTCACCGTCGCAGACTGCCGAGTGCATCACAACCCTATCGGTGGCTGGACGAGTGCCATCGACCTTTACTTGTGCAAGGACGGCAACGTCGTGCGTCGCAACTTCGTCTGGGCCAATACCGATACCGATTCCCGCGAGTCCGAAGGCCACGGTCTCACCATGGACTACTGCGAGCAGCTCGGTGGCGCTCTCATCGAGAGCAACGTCATCTGGGACAACGAGGGATGGTGCATGGCCATCTACCACTCGGATGGCGCCACCATTCGCAACAACACCTGCTGGCAGAACGGCCTCGGCAGAGCCGGTACCGGTGAGGTGTCCCTGCTCGGCGAGGACGCGGCGGTCCACAACAACATCCTGGTCTCGAGAGACGGTGCGGCGGCGCTCAATATCCGCGACCTCTCACCGCCAGCCCTCGATCTATCGACGATCAGCTCGGACTTCAACATCGTGTGGTCGCCCTATCACGAGGATGTGGTGGGCTGGCCTTTGTGGAACGTCGGAACCCTCGCCGAATACCAGGCTGACAATTCGCAAGGGTGGGACCCTGCATCGCTCCAACTCGACCCGCTGTTGGTCGACCCATTGGCTCTCGACTTCGCACTGCAACGTGCATCCGCCGCAGTCGACTCGGGAGACGACGCTCACGCCGCGGCTCTCGATGTGACCGGTGTCAATCGGCCACTCGATGGCGACGGCGACGGCTTCGCCGTGGCGGACCGTGGTGCTTACGAGTACGTCTTGGCGCCTGCGCTCTTCGCTGACGGCTTCGAGTCGGGTGAGACCGACAGCTGGTCAGTTGCGAGCCCCTAGCCCACCCGCCAACCTTGCCAGCTCAGGGCACGGCGAGCGACCATGCAGACAGGCCTCCTGACTCGAAACCGTCAGCGAAGAGGCCTCCTTCCAAGCAGTTCGGCATCAGCTCCTGCTCGAAGCAGTACTTCGCTGGGAGACTTCCGATTCTAGGAGACAGGTCGGAACCGAACGCTGGCCAGCGCAAGTCGCCGAAGAACGACGGCTTGGATGTCAGGTAGTAGGAGTTCGGGAGGTCATGATCCGAGATCGTCGGATCCCAGACGGTGCTGCCCGTGAAGTACTCGAAGTTGCCGTGACGCAGGAGCGTGCCTGCGACCTGCGGGTCGTTGTCCGTCGGATCGCAGTCACCGTCATTGTTGTAGCCGAGCTTGTATGCGGCCGGTTGGTTGGAGCACGAAACGCCATTC
>CAYNHF010000009.1:0-33725 GCA_964397045.1 uncultured Acidimicrobiaceae bacterium | reverse complement strand
GGTCTTGGTGGTGGTCCCATCCGACACCGTGACCACATGGCCCCGCTCCAGATCGAACGTCCCCTGGAAGTTGAAGTTGAAGTGGCCGTTCGAATCCGCGGTCTGGGTGTCGGTATAGACCACTCCACTGCCATCCGCGATCGTCAACGAAATCGTCGCACCCGCCGTCCACTGATTCTGCGACTGCACCCAATCCCCATCCGGCGCCACCTGGAACGAAGGCAATTGCCACCCGAGATGGGTGGTATCACCGTCGTCGTCTGTCTGCTGGGCACCACCGCTCGACGCCGCCGTGATGTCGGCAACCGCGCTGAATTCAGCCGTCCAGTTACCGGAGGAGTCAGCCGTCACATCCATCCCGTCAACCCCGTTGACCCACACGTGCACATCGGTGCCGGCATCCGCCGTACCAGACACCGTCTCCGCGGTGAGATCGACCCCGGTCACAAACAGGTTCGTCACGGTATGAATCTTGGTGGCCCCATCCGACACGGTGACCACATGACCCCGCTCCAGATCAAACACACCACCCAGATTGAAGTTGAAGTACCCGGACCCATCAGCGGTCTGCGAATCCGAATACACCACCCCGCTGCCATCCGCGATCGTCAACGAAATCGTCGCACCCGCCGTCCACGGACCCTGCGACTGCACCCAATCATCCTGCGGCGAAACCACAAAGGACGAGTCGGGATCTGCCACATCCGCAGCATTGACGTTGCCGGGTACTGCCAACGGAATCGTCATTGCACGTTGCGTGCGGGGTGACAAGGCAATCGCCGCACTCGGCGGCACCGTCCACTTCGGAAAACCGGGCTCGAGAATGCCACCCGGTGAGACCTTGGATATGCCGTTTTCCCAGAGCGAACCCCACACGTAACCGTTGGTGTCGATCCCGAGGCCGTATCCGCCGTAAATGTTGACACACGACCCCACGCGAGTTGCCGGGTCGTACCGGAGCAGTGCACCCTCCTCGCTCCCCCAGCCGATGGACCAGAGCACGCCGTTGCCGTCGATCAGGCCGCCGTAGCCGCCGCAGCCGATGTCGCGGGCGTCAAAGGAGTCGAGGAACGCACCACTGGTGCCATCTAGCTTGAAGAAGTGCCGGAGTTCGAATGGAAAGCCGCCGACCCACACGTTGTTGTCGGCATCCACCGATACGTGCCGCGCCTGTTCGGCGTCTGGCAACCGCTGGTAGATCAGAATGCACTCGTCGACCGCATCCTCGACCAGGCCGTCTGCGCCACCGACACCATCTGTTACATCCGGCCAGTCGAAGGCGTCGAAGAGACCTGCCGAGGTGTGGATGAGCCCGTCACTGTCTCGGTCGATGCACGTGCTGTACCCGAACGGTGGGGCCAGGTAGCCGCCGCTGGGGTTCGGCACTCCGGTTTCATCTACCCGCATGCCGCCCACAATCAGCCCGATCTTCACGGCGGAACCGGCGGGCGTGCCCTCGATCTCCCCAACCTCTTCCCGGTTGGCGGTCCACACGTTGCCGAAGAGATCCACCGTCGTCCGGGACGGATTCAGGCCTCTCCCTTCGGGCGCGGTTCGATACTCACCAACAACCGCACCGGTATCGGTGTTCACCCGCACGACCGTCCCGCGGCCGGATGCCGCGACGTTGATGAAGGGAAACGGTTCGGTAGGCGAGTCAAGCTGAAGCTGGTCGTTGAAAGGGAAGTCGTGGTTGACGCTGACTGATGTTCCTAGGTCGAAGTCAGCGTCGGTGGTGTAGAGCACGTCGTTGCCGACCACTTGGGCCGGCGCTGAGGCGGCTGGAAGTAGCGCGACGATGAGTGCGAGTGCGAACAGACTGGCTAACCGCTTCCACATGTTGATCCCCCGAGAAATAGGTGTGAGGCGATGACACCGCCACCTCGCGGGCTCCCGACTCAAACATTCCACGCATGCTCCGATCACCCCCTCCCAGAATCGATCGGGAGCGTCACGCTTCGCTGGCGAGTCCGCCGCAGGTTCGCGCCAGAACAACGCGGCTACCAGGGCCGATCGGCCCCCTCACGACCGAGATTACTCTGGGTGTTCAAGCCCATCGCCCGGTGGTCGCTTACGATCCCGTCGGCCCCCGGACGCGCTGCGGCCTAGTCTCGTTCCGTGTTCAGCTTCTCCGACAGCCCTGTGGACGTGCCATCCAACTTGCGGGGTCTCCTGGTGGACACGTGGGAATGGGTCGGCCGTCCGGCCACCTGGTGGACGGGGCAGGAGCGGGTTGCCATCGCAAGGGTTGCCAGAGCGAGCCGCCGCGGCGAAGAGTCGATCGACCCTGACCTGCCTCCGGCGGCCAACGACGCGGCCGGGACGCTTGCCTCCACTCCCGCCGTCACCACCCGCGAATGGGTTGATGGCATCGTCGAGGCGATCGAGCTGGAGCGCTACATCGAGTTGACAGGACTGACGGCCTCCGTGGTGGCAATCGACACCATCAGTCGCCTGCTTGGGAGCGAGCTCGAACCACTCCCAGACGCCTTGCCCGGCGAGCCGACCCGGGAACCACTGCCACCGTCATTGAACAAGGGCAAGGCCTGGGTGATGATGGGACGCCCCCCGATCCCGCCAACGGTGCTGGCTGCCGTGCCGGATACGTCGCGACGAATCAACCAACTCCACGACCAGCTCTATATGGCCGGCGAGCAGATGGGCGACCCCGATATCACCCTGTCCGACCTCCACCGCACCCAGATCGAGCTGGTGGCGGCCACTACGTCGCTGGGGAACGACTGTTTCTTCTGAGTGCTCTCGCATGCGCGGATGCTCAGTTGGAGCGCCATCGAAACCGGAAGGAGCGTCGACCTCGCCGCCATCGTGGACCCGAACCTCGACCCCGGCATCCCGGGGGGCAGGGCGCTCATTGCCATCGGTGAGGCCTCGGTCCGGAACACTTCCGATCCAAGACCGGTCGCGGTGCTCGCTGAGGAACTGGGACCTGCTGCGGCGTTACGGGCCGTCACAGTCGCCGGTGCTTTCGAGATACTGAACCGCATCGTTGATGCCACCGGACTGCCGGTCGGCAAGGCGGCGCGCCGACAGCTGCAGGGCATCATCGACGTACTCGACCTCGATCGACTCCCCCACGCACGCCACTAAGCGCCGGCGCAATCGAACCCCCGCTGCCGGGGTGGCGAAGATCTCAGAGGCCTTCGAGCAGACGCCGCTTGGAACGTTCGTACTCCTCGTCGGTGATCGACCCCTGCTGGTGGAGGCGGGCCAATCGCTCCAACTGCTGGGTGGGATCACCGGCGTCGGGTTGGCCCTGCTCCGACAGTCCCCGGGTACGGTCCTCTCGGGTTCGATAGAGGAGCGCCTGGAACTCGTCCGGTCTCCACACGTTGTCGAACCGCACCTGCCCGCTCTGGCCGGCAGACTCGATCATGAGGTCCCCCGACTTGAGGACCCGCTCGATCACCGACTGATGGAAGAGCACATTGTTGATGTTCTCCAGCGGAATCTCGACGCCGCTGCGCGAAATCACGCCCTCGCGAGAAATCAGACGCTCTGTCGTGAGCACATACAGGGTGAACCACCATTTGATCACCGGCCAAATCACGAGCAGGACGAAGGCCACGACCACGATCAGCAGCAGGATGTCGTTGAGGTACCACCACATGTCACCAATCCAAGCAAGCGCAATCAGCCCAATGAGGATGAGGACGAACCACCCCATCGGGATGAGCAGCATCCGGTAGTGGGGACGGAACTGGGTAACGATGCTCTCGCCGTCGCTGAGCAAGCTTGGGTCGTATTTCATGGGCAGATGATATCGGAAAGCGGCTACCGGCCCCATTCACTCATGGCTCGTGCCCCAGTTCGCCGGGAAGCCTCGCCGCACGCTGCTGCACGCCGTGGCTGCAACGCGAGAAACCCCGAGGAAGCGCCGGCCGAAACCGTTGCCCTCTCGGGGTTTCCCAAGTCGACCCCTTTTCAGGAACCGACATTCTCGCCACCGGGCCGAAACCCAGTTTCGAGTCGGACCAGCGGGCCTTCCTTCGCCCGTGGGCGAGATCGAGCGCCTCTTCCGAGGCCCGAAGTCCCTTTCGGGGACACGGTCTCTGGACCATGCTGCTCTTGCGAGCCGCACACCACCTTCCGGGTTTCCCCTTCAAGCGGCGAGAGGGAATATATGCCCCATTTCGGGTTCCGGTCAAGCCAGATCCATACCTAGTTTTCGCGCTTCAATCATTAGTTTCGCGAGGTAGCGATCGGGTTGTACCCGACCATGACTAGCGTCCGCCGCGGCCGGCCCAGGGACGAAGCCATGCACAGCAGAATCAGCCTCCTCGTGACGGGTGTCGTATTGCTCGCAACGGCGTGCTCGGTGACAATCGAGCAGCCGGAAACCACCACCAGCTCCCCAGCCACGACGCAAACGACACTCCCCGGCCTCGAGCCGCTGCTCCTCGCGCCGAACGGTCTCGGAGCGATCTCCTTCGGAGCGGATGTCGACCGGGTCGTGGCGGGCCTCACTGCGCGGTTCGGCGCACCCGATCGCGATTCGGGATGGGAGCCACCCTCGGGTATTCGCGGCACGTGTCCGGGAGTCGCAGTACGGGCCATCGGATGGGGTAGCTTCGAGACCGTGTTCACCGACGCGGGAGCCGACCGGCTGCCCGAGTTCTTTGCATGGGCCTACGGGTTCGACCCGACCACCACGACCGCAGGCGAGGACCCTCGTGGACTCGCGCTTCGTACCGCGGAGGGTGTCGGGTTGGGAAACACCCGAGCCGACTTTCAGGCCGCCTACGGTCCACGCTGGCTCGACAGCAGCCCCGAGTCCGGGCTCAGCTGGAGCTTCCACATCGACCCTGCCGAACCCATCGGGATACGCGGCATCCTCGATGGAGGAGCGGCCTCGTCCCTCGTCACGTTCATCGAGTCGGCGCCGGGATGTGCGTCCGATTGAGAAGCAGCGTCGCGACGACGGGTTGCCCACTCGGTGACCGGACGGCCCCCACGCATACGCCTCGACTGAAGCTGCCTCGATTCGCCTGGCGCCCCCACGAAGAAAACCCCGAGCGAGCTGCGCCGAAACGCGACCCTCTCGGGGTTTCCCGATCTACCGAGAGCCTCCCTTGCGGGCCGCTCTCGACAGATTCCGCTGCGGCCTTGCGGTCGCGGCGGGGCCGGGCTTTGCCGTGGCCGAAGCCTTGGCGTCCCGGCGATCTTCCCGGTTGGCACTGTCGACCGAAGTCGGCGGCGCGACCCCCGTGAGGGCCGTGGCCGAGTAGACCGACTCTTCGGGCCGAGGCCCGTCGAGCCTTGACTCCCGGGTCTTCGGCCGAAGCCTTTGAACCCGGTGCCTGGGGCCGACCTTTCGGTCGTCCCCACCCGCAACCGGCTCGGCCAAAGCCGTCCCGTTTGCAGGCGGTCCGGCTCCGACCCAGTGAGCCGACGGTTTCCCGTTGACCCTCTGGGTCGTCACCGTCCCTTTCCCGTCGACACCGAGGCGCCTCCGGGCCCGGTCCGGCTCTCACCGGTCCGGCGGGTCCCTCGCGCCGGCCGAAGCCATCGCTCGGGAGTTCGACCCCCTGGTCCCCCGTCTCAGTCCGAAGACCTCAACCTGGTTGCCGGGCGAACCGGCCGACCCTTGGGTCTGGCGCCTCGAAGCCGAAACCTCTCGGTGCCTGCCACCCGGTTGGCCGAGGCCTCCCGTGCGACTTTCCCGTCAGGAGGCCGGAGCCCCCTTCGAGGAAGCAGCAACGTAGGTAGCTTCTGAGCGCGCCGTCAACTCAGGTTGCTAGTTGTTTTTCGCGGGCGGTTCATTGTTTTCGCGCTTGGCCCAGCAACCCGTGCCAAGCCTCGTTTCCGCCACCCGAACTACACTGCTGTGGTTTTCGTCACCCCGGCCGCGTAGGATGCTCGCATGACCGTTGATGCTCCCAGCCAGACTGCAACCACTCCGAACGCCACCGCCGACATCGATCCCAAGCCGCTCGAAACGCTGTCCCCCAGTCGCGCCAGCGACTTCAAACACTGCCCGCAGCTCTTCAGATATCGCGCCATCGACCGAATCGAGGTACCACCGACGATTCACCAGGCGCGTGGGACAACCGCCCATCTTGCGCTGCAACGCTTGTTCGAGGAGGTCCCCGACCAACGCACACCAGACCGCCTGTACGACCTATTTCGCACCGCGTGGTCCGAACTCAAGGCCACGGAGTTCCCTGATCTGTTCGAGACGGCAGAAGAGGAGCGGGAGTGGGGAATCGGGAGTCTTGGCATCCTGCACAACTACTTCGCCGTGGAAGACCCGACCAGCTTCACCCCGATCGAGCGAGAACTCGACATGCTCGAGGAACTCGGCGACCTCACCATCCGGGGCATCCTCGACCGCATGGACGAAACCGCAGATGGTCTCATCATCACGGACTACAAGACGGGCAGGGCGCCGCCAGAGCGGTACGCACTGCCTGCCTTCTTCGCCCTCAAGATCTACGCACTGCTGATTCGCAACCGTACCGGGCGAACTCCGGCGGCGATTCGACTGATGTACCTCAATGGGCCGACGGTTTACGAGGTGCCCGTAACCGACGGGCAGCTCGATGCGATGGGTCGACAGCTCCGAGCATTGTGGGCTGCCATCGATCTCGCCATCGAACGCGACCACTTTCCGCCTCGTCCGAGCAAACTCTGTAGCTGGTGCCAGTACCAGTACTTATGCCCCGCGTTTTCCGGCAACTCATCAGAGCAGACCGGCACGAGCCTGAATGTGGCGCCCGTCTTTGGCGGAACCGTGGGTTGACCAGCTCGCAGACGGCCACTCCGATGCCTATGGAGCCGAGAACGAGCGCAGCATCCGCAGGAGAATGGACACCACGAGCAGGAGCAGAGGCTGAACGGCATCATCTACACGCTGGGGCCCGGTGACGGCACCTTCGGCGCCATCGAGGCGCCTTGTGTTGAGTATGGGGTCACGACTCTGGTCGACCTCAGGCACGAAGCCGAAGTTCCTGGAGCAGGCGATCTGTCACGCGGCGCACTCGCGACGATCGCTGCGGAGGCCGGCTATGGCTACCGCTTGCTGGGCGACCGACCTCACCCAGACGCGGAACTCAGCGCACTCGCCGCCGAAGCTGCGAGCGACGAGATTGCGGGACTGGCCGAGCACAGCACCGTTGCCCTCTTGTGCGGTTCTGTCGAACCGACCCATCGCGTGACTGCGGCGAGTCTTGCGCTCCACCTCGCGGCCCGCGGGTTACACCTGATGCACATCGGACCAGATGGGGTCGCCGAACCACACCAGGAACAGCTCGGTCTGTGATCCGGGGCGAGGTCTCTTGTCACAGCCGGGCGATACCGTGTCGCGATGGCTGAGAGGACGGTGGCACCAGGAGAAACCGAGTGGCGGGTCGACCCGCAAGATTGGCGCGCGGCGATCCACGATACGGACGGGTCCCAGATCGTGGTGGGTGGCCCCGGCACCGGCAAGACGGAGTTCCTGGTCCGCCGCGTGCTGCATCTCGGCAGGCAAGCCGGGACCGACGAACTCCTGGTCCTCAGCTTCGGGAGAAGAGGTGTCGCGGATCTCGCGGATCGAGTACGTGCGGGCCTTGACCACACCGTTGGCCGCCTTGACATCACCACGTTCCATTCCTTCGCCGGGCGGGTGCTGGAGCGGCACTACATGGCGCGAGGTTGGGCCGAACCCCCCATCGTGCTCACCGGACCGGAACAGGTCGCTCTCGTCTCCGAACTGTTGCGCTCGGAAGACCCGATGCGGTGGTCCCCCGCATTCCGCGGGCTCCTGGAAAGCCCAACCTTCGCCGCCGAGGTCACGGACTTCCTCTTGCGGGTCCGTGAGCAGCTCACAGATGCCGGCGAACTCGCGGCTCGTGCCGAAAGCAGGGCAGACTGGCGAGGACTTCCCCAGTTCCTCACCCGCTACGACCTTGCGCTGCGCCGCAACCTGCGAATCGACTATGGAACCCTGCTGGCCGAAGCCATCGCAGCTCTGGATCTCGAAGCCGTCGCCTCCGACGTCGTGGCTCGATATCGCCACGTGCTGGTCGACGAGTACCAGGACACGACGGTCGCCCAGGCCGCGTTGCTGGAGCGGCTCGCCGCCGAGCACCACAACCTCACCGTTGCCGCGGATCCGTACCAGTCGATCTACTCGTTTCGTGGAGCCGACCTCGCCAACGTCGCGGCTTTCCCCACTCGATTCTGCAGCGCAGACGGTCGCCCCGGCCGCCGCTTGGTATTGACCACTTCGTTCCGCACACCGGCCGCAATCCTTGCAGCCGCGGTCCGGGTGACCTCAGGTGAACTGCCCGGGGCAGCCGGCCCGGTGGCTCCCGCCCCGGGAGAGGGGAGAGTCGACGTCTTCCGTTTCGAGCAAGAAACCGAGGAGGCCGAGTGGATAGCGAGCGAGATCCTCCGCCAGCGCATGGAACGTGTGGCGCTCAGCGACATGGCAGTGTTCGTTCGGACCAAACGCCGTTTCGTCAACGAGTTGTCGCGCGCGCTTGCTCGCCGTGGCATCCCCCATGACACCCCGGAATCCCGCCTCGCGGATCAACCGGCGGTGCGGTTCCTGTTCGACCTGATCATTGCCGCCACGGACCCTGTCCCCGGCGAAGCAGCCAGAGCCACCAGGCGTATTCTCCTTGGGCCCCTGTTCCAGCTTCGACTCGGGAGACTCAGGGACGTAGAACGGATGGCAGAAGCCGCCGGCCGCGGGTGGGCTGTCGCGATCCGCGACCTCGTTGCCGAAGCGGGGGCGCTCGCGGCCCTCATCGATGACGCCTCCTGGGCGGTCGATGCCCCCGCATCTGTGGGCTTCTGGCAGGTATGGTCCTCGCTCCCCCAGCTGCTGTCGCTGGTCCGCGATCCAGATCGCAGCGACGAGCGAGCCGCGTGGGCTTCGCTCGCCCAAGTCCTTGCCCGTTGGAACGAACGCAATCCCGCCGCAACCCTCGACGACTATCGGGAACTGACCGAGAGCGAGGACTTCGAAGCCAGCCCGCTCTTGAGCTATCGGGGTCCCGACACGGATCGCCTCACTCTCACGACCCTCCATCAGTCCAAGGGACTCGAGTTCGACATCGTCTTCATCGCGGATGCGATCGAGGGGGTCCTCCCCGATCTGAGAAGTCGCGATTCGCTGCTCGGGGTTCGACACCTCCTCCCCCACGTGCCAACCGACGCTGCCGGCTATACCCGCTTCCGCCTGCAGGAGGAACGCCGGCTTGCATACACCGCCATGACCAGGGCACGACGGCGAGTCGTGTGGTCCGCAACTTCTGCAGGCCTCGAGCAGGGTGAGGGGGTGCCGAGCCGGTTCCTCGCGCTTGTGGCCGGGACCACAACCACCGCGGCAGCCACCTCGTCGCCACCGGAAGCCGGCTCCCCCGTCACTATCGCCGAAGCCGAGGCTTGGCTGCGACGCGTGCTGGTCGATGCCGGCGCTTCCGCGCCGCGGCGGCTCGCGGCCGCCTCTGTACTGACACGAGGTGAGCACTGGGGGCTGCGGAAAACCGACCGGTTCGCCGGCGTACGCGACCGCGGATCAAATCAGGGCATCATTGGCGACCGGCTCGTGATGTCGCCTAGCCAGGCGGAACGGTACGAGCAATGTCCCCGCCGGTATGCCCTTGAACGGCGGCTCCGGATCGGAAACGAAACCACGGTGTACGCGGAATTCGGGCGACTGGTCCACGAAACGCTGGAACACGTCGAACGCGAGGCGCTCGAACGTGGTGATCCGCACGGCAGTGCCGCCGCAGCGGTGGCTCACCTCGACTCGCTCTTCAACCCTGTCACCTTCGGTGGAGGTGCGTTTGCCGCCGCGTGGCGGGCCAGGGCCGTCGAGACACTCGAGCGGCTGTATGCGATGTGGCCGACCCGCGGCAAGGTGCTCGCATTGGAGAAGCGCCTCGAAATGCAACTCGACGGAATCGAGTGGCTCGGATACGCAGACCGCATCGAAACCGATGGCATCGGTCTCACCGTCGTCGACTACAAGACGACCAAGAACCCACCCTCCCAGGCTGACTCGGCCGCGTCGCTCCAGCTCGGCTACTACACACTGGCTACGGCCGCAGACGAGGGTTTGACGCAACACGGGAAGCCGAAGGCGGCCGAGTTCTGGTTCCCCGCCAAGGCTGCAGTCAAGGGTCTGATTCGGCGCGAGTTCGATCCTGATGAGCTTCCCGGCGTACAGGAGCGCCTCGCGCGGGCAGCGGCCGGCATTCGTGCCGAAGACTGGAGAGCGCGCCCGGGCTCCGACTGTGACCGTTGTCGGGTCCGCAGCGTCTGTCCGGCGCAGCCCGAAGGTCGAGAGGCGTTCGCATGAATCCGAAGCCGAACTCGGAGCAGGTCGCAGTCATCGAGCACCCTGCCGAACCCCTCAGAGTGGCTGCCGGAGCCGGGACCGGCAAGACCACGACCATCGTGCAACGCCTCGCTTCTGCCGTCACTGCCGGGATGGCACCAGAAGCAGCGCTGGGCATCACCTTCACCAACAAAGCAGCGGAACAGCTGGCGGACAGGCTCCGCGATGCACTCCCCGACCTCTCCCGAGAGGGCCGCGAGGTCGAGGTCGCAACGTATCACGGCTTCGCGTACTCGATCCTGCGCGAATTCGGTGCCTTCGTTGGCATCGAACGAACGGCAAAGGTCGTGGGCCCCGGCTACGTTCGGCAGCTTCTCCTCGAATCACTGCCCGGCCGCACGTACGAGGCGCTCGACCTCACGGCCCCCGATCGCCGGGTCGAAGACGCTGCCATGCTCGCGGCCGCTCTCGGCGACAACCTGCTCGATACGCACGACCTCACAGCGGCGGCACCCCAGCCGCCGGACGACGTCTGGAAGGCTCGACTCGAACTCGCGGAGGTGGTGGCCGCCTACGAGTCCACCAAGGCTCGGCTCAACGTGGTCGACTACGCGGACCTGGTGCGAGGTGCATACACGTTGCTGCGGGATCATCCCGCGATCGCGGCCAGGATTCGGGATCGTTACCAGATGGTGCTGCTCGACGAATACCAGGACACTGCGCCTGCGCAACGAGAGATGCTCCGGATGCTGTTCGGTGATGGCCTCGCAGTCACGGCAGTCGGCGACACCGACCAGACCATCTACGAGTGGCGGGGTGCCTCGCGAGCCAATTTCGATGCGTTTCCGGAGCACTTCCGCCTCTCCAGCGGGGAATCCTCGGCAACGCTCCCCTTGACGATCAATTACCGATCCGCCTCTGCGATCGTCGCGAGCGCGAATGCGATACGAGCCGAAATCCACGGCGACGATGCTTTCGACCCACTCGTCGCGCTGCGAGACGCGCCTGAGGGTGCAGTCGAGTGCCGCTGGCTCCGAACCGCAGCGGACGAGGCAACCTGGATCGCGTCGGAGATCCGCAGGCGACACGACGAGGAGAACGAGCGATGGGACTCGATGGCCGTACTTTTCCGGAAGAACCGCCTGATCACAGTGGTCCGCGATGCTCTACAGGATGCCGGGATCCCGGTTGAGGTGGCCTCCCTTGGAGGCCTGTTGGATGTTCCCGAAGTTGCCGACCTCCATGCGTGGCTCTCAATCATCGAGCACCCCGAGGACCCCGTACCTCTGGTTCGCATCCTTCTCGGCAGCAGCTACCACCTCGGCTTCGCAGACCTGGCCCCGCTCATGCGATGGAACCTCACGGAGGCTGCCGCCGAACGCGGCAGCGGCACACCACAGCCACTGTTGACCGCAATTGAGGAGCTCGAATCCGTGTCCGGACTCACGACCGAGACTCGGCGCAGGCTCGACGAGTTTCGTTCAAGCTACCGGCGCCTCGTCGTGCAAGCACAGACGGTGGCACTCGTTGAACTGTGCCGTCGTGTCCTCGACGAAATCGACGCCTGGGTCGAAATCGACGCCATGGACGAGGCACGCGAGCTCTCGGCACGGCTCAACCTCTATCGTTTCCTCGACCTCGCCCAGGACTGGAGCCCGCTGGAGGGAAGGCCATCGCTGGCGGCATTCCTTGGGTACCTCAGTTTGCTGCGCGACGAAACCTCTAGCGACGAACTCGACACTGCCCGCGTGGGCGGCGAAGACGCCGTGACCCTGCTCACCGTGCATCGCGCCAAGGGTCTGGAATGGGACACAGTGTTTGTCCCCGCGGTGACCAAGGGTGGCTTCCCTGCCTCCAGCAGCCGCTATGACGATCCGGCCGCTGTCGCGGCTTCCCTGCCGTACGCGATGCGGCTCGATGCCGCCACCCTTCCCTCGCTCGGGTCCGGGGTACGAGATCGCAAGGCCTTGCTGCGACAGCGCCACCTCGAAAGCGAATGGCGAACCGCGTACGTCGCGATCACTCGTGCCCGATCGCACCTCTACGTCAGCGGCGCCTTCTGGTACGGCGGCAAGACAGCTCGCGTGCCGTCACCCCTCTTCGAGCTCGTCGCAGGACAACCGGCCGTTTCCGTGCAGCTCACAACCAAAGAGCCAGGTCCCGAGCCGCAACTCGCGGAGGTCGCTGGATCCCCGATCCCCGCCCCCGACCCTCTGTTTGCGGGCGGGTGGAAACAGGCGCTGCGCCGGGCACACGACCCGGCCTGGGTCAAAGGTCACATCGGCTCGGACCGGGCCACCTACGATGCCGAGGTGAAGCAGCTCCAGATGATGCTCGACGGACTGCCGGAGCCGCCGATCGCCGGCGCTGCCGAGCCGGTGCCCGGTACTTCGGTGACCGGGCTGGTCACTTTGGAGTCCTGTCCCCAACGCTTCTACTGGAGCGAGGTGGAACGACTGCCGCGCCGACCCGCTCCTGCCTTGAGGCGCGGCGTTGAGATCCACCGCCGGATCGAATTGCACAACCTCGGACGCATCGCTTTCGACGACCTCGACCCCGTTGCCTACGACGCGATCGAAGGCGAGCCAACCGACACCACAAGTGCCTTCGAAGTCTTTCTCGCATCGCGGTTCGCGAATATGCGCCCGCGGTTCATCGAAACCCCGATTGACATCCGGGTCGGGGACTACCGGATCCGCGGCCGAGTCGACGCGATCTACGAGCCTGAACCAGGAGTCTGGGAAATCGTCGACTACAAGTCGGGTCGCAACCGAGATGATCCCGCTGCCCTCGTGCAACTCGAGGCCTATGCCATCGCTGCCGCCTCCGGCGCCATTGGAGGCAGCCGCCCCGACTCATTGCTCGTCAGCTTCTTATACCTGGGAGGCGGCACCGCGACTGAGGTCGGCTACGAGGTCGATGCCGCGTGGCTCGAGGGGGCCGAAGCCCACATCCAGGCACTGGCGAATCAGGTTGGCGGCACGGAGTTCGCGCCAACCCCATCGCGAGCATGCCGATCCTGTGATTTCGTCTCCTTCTGTGATGAAGGAAGTGAGTTCGTCGCCCAGGCCGAAACGCCGCCCGATGCAGCGGTCAATCCAACCCCGGTCTAGATGATCCGACCGCCGCCGGCATCGATCACCAGGGTCACCGGTCCGTCATTCACCAGCCGTACCTGCATCATTGCCCCGAAGACGCCGGTCGCCACCTCGATGCCTGCACCACGCAAGCCGTCCGCGAAACGATCCACCAGCGGTTCGGCGACCTCAGGCGCTGCCGCCTTGCTGAATGAGGGGCGCCTGCCGCGTCGTACATCGCCGAGCAGCGTGAACTGACTCACGACGAGAACGGCTCCACCCGCATCAGCCAATGATTCGTTGAACCGCCCATCGGAGTCCGAGAAGACTCTGAGACCGGCCACCTTGGCCGCCACCACATCGGCATCGGCGTCCGTATCCTCGTCACCGACCCCAACCAGAGCCAGGAAACCGCTCCCGATGGCAGCCACGGTCTCGCCGGCGACCACCACGGACGCCTTGGTGACCCTTTGGAGCACTACTCGCACGGTTTCTCCTCCGACGCCAGCTTATGCAGCATGTTTGCCTGCTCCTTACACGAGTCGAACACTCCGCCACCACGGTGCGGGAGACGCTCGAGAAAGGAGCAGGGATGCGCAAGCGACTCAGCATCATCGGAGTAGTAGCTCTCGCCCTCATGATGATCGCAGGCAGTGCGACAACGGCCGCTGCCACGGAGGAGGTCGCAGACCGAAGAGAGATCAGTGTTCGCACCCACCAGGTGTGGGCCAAGGGCACAGGGCACATCGCACTCGATGCCTCTGGTTCGACGCGACTAGCGCTGCGCGGCGATGCCGTCATCGTGGACAACGCCGGTGATGCTCGTGTCCATATTCGACCGCGGACCACACGCCCAGACACGACCGATCGCGAGCAGCTCTCGCGAGCGGCCACCTATACCCTCGAAGGGTTCGACGGCGTGGTGTGGGTTGCCGGCTCCAGTTTCACGGTCGAAGCACGCGGCAAGGTTCGCCGGATGAAGACGAACGGGCAGGGCACCTTGCAGCTGGCCGGAGATGGGCGCTGGTTCACCAGGCACCTCCACGGCCGATGGGGTATCACGATCAACTACGGGGCGGAGACCGAAGACGTCTAACACCTCGACCATCCACGCGGTGAGGGGCCTCCTCATGGAGGCCCCTCACGTGCAACCATCACCCCATCCCGGCTCCTACACTTCCGGCGTGCTCCGAGAGATCCCCTGGACCATCGTGCGCGGCTTCTTCATGGGGGCCGCAGACGTGGTGCCCGGTGTATCGGGAGGCACAATCGCCCTCGTTCTCGGAATCTACGAGCGCCTGGTCGCCTCGGTACGGGCCGGTAGCTCAGCTCTCGGACGCCTCCTGCGCTGGGACCTCTCCGGGGCTACCGCCTGGCTCGGGCGCATCGAGTGGGGCTTCATCATCCCCCTGCTGGGTGGCATCCTGCTGGCGATCCTGGCGCTGGCCGGGATCCTGGAGTCGCTGCTGGAGGACCATCCAGTCCAACTCGCCGGTCTCTTCCTGGGGCTCATCGCAGGATCGGTCGTGATCGTGTGGAGCCAGGTAGGCCGTTGGGACGCCGGCAGGGTCGGCATCATGATCGGAGTAGCGGCACTGGTGTTCGTCGGGCTCGGGCTCCAGGCCGAGACGTCCGAGACAGCCACCAATCAGGTCGACGATCCGGTGCTACTTGCGTATTTCCTTGCCGGCGCCATCGCCATCTGTGCGATGATCCTTCCCGGCGTCAGTGGGTCGTTTCTGCTGGTGGTGCTCGGCATGTACGCGCCGGTGTTGGCCGCGGTGAACGAACGCGATCTCGCCACGCTGCTGGTCTTCGTGCTCGGCGCCACCGTTGGACTCGCCCTGTTCTCCCAGCTGTTGTATTGGGCGCTACGCCGGTACCATGACGCGGTAATTGCCGGGCTGATCGGCTTGATGATCGGATCGGTACGCATCCTCTGGCCCTGGCCGGCCGGACTCGACAGCACTGCGATCGAAGCACCCGGTGAAGCCACCGCGGCCACCATCGGCACAGCACTGGTGGGTTTCGCGGTGGTGGTTGCGATCGGATTGGTCGCCCGCCGCATCGATCGCTCCTACGTATCGGGTGCCGATGCGTCGGCTTCTCAGACCGACCCGACTTCCGGCCCTGCAGAATCGGATGGGCGCGTGTAGAAACTCAAGATCGCATCCGCCACTTCCTGTGCGGGCACCACATAGGAACCGGCATCGAGTGCGGCGCGAATCCGATCCACGTGTGCCGCCCGGTGATCTGCGTCGATGGAGAACTCCGCGGCCGGTCGCTTCCAACCGTCGGAGTCAGAAACGGGACGCCAGCTCACCGTACGCCTCGATCAAGGCAGGTCGCATGCGGCTACCGGGCAACAACGCGGTGAAGCCGTCGACCCCCATGTCCCGATACCGCTCGACCTGTTTCGCTGCCTCATCAATCGTGCCCGAGATCCCAATCAGGCTCAGGTCACCCATCCAGGCCAGGTTGGTCGACGCCAGTTCTCGCGCTACGTCTGCTTCAGCCTGATCACGCCCAACAGCAACCGGAATCTGTACGGTGGTCCTGACAGGGCGCCCGGCCGCGGCCTCCATCACGACGGAGCGTGCCGACTCCAGTTGCGGCAGCAGGCTGGCAGGACAGTTCCATACGTCTGCCTTGGCTCCGGCTATCGCTCGCATCATCTTGCCGCCGGTGCCTACCACTATCGGCGGATGCGGCGATTGCAGCGGTCGTGGCAAGCAGTACGCGTTGCTCAGGCTGACGTACTTTCCCTCGTAGGTGACCGGCCCTCCTCCAAAGAGGAGCAGCAATGCGTCGAGGTACTCGACGAAGTAGCGGCGTCGGTCGCCAGGACTCGGGAACTCGTAGCCGAAGGCATCGTATTCGGGCTGGTTCCAACCGGCGCCGAGCCCGAGGTCGAGCCTGCCGCCGGATGCCACATCGAGTGTCGCCGCCATCTTCGCCAACAGGCCGGGGTTGCGGAACGAGACGCAGTTGACGAGGTGCCCGATCCTCAAGCGCTCGGTGATTCCCGCGACGTAGGACAGTGCGCTCCAAGCCTCGAAGATGAACCCGTCCGGGACACCGGGACGCAGCAGATGATCGGCCAGCCAAACAGAGTCGAGTCCGACCTCCTCGGCGAGGCGCGCGTCACCCTCGAGGTTCTGCCACCGGTCGGTGAACTGGGTCAAAGCCAGCCCGAATTCCATCTGCCCGCACGCTCCTTGTGCCAGGAGCCTAGGCGGCCGGACAACCACCGTCAGGGGCCAATCTGGCCTCGCACCACCGTGTCAGCCCGCCACAGAGCGGCTTGCCTGACTCAGTCAACGATCCCGGCGTCGAGCGCGGCGTCAATCCGGGTGCGCGAGACCCCGGCAGCAGCCAGAATGGAAGCCGGCGAGAACCGAGCCCCGGACCCCCCGCTTCGCTCCGACGTCGAGCCGGCGAACCGGGGTGCCGGTCCCGGGACCAGCTGCCCGTCGCGCTCGACGAAAGTGCCGCGCGCCACGTGATGCGGATGGGCGGTCACTTCCTCGAGCGCTAGCACTGGAGTCACGCAAGCGTCTCGGCCCGCAAAAAGGCTGCCCCACTCGTCACGGGTTCGCGTGATGAACCGTGCCGCAATGCTCGCTCGCAACTCCGACCACCGACTGCGATCGAATCGGTCGGGCAGATCGGTCTCCCCCAGTTCGAGCCCCATCAGCAGCGCGTCGTAGAATGCCGGCTCCAAGGCACCCACCGCGACATAACGCCCGTCTGCGGTTTCGTAGGTTGTGTAGAAGGGCGCACCGCCGTCCAGCAGATTGGCTTCGCGCTCGTCGACCCAGAACCCCGCTTCGAACATCTGGAACGTGGGAGCCATCAGCGAGGCCACGCCATCGACCATCGCCACGTCGATCACATCCCCCTTGCCCGACCGGTCGCGAGCATGCAACGCAGCGAGCACCCCAACGACGAGGTACAGGGCACCGCCGCCGTAGTCCGCAACCAGGTTGAGTGCCGGGACCGGTCGATCGTCGGCACGACCGGTCGCGTGCAGCGCCCCGACCAGACCCACGTAGTTGATGTCGTGGCCGGCTTCGGTTGCCATCGGCCCTTCCTGGCCCCAGCCGGTCATCCTGGCGTATATGAGCCGGGGGTACGCAGCGGTCATTGCGGCCGGCCCGAGGCCGAGACGTTCGACAACACCGGGCCGGAAGGCTTCGATGACCACGTCTGCCGAGCCGATCAGTGCGACTGCCAAGGCGCGGCCCTCGGGATCCTTCAGGTCAACCCCCAGCCTGGGCGCTCCCGCCCGGCTGGTCGGATCCAACTCGTCCGGCAGCCCCCACCCGCCACCAACCCGCTCGATCCGAACGACTTCGGCACCGAGGTCTGCCAGCAGGGCGGCGCCGAACGGAGCAGGCCCGATGCCTCCGAGTTCGATCACCTTGCTACCGGCCAGCGGTCCCATCGACGCGATCGTACCGTCTGTCGCGGTTGTAGGCAGGGCCGCTGCGGCATGCAAAAATGGCCCCCGACCAAACCAGAGAAGAGGCAGGCAAACGATGCAAACGGAGCTGATTCAGATCTCCGACTACGAGCTGACCGTCGATGTCCACGAATTCACGGAAGCCGCGACGGCTCTCGCGGATCGAGTGGAGCAAGACGGGCTCGACGGCCTCACTCGCTACTGCTTCTACGTGGACGAGGAGACGCGGACCGCAGGGGCGGTCATCGTCTTCCGTGACCCGATGACCTGGGCGGACCATCACCAGCTGGTGGCCGGCTGGGATGAGTACAACCGCTTTCGCGACACCGTCAGCCTCAGCAAGATCGAGTTCCTGGGCGACCTACCGGCCGAGCTCGCTGCCGGTATCGAACAAGCCGGGATCGACTACCGCCACCTTGGACCATTCGCTGCCGGCTTCGTTCGCTGACGCTGGACGGGTAGAACAGTGCAAGTAACGTGCGGCGCTCATGAACGATATGCCCGCGAACGACAGCATGGTAGAGGCACGCAGCCTCACCAAGAGGTTCGGCGAATTCGTCGCCGTGGACGCCGTCGACTTCACTGTGGCCCGTGGCGAAGCATTCGGCTTCCTCGGTCCCAACGGAGCCGGCAAGTCATCGACCATGAAGATGATCGGCGCCGTGTCCCCAGTCACGTCCGGCGAGCTGCGAGTCTTCGGCCGCGACCCAGCCGCTGACGGTGCCACCATTCGCGCCAGACTTGGGGTCGTCCCTCAGGAGAACAACCTAGACACCGAACTGCCGGTAGAGGAAAACCTCTACATCTACGGTCGCTACTTCGACCTCCCGCGTCCGGTCATCCAAGAGCGCATCAAGGAACTCATCGAGTTTGCACAGCTCAGTGATCGAGCGGGCGCCAAGGTCGATTCACTTTCGGGAGGCATGCAGCGACGCCTCACCATCGCTCGCTCTCTCATCAACGAGCCCGACATGATTCTGCTCGACGAGCCCACCACTGGTCTCGACCCGCAGGCAAGACACCTGCTGTGGGATCGCCTGTATCGCCTCAAGCAGCAGGGGGTCACTCTCATCATCACGACCCACTACATGGACGAGGCAGAGCAGCTGTGCGATCGGCTCGTCGTGATGGATCAGGGGCGCATCGTTGCCGAAGGCTCACCGCGTGACCTCATCGCCAAGTACTCCCCCCGCGAGGTCGTCGAGTTGCGGTTCCCGGTTGGTGAGCAGGAGCAGGCGTTGGCCCAACTCGACGGCCTGGCGCAACGGGTCGAGGAACTCCCGGACCGCGTGCTCCTGTATACGGATGACGGCGATCACACCGCAGTCGAGGTTCACGCCCGCGGCCTCCTTCCCGAGTCGATCGTGGTGCGGCGGAGCACGCTGGAGGATGTGTTCCTTCGCCTCACCGGAAGGACACTGGTCGAGTGACCACACCCGGCGCCGTGCGGTACTTCGAGGCGCGAGCGCGCACCTACCGCCACACCTGGCGGGGAACGGTGATCTCTTCCTTCGCCAATCCCATCATGTTTCTGGCAGCCATGGGTCTCGGGCTCGGAACCCTGGTCGATGACGGATCGGCCGGTGCCGTTGCCGGGATCTCGTACCTGTCGTTCCTGGCGCCCGGTTTGCTTGCGGCAACGATGATGCAGTCAGCCACTAGCGATAGCGCCTGGCCGGTCATGGCCTACATCAAGTGGCTCAAGACCTATGACGCCGTGCTGGCGACTCCGATGAACGTACGGGACATCGTCGCCGGGCACCTCAGCTTCATCGCCGCCCGCATGACCTTCATCGCAATGGTGTTCACTTTCATCGCGGTCGCCTTCGGAGCCTACGATCTGCCGCGTGGCCTCCTCGCCGTGCTTCCCGCCGTCCTCACCGGTCTCACTTTCGGCGCAGTCGTCATGGCGTACACCACCCGGCTGGAGAATGACATCGGACTCAGCAATCTGTTCCGGTTCGGCATCGTGCCGATGTTCCTCTTCTCTGGCGTCTTCTTTCCGATCAGCCAACTTCCCGACTGGTTGGAGCCGGTCGCGTTCATCACTCCCTTGTGGCATGGCGTGCAGCTGACCCGCGCCGCCGCTCTGGGCATCCCTACCCGGATCCCCGCGTTCGTGAGTGTCGCTTACCTCGTGATCCTCACCGTGGTCGGAGCGATCCTCGCCGCCCGCTGGCTCCAGCGGAGGCTGGTGTCATGACGTCACTCGGCACGCGTGTCATGCCGCCGGCGCGCTTCAGCGCTACCGGCCCCCTTCGACTGCTGGAGCGCAATTTCCTGGTCTATCGACGGCTGTGGGGTGTCGTCATCTCTGGATTCTTCGAACCGGTCTTCTATCTCTTCTCGATCGGACTCGGTATCGGAGCGCTCGTCGGTGATGTCGTCGCCCCAGACGGGCGCGTGATCAGCTACACGGCCTTCGTTGCGCCCGCGTTACTTGCCGCGTCCGCCATGAATGGGCCTGTCTTCGAGTCGTTCAACATCTTCTTCAAACTCAAGTATGCCAAGACCTACGACGCGATGTTGGCTTCACCGCTGAGCCCGATGGATGTCGCCATCGGGGAGATCTCCTGGATACTCGTGCGCAGTGGCCTCTACTCGGCAGGCTTCATCGTGGTCATGTACGTGATGGGTCTAATGCTTTCGCCATACGCCTTCCTGGCGTTCCCTGCCACCCTGCTGGTCGGACTAGCGTTCAGCGCGGTCGGCATGGCCGCAACCACCTACATGCGCTCGTGGCAGGACTTCGATTTGATCACGCTGGTCACGATGCCGATGTTCCTGTTCTCGGCCACGTTCTATCCGCTCGAAATCTACCCGGAGTGGCTCCAGATGGTGGCTCGGTTCTCCCCGCTGTACCAGGCCACGGATCTGCTGCGTTCACTCACCCTCGGTTACGCCGATGCCAGCCTGATCGGCCACGTGATATACCTGCTGGTGATGGCCTTTATCGGCCTGGCGATCAGTAGGCGCCGCATCGTGACCCTGCTCCTCAACTGAAGCCGATCCGGCTCGATGCGGGGCGGACTCGCCTCAAGCGCTTACGACCCTGGTGTCTCCAGTGGTCGGGTCACGGTCGAGGACGATGAGGTCCTCGATGCGGTGTCGCAGCTCAGGCACGTGGCTGACCACCACCACCAGACGGTCGCTCTCGTCGGCAGCCAAGGCCTCGACGCCCTCCATCGCCAAGTCGAGGTGCTCCGGATCGAGCGCTCCGAAGCCCTCGTCGAGGAAGAAGGAGTCCAGCCGGCCTCCGGTTCTAGTGACCATCTCGGCGAGGGCCAGCGCCAGCGCCAGAGATGCGAGAAAGGTCTCACCGCCTGAAAGACTGTCAGACTTCCGCACCGCGTCCGCGGCCGTGAGGTCGACGATATTGAAGGCGCCGTCTTCAGTGAACCGGTATCTGCCAGAAGACAAGCGCTCGAAATGCTCACTGCCGAGCAGGGCCAGCCGTTCGCGTTCGTCGTCGAGCAAGTAGCGGACGAACCGAGAGTTGGTGAGGTCGGAGGCGATCCGCTCGTATTGACTCCCACGCAGCATGAGAGCATCACGGGCAGCGATCGTTGATGCACCTTGCTCGAGCGACGTCTCGGCCTCAGCTACCTCGGCCACCAGCAAATCGACCCGGGCCTCGGAGGCCGCGACCGCGGAAGACAGGGGCGCCTCCACCTGCAGCGAATCCAATACTCCGTCGAGCTCCTCTTGCGCCCCTTCGGCGTCCGCGGTTGCGGCCGCCCGCACACCCTGCAATTCGGCGGCAAGCTCGTGCCATCGATCGCGGAGTTCTGTCAACGCACGGCCGACCGATTCTGGTTCGTCTCCAGGGTGCCCAACGTCCTCCCCAATCTTCCCTGCCAGCTCGACGATGTCCACCCGGAGCGCGGCCATCTGCTTCTCCGTGTCCTGCTCGGATCTGATCGCCGCGTCGTGAGCAGTGCGGGCGCGATCTACAGCCTTCCTTGCCCCAGTCACAACGTCACTGCGCCGGGTCTGCGCTGCCTTGAGCTCATCGAGCAGTTCCTGGGGATCTCCTTTGCCAAGCGTCTCGACCAGACTTGTGATCTGTGCCTGGAGTTCAATCGACCGGGTTGCCGCCACGTTCTTGGCTGCCTCGAGTTCGGTGACCGCACCTTCTGCTGATGCCCTACTCAGCTCGAGAGCCTCTCCGGCTGATGTGTGCTCGGCGAGCGCACGTGCGGACGCTTGTTGTGCCTGGTCACGCTGGGTCCGCGCCAGGTCGAGCTTGCGCGAGAACTTTTCGACATCAACAGCAGTGGCGTCCGGTGAATCCGTCACGATCTGGTGGCACACCGGACACGGCTCGCCCGCGTGCAGCTCGGCCCGGAGGCTCGCTGCCATGTCCTGATGGCGAGCCGAGTGGAGTTCGCGCTCGGCGTTCGCCACCGCCTCGACTTCCGCTGCAACCATGGAGTGTGCGGCTTCAGTCCGGGACGCGGCTACCTCGAGTCGTTTGGCTGCGTCGGAGACGGAACGCTGATCTCGATCTGCCAGCTCGGTGTACCTCGTGACCCTGGCCTCGGCCTCGGCGAGCGATTGCCGGAGTGGGGCTACCGCGGCGAGCAGGGTGGTGGCCGTCTCGATCGTGACCGGAACACCGGCGGCCTCCGCCGTCCTCACGTCGGTGTCTGCCGCCGCAGCGGCACCGCTGGCGGTTTCCAGCGCCTCCGCGGCCTCAGCCCGTTGCGCCTTGGCGAGACCTGCCCCCTTCAACAGTGCCGCCGACGTTGTTTCTCCCGGAAGACGAGCCTCGTGGGCGTGAAGCACGTCGAGGCGCTTGCCAGCAGCCTGTCGAGCCGTAGCCGCTGCCGTGATCCGCTGCTCGAGATCGGCCACCCCCTGCTCTGCCTTGGCGAGCAGTTCGACCCGCTGCCGAGACGCTTCCAGTTGGTCTCGCCGCTCCTCGAGCTGCGCAGCGATTGTCTCGAGATGCTCGACCTTCGCATTGAGCCCTGCCAGTTCCACGGTGATCTCTGCCACACGTTGTCTGGCAATCTCACGCATGAGATCGATCCGATCGTGTCCGAAGACCCCCTTCAGGACCTTGTCACGTTCAGATGGTCTGGCGCCCAGGAACTCGGCAAATCTGCCTTGTGCCAATAGAACAGAACGACTGAACGTGTCGAAATCCAGGCCGAGGAGTTCAACGATCGCGGCATTCACCTCGGTTTCCTGGGTGATCGTGTCTACCGGGTCCGCGTCGGCGAGATCTGCTTCGTAGCGGTATAGGACATGCTGGCTGGCTCCCTTTCGCCGCAGCGACCGCACCACCTCATACACATCCCCTTCCACTTCGAACCGGAGCGCGACCGCGGTTTCGCCGGCGCGCTGGTGGATCAACGACTTGGTGGCAGACCCGATCGACGGGGTCTTTCCGTAGAGCCCGAAAGCGATGGCGTCCAGGATCGAAGACTTGCCGCTGCCGATAGCGCCGGCGATCCCGACCAATGACCGGTCTCGAAAGTCGAACGTCGTCTCTTCGCCGAAGTACGACCGGAAGTTGCGAAGTCGCAGCTCAAGTGGCCGCATAACCCGCCTCCTCCATCACGTCGCGGAATACACCCACGAGGTCGGAGTCCGGTTCGACCCCTTCCTGCTCGGTGTAGTAGTCGGCATACAGCTCTTCGAGCGAGCGGCCGGAACGGTCCTGGCGTCCGGATTCCGCGCGTGGATAGTCGGCGGCGACCCGCACCAGGTAGTCGAATTCGTCGCGGGCGCGGTCGGCGAGGCCGGGGTCCGGCCCGGCGGTCTCAACGACGAGGTCGAGATAGGCCTCATGAACGTCGTCGCGTGTGTTGATGTCCTGCCACGTTCCAGAGGCACGCACCAAACGGCGGCCGGCGTGCAGCGGGTGTGAGGTCACTCGCGCAGGCAGCCCCGGTTCCGCTTCGACGATCACCACCCGTTTGGATTCACCCGCCTCCCCAAAGTCGAGTTCCAAGAGCGACCCGGCATACTCGGCAGGCACCTTGGCACCCGGAACCTGCTGCGGTGCGTGGATATGGCCCAGCGCCACATACTGCGGCCCCGGAGGGATTGCCTCGGCCGTCGCCGCGTACGCATCTCCCATGTGAAGTTCGCGCTCTCCGCGCGGTGCGCCGTGTCCATGGACCTTGGCACCGCCGACGAGAAAGTGTGCCACCAGAAACGTAACCGCGTCTCCTCCTGCGACCTCGTCCGCGTAACTGCTGTAGGCCTCGGAGATGGCTCGCAGCCGATCGGCATACTTCCGGTAATGATCGGCAGGGGGCTCCCAGGCATTGAAGACTCTTCCCTCGCGTAGAAACGGAAAGGCGCTGACGACCGCCCTTCCCCCCGGGGTTTCGAGGTCGAGCACGCCACCCTCATCGGGACGCTTGATGATTCCGACGAGGTGGATGTTCTGGCCCGAGAGGAACGGAGCCAGCGCTTCAAAGAATCCAGGCGAGTCATGGTTGCCTGCGATGGCCACCACCGGGCGCCTGGCACCATCACTGAGCCGTACGAGTCCGGAGAGGCCGATATCGAGCGCCTCGATCGGGGGCACCGGTCGGTCGAAGAGATCGCCGCTGTGTAGCACCAGATCCACCGCTTCCCGCTCGGCGATCTCGGCCACCTCGGCGATGACGTCGCGGTATTCATCCGAGCGGTCATACCGCCCGAGCCGCTTGCCGACGTGCCAATCGGACGTGTGAAGAACCTTCACGGGCTACCGATCCACCGCTCCGGCGATCGCCTACAAACCAGCAAAGGGATCGGCGTCACCCTCGTCCACCTCCTCTTTGCGAGTCGCCCACGGCGGAAAGGGGAAGTCGATCACGAGCGGGACCGGAATCGCCGGCTGGCTCACCACCATCGTGCCCGGCTTGAGCAGCCGGGCCCGAGCCCGTGTCGATGGCAGCATCCAGCCGTACTCTGCACGCTCCGCCTCGGCAGCGTCGAGCCGCCCGGCGACCCGGATCGCAGCATTCTCCATCACCTCAGGCGCCACCCGGGAAGCCGTCTGCTGGGCACCGACGAGCAGTACACCGAGTGATCGACCCCGCTGCGCGATATCGATCAGCATGTCCTTCAGTGGACTCGAACCCTCCCGCGGCGCGTACTTGTTCAGTTCATCGAGCACAATGACAGACAGCGGCAGTCGCTGGCCGGTCTGCTCCTTCTCGGCGAACGTCTCCTCGAGGAGCGCCCCTACCACGAAGCGCTGCCCAAGGTCATGCAGCGACTGGATCGCGACAACCGAAACTTGGGCAGCTGCCCGGTCGATGCGGCGGCTCTCCCCGGAGCGCACAAGCTGGCCCAGGCGATGGGCAGCGGAATGGAGACGGCGGGTGAAGGCCGAAACCGTTCCAGCCTGCACCCGACCCGTCCAGCGCTGGTCGGGTTCACCCTCCTCCGGGTCGACGAACTCACCGATTGCTTCTACGAGGTCCGAGAGATCGCGGATAACGGACTCGCCACGGTGTGGAGTTGCCTCCATCCGGTCTCCTTCGCCGTCCGATGGATCCCGCAGTACCACCGCACCCGGTTCGCCGGCAACATCCACCGCAAACCGCCTCAGCTGGGCGCGTACCCGCTCCTCGATGAACGGAATCTGGTTGCGGCTGTCGCTGGCGTCCGTGAACAGAAATCGCAGAAGCCCCTGGTCGATGAACTCACGTGGGGTCCAGGCGAACGCCTCGACCCCGTCCAGGCGACCACCGGTATCGGGAACGACGACATCCCCGCTCCGTGGCCGGGGTGGAGCCCAGAAGGAGACCGAAGGGAAGGGAGCCGGATCGACTCCGAGCTGGTGCCAGGCCGCGGCCGCTTCCTCGTCGAAGTAACGATTGCGCTTGTCGAGCCACAGCAGGTCTTCACCCTTGACGTTGAACACCAGCACCCGCAGATTTGCCGCCCCCTCCCCGAGGATCTCGGGGTGCCCGCTGAGGAGCCGGAGAAAGAAGAGGGCAAACGACGTCTTGGTAGCCACACCACTGATACCGGAGATCGACATGTGACCACCCTTGCGACCGTCGAAGAAGTCGAGATCCACAAACACCGGTTCGCCGTCGCGGCCCAGCCCAACGGGCAGTGGGCGCTCCATCTCGTCCACATACAGCGCCTTTTCCCGCTGTTCTCCCCTTGCCCGCTCGACCACCTCACCCGGATCGGTCGATACCCACACTTCCGGATCGAGTCTCGTGACCGAGACGCGAGCCGAGCGGACCTTCGAGCCCGGCAGAATCCCCTCGGCCGCGATCCGGTGGGTGTCGCTCTCGAAGGAAGCACCCTCATACACCGCTTCCGCTTCGGTGACGATGCCGTAGGTGCGCACCTCGCCCTGTTTCGGCACCTCGGTCCTCACCACCACCAGGTCGTCGAGTTGGAGGTACTCGTCGTCGTCGAGCACCACCCGAAACTCACGGGTGGTGGTGTGCTGAGTACCGAGCACCCTCCCTACCCCGGGGGTTGGCGCTTCATCGCTCATGCGGGCTCTCCCACCGTCGTCAGAGACATCACAGCCGACCGTAGCGCTCGCAACACAAAGGCCGGGTCACCCAGCCTGCGGCGCAGTTCACGCTCGAGCGCCGCGATCGGGACCAGGTTCTGCGGAGCGCGCGGGTCGACGTGCGCCTCGGAGGCGACCAACGGCAACAGTGCCGTGGTGCGGTCTGCAATGTGGCGGGCCGTCTCGAGCGTCAGATGGCTGGACACTTCGCCGCGCACCACCCCGCTCCAGCTGTGCCCTCGAGCGATCTCCGCCAGCCGGAAGTACCACGAGTACTTGGGGAAGCGACCATCGGCTCCGATCAGAAACAACGGGGTGCGCTCTGCCATACCGAGCCGTCCGATGATCGGCGCCTTGGCAGGCGACAAATAGGGAGCCCGGTGAGTCTTGACGTAGCCGACCTTCTCAGTGGCGCTCAAGTCGTTGATCGGGCCGTCTGCTACCACGAACTCGCCGGCTTGTGCCAGCTCCTCCGACAACCGGGCCTCGGCTTTTCGCATCTCACCGTGGAAGTGCTGGATCAGCGCTCGCGGATCCTCATCGGCGACCGAGGCGGTCCGGTATGCGAGTTGGGGACCTGCAACCGGAAAGGGCATCCCCTTCCCGTGACCGAAGACGGCCAATCGCTCGACGCGAGTCACTGCAACATCGGACCGTGGCACGGCTCGATCCCAGCGAACGGCACCTACGCCGAAGCTGCCACAGATCCCGGGGACGGGCCCATCCGGCTCGTCGATCGTCAGCCTGGCGTCGACTCGGCGCACGCCGTCTACGAACACCACGGCCGTGACCCCGTCGTCTGCCCCGGTGATCGGGTCCCACCGTCCCGGGACCTCAACGAGCTCATCCACCGAATCACGATCGACCGTGGCCTCATCGGTTTCGACGGGATTCCCGTATTCGGGCGCCCACCCCTCTACATACAGCTGTGGCATGGGCTCGATGGTAACGGGCGCGAATGACACGAATGAAGTTTGCCGGCACAGCGCCCACCGCGTTGCCGGTCAGGATCCCGGAAGCGAGCCGACCCGGTCCACCAGCAGGGCGAAGAAACGCTCTGCATCCACATTCCCCATCACCATCGCGTTCGGATCACGTCCGGTGATACCCCACCAATCGATCATCGTCATGCCTGCCGCCGGACCATCGGTGACGATCTCCACGTGGCACCGCCTCCCGGAGAACAGCGAAGGATCGATCAGGTAGGCGAGCACGCAGGGGTCGTGCAACGGGGCCCCTTCACTGCCGTACTTCTCCATGTCGTAGCGGTCGAAGAAGTCCAGCAGGCCGGCAACCGCCTCTCCGGGCGCTGTACCGAGCGCTCGAAACGCCGCAACTCGTGCAGGATTCGTGAGTGCCTGGTGGGTCACATCGAGCGGCATCATGGTGATGTCGATGCCGCTCGTGAACACCACCCGGGCCGCGTGCGGATCGACGTAGATGTTGAACTCAGCGGCCGGTGTCACGTTCCCCCCTTCGAAGAGCCCACCGCCCATCAGCACCAGTCCCGCGAGACGACCGATGATGTCGGGAGCGCGAACGAACGCCATCGCCACATTGGTGAGAGGGCCGAGGGCGCACAAAGTGATCGGATCCGAGGAAGCGCGAATGGTTTCGATGATGAAGTCGACCGCATGCGTCTCCGCCGCCGGAGTCAGCGGTTCGGGCAAGTCAGCGCCGTCCAGGCCCGTCGGTCCATGAACGTACTCGGCGGTCACGAGATCACCCACCATCGGCCGTGAACAGCCTGGATACACTCGCACGTCGGTTCGGCCGGATAGCTCCACCATCTTGCGTGCGTTCTTCTCGGTCAGGGCCAGCGGCACGTTGCCTGCCACCGCGGTGATACCGAGCAGCTCCAAGTCATCCGGCGATCCCAACGCGACCAGGAGCGCCACCGCGTCATCCTGACCGGGGTCACAATCAATGATGATGGGGAGCGCCATGGGAACCGAGGCTACCCATCACCGAGCAACGCTCGCACTTCGGCGGAAGATGGCATCGCCCCCTGTGCACCCAACCCTGTGACGGCGAAAGCACCGGCGGCCACCGCCCAACGAGCGGCGTCCCCGATCGGAAGTCCACGAGCCAGCGACTCGGCCAGTGCGCCGCAGAACGTATCGCCTGCCCCTGTCGTATCCACAGCCTCGACTCGCGGCGCCTCGACATGAACGACCTCGCCTCCGCCGACCAGCAGCGCGCCGTCTCCTCCGAGCGTGACCACTACGGCACCCGTGAACGGGAGCCTGGCGATCGCGGCCACGACCTCTCGGATGTCCTCCGGCTCATCGACTCCTGCCAGGACCGCCAGCTCGGTGCGATTCGGCACCAGCACGTCCACGTCGACAAGTAACTCCACCGGCAGTGGCTCCGCGGGTGCAGGTGCCGGGTTGAGGATGACGGTGCCGGCTGCGAGATCGGTGGCTCGCTCGACGGCAACGATGGGCACTTCGAGCTGGGCGAGCAGTACCGCACTCTCTCCGATCGCATGCCTTGCGCCCTCGATGTCTGCAGGCCCGAGACGGGAGTTGGCTCCCGGACTGACGACGATCGCATTCTCAGCCCGATCATCGACGGTGATCACCGCAAGCCCGGAGCCCAGCGAACCGTCTCGAACCACCGTGGCGGTGTCGACTCCCGCTGCGGCAAGACCCGCCAGCATCGTGTCTCCTGCAGCATCACTCCCGACTCGACCGACCATGGTGACGCTGGCCCCGAGCCGGGACGCAGCCACTGCCTGGTTCGCGCCCTTGCCGCCGAGACCGGTGAAGTGTTCGCTGCCGAGGACGGTCTCACCGGGTACCGGATGGCGAGGCACCCGGACCACCAGGTCCTGGTTCAGCGAACCCACCACCACGACGTCGGCAGGGGCCTCAGCCATCTTCGTCCCTCACTACCTTGTATACCGGGCCGGCCTGGGATGCAATGTACATCTCGCCGGCGGCATCCGTCCCAAATCCGGTCGGCAGACGCAGCTCCAGATCTGGCCACTCGAGTTCCTGCACCAGCGCCCCCGATTCGTCGAGGGCGATGGACCGCACCCAACCCGAGCAGTAGTCGGCGAAGAAGTAGTGGCCAGAGATTTCGGGCAGCTCGGACCCCCGATACACCACACCTCCGGAGATCGAACACCCCTGGCCGTGTCCGTACGTGAAGACGGGGGCGACGAATTCCGACGCGTCACAATCACTCGAACGGAAACACTCGTCACCCTCCATCACCGACCAACCGAAGTCGGGTCCGGGGTCCGAGGTGGAGACGACGCTGATCTCCTCGATCCGCCCCTGGCCTACGTCTGCGACATACAACCGCTCCCCGTCGATCGTGAAGCGCCATGGGTTCCGGAGCCCGATCGCCCACACCTCGTCCCGGCCTTCTTCTTTCTCGACGTATGGGTTGTCTGCCGGCACTCCGTATGGCTCGGGAGCCTCGGGGCCCACCACGATCCGCAGCATGGCGCCGTTGAGACGGTTGGGGTTGCGTGCCGTGCGGTACTGGTTGTTGGCACCACCGCCGTCGCCCATCCCGATGTAGAGAAGCCCGTCTTCCCCGAAAGCGATCATGCCACCGTTGTGGTTGGTTGCCGGCTGGCGTACCCGGAGCACGACCCGGCCAGTCCCCGCATCCGCCGTATCGCCGTCTCCCATGAGGTACTCGGCAATGATGGTGTCTCCGGAGCGGTCGGTGTAGTTCACGTAGAACAGGCGGTTGGAGGCGAAGTCGGGGTGGAAGGCCAGTCCGAGCAAGCCCCGCTCACCACCTGAGGTCACCAGATCCCGGATGTCGAGCACCACCTCTCGTTCTCCCGCTTCGACCACCCAGATCCTTCCCGGCTTGTCGACGACGAGAAGCCGCGGGTCTTCCGGAAACGAGACGACCAGGACGGGCTGGTCGACCTGTACGACCTCTTCCAGCCGCACCTGCAGATCCGCTGCAGGAGAAATCGAGGAGGTCGTCGTGCCCGGCGGCGCCGCCGTGGTAGTCGCTGCCGTCGGGGGCGGCT
Source organism: uncultured Acidimicrobiaceae bacterium (assembly GCA_964397045.1). Lineage (GTDB taxonomy): Bacteria > Actinomycetota > Acidimicrobiia > Spongiisociales > UBA5794 > CAYNHF01. Next base: position 3,398 of record CAYNHF010000009.1, on the reverse strand, counting down.
GTGCGGTTGAGGTAGTGGTGCGTGGGGGGTCGGACGTCGTGGTCGGCTCTGCTCCCGTGGCAGCCGAAGACGTCGTCCCAGCCGGGGTGGAGTCACTACAGGCTGCAGTAGCCAACGCGAGTGCCACGACCAGCATGGCGATCGACCTGATCATCGGACCAAGCTAGCGGTCGAAGAGACCTGCGCAATCAGTCACCATCGATGAGGTTGGCCGCGGCTGCAGCGGCGTCGGCCTCACGAGCCACGCGCCGACCCTCGTCGACATCGACCCGCAGCAGAAGAGCGATACCCACCACGAAAAACACAACGATGGAGAGAATGGCGGGACGGCTCGAGCCGAAGGCTGCTACCGCACCGACGAAGAGGAGTGGACCCACAATGGCGGAGAACTTCGACATCACACTGAAGAACCCGAAGAACTCACCCGACTCTGAAGCGGGAGACATCCCGGCGTACAACGACCGGCTCAGCGCCTGCGAGCCGCCCTGGACCACTGCCACCAACCATGCCAGGAACCAGAATTCGATGACCGCGTCGAGGAAGAAGCCCCACACCGCGATCACCGCGTACACCACGAGAGCGAGGATGATCGTCCGCTTCGTCGTCATGGTCGCAGCAAGACCGTCGAACCCGCGCCGGGTGATCGCCGCAAAGCCGAGGCCTGCGATCTGGATCATCAGCAGCAAGCCCAAGATCGTGCCCAGGCTGCTCTGGCGTGGAGGCGGCAGTACCTCCACCCCGCCGATCGACATGACGAATCCCGAAGCCTCGTCGGCCTGGTCGTTGGTATTGATGACCGAGAGGATATGACGTCCAGCGGAGCCGGCATCGATCCTGGTCGTCACCTCGAACCGCTCGGTGGAGTTGTACCCATCGATCACCAACAGTTCATCGTCTTCCACGACGGGTTCGCCATCGACGAGCACGACCCACTTGCTGCGGTCCGGTCCTTCGCTCAACGTGAGTTCCACTTCGCGGCCGTTGTAGGCGAATTCAGCGGAGTCGCCGGGCGAAAAAGTGAACGCGTAGGCGCCGCCTGCGGCTGAGGGGAGCTCTGGCTCCGCGACGACCACGAATGAACCCACGAGATTCATCGCCTCGCCGTCCACCGAATACTCGCCTTCACCGACGAAGTCTCCTGCGGTCTCGTATGCCGGGGGTGGGGTACCGGCGACATCGGCGTCGAGCACGAACTTGGCACCGACTCCCACCAGCGGGATCATCGCGAGGTTCCACACGATGAACGCCAGGTAGAAGGATCGCCTCGGTTCGTCTCGACTCGGGATCCGGCCAAAGATCAGGCTGAAGGGAATCCCGACGAATTGGACCAGCAGAATGGCCGCGATCAATTCGAGAGCACCGAAGCCGAGTTCGGCTCCATAGATGACGGCCACTCCGATGATGGTGCCGATGCCGTCGTTGTAGATCAGAAACGCGATCAAGAAACGCAGCAGCTGGCGATATTGCCGCAGGTTACGGAGCGTCTCTCGCAGCCTGACGAACCCGGCGGACAACGTGCCGCCCACCCGTCCGGCGATGCGCGCCGCGGGCGGCTCCGGCACCCGACGCAGGATCGGGATGGAAAACACTGCCCACCAGACGGCGACGGATACGAAAGACAGTCGGGTCCCGACGTTGTCGCCGAGGGCGAAGATCATCACGATGTTCAAGGCGAGGAGCAGTCCGCCACCGAGGTACCCGAGGGCATACCCCTTAGTGGACACCCGATCCTGATCCTCTTCCCTCGCCACGTGAGGGAGGAGGGCGTCGTAGAAGACGTTGGCCGCAGCGAACCCGATTCGCGCCACGATGAAGAGCAACGAGGCCAGCATCCAATCGCCGGTTCCAACGAACACGAGCAACCCCGTCCCGACGGTCCCCACCCCGACGAAGAAGGCAAGGAACCGCTTCTTGCCTCGCTTGATGTCCGAGATGGTGCCGAGAATCGGTGACAGGATGGCCACGATCACCAGTGACAGGCTCAGCGTTGTGGTCCAGTAGGCCGTTGCTTGTGCAGGGCTCCCCAGCGTGCTCCCGGCGACCTGGCTGTAGTACACCGGCAATACCGCGGCGAGGATCGTGGTTGCAAACGCCGAATTGGCCCAGTCGTAGAGCGTCCACGCTCGGATCCGCCCTCGGTACTCCTCTTCCGGTACACCGGCGTGTCCGGCAATCGCCTCGGTGGTCACCAGCCTCAGCGCTCCTCTCGCCGGCCCGAGGCTATGCGGCCGTGATGAAGGGCCGCAACTAGCCGGGACCGGCCCCCCGGCGCCGCAGCTCCTCGACGAGTGCCGCATCTGAGTAGCGCATCAGGTCCGGTTGCCAGTCGAGCACGCCGGCACCCGGGATGAGGCCGCCACCCAAGAGCTCATCGACCTCATCTCGCAGGGTGCGGGCCCAAGCGCGGCCCTTGGCTGCACCGTGCGGGGTCAGCGTGCCGTCGCTGTTGGCGACATAGACTCTCGCTTCAGACTGGGGGCTTGCTCGCGAGCCGCGCTCGCCGTACACCAGTATCACCGCGCCGGCCGGCACGTCCTGAATGCCGCCGGGAGCGATGAACTCGCCCTCGAAGGCCCACCCGGATGCCTTCGAATCGTCTACCGCATCGACCACCTTCGCCCAATTCTTGTGGCGTTCGTCCCCCACGAGCGGAACGTTGACTGCAACCAGCACCGGTCCATGATCATCTCTCATGGACACGCCGGCGCACTCCGCTGCTCTACGGCGCGCGCAGCCACCGCTGCGGTGTAGCCACCCACGTTGGTGGCGCTGTGCGCCAGGAACGGGGCCAGCACGCTCCCGGTGCTGGAGCGAAGCAGACCGAAAGCGAGCCCTGCAGCACCTGTGACGGCGACGGAACCGAGGACGGCGAGAGCGGGATGAGGTGCGTCCCACGAGTCCTGGACGCCGCCTGCACCGGGCAGAGCAGGCAGCACGTGCCACAGCGCAAACCCGACCGTCGAACCCGCCAGAGCGACCCCGCGGGAGAATCGATGTTCGAGCAGCCCGTAGAGAACCCCCCGAAATGCCACTTCCTCGAAGGCGGCCGTCATCCAGGGAATCCGGATCACGGTGTCGTAGGCCATGCGCCGTTTACTCGTCGTACCCGGAGCTCCGCCGGCAAAGTAACGCCTGCCGGCAGGCAGCAGCATCGCCGCCGTAATCCCGGTACCGATAGCGGCCGCACTTACCGCACCGACACGAATACCACGACCGAATCTGCCCGAGTCAAGCCCCAACTCACGAACCGTGGCGCCTGCGGCCCGACTCAATCCGAGCAGAGATCCCATAGTCGCGGCTCCCGCCAACGGGTGGAATCGAGGGGGTAGCACCCGGTGCACGAGAACATTGTGTGCAACCAGGGTGACCCCGATCCCGATCAAAGGGATTGCAGCAAG
>CAYNHF010000008.1:0-60501 GCA_964397045.1 uncultured Acidimicrobiaceae bacterium | reverse complement strand
CGTCGTACCGATGTGGCACATTGACACCGACCCGCACAAGGAGCATCGCATGAACGACTTCGCCGGCTTCCCCACCACAACGACCACATTCCTCGAGCAGGTGGCAGCCAACAACTCCAAGGCATGGTTCGATGCTCATCGCGCCGACTACGAGCAATACTGGCTCGAACCCGCCCGGGAGTTCGTAGTTGCTGCCGGGGACGAACTCGTGAGCCTCTCACCCGACATCCGGGCGGAGCCTCGAGTCAACGGCAGCATCTTCCGCATCAATCGGGACGTTCGATTCTCCAAGGACAAGACGCCGTACAAGACCACACTCGATTTCTGGTTCTGGGAGGGCATCAGGCGTGAAGCCGTCTCCGGGTACTACATGCGTATCACTCCAGACGAGTTTGGCATCGGGGTAGGGGCCCACGGGTTCGACAAAGACCGGCTCGCCGCGTTTCGCGCCGCGGTGGTCGACCCCGAGGCCGGTGCTGCCCTCCGTAAGGCCGTTTCCTCCGTCGAGAGTGCCGGTTGGCCGGTCGAAGGGGAGCACTACAAGCAACTCCCCCGCGGGTTCGAGGCGACCAGCGATTTCCAGGAACGTTTGCTGAGGCACTCGGCCTTGTGGGCGGGCGAAGACGAAGCCCCGCCCAAGTCACTCCGTAGCAGACGTCTCGTAGCCTATGCGATGAACCGTTGGACCAAACTGGCGCCACTCCATCAGTGGCTGGTCGACAACCTGCAATAGCGGTTGGGTTGGGGCGGGAGCCCTCGCAGCGCTACTCGAGCACTCGAGTCAGTCCATCCGGATGCGGAAACCCGGCGCGGCGGGCGTAGCCGGTGAAGTCGAAGTCGGGGTCGAGCACGAGGTGGAACGCCAGTCCGTTCAGCGTGGCGACCAGCATTTCGCTGCGGGCATCGGCTTCTTCGGCATCGAGCCCTGGTGCGTCCCTGCGCATCGCCTCGGAGAAGCGATTCATACGCCGTTCGTGATGGCGCAAGAACCGCTTGCCCAGCGTGCCGTCACCGAGCGATCCGGATACTGCGATCTGGAGGTAGATGCGGGCCAATAACGGTTCACCCGTGATGAATGAGATGTATGCCTCGACCAGATCGGAGACCGACCCGGCGTGTCCACCCGCCGGATCTGGGTCCACCGCGGCAATCGCCTCCCCTACCACCCGCAGCACGACCCCTTCCTTCGAATCGAACAGGTTGTAGAAAGAGCCAGCGCGGACCCCGGCACGATCACAGATCGCCTTCAGTGTCGTGCCCTCGAGGCCCTCCTCCACCAGCAATTCGCGAGTTGCCGCGACGATGCGCGCTTCAGTCCGCAGCCCTGGTTCGTATCGACCCACTCGTTCCCTTCCTTCGGCGATAGAAGCCTATCGCGGCGGTCGCCCGGCAACCCGCCTCCCGTCCACTGCCCACAAGATTGAGCGTTCACTCAAAATAGAGTGTATGCTCAAAATACGGATTGATCGTACCGCAGCTGGTGGACGCGGCATCGACTGTGCACTGGTTCACCGGCCAGAACGAACCAGAGGGACACATGAGTCACTACAAGAGCAATCTGCGGGATATCGAATTCAACCTCTTCGAGGCCAACCAACTCGAGGCCTACCTGGGAGCAGCCCCCTTCGAAGCCTTCGACCGCGACACCGTGATGGACCTCCTACGCGAGATCGACCGGCTCGCTCGTGAGGACTTCGCCGCCAGCTTCGTGGCAGCCGATCGCAATCCACCGCGACTCGAGAATGGCTCGGTCCTGCTCTCCGACGAGATCAAGGCAAGCCTCGACGCGTATTACGAAGGAGGCTGGGATCGGATCGGGATACCCACCGAGATGGGTGGGTACGGCGCCCCGGCCATCGTGCGGTGGGCCGGTCAGGAGATGTTGGCAGGAGCCAACAGCGCCATCTTCTTCTACGTCTCCGGCGGCATGATGGCGGCCGTCATCGCTGCCGTCGGGACTCCAGAGCAGTACGAAACCTGGGCGATGCCAATGCTCGAGCGCCGTTGGGGAGGCACCATGGTGCTCACCGAGCCCGATGCGGGATCCGACGTCGGCGCGGGCACCACCAAGGCGATCGCGATTGACGAAGCCGCAGGGATTTACCACATCGAAGGTGTGAAGCGGTTCATCACCTCTGGAGACCAAGACTACTCGGAGAACATCATTCACCTCGTACTGGCTCGCTGTGAAGACGCCGGACCCGGGACCAAGGGCTTGTCGATGTTCATAGTGCCCAAATACCACATGAACGAGGATGGCACTATCGGCGAACCCAACGGAGTCTCGGTACGGAACCTCGAGAAGAAAATGGGAATCAAGGGTTCCAGCACATGCGAGCTTGCCTTCGGTGAGGAAGGACCCGCGGTGGGTTACCTCGTCGGTGGTGTCCACGACGGCATCCGGCAGATGTTCCGCGTCATCGAAGATGCCCGCTTCCTCGTCGGTGCCAAGTCGACGTCCACGCTCTCCACCGGCTACCTCAACGCGCTCGAGTACGCCACCGAGCGGGTGCAGTCCGCGGACATGACCCAGATGGCAGACAAAACGGCACCGCGGGTCGCGATCATCCGACATCCAAACGTACGCCGGATGCTGATGTTGCAGAAGGCTCACGCCGAAGGGATGCGCGCCCTCATGTACTACGCGGCCTGGGTCCTCGATCAGGCACGGCTGCGTCCCGACGACAAGCACTGCTTCCGGCTCGTGGACCTGCTCCTTCCGCTGTTGAAGGGCTACTCGTCCGAGAAGGCCTACGAACTCCTCGGCCAGTCTTTGCAGGTGTTCGGCGGATCCGGGTTCACCCAGGACTACCCCATCGAGCAGTACATCCGCGACGTCAAGATCGACTCGCTCTACGAAGGCACCACCGGGATCCAGTCACTCGACCTGTTCTTCCGCAAGATCATCCGTGACCAGGGCGCAACTCTCGGCAGACTGGTCGAAGACATCCTCGGTGAGGTCAAAGGGGGGTCCGACGCTCTCGCCAAGGAGCGGCAGCAACTCGGCGAAGCACTCGACCACACGCGGGCCCATATCAACGTGCTCGTGACACACGCGCTGGCATCGCAACAGCAACCGGACGAGATCTACAAGACCGGTCTCCACACCAACGCGTTGCTCGAGAGTCTCAGCGAGGTAGTGATCGGCTGGCTGCTGCTGCGCCATGCCGAGATCGCTCTCGTGGCGCTCGAGGCGGGGGCGGATGACGACGCCGCCTTCTATCAGGGCAAGGTTGCCGCGGCACGTTTCTTCGCCGGCCACGCCTTCCCGAAGGCTGCCCTCCGACTGGCCGCGGCCGAAGCCGAAGATGCCTCGCTCATGGTGATGGATGACGCTGCGTTCTGAAAGTTCTAGCCTCGCCTCATGAGTGATACCTATGAAGACATCCTGCGGCTGCGTGTCAAACGGGTCTACCAGGACCGCCCGGTAGACCCAGAAGACATGATGCGCATCCTCGAAGCAGCCCGCTGGACGGGAAGCTCGAAGAACTCTCAGAACTGGGCTTTCATCGTGGTGACCGATCCGGAGCAGAAGGAGCGCCTCGCCTCGGCGGGCCAGTTCACCCGGCCCATCACCAGTGCGCCTGCCACCGTCGCGATCGTCGAGGAGCCGGGCGGATACGAATTCGACTCAGGCAGGGTGGCACAGAACATCATGCTCGCCGCGGATGCGATCGGTGTCGCGACCTGCCCGATCACACTGCATCGGGACACTCTCGCTGCCGAGGTGCTCGGGTTACCCGCCGGCGCTCGCTGCCGCTACGCGATCGCGCTCGGCTACCCGTCGCCCGACCAACCTCCCTCTAACTACGGCGGCCGCAAGCCACTCGAAGACCTCGTGCATCGGGACCGCTACGGAGTCTGATTCGAGCTGCGTGGTCTCACCTGTTGACCATGTGGTGCGCCACGTTCGCGAATCGCTCGTCGAGGAATGATCGCAGTGCCCCCTCGACGCCGCGGGCGTCGAGCGTGAGCGTCATGCATCGCAGCCACTCGTCCACCTCGAAACTCCCTATCGGAAACGGCATATGGCGCATCCTCAACCGGGGATGCCCTCGCTTGGCCACATACAACTGCGGTCCTCCGAGCCAACCACTCAAGTATTCGTAGAACTTCTCGATCGACCCCTCGAGACGATTCGGCAGCATCGTCCGCAGCGAAGGAGACTGATCATCGATCGTTGCATAGAAGGTTACGGCCAGCATGCGAACGGAGTCGTCACCCCCCAGTTCGAGGTAGGGAGTGGGTGCCTCGCCCCACGGATGGGGGGCCGGAGTAGACGGACCATCAGACATCGGGCGAGAGCATATCGCCCGGAAGCCTGCCGACCTGCCGACGACAGGCGCCTACTCACGGCGGCTCCGGTCTGAAACAATCACAGCTGATTGGGAAGAAGGGCATTGCGTGGACCGTCGGCAGTTGAGCACGCACCTCCGGGCGCTCGCACGTTCCGAATTCGTCGCAGAAAGAGAAGCAGACGAAGCCGCAGCCCGGATCTATCACGAACGCGGCAGGGAGCTGGCCGCAGCGATCATCTCCCTCACGACGGGTTCGACCCTTGCCACGGCGTACCTCCCCGGGACCTCCTTCACGGGCGGCGTGGTCCAGGCGACAGGGGATCTCGTCAGCCTGCGTGGGGAAGATGGTTCCGAAGCTCACGTTCAGCTCGGCCCGATGGTGGTGCTCCGTCTCACTCCTTGCCCCGCGAAACGGCAGCCGATCGAGTCAGGGGGGCCGCAAACGTTCATTGCCCTGATGCGCCAGATCGAACTACAGGCCCGTCACATCCGGGTCGTCGCTCCAACCGCAGGACCGCGCATCGCAGGGGCCCTCCGGGTCGTCGCGTCCGACCACATCGTGGTGGAAGCGGTCGACGACGTCTGGGTAGTCCCAAGCCCATCAATCGCCGCGGTGATCACGAACCCACCGACGGGCCCCGGAGTAGACTGAACCACGCCGACCGCAATGGATTCTCCCGCCCCTCGCGCACCGGCGAGCCGTCCCGCGTATCAAGTCTCGACCGGAAGGCCGAGGCCACGGCTGATCACCAACCGCTGGATCTCGGATGTCCCCTCACCGATCTCGAGGATCTTGCCGTCTCGGTAGAAGCGTGCGACGGGAGAAGTGTCGAGGTAGCCGGCGCCGCCGTAGATCTGCGTTGCGGTCTGAGTTGCCTTCACCGCGGCCTCCGACGCGTACAGCTTCGCCATAGCAGCTGCCTGCTTGATCGGCTTGCCCTGGTCTCGTAACGCTGCCGCCTTGTAGGTCAGGAGCCGGGCGGCCTCGGTTGCCACCGCCAGGTCGGCGCACATGAAGGACACCGCCTGGTACCGGCCGATCGGTCCACCAAAGGCGTTGCGGTTCTTTGCGTACTCGACACTGTGCTCGAGACACGCCTGCGCCAGGCCAACCGCAAGCGCGGCGATGGCGATCCGCCCGTCATCGAGCGTGGCGAGAAACTGATGGAAGCCGCGGCCTAGATCTCCCAGCAGACTGCTCGCCGGCACCCTGCAGTCCACGAAACTGATGCCGTGGGTATCGGAGGCGTGCCAGCCCATCTTGCGGTAGGCGGGTTCGATGGTCATTCCCTCGGTCCCCGCCGGAACGATGAACGTGCTGATCTCGCCTGGTGCCGTCTTGGCCGCGACGGTAACTGCCGAAGTGATGGGAGTACCGGAGTTGGTAATAAACGCCTTCGTCCCGTTGATCACCCACTCGTCGCCGTCCGGAACGGCCCTGGTCCGGGTGGCGCCGGCATCAGAGCCGGCGTCCGGTTCGGTGAGACCGAAGGCCGCCAGCTTGGCGCCCCGCAGCAAGTCAGGCAGCCAGCGCTCCTTCTGGGCGTCGGTTCCGAAGTTGTAGATCGGGTTGATGCCGAGACCGACGGCAGCCTCCAGCGTGATTCCTACTGATTGATCGACCCTCCCGATCTCTTCGATAGCGACGCACAGGCTCGTGAAGTCACCACCGGACCCTCCGTACTCGGTGCTGAAAGGGAGACCGAATAGGCCCAGTTCGCCCATCTTCGACACCACATCGAGTGGAAAGGTGTGCTCCCGGTCCCACGTCTCGGCGTAGGGACCGATTTCGTTCTCGGCGAAATCACGCACTACCCGTCGGAAAGCATCGTGATCGTCGGACAGTTCAAACGTCACGAACGACTCCTCACTTGACGTTTACGTAAACGTCAAGCAATCTAGCAGCCCATGATCGACCCGAGCAGGCAGACTGCCGACCCCACCTTTACGATTTCGGACCTAGCGTCCGAGTTCGCAGTAACCACCCGTACCATCCGCTTCTACGAAGCAGAGGGAATGTTGGCTCCGGCTCGCGATGGCACCAGACGGGTGTTCTCACAGCGAGATCGCACCCGGTTACGGCTGATTCTGCGCGGCAAGCGCATCGGACTCCCGCTAGCCGAGATCAACGAGATCGTCGACATGTACGACGGTCCGCATGGTGAGGCAGGACAACTCCACCATCTCATCGATCGGGTCGACCTGCGTACCGTCGAACTCAAACTGCGGCGCGCCGAGATCGACCACATGCTCGCCGAACTCTCCGCGGTCACGGCTGCCGCCCGCGGCAGGCTCGAAGAACTCTCTGCGAACTCCCCCGCGGCGCCGGGATAGGCCGGTCGGCGCGGTAGGTTGGGAGACATGAGCGAGCAACTCGGAACTGCGGTCTGCTACCGCCATCCCGACCGAGCGACCCGGCTTTCGTGCAGCGAATGCGGGAAGCCGATCTGCGTCGAGTGCTCTCACGATGCCCCTGTGGGTCAGAAGTGCCCGGAGTGCGCCAGGCCGGAGGGCCGGCATCGCGTCGTTGATGCGCGCCGCGCCACCGGTCCGCGGGCCGGCCTGACGGGCACACCAGTCACCGCAACCATCCTGATCGTCACTATTGGCCTGTTCGTGATCGGCATGGTGTCTCTCGATGCGCGGGAGTGGCTGCTGGGCAACCTTGCACACTTCAACCCTGCGATCGCTGCAGGTGAGTTGTGGCGTATGTTGACCGCGGCACTGCTGCATTCCCACTCCAACCTCCTGCACATCCTGTTCAACATGTATCTGCTGTACGCCCTGGGGCCTGAGTTGGAGCGCAGGGTGGGCAGCGTGCCATTCGGGCTCTTCTACGCCGCGGCGGCAGCGGCTGGGAGCGCGTTCGTCTTCTTCCTCGGTGAGCCGGCCACCCTGGCAGTCGGGGCTTCCGGTGCCATCTTCGGCCTGTTCGGAGCCTGGGCCTACGTCGGCTGGAAGACTCGTCATACCGCGGTCGGCCGGGCTCGCTTCAACCAGCTCGCGATTCTCGTTGCCATCAATCTCGCGCTGCCCTTCTTCGTACCCGGCATCGCCTGGCAGGCCCACGTCGGCGGACTCATCGCCGGGGTGTTCATGGCTTGGCTGTGGGGCCTCTGGGCCGTGGGATCCAGCCGGCCCGAGCTACGGCGCAGCGTCGTCGCTGCAGCGGTGCTGGCGATATCGATCGGGTCCGTGGCCATTCTGGGGCCATCGCAGGCACTGGCGATGTCCGACTGCACCGACCTCGTTCGCGAGGTCCGGCAGTCAGACTTTGCGGCAGGCCCAACCCGTGATGCCGCAGCCGAAGCCGCCGTTTCACGCTATCTGGCGGCCGCCGAACTGGGCTACGAAGCACGAGCCGAGTTGTGCGCCGTCGTCGCCAACGTTGCCAGCAGCCAGGCTAGGGATGTCTTGTCGTCATTGACTGAGGCAGACCTTGATGCGATAGCGGAACGGGAGTGACCCGTCGGCAAGGTGCCGACAGATAGCAGAGACTCTCCCGCAACACCGCCATCGCTCCCGCCACACCCACCGATCTGATTCTCGACGCCACCATCCTGGTTGAGGGGCGCACGATCGTCTGGACGGGCTCAGACACCGAAGCACCGCAGCCCCCAGACCGGACGACGGTGATCGACGCGGGCGGTGCCGCAGTGGTACCCGGCATGGTCGATCGCACGAGATCACTCGCATCGATGTCGCAGCGGAAGCGTTACTCGACGTAGCGAAGGAGAACGGCGACCTCATATGGAGGTCGGGGGTGCGCTGGGCCCGCGATGTCGGATCCCCGCCGCGACCCGACCCAGATGGTGATGGCGAGTGAGCCCTGGCGCTCGCGGTGCGAGATCGCCGGCGAGTTGGGCAGATCTGTCCGCGGAAGTCGTCTCCGCCTACTACCGCATGTACGGTCATCCGGGGGCTTCACGTCGTCGACGGGCCAGCGGTGAGTGCCAATCTGAGTGTCAACCCGTCGCCATTGATAGCCGCAACGGCGGAGCGGGCGATCGCGATATTGCCGAAGAGAGGGGCAAACGTCCCCGGCGAGGCCTCGGATCGCGCACCCAGTCCGGCCTCACAACCCGGCCGTCGATGCAACGGTCCTCTGCCTCGACCCATTGAACGCGGTCTCGAGAGTCTGACAGCGGGGATCGATCCCGCGGGGCCTACCCTTCCGGTGCTGGCCCGACCACTGCATCTGCGGTGGCCAAACGGCCACGACGTTGCAACGGTGGACACCGAACAAGCCGCTGGGCAAAACAGGGAGACGGCAACCCGAATGACGAAGCAGGCCGAGGTTCGCTTGCCGAATCCGGTCGAGAATCTGCTCTTCGGCACCACCATCGATCAGGTTCCCTCGCTCATCCCCGGAGTGGCACTTGCCGGCGCTGTGGTCGTTGCCGCGGTGCTGCTGGCGAGTCTGACCAATGCTCTCTTGGGGATCGGGGGCCTCGTCAGCTTCATCCTGGTCGCCATCGTCTTAGGCATGATTGTTCGCAATACTGTGGGACTCAGCGCGATGTTCACCCCAGGGGTGACGTTCTGCCTGAAGAAGCTCCTCCGCCTTGGCATCATCCTGCTCGGGATACGTCTCAGCATCGGGGATGTGCTCGAGATAGGTACGTTTGGCATCCCCATCGTGATCGGCGCAGTCTTGACCGGCCTCGTGGTGGCTACATGGGCAACCCGCCGACTCGGGCTGCCCGATCGGCTTGGAACGTTGATCGCCATCGGGACCGCCATATGTGGTGCCACAGCAGTCGTGGCAACTGCCCCCGGCATTCGAGCCAAGGAGGAAGAGGTTGCCTACGCAATTGCGAACATCACCGTGTTCGGCATCGCCGCGATGCTGCTCTACCCGTTCCTCGGGAATCTCATCTTCGGCGGCGATGTGATCCAGATTGGGCTTTTCCTCGGCACCTCGATCCACGAAACCGCCCAAGTTGCAGGTGCGGGTCTCATCTACGACCAGTCGTTCGACGTAACCACATCACCGAGCGCCGCCGACATCGCCATCGTGAGCAAACTCGTGAGGAACGTGCTGATGGTGGTCGTCATCCCCCTCATCACCTATGTGTACGTCCGGCGCCAACGCAGCGAGGGAAAGCAGACCGGAGAGCGCACGCGAATCATCGACATGATGCCGGTGTTCATCCTGGGGTTCCTCGCGATGGCCATCTTCCGGTCGATCGGCGACGCCGGCATCGAATCGAGCGGTAGCGCATACGGCATCTGGGGAGGGGAGGCGTGGGGTGACCTGGTACACGCCATCCGTACGACTGCCGAGTACTGCCTCGCCATGGCGATGGCTGCCGTCGGACTCGGGACGTCTGTCGCCCAGTTGAAGGGCCTCGGATTCAAGCCGTTCCTCGTGGGGATCGCAGCGGCCGTCGCTGTTGGTGCCGTGAGCATCGGCCTCGTGTTCCTATTCGCCCCGCTGATCGCGGTCTAGATGGATTAGCGAGCGTCCGTAGGAAGCGACACGCGGCCAAAGCTGAATCACGGCGGCCGGGCGGACTTCTTTCTGGTACACGGCAACCCAGTGGAAGAGCCGGCGAGCCTCTGGAGGGTGCGGCGCCAGGGCTGAGGCGGCCTGTCTACCGCACCAGGCAGGCAGCTGCCGCCTGCCTACACTGCCCGCGTGCTGGAGAGTCCCGTTCCCGAACCCGTGTTGTCGGTCCGGCCCGGAGAAGCCTGCGGGGTCTTCGGCATCTACGCTCCCGGAGGCGATACGGCCCGCCTCACCTACTTCGGCTTGTTCGCCCTGCAGCACCGCGGCCAGGAGTCTGCCGGCATCGCCGTTTCCGACCGCGAGACGCTCACCGTCTACAAGGACCTAGGTCTGGTCGCGCAGGTCTTCAACGAGACAACGCTCAGCGCACTGAGCGGCGATATTGCCGTCGGCCACACGAGGTATTCGACTACCGGCTCACCGGTGTGGGAAAACTCACAACCGGTGTACCGCCAGATCGACTCCAATGGCATCGCTCTGGCCCACAACGGCAACCTCACCAACACGCACTCGCTCGCCACCGAGATGGGTCGCCTCTTCGCAACGACCGATTCGGAACTCATGACCGAAGCCGTTGCACGGGACATGACAACCCACCAGCGCAGTCTTCGCGCCAGCCTGCTCGAGGTGCTCCCCGAATTCGAGGGTGCGTTCACCATGGCGATCATGGACCGCGACACCCTGGTCGCTGTACGCGACCCCAACGGCTTCCGACCACTCTGTCTCGGCCGGCTACCCGAAGGGTGGGTTGTCGCCTCGGAGACGGCGGCTCTCGACATCATCGGCGCTAAGTTCGTCCGCGAGGTCGAACCCGGCGAGATGGTGGTGATCGACGAGTCGGGCGTCGCCAGTGAGCACCCGTTCGACAAAGCGCGAGCCAGCCTCTGCCTGTTCGAATTCGTCTACTTCGCCAGACCGGACTCGACCCTCTACGGCCAGAACATCCATGCGGTGCGGCGCAACATGGGAGAACACCTCGCCGAGCAGGCGCCGGCAGACGCCGACATCGTGGTCCCGGTGCCAGAGTCCGGAATCCCGGCTGCCCAGGGATACGCGGCTGCGACCGGGATTCCCTACTCAGACGGATTGGTCAAGAACCGCTATGTGGGTCGCACATTCATCCAGCCCGCCCAATCGATGCGGGATCACGGCATCCGTATGAAGCTCAATCCTATGCCGGGCGAACTGGCGGGCCAGCGTGTGGTCCTCGTCGACGATTCGATCGTCCGAGGTTCGACGACCCGGCAGCTCGTGTCGATGGTGCGCGAGGCGGGCGCAACCGAGATCCACCTGCGCATCTCGTCTCCGCCCTACCGCTGGCCATGTTTCTACGGGATGGATACCGGTGACCGGTCGACACTGCTTGCAGCCGGCCGGTCCATCGCGGAGATCCAGAAGTTCCTGGAGGTGGAGTCACTCGCGTACCTGGAACTCGAAGGCTTGATCGATGCGACGGGGACCGCCGCAACCGGGTTCTGCACCGCCTGTCTGTCTGGGGCCTACCCCACGGAGGTGCCGACCACCGGCGACAAATACCTCCTGGAGCGTTCATGAAGACGGAACCGGTCCGGGGCTGACCATGGCGACATACGAACAAGCCGGGGTCGATCTGGCGGCCGCTGACGAGGTCGTCGCACAGATCGCAAACGACGTGATTGCGACGTGGTCTTCAGACGTGGTCGGAGGGTTTGGCGGGTTCGCAGCCGGGATCACCGTCCCCGCGGGATACGACTCCCCGGTCTTGATGATGTCAACCGACGGTGTTGGGACCAAGGCCGACGTGGCCCTGCGTGCGGGTCATCTTGATGGCCTCGGGTACGACCTGGTGGCCATGTGTGTAGACGACCTGGCTGCCGTCGGGGCGGCCCCTCTCGCCATGACCGACTACATCGCCGTCGACCGTCTCGATGTCGATCGCGTTGCCAGCTTGGTGCGTTCGATCGCGACTGCCTGTGCGACGGCCGGTATCGCCCTCCTCGGCGGCGAGACCGCAGAGCATCCGGGGGTCATGCCGGACAACTCGTTTGACCTCGCAGGCACCGCGCTCGGCATCATCGAAGCGGGTGCCGAAGTCACCGGAGCCGCGATCGAACCAGGCAACATCGTGCTTGGACTCGAGAGCCCCAACCTCCGATCAAACGGCTTCTCGTTCGTCCGCGCCCACGTGCTGGATCGTCTGGAGCTTTCTGATTCGCTCCCGGGAACCGGACGATCAGTCGCTGAGGTGATCCTCGAGCCAAGCGTGATCTATGCCCCCGCAATCCGGGCGTTGGTGGCCGACCTCCCCGTGACCGGAATGGCCCACATCACGGGCGGCGGAATCCCCGGCAATCTCGGCCGGATTCTCCCGTCACATGTCGACGCTCACATCGCCTCTTCAGCCTGGATTCCGGCACCGGTGTTCGCAGCCCTCGCCGAAGTGGCACACACGGAAGCCGCAGAGCTGTACGCAACCTTCAACATGGGCATCGGGTTCGTCGTGATCGTCGCGCCCGGGGATGCCGCAACCGCAGTCCGAACCCTGGAAGAGCAACAGGTCTCGGTGGCTGCAATCGGCGAAGTCACCACTGGGAGTGGGGCGGTGTTCCTGGACTGAGGGGTCTGCGCTAGTCGCGCTTGCCACCCTTGGCGCGTCTGAGCTGGCGCTTGCCGCGCAGCTTCTCGGACGCATCGAGTCCCGACCGACCAAACATGCCGGAGAGGCTGAATCGACGTGACAGCTTGGCGAGCGCATCGGGGCTGTTTCTGTCGCTCTTGGGTTGACTCGGACTCGGTTGCGGCACGCGCTGGGGCACCCGCTGCCTCGAACTGCTCAGGCGTCTGTACATGTAGCCCGCGGCCATCAAACCGACGAGCACGAGGGCGACGTTGATGATGGGCAGGATCGCCAAGCCGCCTGCAGCTGCCGCTTCGTCCCCGCCGGGAGCGGACAGCGGCGCTCGCGCTTTGGTCACCCCCACCGCGGCAGCCAAGTTGGCAGGGATCGCCCTTCCCGCGATCGGTGTGTACAGCTTGGTTGCCGTGCAACGATCCGACTCGAAGGGTGATCGGGTGTCGTCGGACAGGACCAGGTACGTCCTTCCCAACTGGAACGTGCGATCGTCCGGCCCGAAACTCGTCGGCTCGCCGGATCCACCCTGTACCACCACGGTGGCGGGACGGTCGCGGCCCTTCCACACTTCCAGCACGCGCATGGTGGCTTCGCGATTCCGGTCCGTTAGATCCGTCACCTCGCCGACGAATACCGTGTCTGCCTGCAGCAGCGCGGCATCGATCGGCACCGCGGTCCCACACTCGGCCCGGGCGGGAGGCGCCGCCCCGGGCGCGACGGTCAGCGCCGGCAAGGCGAGCATCGCCACTACGAGAAGTCGCACCGCAAATCTCATACCCATCTATCGGTCCGTAGTGCGACCTCCTCAAGTACCTCGTACGCGACGACAGGCGACCCGGCTACCGGTCTCCCAGAGCAGCCGCAGTCAGCCTGGCGCGCGCTGCGAGGTCGCACCAGTAGCCACCGGAGCCGGGGTACATCTCGGCGAGCGTCTCCCACTCCGAGGCGGCAGCCGAGTACTCGGCCGAGACATCGTCCGACGAGTGAGCTTCTCCGCCCGCCACCCTGAACCGCACCATTCCTCCCCACAGCGAGGCAAGACGGTCGCGGGCTCCCGCCGGCTCGCCGAGCGGACCGAAACCGTCGTAGCCAGGCAAATGGATCCCTTCACCCGAGACGAGCGTCGGTGCCGGACGATGGTGTTCGCCGAGAACCAGCAGACGACGGCTGGTGCGGAGGGCTTCGTCGGCAGTCGACCGCGACCTGGCGGCCACAGCAAGCAGCCAGGGCACGACCCACGGCAGCACGCGATCGGCGAAGAGGAACCGCCGATCCGAATAGGCACGCGTCGCCACGCTGCCATCACCCGCCTGCCACGCGGTTGCCTCGGTCGTGGCCAACGACGCGGCGAATCGGCTCAGCTCGGCGAGATCGGCGGCTTCCATGGTGAGACCCCATGCGGCTCCGCGTCGTGCTAGATCGGTTGCCGGGTCTACCTCGGGAATCACCAATCGTTCCAGCGGAGGGGTGACTTCACTCCACAGGTCCGGCTTGGCTTCCTGTCTCCAAGCACCGGCTACTCGTCGCCACAAGGCGCCTTCCTCCCGAGCTCGGATCGCGGCAGGGAGTTCAGGTTCGGTAGGCATCGGGAGTCGGCTTCACCGGCCTGGCCAGCCACTCGGGACGCCGCAATCCGCCGGGCCCTGGTCCGGGCCGAGCCAGATCGAGCCACTCGCGGTAGATCTCGTGGCTCCGTGTCGTGTCGACAAACACGTCACCGTACCGGTCGCCGAGATCAGCGGCAGACAGCCTCACTCGCTGGTGCCACGCGTGCATTCCGGACACCGGGTCCGGATGGACCGGAAACGCCAGGTTCTGGTGCACTCCGGCGTCCTGCCACCAGATGCGCTCACTGTCGGGATCGTCCGAGGTGAACGGGGCGATGCCCTTCTTCTGTCGCAACATCCACCCGTCTTCCCGCCGTTCGATGTCGACGAGAGCGGAAGACCATCGTTCGTTGCCGCTCCCTTCCTCCAACCGCCACCTGCCCATGTGATGCGAAGCTGCCACCACACCCGGCCGGATCCCTTCGGTGCGCCACACCCGCATGACGAAGTAGCCAATGTCTGTGGTGATTCGGATCATCTGACCCGTGGCGAAACCGAGGGCATCTGCATCGTGCGGGTTCATCCACAGCGGGTGGCCGTGGCTGATCTCGTACAGGTACTTGGCGTTGCCGGAACGAGTATGGATCAGAGTGGGCAATCGGAAGATGGGCAGGAGGATCCGCTCGTTGCCTTCCAGGTCGAGATCTCTCCAATACACGTGCGTCTTGAGATATGCGGGTACTGCCTCGTCTGCCCAGCCCCAATCCGCCATCGTGCTCGAATACCACTCGAGCTTGCGAGACGGCGAACCGAACCCGTGTTTTGGCGTCCCGTCGATGGAGACGGCAGGGCCTCCTGCCGGCTCACCCTCGTGAAGCGAGTAGATGTCCCGGTCGATTTCGTAGGCGCCGTACTTGCGCATGTACCCCAGTGGCGTCAAGCCCTCGTCTGCGGCAGCCTCCGGCAGACCCGGGACGGAGTTGTCGAACATCCACCCGTAGTACTCATCAACCGAGACGGGCCTGGCAGGGTCGGTGGGTGAGGCGAACCACTCTCTGATGCCGAGGGACCCGTCCTGATCGATCCGCCACGACAGGTCGATCCAGAACTCGGTTTCCTCCCACACCTCGCCGGGGTTCACCTCGTACGTGCGATCGACGGTGCGGCCCTCCCGCTCGGCCGCCACCCGAAGCACCGGCTGGCGAAAACCGAGCCAGCGCGCCGCATGCGTCTCATACGAGTGGGTGTCGTGCCGCTCCGAGGCCACCCCCATCGGCAGCACGTAGTCCGCAAACCAGGCCGTCTCCGACCAGATTGGCGTCAGGGCAACATGCAGGCCTACCTGGGCTTCGTCGGTGAGGGCCTCGAGCCAGGAGAAGCCGTCCGGGTTAGTCCACACGGGGTTGTAGACCCGGCTGAAGTACACGTCGAGTTTGCCGCGGCCTTCCTTGAGGAAGTGGGGAAGCAACATGCTGAGTTCATGGTGCGAGAACGGGTACTCCCGGGGCCACAACAGCTCATTCCAACGACCATGTGGTGGTGGGGCGTTCCAGTGTTGTGGCGAGAACTTGTTCCACGCGTTTGGTGACGTGCCGCCCTTGGTGCCCACCGAACCGGTGAGCACGTGGAGGAACCACAGGCAGCGGGCCACCTGCCAGCCTCCGAGGTTGCCGGATCCGGCAGAGCGCCAGGTCTGCGAAGAGAACCGGTGGCCGGCGTCTGCGATGCCTCGAGCGATCGCCACGATCCGCTCCGGTGGTACCCCCGACTCCTCGGCTGCGTACTCCACGGTGTAGCCGCCGTACGTCTGCCGGAGGTGTTCAACGAACGATTCGTAGGTGGGTGGTGCCGCGGCTGGAGCCAGAGCGGCGAGGGCTTCTTCCCAGTTGACCCAGCGACGCATGAATTCGTGATCGACCGCGTCCCACTCGAGCAGGAGGTTGGCAACGGCCAGCAGGATCGCCGCCTCGGTACCCGGCCAGGGCGACAGCCACAGGTCGGACATCGAGGCGGTGTTGGAGAGTCTCGGGTCGATCGTGGCCAGCTTCGCTCCCGCCTGACGCCCCTCCATGATTCGCTGCGCGTGCGGGTTGAAGTAGTGGCCGGTTTCGAGGTGGGAGCTGAGCAACAGGATGAACTTCGCGTTGGCGAAATCGGCAGATGGTCTGTCGTGACCCATCCACATGGCGTAGCCCGTCCTGGCGCCCGCCGAGCAGATGTTGGTGTGGCTGTTGTGCCCATCGACACCCCATGCCCTGAGGGTGCGCTCCATGAAGCCATCTTCTCCGGGACGCCCGACGTGGTACATGATCTCGTCGTGTCTGCCCTCCTGCAACGCCCTCCGAATCCGGCCGGAGATGTCATCGAGTGCCTCGTCCCAGGTGACCTGTTCCCACTCGCCGCTGCCGCGCGCCCCCACCCGTCGCAGTGGATGCAGGATCCGCTCGGGATCGTACATCTGGTTGATCGTCGCCGGGCCCTTGGCACAGTTGCGGCCCCTGGAGCCGGGATGGGCTGGGTTCCCTTCGAAGCGGCGCACCCGACCCGTGTCCTTGTCCACGTAGGCCAGCAGGCCACAGGCTGACTCGCAGTTGAAGCACGTGGTAGGGATGAGCCGGTATCGGTTCGTCACCCGCTCCGGCCAGGCCTTGGCGTCGTACTCTTCCCAGTCGTCCCACCGATCCGGGGGCGGAAAGTCCGTGAGCCCGCTTCCCGGGATCAGTCGGGGTAGCTCGACCGCGGCCTCAGAGTTGCGATCGGTGCGGTCGAGATGATCAGTCATGACAGTGGAACACTTTGGCCGGCGCGAACGAACGCGTCATCCGAGAACCAGAGCCCTGCCATCGCAAAGACCCCGGCCATCGCTCCCGCCCACGAGCTTCCGTCGCTCGACAGGGCCAGTCCGCCGAGCACCAGCGGACCGAGCACACCGAGGACGATACCCCCCGCCCACCATTCGGTCGCGTACGCGCCGCGGGTCATGTGATGCATCGCGGCTGCGATGTTCCGGGTGGGATGCCGGGAGAACAAGTCGACCACTGCAATGGCGCCGAGTACTACCACCGCCACTACGAGCGTCATGGCAAATGAATTCTGCATCCGGTCGGTAGTCTCGAAGCCAAGTGAAGCGACCAACCCGGCTCCGGCCCCAACTGCGGCAGCCCCGGCCAGCATGTGGAAGAAGAGGGTGGGCGCCTGCCAAAGATCTCTCGCCTCAGCCTGGCCGAACAGGAACGCGGTGTACCCCGCAACGCCGATCGCCACGATCGCAGCCAGCCAGATCATCGCCTCCACCCCGCTCTCCGACCCCGCCACACCGAGGAAGAACCAGATGGCGAGAACCAGAGCATACGCCGAGAGAATCCACGCCCCGCGCACCAGCCAGGAGCGGGGATTCCCCTTCGTCAGCAGATAGAGGAAGCGGTCGGGGCGCTTCAGGTCGACCACCAACAGCAGCCCGGTGAGGGCAAGGAAGACGCCGGCCACCAGAGGAGCACCCCACCGGACCCAAGCACTAGAAACGTCCGGCGTATCGATGATGAACATTAGGAGTGCCAGCGAGATCCCTGCCGAGATGCCTTTGGTGAGGAAGTAACTCGAGACCCGCCATCCCCAGGGCATCGGGTGGGATGTGTTGTAGACCACCCGCGGCGCATCCCCGTCGTACTCCACGGCAGGTTCGGGCGCCTGCGGTACCGGATGGAGCGGGTCGACCTCGGGAGGAGTCAGGTCGATGGCAAGCCATGAACCGGCCGGATCGCTCCAGATCCCTCCGTCACCACGATCGACTGCGGCGAGCGGATCCAGGCTCGCCTCGTCCGCACCTCGGTACCAGAGATTGGGGTTGGTTCCCTGCTCAACTGCTCGTTGGGTCAACCGTTCGGTAGCCACCATCGTCGCGATCCGGCTCGTCGGATCGTCGATATCCCCGGCAATGATCGCCTGCTCAGGGCACACGACGACACACGCAGGTTCGAGGCCAACCTCCACCCGGTGCACGCAGTAATTGCACTTCTGGGCGGTATGGTCACCGGGATCGATATACAGGGCGTCGTAGGGGCACGCCTGCATACACGACTTGCAGCCGATACACCGATCCGTGTCGAAGTCGACGATCCCGTCGTGGCGCGTAAACAGCGCGGATGTGGGACATATCTCCACACAGGGGGCGTCGGTACAGTGGTTGCATCGCATCACCGAGAAGAATCGCCTCGTGTCCGGCCACTTCCCCTTCTCGATGTACTTCACCCACGTGCGGTCAACACCGAGCGGCACCTGGTGTTCGGTCTTGCAGGCAACGGTGCACGCGTGGCAACCGATGCACGTTTGCTGGTCGATCACGAATCCGTAGCGCAGGGTCGGTCTCCTCAGCCCTCGACCCGATCGCGACCGGGCCACTAACACCGCAACGATAGACCGATGCCCAAGGCGCCAGGCGCTACCTCGAATCGGTACACTCACCGCCGAAAAGGAGGCTCTCTTGCGCGATCTGTACTTGGTGCTGCACATCTTCCTCGCCGCGGCCTGGATCGGCGGCGGCCTCGCGGTGGGATTCCTCCTCCCGCGGATGCAGAAGAGTGGGGCCGCTGCGGCCACAGCCTTCTTCAAGGGCTACGAAGCCATGGGGAAGATCTACTTCAACGTTGCAGGCATCGGAGTGTTGATCACGGGGATCTTGCTCGTGCTGGACAGCGACCTCTATGAGTTCGAGACGACGTTCGTGGTCATCGGCATCATCGCCGTCGTCATCGGTGCATTGCTCGGCATGGCCGGCTTCGGTCCCCTCGGCCGCAAGATGCTCACTGCCTACGACGCAGACGATGCCGGTGCCGTCAAAGCACTCACCGGGCGATTCAGCTTGTACGGCGTCCTCGACTCCGTGATCCTGATCGTGGCCCTGGTGGCGATGGTCTACAAGTGGGGTGTGTGACGGCCCCCGCCTGACTCGCGCTCGGGCCAGACGGCATCCAGAATCCGCACCGCGTGTTCGGGTACGTTGATCACCTCGACTTCGACCCCTGCTTCACGTGTGTCCTCGACCATGTCGCGCAGTAGCACCGCGCTCGTGAAGTCGATTCGGCCCAGTCCGCCGAGATCGATTCGCAGTTCCTTCGTGGCGGGGTCGGTAGCCAGCAGATCACCCACCGTTTCGACGAGTTCGGGAGCGGAGGCGAACCAAAGGACACCCTCCGGCACCACGACCCCGATCCCGCCGCGTCGCATCTCGAACCCCACCCGCACCGAACGCTCCCGCCACAGGTGGACGCCGAGCGCCAGGGCAATGCCGAACAAGACGGCGAGGTCGACCCTGGGCGACAGCACCAGCGTCGCGATGAGAGTTGCCCAGCCCACGACCGCCTGGGCAGGCGACCCTCGCCACAGGCGTACGAGTCGGTACGGCTGTACGAGCCCGATCACGGCAGTGACGATCACCGCTGCCAGCACCGACCTCGGCAACGGTTCGAGTACTGAAGCAAACGGAAGGAACAGGAGTACCACCAGGCCGGAGATGGCGCCACTCCAGCGGGTCACCGCCCCCGATTGCCGGTTGATGGTCGAACGCGAGAACGAAGCGCCGACGGGGAACGCGGTGAACAACCCGGTGACGATGTTCGCTGCGCCCTGGGAAACGAACTCGCGGTCCGGGTTCCAGCGCATCCGATCCCTGGTCGCGAACGTTCGCGAGATCGATGCAGCTTCGGCGAACCCCACGAACGCGATGATGGATCCCGGAATCAGGAGTTCCGGGAGTTTGCTCCAGGGCAGTGCTAACGATGGGGTGGGCAGACCGGTTGGGATCGTACCCACGGTGGCGCCCATGTAGTCCGTGGCCACGGAATAGACCACGGCAACCACCACCGCAACCAGGACGCCTGGGAAGAAGCGGTTGATCCTCCTGCCGACCAACATCAACGCACCCAACCCGAGGGCCAGCATGAGCGCTTCGAGGTCCCACTCGGCCGGATTGCTGAGCGTCCACCAGGCCCTTTCCAGGACCGTTTCGCCCTCTGCCATCACCCCGAAGGCCGTCGGAAGCTGGGTACCGATGATCAAGATCGCGGCTGCAACCGTGAAGCCGATCACCACCGGCTGCGACATCAAGAAGGCGACCGTTCCCGCGCCGGCGAGGCCCACAAATGCCCGGACAACCCCGACCACCAGTGCAAGCAGGGCAGCCAGCGCGAGAAACTCAGACGTAAACGGCGTTGCCAGCGCGCTCAACACCCCGAGAGTCATCAGAGACGTCAACGCGATCGGGCCGGTCTGGAGATATGGAGAACTGGCGAACATCACGGCACCGAGAGGTGCAACCGCCGCCGCGTACAACCCGATCTGGGCGGAAAGACCAGCCAGTTCCGCATAGGCCATCGCCTGCGGAATCAAAATGGCAGCGACGCTCAACCCGGCGATAACGTCACGCGGCGACGGTCGAGGCAGCGTGACGAGCCCCCCAACGCCCGCCGGTTTGAAGTTCACTCGGCGGCGCCCGCCCCGAGCAGCGCCAGCACAGAGCTCACCCCGCCCTTGGTGACCACCACCGGCTTCGCGCCGAGTTGTTCTGCTAGTCCCGCCGCGATCACCGCCCGGTAACCGGTCCGACAGATCAGCCAAACGTCACGGTCCGAACCGACGTCGGAGGGCAGCCCCTCCCGGAGGTCAGGGACGTAGCGATGGCTACTGCCATCGATGTGTCCCTCCTCCCACTCGTCGGGAGCCCGGACATCAACGATCTGGGGAGAACTCCCGGAGCTGATTTCGAATGCCAGTTCCTCGGCTGAGGCGGTGCGGAAGGACGCGGCACCCGCCTCATCTCCCAAGTCGTACACGACACCGAAGACATGATCGAAACCGATCCGCATGAACTGGACGACGACCTCGGTCACCCCTTGATCCCGATTGGCAACGAGCACGATCGGTGCGTCGAAGTCGACGAGCCACCCTGCCCATACCGCGGTCTGATCGCTCAGCTCGATGCCCAGCGAGTCCGGGAGGTGTTCGGCGGCAAAGTCCGCCCGCGGCCTGATGTCGACGACCGTCGCACCAGCCGGAATGTCCGCGGCTGCTATCTCCCTGCCCCCAAGGGGAGGCGCAGGCATCGGGCCCATCAGATTCAAGGGACCCATGTACGCGTAGTAATCCGGATAGGGCTGCAACACCCCAAGCTGACCCTTCACGAACCCTTCGACGTCTTCGTATTGGAGCACTGGATTGGTGACCCGCTCTGACCCGATGGTCGAGGATGTTGCAGACGTGGTCGACACGGTGCAGAAGGACCCCTCCCCATGGGTCGGGTACAAGCCGACATCGTCCGGAAGCTCGGCAAGACGGTTCACCGAGACGTACTGGAGTCTGGCAAGCGAATCGGCCCGGTCCATCCCGAGGAGATCGGGGCGGCCTGCCGAGCCGACCAGAAGGCTGCCACCGCTGAACACAGAGACTGGCTCGCCTTCTATCAGCACGAGGTAGCTGGTGTGTTCGGGCGTATGGCCCGGGGTGTGGATGGGCCGGACGATGAAACTCCCTGCGTCCAGATCCTCGAGGTGGAACGCCGGCAGGTGACGGTAGGCGGCGCCGCTGGCCGCAGGCAGTACCAGGTCGGCGCCAGTCGCGCCGGCAAGTGCGATCCCGCCCGACACGTAGTCGTTGTGCAGATGGGTCTCGAAGACGAACCGCACGTCGAGATCTGCCACTGCGGGCATGAAGCGATCGACGTCGCGTTGTGGGTCGATGATGACGCCGCGCCCTTCATGCTCGAGCACATACGTGGTATCGCCGAGCCCGGTGGTTCGGATGGATGTGATCTGCATGCTGACCTTCCGTCTCTCGCACCTCCGTAGAGGCTACCGCAGTGAGACAATCGCGATCCGGAGCGGATCTATGGTTCCCGGATGCACACACCTGGCGCCGTGGGCGTGATCCTGGCTGGTGGGAAATCGAAGCGGATGGGAACCGACAAGGCGTTGGTTGAGCTGAGCGGGCGCCCGATGTACTCCTGGGTCGCAGATGCGCTGCGGTCTGCCGGGTGCGAAGTCGTGGTCGCCGGGCGGAAACACCTCGGCGACCTGCCCTGCTATCCCGACATCGGCGGTGGCCCCGTGGGGCCTCTCGCCGGACTCCTGACCATGGGCCCCGTTGCCGGCGGCCGTCCGATTGTTCTGGCCGCGACGGACCATCCCCTGTTGCGGAGTCGCACGGTGAAGGCCCTCCTCAAACTGGATGATCCGATCGTGGCACCGGTAGATGCCGGCGTCGCCCAGGTCACTTGCGCCGTCTATCGCATGCAACAGTTGGATCGGGACGCCTTGGAACAGGCAAGTTCGATCCAGGGCCTGATCAGGCGGGTCCCCACCCGGCGGGTACTTCAACCGGAATGGACGTCATGGGGCGAGGACGGCAGGTCGTGGTTCAGCGTCGATACAGCAGAGGCGCTCGCCAGAGCGGCCTCGTGGCCACGGCCTTGAACGCCCAGTGGCACCCACCAAACGGGCAGACCTTGAACGCCCAGTGGCACCCACCAAACGGGCAGACCAAACGTCAGTCCGCAGCCGGCTCTTCCCGCTCCACGGGCTCCGGCGGCGCTTTGCGCTCGTGATCGCGGAACCGTTGATCCATGCGCTGATCCAACCCCTGCGGGCCGCGACCCTTGCGCTGCGACTTGGGCGGCTGACGATGGGTGAAATCGTGCCCGCCGTGTCGGAAGCCGGACTGGTGTGACACCTGGTGTCTCCTTCCGTAGCTACTCCTCATGGTGACACAGGCCGGGCTACGCGACCAGGGGAAACCGTCACGCCCGACATCGCCTTCAGTCCGGTCGAACAATGGCAGACACCTCGGTGCCGAGCAGTTCGATGGAACGCAGCGCCTTGTCGTGAGGAACCGACCCTGCCTGATGGAGCATGAACCGCGAGATGCCGAGGTTCTCTTTCCAGAGCAGAATCTTGGCTGCAACCGTTTCTGGATCCCCGACGATCAGCGAACCCGCCGGGCTCCGCATCTGATCAAACTGGGCTCGTGTCAGCGGAGGCCAACCGCGTTCGCGCCCGATCCGGGTCATCGCGGCCGTAAACGACGGATAGATCTCTTCAGCAGCCTCTGCATTGTCGTCTGCGATATAGCCCAGGCCGTGCACCGCCAACGGAATCTTCTCGGGATCGTGCCCACCTTCCAACAGCGAACGCCGATAGAGCTGGGAGAACACGCTGAAGCGGGCGGGGTCTCCGCCGATGATGGCGAGGGCCACCGGAAGCCCGAGGTGCCCGGCCCGAATGATGGAGGCCGGCGTTCCCCCCACCCCGATCCAAACCGGAAGCGGATCCTGCAACGGCCGCGGATACACCGGCAGGTCTTCAATGGCAGGCCGAAACCTCCCACTCCACGTGACTCGTTCGTTGTCCCGAACCGCCAACAGCAGCTCGAGCTTCTCGGTGAACAACTCGTCGTAGTCCTCCAACGAGTAGCCGAAGAGCGGGAACGACTCGATAAAGGAGCCACGACCGATCAGCAATTCGGCCCGTCCGGACGAGATGAGGTCGAGGGTGGCGAAATCCTGGAACGTACGGATCGGGTCGGCAGAGCTGAGAATGATGACGGCCGAGCTCAGCCGGATTCGCTCCGTGCGGGCGGCCGCGGCAGCGAGTGTTATTGCGGGGGCCGAAGCAGCCATATCTACTCTGTGATGTTCGCCGAGTCCATACACTTCGAGCCCGACCTCTTCGGCCTTCTCAACCTCGGCGATCACCTGGCGAAGGCGCTCTCCGTGGCTGGTAGCCACCCCGGTTGCGGGGTTCTGATGGGTTTCAGCGAACGAAGTCAGGCCGAGTTCGAATCGTGACATGGTGAGCTGCCTCCGGGACACAAAAAGGATTGGCGTCGGTTCAACCCCAGCACGGAAGATACCTTCCGATGCAGGCGGAAGGGTCGGGTCGGTGGCTCTCGCGTTGGGACCGAGCACGCGGCTACCATCTCAAACGGCTCGACGCCCAGCCACATTGTCCCCTTGACGGCAGCCCGAAGCACCGCGACCTCGCCGCCGCTTGCCGCTCGATAATGTGATCCTGCGCCCGACGATGCGAGGAGGCAGCGTGAGGATCGGTCTGGTCATCGGACTCAACGGAAACGAAGGTGACAAGCCTGCTCCCGGCTGGGACCAGATACGAGCCCAGGTGCATGCCGCAGAGGCCGCCGGATTCGACCTGGTCGTGCTGGAGGATGCGCTGTACTTCGATGGCCTCGGCATGTGGGAAGCGATGGCGACGGCAGGAGCGATCGCCGCAGCCACATCCACGATCGGACTCTCCCACTCGGTCATCAACGCGCCACTACGACCCGCGGCGTTGGTCGCCAAAGGTGCCGTGACGCTCGACGAGATCTCGGGCGGGCGCTACACCCTCGGCGTCGGTGCCGGTAACTCGCCGGACGACTACCGGGCGTTCGCGATCGCGGCCGACCCTCGCTACTCCCGTTTTGCGGACTCGATCCGCATCATCTCGGACCTGTTGCGCGGCGGGTATGTCGACTTCGCTGGTGAGTACCAAACGGCCCTCGACACCAGGCTGTACCCCCGCGGGCCGCGCGCTGCCGGCCCACCAATCGTCATCGCCGCAGGAGGCCCCCGAATGATTCGGCTCAGCGCCCGATACGGCGATGGCTGGAACTGGTGGGGCGGAGCCAACGACGGACCGAACCACCTCGCGGGACTCGTCGCCGAATTGGAGAAAGCGTGCGAGGAAGAGAGCAGGGATCCGGCAACGCTGGAACGCAGCCTCGACGTGTACTCGGTCGACATTCTGGGGATCACAGGTAGCGACCGCCCCGACCACGTTCTCGCAGGATCGGTGGAGCAAATCGCAGACTCGCTGCTGGGGTTGCGCGACTTCAGGATCGACGAGGTGCGTATCGACGCCGCGGCTCCCCCGCCGCAGCGGGCGGCAGCAGCTGCGGCGCTCACCGACGTTGTTCGGCTGGTGCACACTGGGTGATCGATTCGACTGCCACCGCCAATGGCGCAACCGGTGACCGAGGCTACGCTCGGGTTATGAACACCGAGCCGGCAGCGACCCCCAACTCAAGCGTGCTCGCGGTCGAAACGGTGGGCCACGTCGCCACCATCTGGCTCGATCGGCCGGACAAGCTCAACGCGTTGGGGCCTGCGGCCTGGGAGAACCTGCCCGAGGTCATGACTGCGCTCGGGGCAGACGACGCTGTGCGGGTGATCGTGATCGCCGCCAGGGGGCGCGCCTTCACGGTCGGGATCGATCTGTTGGCCTTTGCTCCCGCGTTTGTCACCGGGAGTTTCGACCCAGACATTGAGGCGGGAACCGTGGCGGCCCGCCTCGCCAACTACGCATCCATCAAGCGGTTGCAGGACAGTTTCACGGCGCTCGCACGCTGTCCGAAGCCGGTCATCGCCGCCATCCACGGCTACTGCCTCGGAGCCGGGATCGACCTGATCACCGCCTGTGATATCCGGCTGGCATCCCGTGACGCGATCTTCTCGGTGCGCGAGACGAAGATCGCGATGGTCGCAGACGTGGGGACCTTGCAGCGCCTCCCCAAGATCGTCGACCCCGGCAGGGTGGCGGAACTCGTGTACACGGGTAGGGATTTCGATGCGACAGAGGCACACGAGATGGGTCTCGTATCGCACCTCTACGAGGACGGTAACGCCGTACAGCAGGCTGCCGCGGCACTCGCCGCCGAGATCGCAGCCAACTCACCGCTTGTGGTGCAGGGCGCCAAAGCGGTTCTGCGAGCGACGGAGGGGCAATCGGTCGAAACCGCCCTCGACTACGTTGCGCTGTGGAACACAGCCTTCATCCACTCCAACGACTTCGCGGAAGCGATTTCCGCATTTCTCGAGAAGCGAGACCCGGACTTCACCGGAACTTGATCCGGCGACAACTGGGCGGGCCGAACCCCCGCCATGGATCAGCCGAGCAAGTAGCCAGCTGCCACCAGCATGATCAGGAGTACGGCAACAGTGATCGCAGCAGCGACCGGGACTCGTCCCCCCCGGCGGACCACGCCGTAGTTGATGGGGTCGGACTCGTCGAGTTCGAACCCCACCCTGCCATCGTGCTCGACAAACCCATGGGAGAGCATCGACATTCGGTACGACCTGAGGGGATTACCGGGGACGTTGCCAAAGTCTGCGGGTGCGCCCGCGGGGTCGGATCTTTTGCCCATCACGACATTCCTAGGACTGGTGCCACGCGGTCGTTATCTCACGGCTCGGTGGCCCTGTCAAGGCTCAGGGAGGCAGGCGGCCCCGCAATCGGGTGTGAAGGGCCATCCGGACCGCGAGCTACTTGCCGCGGCCTCCAACCCCTCTCACTCCACCATCTTGCGCCTGAAGACGAAGACGGCCAGCGTGAACGCCACCAGCGCATACCCGAGCACCCAGTAGAAGTCGGTCGCGATCTCACTGAAACCGGCGCCATCAACCATGACGGCCCGGGCCGCATCGAGCGCGTGGGCGAAGGGGAGTGCGTTCCCGACCGTCTGGAACACGCCTCCGATATCTGCCAGGTCAAACCAGGCGCCTCCGAATATCGTCAGCAACAGGACCGCCGTGTAGGCGCCGGACAGCGGTGCGGGGCTGAGGAGCGATCCCAGGATCATCCCCAATCCGATGTAGAACACAGCCATCACGAACATGACGAGGAAGACGAGGACGAAACTCCCGCTGGACTCCAGCCCGAGCAAGGCAGCGATGCCAAAGATCAGAATCCCCTGGATGATGGCGACCGGCACGTACGGCAGGGAGTAGGCCGCAACAAAATCGCCCGACCGGAGCGGGGCGGTCAGCAGCCGGCTGAAGAGCGCACTCTCTCTGTCTCGAGACAGGATCAACGCCGAGCTGAACAGCAGCATGACGAAGCCGACAAGCAGGATCCCCGGTGTCAACAACGTCGTGGTGAGGTACGGAATCTCGTCCCCACCGAATGCCTGGAGTACCAGCAACAGGAGAGAGGGGAGCGCGATGGTGATACTCAATGACACCGGATCGCGCCACACTTCCTTGAAGTTCCTCTTGGCCAGCTCCAGGGATCTCATTCCCGGATCTGCTTTCCGGTGAGATGCAGAAAGACGTCATCCAGCGTGACCTGCTTCTTGTAGGTGGACTGGATGACAATCCCCATGGGTCGCAACACATCCTGTATGTCGTAGACACCGATGTCTTCGCCCTCGATCTCGACTCCGCCGTCCACTCTGCGCACCACCGGATAGAGCTGTCTGAGTGCTCCGATGGCCTCATCCGTCAGGTTGGCTGCCTCGACCACCATCACCTGTCCGTCCGAAATGCCGTCCTTCAGCTGGTCGGGAGTCCCCAGCGCAACGATCTTGCCTTCGTCGATGATCGCCACCCTGTCCGCCAGCGTGTCTGCCTCCTCCAGGTAGTGGGTGGTGAGCAAGATGGTGGTCTTGCCCTTGAGCCCCGCGATGTGCTCCCAAATACTTCGCCTCGACTGAGGGTCGAGGCCGAGGGTGGGTTCGTCGAGAAACAGCACCTGAGGGTCCGAAGCGAGGGCCATGGCAATGCTGAGTCTTCGTTTCATTCCTCCGGAGTACTTCTTCACCCGTTCCTTTGCCCTGCTGGTCAGCCCCATCATCTCCAGCAGCTCTTCGGAGCGAGTCCGTGCCTCCTGTTTTCCAAGTCCGTGCAGCCGGGCCATCAGACTCAGGTTCTCCCACGCATTCAGGTGTTCGGCAATCGCGGTCTCCTGAGGTGAGACGTCGATCACTCGCTTCACCGACAACGGAGCATCGTTGATGTCGTGACCCATGATCGTGGCGGTGCCGCTGGTGGTCCTGAGGACACAACACAGCATCCTGATGGTGGTGGTCTTGCCTGCACCGTTGGGTCCCAGCAGCGAGAACAGCTCTCCAGACTTCACAGACAGATCCACGCCGTCTACGGCGACGAGGTCTCCGAAAGTCCTGGACATCCCGGACAACTGGATCGAAACGTCACCGTCTTCGCTGGTGGGACTCATGGGCCTCCTGGTTGCATGGCCCTTGTACAGATTCGATTCGGAGGCCACCAGAGGCAATTGGCCCTTCGACCTGATGGGTCCACCTGCCAAACCATCTCGAATCGCCTCTGCCTGGCAGGATCCGGCCGCAAGAGCCGCACCCTGCGGGCGATCCCGTGTGACCCGGACGGGCCGCTGTGTCACAATGGCACGGTGAGGAATCGAAACCCGCGAGAAGAACGGCGGCATCTCTTCGCTGCCCCCTGAGCTGAGCTTCATCCGCGCTGCCAGCTGCTCGCGTTCGCCTCAGGAGGTCCCATGAACGATTTCAACACCCGCTTCTCTGAAGTGCTCGCTCCCGTCATCGGGTACGACACCGACATCCCCATCGTCGGTAGCGACGGGAGTTGGGTCACCGACATGGACGGGAATCGCTACCTCGACTTCACGTGCGGCATCGCGGTGTCGAATCTCGGGCACCAGCACCCCCATGTCAGGGCCGCGATCCTCGAACAGGTAGACCAAGTGTGGCATGCCGGAGGAGCCTTCAAGTACGAGTCGAAGATCAGGGCTGCAGAGCGGCTGCGTCACGTGACTCCTGCAGGGATCGACCAGTTCCTCTTCATGAATTCGGGAGCAGAAGCCGTCGAGGCCGCAGTGAAGCTGGCGAAGAAGACCAGCGGCCGCCAGGGCGTCATCGTCTTCCGCGGCGGCTTCCACGGTCGCACGATGGGATCCGTCAGCTACACCACCTCCAAGAGCAGGTACCGCTCGGGTTACCACCCGTTGGTGCCCTCAGTCTTCGTCACTCCCTTCCCGCATCCCTACCGCTGGGGAATGTCCCAGGAGGAGGCCAACGACTACGCCCTCGGAGAGCTTCGCCTCCTGTTCAAACACGAGGTGACTCCCGGTGAGGTCGCCGCCTTCCTGGTGGAGCCGATGCAGGGAGAGGGTGGCTACTACCCGGGCAGCGCTGCCTTCATCCACGCGCTCAGAGCGCTTGCCGACGAACACGGCATCCTGCTCATCGCAGACGAGGTTCAGACCGGGTTCGGCCGTACCGGAGATTGGTTCACATGCCAGGTCTACGACGTGCGTCCCGACATCCTGGTGATGGGAAAGGCGATCGCCAACGGTATCCCCCTCTCTGCGGTGGGTGCCGGACGCGAACTCTTCAGCCGGTGGTTGCCCGGCTCTCACGGCAGCACGTTTGGAGGCAACCCGATCGCATGTGCAGCCAGCGCCGCCAACGTCGAAGCGCTGGCAGACGTGGTGCCACAGGTAGACAAGCTCTCTGAGCACGCCTTCGAACGGCTGGACGACATCAAACAGCGCCATCATCGCGTCGGTGACGTACGTGGGCTCGGACTGATGATCGGTGTGGAATTCGCCGCGGAGGACCGCACCCCACGGCCCGACTGGCTCTCCAAGGTGCGGCGCGCCGCCCTGGAACGCGGGCTCCTGCTGTTGTCCTGCGGGCCAGACGAAAACGTGATGCGATTCCTGCCTCCGTTGAATGTCTCGATCGACGAACTCGACCAGGGCGTCGACATCATCGACCAGTCGGTCTCGGCAGTGGAGAACGCTTAGCCGCCGGTCAGTGCGACCGCCGCCAGGACTCGGGACGGCTCTCGCCCGGAACGGCGATGGCGGCGATTCCGGCGACCAACGCCAGGTAGACGAGCAGGTCTCCGAACCGGGCGTAGATCGTTGGCGCGCCCGTCCGGTAGGTCACCTCGGAGATCCGGACCTCGGGAACCAGCAGGTCGGTCACCTGATCGAGTTCACCCGACGCAGAGATAAAGGCGGAACGGCCGGTGATGGCGGCGTGGATCAGATCCTGCCCGATCGAAGCCGCATTGACTCGCGTCATCGCCAGGAACTGGTCCGACGCCGCGCTCGCCCCCCAGGTGCTCTCGTTGGTGGCGACCACCATCAGTTCTGCCCCCTCGCGTACCTCGTCTCGTAAGTACTCGGGGAAACCACCCTCGAAGGAGATGACAGAGCCGAGCACTCCGTCCGGCAGCTGGAACACCACTGGACCCTCGCCTCGCACCATGTCGCGCGGCACCTGATCCAGCTGCGGAATGAAATTGAGCGCACCGCGCAGCGGCACGAACTCACCAAAAGGCACCGGATGGCGTTTCAGGTACTCACCGACCTTGCGTCCTGTGGTGTCGTAGACGACGTTGAAGTTGGCGAACTCTTCCGCGCTGACGCCCCGCGTACCACTCACCAGGATGTAGGCACCCAATCGGCGCGCCTCTGCGGCGATCTCCTCCCGCACGACCTCGTTGCCTTCCGGCTCATACGGCGAGCCCGTCGAGTTCTCAGGCCATACGACGAGGTCCACCGTGCCTGCCTCGAGGGTACGGGTCAGCTCCAGGTGGGATTCGTAGATGCGTTTGTTCTCGTTCTGGCAGTGGGTCTGTGGGCAGGGCGAGTCTCCCTGGACGATCGCAGCTCGAATGGTGGGGCCACCCGGACTCGGAGCAAACAGGCCGCCGGCGAGCACCAGGAGCAACACCATGACCCCGGGATCCACCAGATACCGCCAGTTGGCACGGTCCTCGATCACCAACACCAGCCCGGCTGCCACCGCGATCGCGAGCACCGACCAGCCGGAGGCACCAATCCACTGCGCCGAGCCGATGGCACCCGGATTCCCGGCTGCCGGGTACCCGAGCACACCCCACGGGAAGCCACCAAACGGGAAGTGAGTACGGATCAACTCCCACAAGGCCCAACCGCCGATGGTGATCAGGTACCACCGGGTCAGCGGCCAGAGCCGGAACGACCACACCAGGCCGGCGTACAGCGCGGCGCTCGTTGCGAGCCAGGCCACCAGCGGAATCCAGGCCACCACCCCCACCATCTTGACGTAGTAGAGCATCCCTCCGAAGAAGACCGCGCCCCACAGGAAACCGAGCCCGAGCGCGCTCCCGGCGCGCTCGACGTTGCGCAGAGCCCATAGGAAGGGCGCTGGTGCCACAAACGCGAGCACGCCAATACCCAGAGGCGGGAAGGCAGCCCACATCAGCAGGGCAGAGATGAGGACGGCAAGAACCTGTGCCATGAGTCGATGAGGTTAGCTCTGGCCCCAGCTATGAGGCCGAGCCGTAGAGTGCGGCCATGACCGACGTCGAGATCGCAATTGCTGCGGCGCATGCCGGTGCGTCCATCGTCACCCGAGATTTCCCCGCGCCTGGCCCCGTGGAGCTGAAGGGCCACAACAACCCGGTCACCGCCACAGACACTGCTGCCGAAGCAGCCATCGTCTCGTTGCTCAGGGATGAGCGACCCGAAGATGGGATCCTCGGCGAGGAGGGCAGCGATCTGTCCGGAACAAACGGCGGCGCGGATCGCCGCTGGATCATCGATCCACTCGACGGCACGGTGAACTTCGTCCACGGGTACCCGCATGTGGCCGTCTCGATTGCGCTCTACCGGGGTGACGAACCGCGGGTCGGTGTGATCCTGGACCCGTTGCGCGGCGAAACGTTCGTGGCCGTTGCCGGCAGTGGTGCCACGCTGAACGGCTCTGCCATCGCGGTCTCGGCGGCGCCAAGCCTCGATGGCACCCTGTTGGGTATTGGCTTTCCGTACGACCGCCACAACAGAGCCGCGGCCTACACGGCGTCTGTGACCCGTGCTCTCGAGGTCGCGGCCGGGGTCCGGCGCGGAGGTTCTGCGGCGCTCGATTTCGCATGGGTGGCGGCCGGGCGCCTCGATGGGTACTGGGAATTCGACCTGGCACCCTGGGATCTCGCCGCCGGGATTCTGCTGGTGCGCGAAGCCGGAGGGAAGGTAACCGATCCGTTCGGCAGCGACTCCACGCCGTGGCGCAGGCCGTGTGTCGCCAGCAACGGCGCCATCCACCGGGAACTGTTGCAGCTCCTGGCAACCGAGATCCCACCTCACATCACGCAAGACCCAGCATGAACCGGGTGGTGGTATCCGCCGATCGGGTGAGCACTGCGCGCGGCGTGGTCGGCAACGCGATCGTGAGCGCAGGAGGCAGCGTCTCCGGCAGTGGTCCACTCAGCGACATCCTCAGCCCTGGGGACACCCACTACGACTACCCAGGGGCAACCCTCCTCCCGGGAATCCGCGACGCCCACCTACATCCGGTTCCCTATGCAGCAGCCATCTCGGGAGTTTCGCTCAAAACGGCCAAAGACATGGCAGATCTGCAACGCCGCTTGCGGGCGGGAGCTGCGGCGGCGCCCGGCGAACCACTGGTGGCCCTACGGCTTGATGACGAAACGCTGGCGGAACACCGTCTGCCCACCAGAGTGGACCTCGACGCAGCCGTCGACAGTGTCCCGGTCCTCGCCCATCGCTATTGCGGGCACATCGCGGTAGCCAACGGTGCTGCTCTGGCGCTCGCCGGGATTGACGCCGCTACGGCCGATCCATCCGGAGGCATCATCGATCGTGATCCCCACGGCCGGCCCACCGGAGTCTTGCGCGAGACCGCGATCGAAATCGTGTCGAAAGCGCTCGCAGGCTCGCACCCCGTATCAGCAGATGCAGTACTCGCCGCGCTGCGCGGCCTGACCGGCCTTGGGGTGACATCCCTGGGAGCCATGGTGCGGGTCGCAGACGGCCCCTGGGCCAGCCTCGGGAACGAGGTCGAATTGCTTGCTGAGATTGCGGAGGAATTGCCGCTCACCGTTCACGCCTATGTGATCGCAGACACCGAGTTGGAACTCGGCGCGGCCCGCGATCTGATCGACGCCGCCGGTTCCCGTCTGCGGTGGGCGGGACTCAAACGTTTCGCGGATGGGAGCCTCGGTGGTCATACGGCCGCCATGTTCGAGCCGTTCTCCGATGCGCCCGACTCAACCGGAACCCTACGACTCAGCGAAGACGACGAGTCCCTGGCACGAGTGTGCATCGAGATGGGTGGTTCGACGGCGATCCACGCCATCGGCGACCGCGCATGCTCCCGGGTCATCGACCTCTTCGCAGTCCTGATCAGTGAGGGCGCCGACCCAGCCCAGCTTCGCCTCGAACACGCTTCGGTACTCACCCCCCGTGACATCCGACGCCTCGGCAGCCTCGGCGTGGTGGCCTCTGTGCAGCCTGCATTCATCACCTCGGAAACGGAGTGGCTGCAGGCGCGGGTTGGAGCGCTGCGCCTCAACTTCACATATCCGTTCCGGTCGCTGCTCGAAGCCGGTGTCGTCGTTGCGGCCGGGTCCGACTGCCCGGTAGAGCCGCCTGATCCCTGGCTCGCAATGGCGGTCGCCAGAGATCGCGCCGGGCTGACGCCTGCCCAACAACTGACCGCGGCCGAAGCTCTGGGCTTGTTCACAGACGCGGCGGCTCGGGCGCTTGGCGAACCTCGTCCGCTCGACCCAGGAACAGCAGCCGACTTCGTCGTGGTCGACCGCGACCCGCTCACGTGCAGTCCCCTCGAACTCCGTGACCTCGAAGTCATTGCGACGTACGTGGCCGGAGAGGAAGTTGCCGTCGATCGCACTTTGCCGACGTGGAATGACTGACACACGGCCGTTTGGAATCCCCGGACTAGGAGTCACACACCTGCTCTGATGAGAGCGCAACCGGGGCAGAGATATCCGCCCTCGCTCAGTTGCGCATCATCCCTCGAGACGTCGGCACTGCACGATGTGCATCGCTGTGAGACAAAATCGTCTGCGACATGCAGATGAGGCCCCTCACCCGAGAAGAGATCACCCACCAGCACGGCCTGGCTCGTTCCGTTGCGCATGACGCCGAGGTTAACGCCTGGATGCTCCCGCTACGTCGTACCTGCCTTCTCCCGCACCGCAGCAGCCACCTCGTCGTACTCGGCATGTCTGCCCAGCGCCTTCTTCGAAAACACCAGGTCGCCGTCCACCACAACCTCGTAGACCCCGCCGGTGGAGGGGGTGAGGGTGAGGCGTTCGATGTTGAATTGAAACTCCTCGAGAAGTCTCCCAACCATGCTCACGGCACGGTCGTTATATCCTCAAGTCGCGCAGTATTCGATCGCAATGTCCATGGAGGAACCCTACTGCTCTCGCTCCTTCGCACGGCACACATCCCGCCTCAGCCGCAGACCGCGCCCTGCTCTGCCGAGCCCACCAGGGTTGCGTACTTGGCCAACGCACCGGTCGGGTAACGCGGCTCCAGGGGCTCCCAGCGATCACGGCGCTGCTGCAGCACTGCGGGTTCGACCAGCACGTCGATGGTGCGCGCCTCGAGGTCCACTCTGATGAGATCCTCTCCCTCCACGAGCGCGATCGGGCCCCCTCGTGCTGCCTCCGGCGCCACGTGGCCGATACACAGCCCCGTCGTGCCGCCTGAGAAGCGGCCGTCTGTGATGAGTAGCACGGACTTGCCGAGTCCCGCACCTTTGATCGCAGCTGTGATCGCCAGCATCTCGCGCATCCCCGGTCCACCGCGGGGACCCTCGTTGCGGATCACCACCACGTCACCGGACTGCAGTTGATGCGAGAACAGCGCATCGAGGGCATGCTGTTCGTCGTCGAAGACTCGCGCCGGCCCTTCGAACACGTCGAGGTCGATCCCGGCAATCTTGACCACCGCCCCACCCGGCGCCAGCGAACCACGCAACACCGCGATACCTCCCTCTTCGGCCAGAGGTACTTCCACCGACTGCAGGACATCTTGTGGTTCGGCCGTCGAGACCTCTGCCAGATTCTGCGCCATTGTGCGGCCCGTCACCGTGAGCGCATCGCCGTTGAGCAGGCCCGCATCCAACAGCACCTTCAGCGCCACCG
The DNA here is from genome assembly GCA_964397045.1 of uncultured Acidimicrobiaceae bacterium. Classification (GTDB taxonomy): domain Bacteria; phylum Actinomycetota; class Acidimicrobiia; order Spongiisociales; family UBA5794; genus CAYNHF01. The sequence continues at coordinate 25,805 of CAYNHF010000008.1, read as the reverse complement.
GCACGCCACCGATGCGGTCGAGATCGACCATGTGGTATTTCCCGAAGGGTTTGAGGTCGCCGAGATGGGGGGTACGCCGGCTGATCGCATCGAAATCATCGAGGGCCAGATCGACTTGCGCTTCGTGGGCGATGGCCAGGAGATGCAGTACCGCGTTCGTCGAACCGCCGAGCGCCATCACCACGGTGATCGCGTTCTCAAAGGCACCTCTGGTCATGATGTCGCGAGGCCGGATCCCCCGTTCCAACAAGTGGATCGCCGCCTCTCCCGAACGGGAAGCGTATTCGTGGAGCCGGTCATCCACGGCGGGCACCGAGGCGCTGCCGGGCAGCGACATCCCGAGCGCCTCACCGACCGAGGCCATGGTGTTCGCAGTGAACATGCCTGCACACGAACCGGCACCCGGGCAGGCGGCCCGTTCGATCGCGAGCAACTCCTCATCGCTCATGGCACCCTCCGACCGAGCACCGATCCCTTCAAACACGTCGACGATCGAGATGTCCCGCCCGTCGTAACGCCCGGGCAGGCTGGAACCGCCGTACAGAAACACGCTCGGCAGGTTGTGGCGAGCCGCAGCCATCAGCATCCCCGGAAGCGACTTGTCGCACCCGGCGATGGCAACCATCGCGTCGAAGCGCTCTGCGTGCATCACGAGTTCGACCGAATCCGTGATCACCTCCCGCGACACCAGCGAAGCTCGCATACCTTCGTGGCCCATGGCGATGCCGTCGGAGACAGCGATCGTGGTGAAGATCAGTCCTACCCCGCCTGCTTCCCGAACCCCTGACTTGGCGAACTCGCTCAGTTTGGGCCCGGTGAGATTGCACGGGGTCACTTCGTTACCCGCAGAGACCACGCCGACCTGGGGACGGTTGAAGTCATCTTCGGTCAGTCCGACGGCACGCAGCATCGCACGTGCTCCGGCACGCTCTGGACCTTCCGACACATCTTGAGAGTGAATTTTGAGATCAGCCATGAGCCGACATTAGACGGCCGTACCGATCTCAACCCCGGGGCCAACGGGGGTAAACCCCCGGGATCTGTATGCTTCGCACCTCCCCACCCCTCCTTCACGTTGGGATGTCATGACGACCACAGAAACCCCGACGATCCCGCAGCCGGCGCCGCCGCGCAAGCGGCGGCCGCTGCTCACCGTCTTCCTGGTGATCCTCGTGTTCGCAGTGCTGGCCGTCTTTGCTGCCATCGCCGGCATCTGGTGGGCCGAGAGCCAGATCGAACGCATCCCGGACGAAGAACTGACCGCGCTCCAGGTCCCGGTAGCAGACGGCCCGCGCAACATCCTGCTCGTGGGCACCGACGATCGGTCCGACGTCCCAGACGACTTTGAGGACACGTTTGCCGATGTGGGCGGCTCCCGCGCAGACACCATCATGCTGGTGCACTTCGTACCAGGTGAGGGTGCGCAGCTGCTCAGCATCCCACGCGACCTCAAGGTGGAGATCGACGGTTACAAGACCAACCGGGTCAACGCCTCGTACTCGTTCGAAGGTGCGGATCTGCTCATCAACACATTGCAGGACAACCTCGGCGTACCGATTCACCACTACATCGAAATCGGCTTCGGGAGCTTCGCCGAACTGGTTGACAGCCTCGGCGGCGTCGCCATCACGTTCCCCAACGCAGCCGAGGACAGTCAGTCCGGGTTCTCCACCGAACCCGGTACCCACCGGCTCAACGGCGAGGAGGCACTGGCCTACGCCCGTTCGCGCCACTACCGGGAGCTGCGCGACGGAGAGTGGAAATCGGTCGGGAGCAGCGACATCGGCCGGACTCGGCGGCAGCAGGCGCTGCTGCTCGCGCTCTTCGACGAGGCGGCTACCGCATCGACTTTCGACGTCGCGAACTTCGCCCGCAAGTTCGCGGGCCTGATCCGAGCAGACGAAGGACTCAGCACCGGCGTCATCCTCGAACTGGGAAGAGCCGGACTGGCACTCGACCGGTCGGACATCGAGACCATGACCCTCCCGGTTCGCGCCGTCAGCGAGGAACGGTCATATGTGGTGCTTCGCCAGCCCGAGGCCGACTTAGTCATCGACGCCTTCGTCTCAGGTGAACCGTTCCCCGAAAGCTGATCGCCAATGGCGCCCGCCGACTGCGACCAGGTATCTTGATGCACCTGAACCGGTGGATCACAGTGATCCCCGGCCGAATAAGGAGTGGAAGCCGTGATCAAGACCCTCATCTTCCTCGCGATCGCATTCTTGATCGCGACGCTGCCCGCGACATGGCTTCTGATGCTCTTCTTCGGGAATATCGGCATGGAACTGTCGTACTGGGGCACCTTTCCTCTCGGCATCCTGACCTCAGTGTTGCTGGCCGGCGTCACTGCCTACCGCTACTGATCTGAGCAGATCCCGCCCGCAGCCACGGGGCAAGCATGGCGACACCAATCCAGATCGTGTTCGACGCCAACGACCCGGCGCAGCTCGCCGACTTCTGGGCGCTCGCGCTCGGCTACGTGGTCCAGCCTCCTCCCGAAGGATTCAACTCCTGGGACGACTGGGCTCGCGGCATGGGCATACCCGAAGAGAATTGGAACGACGCTCGAGCCCTGGTCGACCCCCGCGGGATCGGGCCCCGAATCTTCTTTCAGCGGGTGCCAGAGGGCAAGACGGCTAAGAATCGGGTCCACCTCGACATGAACGCAGGCGGAGGCCCCGATACCCCGATCACCGACCGCAAGCGCCAGGTTGATGCCGAGGTTGATCGTCTCGTTGCTGCGGGCGCGGCGGTGATCGGCCCGGTGGAACAGCGGGGTGAGTACTGGGTGGTTCTCGGCGACCCCGAGGGAAACGAGTTCTGCGTTCAGTAGCTGCACGAAGGGGACTCTGAGACCGGCGCCCGCCACACCCAGGGCCACCGGTCCCGACGGTCACGGCGTCCGTGGTGGGGGTCTACGCTCGCGCCGTGACCTCCGGCTCCGATCGCCTTCCGACTCGTTCGGCCACGTTGCTGTCGATCATCGTCAGCGCCTATGTCGCGGCTCAACTGCTCGCCGACGTCGCCAGCCTGAAGTTGGGGTTGGTCGGGGGTCGGGCCATCGACGGTGGCACCCTGATCTACCCACTCACTTTCACGCTGCGCGACCTGATTCACAAGGTTGCAGGCAAGCGGGTGGCCCGGACAATGATCTTCGTTGCTGCCGTCGCCAATCTTTTCATGGCGTTGCTGTTCTGGGTCGTAGATCTCCTGCCGATGGTGCCCGATAGCGGTCCGCAGTCTGAGCTGTTCGGAGCGGTGCTCGGGCCGGTGTGGCGCATCGTGTTCGCCTCGATCATTGCCGAGGTGGTCGCTGAGTTGATCGACACCGAGGCGTACTCCGCCTGGGTCGCCCGGTTTCAGCACCGGCATCAGTGGGGACGTGTGCTCTTCTCGAACCTGATTGCCATCCCGATCGACTCGATCCTGTTCGCCGTGATTGCGTTCGCCGGGGTGGTACCGATGGGCGTCGTCACCGAGATCATCTTCACCAACATCGGAGTCAAGGTGGCGGTCACGGTCCTGTCGATCCCCCTCATCTACCTGGTGCGACCCGACCCGCTCGTAGAGGACGAGTTCGTCCGAGCGATGCCGAACTCCGGCTGACCACCGGGCCGGGCCTTCGATGTCGCAGCCGAGTCGGTTCCGCCTAGCCTTCTCCCCATGCACATCACCGCAGACGACCTGCTCGACGTGCTGCGGGCACAGGGCTATCGCATCACAGCACCGCGCCGCGCCGTGTGCACCGTGATCGCTGCTTCCCACGATGACCATCTCGACGCAGCCGAGATCTTCGAACGGGTCCAGAAGACGGGGGAGGCAACGGATCAGTCGACCGTGTACCGCACGCTGGAGGCGCTCGAGACCGCCGGGATCCTGGCCCACGGCCACCTCGGCCACAGGGCCGCGGTGTACCACCTCACGGCGGAACCGCCGCATCAACACCTGGTCTGCGACTCGTGCGGCATCACGGTCACCCTGGAGCCCGCCGACCTGGAGGCGTGGACCGGAGCAATCGAGGCGAGCACCGGTTTCGTCGTCGAACCCAACCATTTCGCGCTCACCGGCCGGTGTGCCGAATGCGCCCAACGCTCCACTGCGGGCGGCGCGGCCGTTTGATCGGGACCACACGACCGCTCCACCGGTATCCTGACTGCTCTGACGGGAAGAGGCTCTCACCACAACAGGACGGCCGCAGATGCGCTTTCGTACCAAGCAGATCCACTCGGGCGTCACGCCCGACCCGACCACCGGGGCGATCCTCACCCCGATTCACCAGTCGACCACCTTCGTGCAGCCCTCGGTTGACGAGTACATGGAGAAAGGGTTCACCTACTCCCGCAGCGGCAACCCGACCGTCCGAGCCCTCGAAGAGAAGCTGACCGCGCTGGGTGAAGGGATCGACTCCGCCGCGTTCGCTACCGGCATGGCGGCGATCAACGCGGTGTACATGGCGTTTCTCGACGCGGGCGCCCACGTCGTGGTGTCGGACGTCGCCTACGGGGGCACCTACCGACTCTCGACCGCGATCTACACCCGCTTCGGTATCGACTTCACCTTCACAGATACCAGCGACCCGGCTGCGGTGGACACCGCGATCCGAACCAACACCCAACTCATCCTCACCGAAACGCCGGCAAACCCGACGTTGAAGCTCACCGACATCCGTGCAATCAGCGAGATTGCCCGCGACCGCGGTGTTCCCCACGCCGTCGACAACACGTTTCTGACCCCGTACTACCAGCGTCCGCTGGAACTCGGTGCCGACATGTCGATTCACTCGACGACCAAGTACCTGGATGGCCACAACGCCACCGTCGGCGGCGGCGTCATCTTCGCGGACGAAACCCACGCCGAACGCGTCCGGTTCGTTCAGAACGCCACGGGCACGATCATGTCGCCGATGGTCGCCTGGCTGACGCTGCAGGGAACCAAGACCCTGGTCGAACGCCTCGATCGGCAGTCGGACAACGCCATGCGTGTCGCCACCTACCTCGAGGACCACCCTGCGGTGTCAACGGTGGCGTATCCAGGGCTCGAGTCGTTCCCGCAGCGCGATCTCGCGAAGCGCCAGGCAAGCGGATACGGAGCGATGCTGTGGTTCGAGCTCGAGGGCGGTCTCGACGCCGCAAAGCGGCTGATGGACCGACTCGAGTTGTGGTCGCTGGCCGAGAACCTGGGTTCGGTCGAGTCGCTCGCCACCCATCCGGTCACCATGACCCATGCCGCGATCCCACGCGAGGAGCGAGCCAGGGTAGGGATCACAGACGGCCTGGTGCGGCTCTCGGTCGGCCTGGAAGATGTCGAGGACCTGATCGAAGATCTCGCCCGCGCTCTCGGCTGATCCATCCGCCCCCGCGGCTCAGGCCTGAGACAACCCTGCGGTAGCGAAGATCACATGAAACGGCTGGCAATAGATGACGATGCTGCCCGCCTGGGAGAGATCGAAGTCGGCAGGAATCTCGTAGTTCTGATCGCCCCGGTTGCCCTTCAGAGAGCCAAGATCGATGTAGCCGGCGGCAGAAACGTCTTCCCTCGATTCGGGGGCGGCCACCGGAGTGACGATGACGTGAAGATCCGGCCCGTTGGTCACATCCAGGTTCTCGAGCCGCAGAATGCGGGAGCCATCCTCGAGTTCGTAGATGGTTGCGGTGCCCGACCCTTGATGCCTGCTGTCCGCTCCTGCAAACGATCCGGTGAGCACCGCCACCGGCCCGACGGCGGTAGCAGCAGCCTCGTCACCTGCGGGATCATTCGCGTCCTCCGTAGCTCGGTCGGCGGCCGTGTCCTGTGCCGCAACGACCTCTGGAGGCTCCACAGCCTCGTCAGTCCCGGTCTGGCCGCCTTCCGTCTGCGCGGTCTCGTTCGGCGCAGTAGCGGTTGTGGCGTCGCCCGTCACTGCCACGGTGGTGGCGACCGGGAACGCTTCCACCACCGTCTTGTTGAGGAACAGTGGAGATCCCAGATACCAGGCGGCTGCCATGATCGGTACCGCCACGATCACCGCGGCGGCGATGAACCACCCGCGGCGGTAGAACGGTCTGGGTGCTGCGGACCCCGCTGCCTTTGGTTCGATTTCGGTCACCGCGTGTCACTCCCGGGTCTGCTTCCTTGGATGTTGACAACCGACAGCATGATCAGTTTCTTTCGTCATGCGGGTGAACGTTTCCGAAACACGGTCGAAGGCCCGCTGCGGCTTCCGCGGTAGCCTGGGGCCAATGGAGATCCACGAGGACATCGTCGCCGCCATAGGCAACACGCCGCTCGTCCGCCTCAGCCACCTCCATCCTCCCGGCAACCTCGTCGCCAAGATCGAATCCATGAACCCCGGTGGCTCCATCAAGGATCGGATCGGGCTGGGCATGATCGAACGCGCTGAGCGCAAAGGCTGGCTGCAGCCCGGAGGCACCATTGTCGAGCCGACTAGCGGCAACACGGGAGTCGGCCTCGCCATGGCTGCCGCGCTGCGCGGCTACAAACTGGTCGCGGTGATGGCAGACAAGCAATCCCCCGAGAAGCAGGATCTGCTTCGGGCGTACGGAGCCGAAGTCGTCGTGTGCCCCACCGATGTCGAGCCGGAAGACCCGCGGTCGTACTACTCGGTGGCAGACCGCCTGGCGAAAGAGATACCCGGGGCATACCGGCCCGATCAGTACTCCAACCCCGCCAATCCGCAGGCCCAGTACGAAACCACAGGGCCGGAAATCTGGCGCCAGACCGATGGTGAGATCGGGGTCTACGTCGCCGGAGTCGGTACCGGAGGCACCATCTGTGGGGCAGGCAAGTTCCTCAAGGAGCAGAACCCGGACATCCTGGTCGTCGGAGTCGATCCCGAGGGCTCGATCTACACCGCAGCGACTGAGGACGATGTCACCACCTATCTCATTGAGGGTGTCGGTGAGGACTTCTGGCCTGAAACCTACGACCCGAGTGTGGTGGACCGCTACGAGATGGTGAACGATCGCGACGCATTCGACATGACGAGGAAACTCGCCGCAATCGAGGGTTTGCTCGTCGGTGGGTCCTGCGGAATGGCCGCCGTCGGAGCGCTGCGAATCGCCGAGGAGTTCCCGGATCGGCTGGTGGTCGTCGTACTCCCAGACGGCGGACGCAATTACCTGTCGAAGATCTTCAACGACGACTGGATGCAGGAGCAGGGCTTCCTCGACGGGTGAGCCTCCTCGGTCTTGCGTACACCAGCGGGATACCCACGTGCTGGGACGCAAGAACGTGTTCGTGACCTCTCAGGAGCCGGGTTCGGCTTCGACCGTCACGAACTCGCCACGGCGATGGTTTCGCCAGTCACGCCGCCACGACTTGTTCACCCGCCAGAAGATCCAGGAGCCGAGGCCGATCGGGATCGGCGGCAACCAACTCAGAACGCGGAACAACAACACTGCGCTGGTGACCAAAGTCTGATCGGCGCCACCGCCACTCCAGCCGGCAACGAGCAACCCGATGTAACCCAAGTCCACCAATCCCACGCCGCCGGGACTGATGGGAATCGCCACCAGGAGCCTGCCCAGCGAGTACGAGAGAATGATCCATGCCGTGGCTACTTCGTCTTCGGAAACACCGACCACCCGCAGGCAGCCAACGAACAGGGTCACCTGTGCCAGATTGTTGAGCAGCGTGGCTGCCGTCAGCCATCCCCAGCGGCGCTGCACGATACCGATCACGTTGTCGCGAAACTGCAGCGTCGCCGTGACCATGTCTGCCGGAGCGCGGTTGACCCGCTGCAGCCCCCAGTTGACGATCTTGCCCAGCCAGGCGCCGAGTCCGGCTGCGAAGGATTCGGATCGGAAGAGCATGACCAGTACCAGAACGATGCCTGCCACCATCGCGATTCCGATGAGAGCGGCGAGCCACATCCAACCGGCAGCCTCCCCAAAGAGCGCGATCAACGTCACCGCGAGGACCGGTAGCCCGAGGCGCATGGTCTGATCCCAGACGCCTGCAGCGAGGAACGAAGCCGTGACCGCCTCGGCAGTGAAGCCCCAAGACATGTACATGGCATATTGCACCGGAAGAGAGAGCGCGCCGCCGGCGGGAATCGAGTTGTTGATCGCGGTGGCGGTGGTTTGCACGACAAAGGCTTCTCGAAATCGAAGAGAAGCCAGCGCTGCCATGAGCACAAACATGTAGCCGAGAAGGAAGACTGTGGCGAGGAGGACGAGCACGACCCATTCCGCGGGCGAGATGTCATCGATCACGTCGAGGACTTGCTCGTAGTCTGCGAGTTGGGGAATGACAAAGCCGAACACCAGGACAATGACCAGGATCGTGAGGACCCACTGCAAGAACTGCTTCCCGCGCGATGTCTGCTTTCGCTGCGGTGGGCCCGCCAGAATCAGCCCCGAGCCGGCTTCGCCCTGCAGCGCAGGTTGCGAAGTAGCCCCGTCTTTTTCGCTCGCCACCACGTGGAGCCTAGAACGGCCGCTCGACCCAGCCCCGATCAGGGATGGTCTGGATCGCCGGATTGGATCGTCCGTTCAGTCGCCAGATCGAACGGACGATCACCGGATTCGGCATCGACCTCGTGGTCGGCCTCGATGTCACGCTCCTCCACGACATGGTGGATTTCCGGCATCCAGATGGCATCCAGTTCCAGGAGCGCGTTCGACACGGCCCCTGGACGAGGTTTCTCCTTGTAGAAGACCCAGCCGCGCAACTCTGCCCACAACAGGAGCCGATGCAGGCCGTAGAGGGCGGCTCCGAGAACGACCAATCCACCGATTGCGAGAAACACCCAAGACATCTGCCCATCGTACGCCTTCTGGAGAGTATCGACCGTACCCCACCCCCGGTGGGGTGGGGATGTGGTACGCTACAACCATGAAAGAAGAACACAAGCGGTCGGCGTTGAACCGTCTCAAGACCGTCAGAGGACACCTCGACGGTGTCATCGGCATGGTCGAGGACGAGCGGTACTGCCCGGACATCATGAAACAGGTGTCTGCCCTGCAGGGTTCGCTCGAGAAGGTCAACCGGGTGCTACTCCAAAACCACGTCGAAACTTGCGTGCTCGATGCCGTCGAAGCAGGCCGCAGCGAGCAAGTCGTCGACGAACTGATGGAGACGCTGCGCTACGCACCGGGGGTCACCGGATCCGATGCAGCTCAGCACGACCACGAGTCCCACCAGAAGGAACACCAGCACTCATGACCACCGAAACTCTCAGCGTGCCCGACATCCACTGTGGCCACTGCAAGTCCTCGATCGAAGGGGCAGTAGGCGAACTCGCCGGTGTCACCTCGGTCGCCGTCGATATCGATTCCACCTCGGTCGCGGTTGCCTACGACACCGAATCCGTCGATCACGGCGACATCGTCGCCGCGATCGAAGGGCAGGGCTACGAGGTCGCCACCCTCTAGCCGCGGCACTCTCCTCCCCCGCAAAGGCCGGCTACATGAGTCAACCCACCGAACAGGTCATCTTCGACGTCGAGGGCATGACGTGTGCGTCGTGTGCGCTACGCATCGAGCGTGTCCTCGGCAAGCAGGAAGGGGTCGACCATGCCGTGGTGAACTTCGCAGGCCAGGAAGCCAGGGCCACGATCACCTCCGGGACGGATGTCGACGACCTGCAGGCCGCGATTGAGCGCCTCGGCTATGCCATCCAACCGCTCGTCGACGGAGAGCGAACCAGCCCGGTCGAACGCTACGCCGCGGAAGCCGAGTTCCAGCTTCGGAACGTCGTCATGGCTGCCGTCTTCACCATCCCGGTGATGCTGCTCGCCATGATGGGCCCGGATACCGAAGCGAGCCGGGTCTTTCAGGGCGTCCTCACCACCCCGGTGGTATTCATCTTCGGTTCGCAATTCCACCGCATCGCCTTCAAGCGCCTCCGTGCCGGGGACGTCACAATGGATACGCTGATCTCGCTGGGTTCGCTGACGGCGTACTTCTATTCACTATGGGCTCTCGTCGCGGAGGAGCCCGTGTACTTCGAGACGGCTGCGATGATCATCACGCTGATCCTTCTCGGCCGCTATTTCGAAGCCCGCGCCAAGGGTGAAGCTTCCCAGGCCGTGACCAAGCTGCTCCAGCTCGCAGCCACCGAAGCTCGCGTCGACCGCAAGGGTGAGCTGGTCATGGTCGACCCGCTCGAGTTGGCCCCCGGCGAAACCATCGTCGTGCTGGCCGGGGAACGCATCCCGGCCGATGGGGTGATCACGACCGGCCGATCGTCTGTGGACGAAAGCATGCTGACCGGCGAGTCTGCTCCGATCGACCACCAGCCGGGAGACCGGGTGTTCGCCGCCACCGTGAATCAGCAGGGGCGGCTGGAAATCGAGGTCACCGGCGTCGGTCCCAACACCGCGCTCGCCCAGATCGTTCGCCTCGTCGAGGACGCCCAGGCCTCCAAAGCCCCGATCCAGCGCCTCGCAGACCGGGTCGCGCGGATCTTCGTACCGACGGTGATCCTGATCGCGGTCGGCGTGTTCGTCGTCTGGCTGGCGGTCTCGGGAGACATCGCGGTCGCGATCGGGAACGCGGTGGCCGTTCTCATCATCGCCTGTCCTTGCGCGTTGGGCCTCGCCACCCCTACCGCGATCATGGTCGGGAGCGGTCGCGGGGCCGAACTCGGGGTACTTTTCAAGGGGGCAGACGTATTCGAACGAGTTCAGGACATCGACACCGTTGTTTTCGACAAGACCGGAACCCTGACCCGGGGCGCCATGACGTTGCACTCCGTGGACGCCGTTGACCCCGAACCGTTCCTGTATCTCGTCGGTTCCGTTGAGGCGGCCAGCGAGCACCCGATCGGTAGGGCGGTCGCACTCGGAGCCGAAGAACGTGACGTGGAATTGGGTAGACCGGACGAGGTCACCTCGGTGACGGGGCGGGGTGTGTTCGGAACGATCGACGGTGTCGAAGTATCCGTGGGTTCGGCGAAGCTGATGGCAGACCGCGGTCTCCAGGTCTCGCAGCACCAATTGGACACTCTCGAGGCGTACGAGCGTCTTGGTACCACAGGATTCCTGGCGGGATGGGGCGGCGAGGTGCACGGTGTCCTGGCCGTGGCAGACACGGTGCGATCGACCGCAGCAACAACAGTCGCTGAGCTCCACCGCAGGGGCATCACCACTGTGATGCTGACGGGTGACAACCCCCGAACGGCGGACGCGATCGCCGGCGAGGTTGGGATCGAACACGTAGTCGCCGGCCTCCTGCCGGGCGACAAGGCCAACGAGATCCGGAGGCTGCAGGCGGCGGGAGGATCGATCGCTTTCGTCGGCGACGGACTCAACGACGCCCCGGCCCTCACGACTGCGGACATCGGCATGGCGGTGGGATCGGGCACCGATGTCGCGATCGAAGCAGGCGACATTGTGCTGATGTCGGGCGACCCGCAACTCGTCGTGACCGCCCTCGACCTGGCAGATGCCACGTTTCGCACGATCCGACAGAACCTCTTCTGGGCCTTCGGCTACAACACGGCCGCCATTCCGCTTGCCGCGTTCGGCTTGTTGAACCCGATGATCGCCGCCGCCGCCATGGCGTTCTCATCCGTTTCGGTGGTGACCAATGCACTGCGCCTGCGACGGTTCGGACGCTGAGCCTCGCCCTCAGCGACGCGAGAACTTCACGTCGGAGAGTGAAGCCAATTCCGCGGACACCTGGTGGCCATCCTCCTCGACGAACCGGTCAGCCGGGAGCCAGTAGAACGTGCCCGGCCGCACCAGCAGAATGCCCTGGTCGGTATCCACGACCTGCGAGAAACTCTGCCACGGCATCGGACTGTTGAGACCGTCTGAACTGAGCACGACGCCATCAGCAGACACGGTCCACTCCACGTCGCGTCCATACACAGGTGCCGATCGAAGCGAACGGGCGGTGAACGTGCGGACCATCCACGGCACCAGCAGCAGCCACCCCCCGATGAGGATCAGGATCACCCCACCGCCGCGCGCGGTGGAGGCGAGCATGACGATGCCGACACCGAGGAAGACGGCCGCCAGAACGCGGAGCACCACCCAGAGCCGCGCCATCACCACTCGATGGGCCATGTCGTAGCCGGGTCCCATCACCTCAGCTGTGTACCGATATCGGTTGTGCGCTTCCACGAAGTGGGACGGTAGCGGCGGGCGGCGACTGTGCCTCTCGTTTGTGCGCACCTCCGGTTGGTGCCGCAGTCACGAACTGGGGTCGAGCGACAGTCGCGCCTCGATCTCCCCGTCGAGCACGCGCCCGGTCGGCTCGAACCCGTACGCGAGGTAGAACGGCTCAGGAGAACCGGGGCCCTTCCCCCAACTGGTCGTCAGACTGACATCGCCCCACTCCAGACAGCGCAGAACCACGGCGTCGAGTACCTGGCGCCCGATCCCGCGGAACTGGTGATGCCGATCGACGAGCAGGCGCCACAGATACGGTTCCGGGTGGGAGTCGGTGGTCAGCGCCAACATCACGAACCCCACGATCTCGCCATCTGCCTCGACTGCCCGCAGCCAGGGAAGTACCTGGGCACCGTCTACGACCTCGGGAAACATCGCATCGGCAAACGATGCCTCCATCTTCGCAACGAAGGCCTCCTGAGTCTTGTGAGTTTTCAGCGCCAGGACTTCCCGTTCGTTCCTGGAGTTGAGTTCCACCAGGCGCACCAGGTCGGGAGCCCGCCGCGGTCGCGTCCGCCATGCATCGAAGTCGAGCCGCAACATCGCGTAATGTCCGGTGTCAGAAACCACGTCCCCGACCCAGAAGTCGGATCGAGTCAGCCCCTCGTACAGGAAGCCGGTGCGTTCGAGTACACGAGCAGACGCAACGTTGTCGGGATGGATCGAGGCCTCGACCCGGGTCAGGTCGGCAGCCGCGAAGAGATGCTCCAGTAGGGCTGAAACGGCCTCGGTGGCCAACCCCCTTCCTCGCGCCTGCGGGTTGAAGGTGTACCCGATCTGTGCGGTTCGACCCTCCCACTTCAAGTACACGGCCAGGTCGCCGAGCATCTGGTCCGTAGCGGGGTCGGCCACCGCGATCAGATACCACTCGTCCGATGCCGGACCGTGCATCTCCAGGACCGCAGCGATCAAGCTCCGGGCTTGCTCCAGCGGATACGGGGTCTCCCACGACTGGAACCGGGCCGTATCCGGATCGCTCCGTCGGGCTGCCAGATTCGCGGCGTCTGCGGCGCGGACCTGGCGCAGCACGAGGCGTTCGGTGCGGATGGGAGTGAACACGAGAGCATTCAACCAGTCAGCCGTCGCCGAAGCAGTTGCGTGGGGTTTCAGCGTGTCCGACAAGAATCGTGACGGATTCCAGCTCGTGCGGTCGCTCGAACTGCCACTCGGCGACTATGCCATCTTTGGGAGCGGTCCTCTGATCGTCCGCGGCGTCATCGCGGCCACCAACGACATCGACATCGTGAGCCGCGGCGATGCCTGGGAGCGGGCACGAACGGTAGGTGACCTCGTATTGCTGCCCGAATACGACGTCGAGATTGTCACCTGCTTCGACGGAATCGTCACCGGTGGCCCCTGCTGGGCGATCGGTGGCTTCGACATCGACGACCTCATCGACACGGCCGAGATGATCGAAGGGCTCCCGTTCGTTGGACTTGAGCACGTGGTTTGCTACAAGCAGATCGCGGGCCGCCCCAAGGACCTCGAACACCTGCGGCTGTACGCCGAAGCGGTGCGAGACGCGACGGCGCGACCGGGTACGACGGCTACTGACCCAGCGCCTCGATGATCAGCTCTTCTGCGGCTTGTGCTTCGTCGGCACTGAGGAGGCGGATCGCCACCCCGGAGTGGGCGATTACGTAATCGCCTACCACTGCATCCGGCGTTATCGCGAGACTCACCTCGCGATCGGTTCCCGCCATTTCGATGGTGGCCACCATGCCGGCACCCTTTCCCGTGATCTCCGTGATCTTGCCCGGAATGGCGAGACACATTTCAGGTCTCCGTTTCGTCGATGTCGATCGACTCGAGAACGACATCGAGCGCATTCGCGTCGCGGACGTCGCGACTCGCGGCGACGACGACCGTTGCCCCTTCCAGCACGGTGCCCTCCATCGCCGTGGGCAGGTGGTCGGCAAGGTGTTGGGGCGACATCGGGCTCAACGCGCCGACTCGGATCACCACCCTGCGAGCCGAAGTCGCTCCCGCAGACTCAACCGCAGCGACTCCCGCTTCAACCAGACCGGGCACCAGCGAAGACTCATGCATAGAGCACGCCCCGGCCCGGTATTGCCGCGGGGTGACAACATATCGCGGCAGCAACATCCGCGGCCCGGTCCACGCCCGCCACCACCTCGGGCGTCATCGAACACCCGGTTTCCACGACTGCGGCTTCAATCCCGATCACCACCAGGCCACGCGGTGATCGTGACAGTGCCTCTGCCAGAGCAAGGGTGTCAGCAAGATCGAGTTGGTGGCTCGAACTTCTGACAGGCTGCGAGGCAGGCGGAACGGAGTCGTGCCAGATGTGAACCTTCCCCGCCGCGTCTCCGGACACCACCGCATCCACGACGATCACGGACTCGGCGTCTGCCCATGCATCCATCAACGCCACCGGATCCCCGTCGGATTCGATCAGCCTGACCCCGGACAACGAACGGCTCCGTAGCTGGTCGATGACGGCCAAGCCGGCGGCATCATCTCCCCGGAACTCGTTTCCGAGGCCGATGATCACCCGGCGAGGAGACTCAGTCACGCGGCACCCGCTCGATGTCGAGTGTCAGGAAGTGGGTGGCGCACGAAATACAGGGGTCATAGTTGCGAATCGTCTGTTCGAGGCGCCACTGCAAGGCGTCGTCCGGAAGATCGAGATTCTGTTCGAGTACGGCGCGCACGTCGTCCTCGATGATCAGCTGGTTCTGTGATGTCGGCGGCACGATCTGCGCAGTGACGATCAGCCCGGCATCGTCCACCTCGTACCGGTGATACAGCAAGCCACGCGGTGCCTCCGAGGCGCCATGCCCCACCCCCGCCTTCGGCTCATACGGGATGCTCGACCGATCCGGCTGTTGATATGCCGCGATGATCGCAAGCGCCTCTTCACATGCATGCACCGTCTCGACCGCTCGCACCAGAATCGACTGGAACGGATTGCGGCACTTTGGCTGCAGCCCTGCCTCGACCGCTGCGGCACGAGCCTGCGGACGGAGCTGCTCGTAGTTGAGGTTGTATCGCGCCAACGGACCGACGTGATAGGGACCACGGTCGCGCACCACACTCTGGAGTGCGTTGGAGCGCTCGACGTGGCGCTCCTCGAAGACCTCGTTGTACTCCGAAACGTCGATGTCGATGCCTTCACTCGACACTATCCGTCCTTCGTTGAACGGGTATTCGTCCGGATGCTTGAGGGAGACGAATTCGAAATCGCGTTCGATCTGGGGCATCGGCAGCGTCGCCGCCCACTTCACGGTTTCGATGGCTGCCTCGAGCGACCACTCGAGTTCAGGAACCATCGCCTGCAGTTCATCGCGCGTGGGGGCCCGGTAGAAGCCACCCACCTTGACGTTGATGGGGTGGATCTCGCGGCCGCCCAGGAGCGACACGATCGCGTTGCCGTTCCTCTTGAGACGTAGACCGCGAGTGACTGCCTCCGGGTGCTCGCCCGCCATGTCGATGACGCTCTCGAAACCCAGGAAGTCCGGAGCGTGCAGCATGTAGACGTGGAGCACGTGGCTCTCGATCCACTCCCCGCAGTAGATGAGCCGCCGCAGGGCTCGCAGCTGATCACCCACGGTGACGCCGAGTGCATCCTCCATCGCATGCACCGAGCTCATCTGATATGCGATCGGACAGATGCCACAGATGCGGGCGGTGATGTCGGGCGCCTCGGTCAAGGGTCGGCCCCGCATGAACGCCTCGAAGAACCGCGGAGGCTCAAAGATACCGAACTCGATCTCCTCGACCACATCGTCCACCACCCGAACCTTCAGCGAGCCCTCCCCCTCGACCCTTGCCAGGTAGTCGACATCGATCGATCGCGTCTGCGGCGTCTTCGTCATTGCTCCTCCGCCTCGGGAGTCGCGCGGTCGTATCGATCCGAGGCGATCCGGAACGGCTCCGACCAGGCATTGAAACTGCGAAACGCGGTGACCACTCCTTCGTCATCTAGCCCGAGACCCTCCAGCCAAGAGGAGAGCGAATCGGTGTTGGGACGCTCCATCGGCCCGAAGCACCCGTAACACCCGCGGTTGTAGGCGGGGCACAATGCCCCACAGCCGGCTTGAGTGACCGGCCCGAGGCACGGGGTGCCTGCCCGCACCATCACACACGGCGTCCCCCGCTGCTTGCACTCCAGGCACACGCTGTAGGTCGGCACGTTGGGTCTACGTCCTGTCAAGAAAGCGCTGATGACCTCGAGCAGTTGCTCCTTCGAGATCGGACAACCGCGTAGCTCGAAGTCGACCGGCACGTAGTCGGTGATGGGAGTACTGAGTTGCAGCGTGTCGATGTACTCGGGGTGTGCGTAGACGAGTGAAGTGAACTCTGAGACGTCCTTCCAGTTGCGCAAGGCCTGGATGCCCCCTGCCGTGGCACACGCCCCGATTGCCACCAGGAACTTCGACTGTGCCCTCACCTCGTAGATCCGCTCGAGGTCGTGCGGCGTAGTGATCGACCCCTCGACCAGGGTGAGATCGTATGGGCCGTCGAGCACCTCACGCGATGCCTCGAGGAAGTTGGCGACACGAACCGCCCCGACCACTGCCAGCAGCTCGTCCTCGACGTCGAGGAGAGTCAATTGGCAGCCGTCGCACGAAGCGAACTTGAACACGGCAAGGGTCGGCATCTCGGTCGCGGTCACGGTCATCGTTCCAGCCTCCGCAGGTAGCGAGCCGAATCGCGCAGCGTGAATACCGGACCATCACTGCACACAAACATCCGGCCCGTCTGACAGTGGCCACACGACCCGAAGCCACACTTCATATTGCGCTCCATCGAGAGGTAGATCTGGCTACGAACGACTCCCCGCTTCAGCAACTCGGCGGCTGCGAAGCGCATCATGATCTCCGGGCCGCACACAAAGGCGGTGGTCTCTTCGGGGTCGTACGGACCGCGCCGCACCAACTTGGTGACCACGCCCACCGACCCGGTCCAATTCGCCTCGCCGCGGTCGACGGTGACGAGGACCGTCATGTCGAACCGTGCCCCCCACTCGCGCAACTGTTGCGCGTAGAGGAGTTCCTGAGGTGACCGTGCGCCGTAGAGGAGCACCACGTCGCTGTACCTGGCGCGGTTGGCAAGCACCGCGAAAATGGCAGGTCGCAGCGGAGCAAGCCCGATCCCGCCGCCGACGAACACCGCATCTCCCCCCTCGGCAGCCTCCACCGGCCACGGGTTACCGAATGGACCCCGCACGCCGATCGGATCACCAGGCAACAGGTCGCAGAGGGCGTTCGTCACGGCACCGGCGCGGCGGATGGTCTGTACGAGTTGCTCGGGCTGGGCGGGATCGCCGCTGATGGAAATTGGAACCTCGCCGATGCCGAACTGATACAGCATGGTGAACTGGCCCGGAGCGAAGGCAAGTTCGCCACCTGCAGGTTCAACATGGAGGGTGATCGTGTCTGCGAGTTCGCGTCGTACCGACGCCACAGTCCCCCACAGGGGGGACATGGGCCGGACCGGTGCCGGATCAACGAGAATTGCCATACAGGTCCATCAGTTGGAGCCTGGCGGCCTGGAGGCGCATCACCAGCACTTCGGCGAACCGTTCCATCAGTTCCGCGTTCAATAAGGGGTCTGCCGCCTTGGCCTCTCGCAGCGCGGGGGCGTCGAATCGGATGGCGCGTACCGGGGTCAATGCCTGCGCGTCGAACGACCACTCATACGGCGCGAACAGCCACGACCAGCCGATGATGTCACCCGCGTGCAGGGTCTGGATCACCTGTGGGCCCTTGCCGGGAATGACGATTTCGAGCGCTGCGTCACCGTCCAGCACGAGGTAGCACGCATCCGCCACCTCACCCTGCTTGATGATCTGCTTGCCGACACCAAACCTGGCAGGTGTTGCGACGGCCGCCAGCGCCGCCACGTGCTCGGGTTCCATGTCGTAGAAGAACGGATGGCCAGCAAGGGTGGCCTCGAGATCGGTCGTCATGTCCTCACCTCCGGATTGGCAATGGCCGCGGCAACCGGTTCGGTACCGGACTGGAGCCGCCGCACCTCTTCGGTCAGATCGATCCCGACGGGGCACCATGTGATGCATCGTCCGCAGCCGACACACCCGAAGCTGCCGAACTGATCGACCCATGAAGCCAGCTTGTGGATGAACCACTGGCGATAACGAGCACCCACCGATTCCCGCACGGGCCCGCCGTGGATGAACGTGAAATCGAGGGTGAAGCACGAGTCCCATCTTCTGGTCCGCGTTGCCGTGGTGCCGTCGAGGTCCATGGAGTCCTCCACGCTCCAGCAGAAGCAGGTCGGGCACACCATCGTGCAGTTGGTGCACCCCAGACAACGTTCGCCGATCTCGGCCCAGATTGGGTGATCCAGGTTGCTCTGGAGCAGGTCCTTGAGGCCATCGGTATCCATGGTGCGGCCCATCTGATGGCCCGCCTCTTCGAGTGCGGTATCGGCCGCGTCGCGAATCGCCTCGTCTGCCGCAGGTGCGTCGAGCCCGGCGAGCATGGCAGCGCCATCGGCGGAACCGGCCTCTGCCAGGTAGCGGAGGCCATCGTCCACCTCCACCTCGGTCAGCGCGATATCGAATCCGCTACGGGCGCGTGGCCCGGTGTCCATCGACACGCAGAAACAATTGTTGCCCGGCTCGTCGCAGTTCACCACGACCACAAAAGCGCCGTCTCGCCGGGAGACATAGTCCGGATCGGACACCCAGCCCTGCCCTGCTGCCACCCGATCCTGAATCTCGATCCCGACCAGATCACAGGGTCGCACTCCGACGAACGCGTAGCGAGGAGCAGGCGGCCGCGGCAGTTCCTCGATTCCGTCTGCGGAGAGGGCTCCCTCCCAGACGACTGCCCGGGGCGGCGAAAGGAACCGCTTCCATGCGTGCGGCCCCACCACATGTCCGAAGAGTCGCTGGTCCTCACGGGGCACCAGGCGATACGAACCGGGGCCCTGCTCGTCGGTGAGGCCGACCGGCAGGTCGGCACTCGTCGCGATGGTGTCATAGGCGATCACATCGTCACGAACCGTGGGCCCGACGGTTACGTAGCCGGCGTCTTGCAGAGCGGTGAGGAGGGAATCAAGCCCTCCACGAGCAAATACCAGGGGACCGTTCAATGTGCTGTCCTCACCATGCCTACGGAACCTATCTTCAGCCGCCGTGCGCAAACAGGGACCTTCGTCTCATAAGTGGGTACAAATGACCCATGACCCCCGGCGTCTGACGTGACACGCTTGGTCAGTCCCCTATCTGGAGGTCAAGCTGACAGCCGCTCGCCGACTCATCCCATTCACTCGTACGTGGGGTATCGCCCTGGCCGGCGTGACGGCGCTGATCAGCGGTGTTGCCGTATATCTCAACGGACATGCCGTCAAGACGTTCGTCGCGGCAGGGTTCTCGCCCGCGACGTACACCACGCTGAAGAACCTCGTTGCGGCAACCCTCCTCCTCATCGTGACGACGGCCGCCACCCGGCGTACCGCTTCATCCGGCTTCACCAGGCCGAGGCGACCGCGGCAGTGGATCGGACTGCTGTTCGTGGGTCTCGTCGGTGGCAGCGTTCCGTTCCTCCTCTTCTTCGAGGGTCTGGCCCGCGCTTCATCGACCCAGGCGGCGCTGCTCCACAAGAGCCTCTTGATCTGGGTGGCGATCCTGGCGGTGCCGATACTCGGGGAGCGGCTCAACGCGTTCCACTTCGGAGCCATCGGGCTCCTCATCGCGGGACAGATCGCGCTCGCCGGCGGAGTCACCGACCTCGGTTTCGGGCAGGGAGAATGGATGGTTCTCGCAGCCACCCTGCTGTGGGCAGTAGAGGTCATCGTGGCCAAGCGCCTCCTCGGGGACCTCTCGGCGTTGACGGTGGGCACCGCCCGCATGGGCATCGGTGTGGTCGTGCTGGTCGGATACGGCATCGCCACGAACGCGTTCGCCGGCATGGGGGGACTCAC
The DNA here is from genome assembly GCA_964397045.1 of uncultured Acidimicrobiaceae bacterium. GTDB lineage: Bacteria > Actinomycetota > Acidimicrobiia > Spongiisociales > UBA5794 > CAYNHF01. The sequence goes on along the minus strand of CAYNHF010000008.1, from coordinate 5,773 downwards.
CGGCTCGGCCCTCGCGTGGGTGCTCCTCACCGGGTTCGTACTCACCGGGTACGTGACCACCTGGTACGCCGGCCTGGCTCGTGCCCAGGCCGTCGACGTCACCGCGGTCCTGGTGTTCGGCGCAGTCGTGACCGCCCTGCTGCGCAACGGGTTCGACGGCGTCACGGTTGCTTCACCGCTCGGGCTGGTCCTGGTCACGTGTGGAGTAGTCGCAGTCTTCGTCGCCGCATTGCCCAAATCCCACCGCACGACGCATTGACCATGGCGGCGAACGGAGCCCTCACGTTTGCCCGGTATGCCTATCCGCCCAACGAACTCGGCTACTGCGGACCAGACGACGGTCGGTTGCTGCTCGAGTATGCCGACGCAGCGACGTCAGACGGCGGACTCGTCGCGGCGGCCGGCCAGTTCTCGGGCGCCTGGCCTTACCTCGAACTGATCGCCGGAAGCGTCGGCCTCGATCCGTTGGATGCACTCGTCGTGGAGGCCTATTGGCTGGGCAACCGGCTGCTGGACGGGATCGACCGCAGCCGATTCGGCGAAGACCTCGAGGCGCGCTTCAAGACGAGGACCGGCAACGAGTGGCAGCATCTCGTACCAACAATCCCGGCCGGCGGGCTGCCGCACCACAGCTTCCACGTCTTCGCGGTGTACCCCTGGGTTGGTTTGATGCACAGCGGGATCGTCGATGAACCGCTGCGGGTGATCGACCGCTGCCGCATCCGCTGGGGCAGGGTCGTTGCAGTTGTCGATCAGGATGTTGTGGTGCGCTACCAGCCGTTGCGCTGGGACGCGACCGGGTTGCACCTCGGGCCGGACGCGATCGAGAGCGTCCGGTTCGCCGAGAACGGCCTGCGGTTGGTCGGCAAACTGCAGCCGGGCGACGCGGTTGCGCTGCATTGGGATTGGGTGTGCGATCGATTGACGGAACAGCAGGAGGCCGGGTTGCGGTTCTACTCCAACCGGATGCTCGAACTCGTCAACCAACTCCCCCTCTCCGGCCCCGCCGCCATCCTGGGCTGAGACACCGCACCCAGCGGTTTCGCAACTTCCGGGTCCTACATTCCCTCATTGGGGTAGCCTTCCCGCATGGACGCCATTCGCCGCTTCGAGCGCCCCAACCTGCGTCGGCCCACCGCGATCATTGCCTTCGAGGGTTGGAACGATGCGTGCGACGCCGCGTCCGCAGCGGCCGCCTACATTCTCGGAGAAGCCGGGCTTGTCGAGCCATTTGCTGCTATCGATCCGGAGGAGTTCTTCGACTTTCAGGCACACCGCCCCCTGGTCGAGGTGGACGAGGGTGGTACTCGCAGCTTGAGTTGGCCGCTCACCGGGTTCTATGCGGTGCCCCAGCCGACGGCTGATCGAGACCTGGTGGTGGTTGCCGGTGATGAGCCTTCTTTCCGTTGGAGAACCTTCACCCGCCACGTCACTCAGGTGCTGAGCGACACGGGTGTCGAGGACGTCGTCCTGCTCGGAGCCTTCATAGGGCAGGTACCTCACACCAGACCAACACCCATTGTCGGGGTGGCGACCGACCCCGCGATCATCCGCAGCTACGGCCTGTCCACGTCGAACTACGAGGGTCCCACCGGCATCGTCGGGGTCTTGATGGAGGCCTGTCTCGAGGCCGGATTACCTGCCGTGAGCCTGTGGGCTGCGGTTCCCCACTACCTGGCGGCGAATCCGAACCCCAAGGCCGCGCTGGCTCTGCTGGAGCAAACCGGCTCGATGGTGGATCTCCGCACCGACCTCAGTGAACTGCAGTTGGCAGTGGAAGAGTTCAATGAACGTGTCGATGACGCGGTGCGTGTCTCCGCCGATTTCTCGCAGTACGTAGAGGATCTCGAGGAAGACCCAGACACCATCATCCCGGTGGCAGACGACATCGCTGCGGACGACCCTGCGGCACTCGTAACCGAAATCGAGGATTTTCTGCGCGACCAACGCTGAGACCCATCCCCAGCCGTCTGCGATGTTGGCGCAGACGCGGATAGGCTGCACCCCGTGGACATCTGGGAAGTGACACTCTGGACGCATCTCGTGGGAGCCGCCATCTGGACCGGTGGCTCGATCGTGATGCTGGCGGTTGGACCCGCTATGCGCACCGGCGGGGCCAAAGAGAAGCTGATGCGCAGCGTCTTCGAATCCTGGATGTATGCCGCCTGGATCGGCATGGTGCTGGCCGTGGGCACCGGCATCGCCATGACCCTCGAACAGGACCTCTCCTGGACCTCGAGCGCCATGGGGCTCAAGATGGCTCTGATCGCGGCGGCAGCAGTGGTCGCGGTGCTCGACGGCTGGCTGCTTTTCCGCTCTCCCTCCTGGGTACAAACCACAGGGGGGATCTTCCTGTTGATCTTCAACCTCGGCATCTTCGGAGCCGCAGTCGCGTTGTGAGCGCGTACGCGAAGGACCCCGGCCGTCTGGCCGGGGTCGCATCTACTTCTTGCGCTTGTGCCGGTTGGCCTTGAGCCGCTTGCGGTACTTGTGCTTGCTCATCTTCTTCCGGCGCTTCTTTACGAGTGAACCCATTAAGACCTCGGTGTATGCAATGTAGGAATACCGGCCCGCGCACCAGCGGTCACCGCGGGCGGCGAGCCATAGGTTCGCGGACATCCTGTCGAAACGCAAGCCGCGGGTCGGTGCCGCACCACTACCATCGCCCGCCATGCGGCCCGTCATCGGCATCACCACCCGCCGGCGCACCATCGAGACGAAGATCGGCCCACTCGAAGTCGAGACCGCCGAACTCGCCTACACCCAGGCGGTTCTCCGAGCCGGGGGGGTCCCGGTCGGTCTGATTCCCGTTCCGGAGGAGCAAGCAAATTCGATACTCGACCGTATCGATGGCCTGGTGCTTTCGGGCGGCGGTGACCTCGATCCCGTGTGGTACGGGGGATCGCAAGTCGAGAGCTTGTACGAGATCATCGATGAACGCGACCGATTTGAAATTGCGCTGGCGCGAGAGGCGGCGCGGACCGCCTTCCCCACCCTGGCGATCTGCAGGGGCATGCAGGTGGTGAACGTCGCCCTCGGCGGCACGTTGATCGAGGACCTGCCGCATACGTCTGCGGCCGGCAGCATCCACTCAGCACCGGAGGCAGCCGATCGGGGCCGTCAGCCGGTGATGTTGGACCCGGGGTGTCGAATCGCTGCGGTGATGGGCACGACCCGACCGCTGGCGAACTCGATCCATCATCAGGCGGTGAAGGCGCCCGGACGTGGACTGCGCGTCGTCGGGCGATCCGAGGATGGAGTGGTCGAGGCGCTGGAAGCGGAGGACCCCGCCTGGCCGTTGACCGCGGTGCAGTGGCACCCCGAGTACCTTGCCGACGGGGACGAAGCCTCCCAATCGCTGTTTCGAAGACTCGTCGTGGATGCGGAAGCAGCCGCGCATGTGTGAGCAGACGTGATCGTTGCTTTCGTCTGCACAGGCAACATATGTCGCTCGCCGATGGCCGAAGGTATTGCCAAGGCAATGGAACTCCCCGGCTACGGATTTCTGAGTGCGGGCACCGCTCCGGTGATCGGCCTCCCGGCAACGGCCGAGGCGGTGCTGGTGGCGGCAGAGGTGGGGGCCGACCTCGACGGCCATCTGGCTCGCGACCTCTCCTCGCTGGAGAGGATCCCGCCGGACGAGGTGCTCGTGATGGAACCACACCACGCAACGGCCGTCCTCAGGAGCTTGCCAGAACTGGCAGGCAACGTGCATCTGCTCGATCCCGCCGGAGCGGCGATTGCCGATCCGTACGGAAGAAGTGTTGCCGACTATCGCGGGACGCGCGAACGCATTGTCGCTGCGCTCGAATTCCATGCCCGGCGATGGCGGATCTGACCCCCCACCTGCGTCTGCGAGCCGAACGCCCGATCAGACCCAACCCGCGTCTGCGACTTGCAGTACCGCTACCGCACCTTGGCCCCTGAGCACATCGGTCAACGCCGCCTCAACCCGCCCGGCGGTTTCACGATCGCTGATCGCGATCGCGCTGGGGCCGGCGCCACTCCAAGCGGCGTGGAGTGCCCCGTTCTCGTAGGCGGCGGTCATCAGCGCGCCGGTGACGGGAGACAGCTCTGCGCGCGGGCCTTCATGGAGTTCATCACCTGCGGCCGCGGCGAAGGCCGCAGCCGAGCCGGTGCGCAGCCCTTCGACGAGAAACACCACACGAGCCAGGCTCCGGGAGACGATCGCGCGGTCAAGCTGCGGAGGGAGCGCTCTGCGGGCCTTGGGTGTCGCCAGCGACGCCTCAGGAATCGCGGCAGTGAAGACCAGATCCGGATCTACCTCCAACCTGTGGAAGGCCGCGGCGGTGGCCACGACGCAACCCCCATACACCGCAGCCGCGGCGTTGTCGTAGTGCCCCTCAATGTCGCCTACATGCTCGAGAAGCTGCTCCGATTGCGGTTCCGTGCCGTTGGCCCGTAGGGCGGCCGCGGCAACCGCGGTGATCACCGCGGCGCTGGATCCGAGACCGCGGGTTCGCGGGATCTGGTTGACGATGCGGATGGCCAGCGGTCGGGCGCCGGCTATTGCCGCAGCTTGCACCACGAGAGAGTCATCATCCGGCTCGTAGGTGTTGCCTTGCTCGGTGATCGACCAACGGTCTGCGAGCTCTGCCTCCGCTCGACACCTCAGCTCGAAGGCGATCGCCAAGACGTCGAATCCTGGCCCAAGGTTGGCGGAAGAAGCCGGAGCCGTGGCGATTGCCTTCATGCGGGAGCGGAGGCGGAAAGCGAGATCATCGCGCCGGATTGTACGCGGGCTTCACGGAGTGATCTCGAGCATGCGGGAGCGCCCGAACAACGCAGGCACTGCCAGGCCCATCCGCGCCCACAACGCCGGGGGAAGGCCGAGGTCTGCGAGGTACAGCGGCCGGACGTTGCGCAGTCCTGCCTTGGGAAGCGCCAGCGTGAGGGTGACCGCCGGAGAGAGACCGCCGATTTCGCCGTGGCCGGATGGGAAGTCGAGTGATACGGCGAAACGGCCGGACACGGCTTGGACCAACTCTGCAGCTCGGCCCCGCAACGGACCCGATAGCCCGTAGCCGACCAGCGCATCGACAACGACCGGCGCATCCCCGGGGTCGACACCGGTCTCCACTCCCATCGCGTCGAGCGTCGCCAGGTGGTGACGTGCTGCCGGGCCGGGCCGATCGCTCGCCAACACAATGCTCACCTCGCGGCCCCGGTTCACGAGATGTCGTGCGGCACAGAGGCCGCCGCCGCCGTTGTTGCCTGCGCCTGCAAGGACGACAACGCGTCCCTGCGGTGCCAACCGATGGGTGAGTTCTGCCAGCAACGATCCGGCGTGTTCCATCATCTGCAGCAGATCGATGCCGAAGTCCTCGACCGCGAGGCGATCGGCTTCGACCATCTGCTCCACCGTGAGCCACGGCAGTGATGCCGCGGCCACTGAGGGGTAGGTCGGCTCTGGGCGGGTGGTGATACGGGGGCCTCCTGTAGCGTGGCTCGCAGCCTATCCGTCGGCCTGGGGGCTGCGCCGCTCGCTGGCTGGCACGGCCAGGTCGCCAAACTCGTCTGGAACGAACGTCCCGGACTTGCCGAGCAGAAGCGAGCCGGGCCCGACCGAGTTGCGTCCGAAACGGTCCCGCAGTTCGTCGATGGCCTCGTCGAGCCGTTCCCTTTCGATTGCGGCGATCGATCCGGTCAACCGAACCTCCTCCCGCGACCCGGCGGCAAAGGGCAGTTCGAGCTGGATGTGGGGTGAGTAGCTCAGCTTCGAGAGGCTGATTCCGAGCAGGCGCAACCCGCG
>CAYNHF010000007.1:0-23087 GCA_964397045.1 uncultured Acidimicrobiaceae bacterium | reverse complement strand
ACGAAACGTTGAGTGCGGAGCCGATGTCGCTGAAGTTCTCGGAGACCTGGTCACCGACGAACGTGATAGCCACGATGGCCACAACTGCGATCAGCGCTACGAGCAACGCGTACTCGACGAGGCTGGCGCCCTCTTCCTCACTCGCGAAACGGGCCTTGATGGCCGTCCACATGCTGAGCATGATGTCCTCCTTGGCAGGGTGATCCGAGGCTTCACTGTACCCCACCCGTTGTGGGCTAGCTATGGGCCGCCCGCACTATATGTCGCGTTCCGTGGTTGATCGCGTACGTGGAGTGTTCGGAAGCATGCCGCGTCAGCCGCCGTCCCCTGCACTCGCCGGCTTCCGGTCGGTGACATCAGAGACTGATCCAGACACGAAACGAGGGGCGCCGGAGCGCCCCTCATAACGGTATTCGTTGCTGATTCGCTAGTTAACGTTGAGTGCGGAGCCGATGTCGCTGAAGTTCTCGGAGACCTGGTCTCCGACGAACGTGATAGCCACGATGGCCACAACTGCGATCAGCGCTACGAGCAACGCGTACTCGACGAGGCTGGCGCCCTCTTCCTCACTCGCGAAACGGGCCTTGATGGCCGTCCACATGCTGAGCATTTCCTACATCCTCCTTGACAGGGTGATCCAACCAGAGTTGTAGAGAAGTGACCTGGCTCGGGCTATAGGCGATCGCCCCAAATGCCACGCTTTGTGCTACTGCAGCCACCCAACGCGACATCTAGGCTCATGTGGAGGACTCTGTCCGGTGAGAAATCGTACCCTGTCGAAATGGCGTCGGTTATGTACCCGATTTGTGCAGCCCAAGCCGGATCGCCTCCACCGCAGCCTGGGCCCGATCGGTTACCCCGAGTTTGTCGTAGATGCTGGCCAAGTGGTTCTTGACCGTCTTCTGAGAGATGAACATGCGATCCGCAAGGTCCTCGGTCGTGGTGATGCCGGATGCGAGGTATTGGAGGAGTTCTCGTTCTCGAGCTGTCAGCGCCGACCCGCCCTCGCCGAGATCGGGTTGGCGATACAGGTCGATGGTTGTTTCCAGTTCGGCGGCATCCAGCAGCGTCTCGCCGGCGTACACGGCACGGATCGCGGCAGCGAGATCCGGGAGTGGGGTTGACTTGGAGACGAATCCGGCTGCACCTGCCGCTTCGGCCCTACGGCGCTCCTCGTCACCGATGTGCATCGTCACCACGATTGCGGGAGGCGACTCGACCATCTCCCGCAGTGCCGCGATGCCCGTCATTTCGGGCATCTCTATGTCGACGAGTAGCACGTCGATCGATGTTGTGTAAGCGACTTCGAGCAGTTCACGGCCGGTGGTCGCGGTAGCCACCACCGAGATATCGGGAACGCCGTCGAGGGCCTCGCGTAGTCCCTCGAGCAGCAGGACGTGATCGTCGGCAATGGCTACCCGGATCATGAAGAGGCTCCCCAACTGACTTTGACCTTGCTCCCGAGCCGACGTTGCGATTCTATCTCTATGTCGGCGTCGATCGCTTCGGCGCGTTCCTTGATCCCAACGAGTCCGAAGTGGCCCGCCGGCTCAGCGTCCGGATTGAAGCCGTTTCCGTCGTCTTCGATAGTGAGGGTTCCTTGATCACGGTCGACGAAGCCCTCGATTCGAATCGATTTTGCCTCGGCGTGTTCGACGGCGTTGCGGAGCGCCTCGGCCATGATGGCACCCACTTCGGCGGCGACTGCGGCTCGTGGCGGCCGGTGTTCATCGATGTCCACGAGTACCGCCGGTCCGTCCGCTCCGACCTCCGCTGCGAGCTGATACGCCTGTTCGACGAGGCTATCCACCTGCTCGTGGCGAAGATCGGCAACCGTGGCACGGACCTCCTCGAGGAGTTGGGTGGCTGCGTTCCTCACGGATTCGAGGTGGCGGATGTGGTCGGGGTCGGTTTCGTGTTGGATTGCCATATCGATGCCCAGACCGAGAGAGGCGAGCTTCGGGCCAACGTCGTCATGCAGTTCTCGCGACAGGCGGATGCGTTCTTCCTGGACGGCTCGCCGCGCGATGGAGCGCAGCAACAAGATGTTGTCGAATGCAAGCGACACGGGTCGGAGGACTTCGTCAACGACGTCCCGGTGCTCCTCGAGTGGTTCTCCCTCAGCCGGCCAGAGTGCGGCGTGACCGAGATGGCGATCTCCCACCTCGATTGGGAAGACGGAGCGGTTGGACATACTGCCTGGCTCACCGCGTCTGGCAACCACGACGGTCCCCGAGTCGTCTGAGAGCACGACCTGGCCGGAGTGGTACGGGACGACGAGGGCGAGATCTCGCAGCGCGGCGCCGCCAACCGATACCGGGTTGAGATCTGCTGCGTTGGCGAGCTCCTGCAAAGACGCCAGCGCGGAATGGGCGGCCTCCAGTCGGGTGAGGCGGGCGGCGTTCATTTCTGAGGCCTCGGCAAGGGCGTCGCCGCGGGCTCGTTCCTCGATCAGCACTCTGCGCGCCTGTGCGAAGGTCACCGCCATGAGCACGTAGAGAACGATCACCTGCACCAGCTGGCCCGGGGCAACTTCGTTCCCGACTGCGAAGGCCACGAAGATCAGGCCCGCGCTGGTCAACACCGCGGTTTCGACTCCGATACGCATTCCGAGGAAGCCGCCGGCGAAGAACGAAGGAGTGGCGAGGAACAGCAAGTAGGCGCTGTCGAGGCCTCCCGTCAAGGCGACTGCGACCAGCGACACAACGACACCGAGCACGGCCAAGAGTTCGCCGACGTTGTCGCTGTCGCGTATCCGGCGCGGCGTGACCTGCATGACGACGACGTATCCGCCGACCATGAACGCACTGACGACCGCGGTGCGATTGACCGGGTCGCTCACCGCGGTCAGGAAGACGCCGAAGAGGAAGGCCCCCCACATGAGGGCCGAGAGCGTCCAGTCCAGCCGCTTTTCCCAGGAGTGTGACGACGTCGTCATCACGACCCAGGGTACAGTCGGGCGGTGCAGGAACTGAGCATTCTGGAAGGACCCCATCGCCTGGTGGTCGGCGGCGGGATCGGGTCGGGAAAGAGCGTCGTGACCGGCGTGCTGGCCGAACGCGGCGTGGTGGTGATCGAGGCGGACGCGATCGGACACCAAGTGATCGAGCCACACGGCAGGGCCTTCGCGGCGGTCGCCGGGCGCTGGCCCGAGGTGGTGGCTCGCGGCGAGATCGATCGAGCTGCGCTCGCCGCGATCGTGTTTGCGGATCCTGGAGAGTTGGCGGAGCTCGAGGCTATCTCGCACCCCGCTATCGCGACCGAGATCGCGATCCGGGCAATAACCGCCGGGGCGGCACCGGTGGCCGTTGAGGTACCGGTTCTGGCTTCAATTGTGGGTGAGGGGTGGGTCCACGTGTGGGTGTTTGCACCGGTGGAAACCAGGGTTGCGAGAGCGGTTGCCAGGGGTATGGAGGAGGGAGACGTTCGCAGGCGGGTCGCGAGTCAGGCCTCAGCTACCGAGTGGGCAGCATGGGCCGATCACGTCCTCGTCAATGAGGGTACGGAAGCCGAGCTGGCTGACGCCATCGAGGACCTGATCCGGGTCCTGTCCCGAGAAGGCTAGGCCGGGGCCGCCTTTCCTGTCACCGGTGCCCTGTAGCCTTCATTTCATGCCCCCATTCAAGGTGTACTCGGACTTCGAACCCGCGGGCGATCAGCCTGAGGCGATTGCAGGGTTGTCAGAGGGAATCGCGCGTGGTGACCAATTCCAGACGCTGCTCGGGATCACGGGCTCCGGCAAGTCGGCCACGATTGCCTGGGTCGTCGAGCAGGTGCAGAAGCCGACGTTGGTGCTGGCGCCCAACAAGGCGCTGGGGGCGCAATTGGCAAACGAGTTCAGGCAGTTCTTCCCGGAGAACCGCGTTGAGTACTTCGTCAGCTACTACGACTACTACCAACCCGAGGCGTACATCGCGCAGACCGACACCTACATCGAGAAGGAGTCCACGGTCAACGACGAGATCGACAGGCTCAGGCATTCCGCCACGGCTGCCCTCCTCACCAGGGAGGATGTACTCATCGTGGCCTCCGTCTCCGCGATCTACGGACTGGGTTCCCCGGAGCAGTACGAGGGGCAGTTGTTGCGTCTGGTGAAGGGGGTCGACTATCCACTCGACCACGCGATTCGCCGCCTCGTCGACATCCAATACGAACGCAACGAGATCAACATGATCCGCGGCAAATTCCGGGTTCGGGGTGACACGCTCGAGGTGTTCCCTTCCTACGAGGAATTTGTGTTCCGGGTGGAATACTTCGGGGACGAGGTGGAGCGGATCCTCAAGATGAACCCCGTGACGGGTGAGGTCGTCGATGACCTCGGCGAGCTTTGGATCTATCCGGCGACGCATTACGTCACCGGGCGCGAGCGGATGCTGAAAGCGATCGCGGGGATCGAGGTCGAACTCCATGAACGGTTGGCGACCCTGGAACGTCAGGGCAAGCTGCTGGAGGCGCAGCGGCTGCGGATGCGCACCGCATACGACATCGAGATGATGCGTGAGGTCGGGTTCTGCTCAGGGATCGAGAACTACTCGAGGTTCCTGGACGGTAGGGAGGCCGGGGAGGCGCCGTACACGCTGCTGGACTACTTCCCGGAGGACTTCTTGTTGGTGCTCGACGAGAGTCACGTCTCGGTTCCTCAGATCCACGGGCAATACGCCGGCGACCGGAGTCGCAAGGAGGTTCTCATCGACCACGGGTTCCGGCTGCCGTCTGCCGCTGACAACCGACCGCTGACGTTCGAAGAGTGGTACGAACGGGTGAACCAGGCCGTATTTCTGTCTGCGACCCCTGCCGAATGGGAACTCGGGGTGAGCGAACAGGTGGTGGAGCAGATCATTCGCCCCACGGGCCTGGTGGACCCCGAGGTGCTGATCCGCCCGACCAAGGGCCAGATCGATGACCTGGTGGAGGAAATCCGGTTGCGGGCTGAGGCGGAGCAGCGCGTGTTGGTGACCACGTTGACCAAGAAGATGGCTGAGGATCTCTCCGACTATCTACTGGAACTGGGCGTCAAAGCTCGGTACCTGCATTCGGACATCGACACCCTCGAGCGGGTTGGCATCCTGCGTGACTTGAGGTTGGGGGAGTACGACGTGCTGGTGGGGATCAACCTGCTGCGCGAGGGGCTCGATCTTCCTGAGGTGTCCCTCGTCGCGATTCTCGATGCAGACAAGGAGGGCTTCCTCAGGTCGGAGACCAGCTTGTTCCAGACCATCGGCAGAGCCGCTCGTAACGTGGACGGCCAAGTGATCATGTACGCAGACAAGGTCACCGATTCGATGCAGCGGGCGGTGAATGAGACCAATCGTCGCCGCAAGGTGCAGCTCGACTACAACGAGGATCACGGCATCGACCCGCAGACCATCCGCAAGAAGGTGTCCGACATCCTCGAACTCGTTCAGTCCTCGAACGCCCCGGCTGCCGACCGCAGAGCTCGCGAGGTGCGAGAACGTGAACCGCTGGGGTTGCCGACCGACGATCTGCGCCGGCTCATCCAGAGTCTGGAAGAAGAGATGCACGAAGCGGCGACCGAGCTCCGCTTCGAGTACGCCGCCCGGCTCAGGGATGAAGTCGACGAACTGAAACGCGAGCTGAGGGCGATGGCAGAAGCCATGAGCTGACGCCGGCTATCCAGGTCGGTCAGCCGGCTGCGGCCGGCAACGGAAGCAAGGTCAACAGCATGATGCTCGGCTCGCGAGCATTCACCGAGTGGGGCTCGTTGGGCTCGAGATACATCCACGATCCGGGAGTCGCCTCAACCGCGGCATCGCCTGCCGTCAGCTGCAGCCGGCCCTGGTGCACCTGGACGATCGCAGGGTGCGGGGTGGTGTGTTCTGTGAGTTGCTGCCCGGCGTCGAACGCAAAGACCACCAGTCGCGCCCCGTCCGAGTGCAGCTTCCTGCTGAGTGTCCCTTCGGGGGGAACCGTGATGTCGGCCGCGACATCAGCTATGAAATGGGCAGCCATGCCTGTCCTCTCGTTCGCCAGGTCCGAGCCTACGTGCCCGCAGGCAGCCCATGAACCATCAGTCAGTGGGTCGTCGCTCTCCAGAGCGGCAAGGCCCGCCGTTGTGACGACCACAGGCGGAGCTGATCGGCAATGAGATCCATCGACTGCAACCGGGCCTGCCATTGGAACTCGATGTCGGTAGGCATGGTGGCCCGCACCGCGTACGTGGTGGCGCCAAGGTGGTCCTGCGGCGTTGCGGCTCCCGTGGTGTTCGCTTGCCATCCCGGCTGCAGATCCCCAGACGTACAGCGGCGCCGCCGGAAGGCCGATACAGTGCCAAAGACTCCCACCGGACTTGCCGGGAGTTGCATAGCCGACCGGAAGCGACACCCAGTGACGGTCCCAACCGACTCGTCCGCAATCTCGCCGATCAGCGCCCGGCAGCGCTGGCGGCTGCGCGTTTATCCGGTCGCGTCGCTCCTGGTGCTGGCCGTCGTGGTGGTCCTGGTAACCATCGCAACGGATCCCGGTGATGGCAGGGTGGGCGGCGACTACCCGGCGTTCTACGCAGCAGGCGAGATCGCACGTTCGGGAGACTGGGACTCGCTGTACGACCCTGCCGTCCAGCAGCAGGTTCAGGCAGGGCTCATAGATGACGAGGGAGGGTTCCTCTATTTCGCGTACCCGCCATTCGTGGCTGCGACCTACGGAATCACCACCGGGCTTGGCTACTCGGCGTCCTTCTTGCTCCAGGTGGCAGTCATGGGAATCGCGCTGGCATTTGCCGTTGCCCTCATGCGTCCCGCCGTGCGCGCCATCGAACAGGCCCCCTTGGCGGCCTACGCGCTTGCGCTGTTCTTCTATCCGATGTTGGTGGCGGTTGTCGGCGGACAGAACACGGCATTAACACTCGCGCTGATCGTGGTGGCAGCCTGGACGGAGGACAATGACAGGGAGTGGCTGGCCGGAGTCGCGATCGGACTGTTGTTCTACAAGCCGCAGTTCGCGCTGCCGTTGCTACTCCTTCTACTGATCGGAAGGCGCTGGAAGGGAGCGGCAGGCGCGGTCATGACGGCAGTGGTGCTGTGGGTGGCTTCCGCACTGCTCATGGGCAGCGACTGGGTATCTGTCTGGTGGTCGGAAGCAACCGACTTCGCGGCCACGAATGCCGAGGTGAACGCCCACCTCTTCGTTTCGTTCCCCGGTCTCGCGGAGCACGTTGCCGGTGACGCGGGCGCGGTGGTCGGTTGGCTCCTCGCGGTTGGAGTGGCGTTCGTTCTCGCCTGGTTCTGGTGGCGGCTCGGCGGTCGCCAGCCTTGGGTTCGCTATGGAGCAGCCGCCGCCGGTTTGGCGTTGATCGTTCCCCAGGCGTTGTTCTACGAAGCCGGGTTACTGGTTCTGCCGCTTGCGCTGTTGTGGACGATGGAGACGGGACGGCGCAGGTGGGTGATGCTGCTTTGGGCCGGTGCATGGTTGCAGGTGTTCAGCTCCAGCCTCGATGTCTCCCCACTGTTCATCACGGTCGTGGTGACGTTTGTCTGGTATGTGATTGCGATACGACCGACGCTGGCGGGGCCTCGGGCTGCGGGAGGCATTACCGCCGTGTAATTCTCGTCACAGGCGATTACTACACTCCGAGCCGCAACCGAGCTGGGGGCGGCCAGCGGCACGCGATCGCAGCCTTATCCGGGTCACCAGCCCCCTAGGACGCGGCGCCGGTGCGCCGATCGGGCAGAGGACGAAACGACGTGGCAACCGACAAGATCCTGATCAGGGGTGCTCGCGAGCACAACCTCAAGAATCTCACGATCGAACTGCCGCGCGAGCAGTTGATCGTGTTCACCGGGCTGTCGGGTTCGGGGAAGTCGTCGCTGGCGTTCGACACGATCTACGCCGAGGGACAGCGGCGGTACGTCGAAAGCCTCTCGGCCTACGCCAGGCAGTTCCTCGGACAGATGGACAAACCAGACGTGGACTTCATCGAGGGACTGTCGCCTGCGATATCGATCGACCAGAAGACGGCAAGCCGCAACCCGCGGTCCACGGTCGGCACCGTCACCGAGATCCATGACTACCTGCGACTGCTGTTTGCTCGCGTCGGGGTACCCCATTGCCCGAATGACGGCAGCCCGGTGGCCAGGCAGACTCCTCAGCAAATCGTGGACCAGATCCTGCAACTGGAGGAGGGAACCAGGTTCCAGGTACTGGCTCCCGTCATTCGTGGCCGCAAGGGCGAGTACGAGTCGCTGCTCACCGACTTGGCGCGCGACGGTTTCAGCAGGGCCCGCATCGACGGTGAGGTACGGGACCTGACCGAGGACATCAAGCTCGATCGCTACTTCCAGCACACCATCGAGGTCGTCGTCGATCGACTGGTGCGCAGAGACGGCATCGAGCGTCGCCTGACGGAATCACTCGAAACCGCACTAGGGCTTGCCGACGGTCTGGCACACGTTGATGTCATCGATGGACCGACCTTGACATTCAGCCAGCATTTCGCCTGTCCGAAATGCGGGCTGTCGTTCGAGGAGCTGCAGCCGAGGAACTTCTCGTTCAACAGTCCCTACGGAGCGTGTGAGGCCTGCTCCGGTATCGGGACCCGATTCCAGGTCGACCCGACGCTGGTGGTCGCGCAGCCGGACCGCGCGCTGGGCGAAGGCGCCATCGCTCCCTGGGGTGGCCGCCATCAGGCTCGCTACTACCAGCGCCTGTTGGCTGCAGTGGCCGAGGCGGAAAGCATCGACATGAACACGCCATATCGGGCGCTGCCCTCGGCGACGAAGCGGCTGTTGATGTACGGCGCGGGCGACCGGGCCTTCGTGGTCGAGTACGAGAACCGGTTCGGTCGCAGACGCAGATACGAGACGAACTACGAAGGCGCCATCCCGTGGCTCGAACGGCGCTACTCGGATTCAGACAGTGACCATGCTCGCGATAGTTACCGCCAGTACATGCGCCAGGTTCCATGCGAGTCATGCGAAGGAGCGCGACTCAATCCGGTGTCGCTTGCGGTTCGAGTCGGAGGGAAGAACATCTTCGACGTCTCCTCGCTGCCGCTGCGGGCCACGGCGGACCTTGTAGAGGAGCTTGCACTCAGCGATCGCGACGCCAAGATCGCGGCTCTCGTTGTGAAGGAGATTTCGGCCCGTCTGCAGTTCCTCGTGGATGTCGGTCTCGACTACCTCACGTTGATGCGCTCCGCGGCCACACTGGCCGGTGGCGAGGCGCAGCGGATTCGGCTGGCGACGCAGATCGGGTCCGGTCTCGTGGGTGTGCTCTACATCCTCGACGAGCCCTCGATCGGCCTGCACCAGCGCGACAACCAACGCCTGATCGAGACCTTGCTCCGGCTGCGCGATCTCGGCAACACATTGATCGTCGTCGAGCACGACGAGGAGACCATCCGCGTGGCCGACCATGTGGTCGATATCGGGCCGGGTGCCGGTGAGTACGGCGGCAGCATCGTGGCCGAGGGCACGCTCGACACCATCATCGGCGAGCCTGGTTCGATTACCGGTGACTACCTGGCAGGCAGGAGAGCGATTCCCATTCCGGGTGAGCGCCGGTCGGGAAACGGGGAATCGGTCAAGATCATCGGAGCTGCTGAGAACAACCTCAAGCGCATCGACGTGACCTTCCCACTGGGCACCCTGACGACGGTCACCGGCGTGTCTGGATCCGGGAAGTCCTCCCTCGTTCAGCAGATTCTGTCCAAGGGTCTGCATGCCGAACTGCACGGCTCGCGTTCGTTGCCGGGAAGGCATCGCCGGATCAATGGTCTTCACAACATCGACAAGGTCATCAACATCGATCAATCACCGATCGGCCGGACGCCTCGCTCCAATCCGGCGACCTACACCAAAGTGTTCGATCGCATCAGGGAACTCTTTGCCACCACACCGGACGCGCGCATGCGGGGTTACAAACCCGGCCGATTCTCCTTCAACGTGGCTGGGGGAAGGTGCGAGACATGCAAAGGGGACGGAACCCTACGGATCGAAATGCACTTCCTCCCCGACGTCTACATCCCGTGCGAAACGTGCAGGGGGCAACGCTACAACCGGGATACCCTGCAGGTGACCTTCAAGGGCCATAACATCGCCGATGTGCTGGCGATGTCGATCGAAGAGGCATTGCACTTCTTCGAGCATCAGCCCCGCATCGCCCGCATCATGCAGACGCTCTACGACGTGGGGCTCGGCTACATCAAGCTCGGGCAGCCGGCTCCAACGTTGTCCGGAGGCGAGGCGCAGCGGGTCAAGTTGTCTTCGGAGCTGGGGAAGCGCTCGACCGGGCGAACCATGTACATCCTCGACGAGCCGACGACCGGATTGCACTTCGAGGACATCCGCCGGTTGCTCGGCGTGCTCCAACGACTGGTGGATGCCGGGAACACGGTCGTCGTCATCGAGCACAATCTCGACGTCGTCAAGACGGCGGACTGGGTCATCGATCTCGGTCCCGAGGGGGGAGACGAGGGCGGTCGCATCGTGGCGTCCGGCACACCGGAGCAGGTGGCTGCCGTCTCGGAATCGTATACCGGCAAGTTTCTCCGCGAGGTGCTGGGCTCCTGAAGGCTGTGTTCCCATGAGCGAAGACGACTGGACTGAGCTCGCTCCGTGGTGGATCGTCGAGGTGCAGACCGACCCGATCTACGAACTCGATGTGCTTCCGCTCGCGGTCGATCTCATGGAAGGAAGCTCGGGAGCTGTGCTCGATCTCGGGTGTGGGGAGGGCCAGATGATGCGGGCGTTGGCGCCGCGCCGTGTCTTAGGCTGCGACATCTCCCAGCCTCTGCTCAGGCACGCTGCAGCTGCAGGGTCCGTCGTCCGGTGTCGGCTGCCATCGCTCGCGTGGCTTCGTGACGGAGCCGTGGACGCCACGGTCTCCGTGCTGGTGTTGGAGCTGTTCGCCGAGGTCCGACCGATCTTCGAAGAGGTGAGGCGTGTGACGCGGCGCGGGGGAGACTTCGGGATTGTGGTCAACCACCCCGCGTACACCGCAGCCGGTTCTGGACCGGTGGTCGATCTCACCGACGGCGAGGTCTTGTGGCGCTGGGGCCCTTACTTCGACCCGGGTAGCTCCCAGGAAGCTGCAGGCGAGGCAGCGGTGACTTTCCACCACCGCACCATGGCCGAACTGCTGACCGTTGCGGCGCAAACGGGGTGGCGATTGGAGCGTCTCGTCGAACACCGCCTGAGCCAAAACGCGTTGGCCAAGTTGCCCTGGCTCAAGGGGCATGAGCACTTCCCGCTCTTCCTGGGTGCGCGGTGGTCTGCGGACTAGCCGGGAGCGCGCCGCGAGGACCCGTCGCGGCGCTCTCTATCATCTGACGGGCGATGGTGCGCAGACCTCCTCCCTCTTCGATCCCCGACACTCCGGGCGTCTATCTCTTTCGAGATGAACCCGGTGCCGTCCTCTACGTTGGGAAGGCGAAATCGCTGCGCAAACGCCTGGCGAACTACTTCGCGCGTGATCTGGCACCGCGAACCCGGGCCATGGTCGAGGCCGCCGACGCGGTGGAGTGGATCGTCACCGAGAACGAGGTCGGGGCACTCATGCTGGAGTTCTCGCTGGTGCACGAGCACCAGCCACGGTTCAACATACGGCTGCGAGATGACAAGAGTTTTCCGTACCTGGCGATCACGAGATATCAGGAGTGGCCGCGGGCGCAGGTCATGCGAGGCCGCAAGCGGCGCGGGGTCGAATACTTCGGACCGTACGCTCACGCGTACGCGATCCGTGACACGCTTGATCTGCTGCTCCGCACCTTTCCGATCCGGACCTGTACCGACACTAAGTTCAAACACCACACGGCGCTGGGGCGGCCCTGTCTGTTGTTCGACATCGAGCGCTGCTCCGGGCCTTGCGTGGGGGCGGTCGAGGCTTCGGACTACGAAGCTCACCTGGACGGATTGGCCGGGTTCCTCGATGGGGAATCGGACGCGGTTGTCGGCAGGCTCCGAGATGCGATGCGGCAAGCTGCCGATACTCGCGAATATGAGAGTGCGGCCCGTCTCCGAGATCAGCTCTTCGCCGTCGAGCGCGCCCTGGCGAGGCAGGAGTTGGTCACCGAACGCGGTGAAACGTTCGATTTGATCGCGGTGGAAGAGGACGACCTCGAAGCAGTGGTCGTGGTGCTCAACGTCAAGAAGGGGCGTGTCACCGGCCGCAAGTCGTTCGTCATCGACAAAGTCGAGGATGTGACCACCGCCGGGCTGGTTTCGATCACGTTGGCACAGCTCTACGGTGGGTTCGAGCCACCTCGCGAAGTGCTGGTCCACGAAGCACCAGACGATCGCGATCTGTGGGAGGAGTGGTTGTCCACCAGGCGGGGGAGCAGGGTGTCGCTGCGAATGCCGCAACGGGGCGCCAAGCGCCGGTTGATGGAGACCGCGGTTGCCAACGCGAAGGAAGAGTTCAATCGCCATCGACTGAAGCGGCACACGGACCACAACGCCAGGGCCCAGGCGCTTCGCAGCCTCGAGCAGTATCTGGACCTGCCAGCGTCGCCGTTGCGGATCGAGTGCTACGACATCTCAACGATCCAGGGCTCGGACACAGTCGGCTCGATGGTCGTGTTCGAGGATGGTCTCCCCAAGAAGTCCGACTACCGCCGCTTCAAGGTGCGCACTATTGATGGGCAGGATGATTTCGCTGCCATGGAGGAAGTCCTCAACCGGCGCTTCAAGGCGCTACTCGCCGACCAGGACCTGCCTCCGGCGGAGCGCGGCAAGTTCGCCTATCCGCCCTCGCTGATAGTCATCGACGGTGGTGCCGGACAACTCGGCCGAGCCACAAAGGTCCTGAACCATTACGGGCTGGATATCCCGGTCGTGGGGTTGGCGAAGAAACTCGAAGAGGTGTACTTCCCCGATCGCGACCGGCCACTACTGATTCCGCGTGGGGAAGAGGCTCTGTACCTCTTGCAGCGGGTACGCGACGAAGCGCACCGGTTTGCCGTCGCCTACCACCGCAAGCTGCGAGGGCGTCGCCTGGTCGACAGCGTGCTCGACGATGTCCCCGGGATTGGCCCCACCCGGAAGAAGAGACTGTTGCGGAAGTTCGGCTCCGTGAAACGTATCCGCGAGGCAGATGTCGATGACCTTGCCGAGGTGGTTCCGGCCCGTGTTGCGGGTGATCTCTATGAGGCGCTTCACTCACCGTGATCGCCGCTCGACCGTCCTTGGTTCGGAGCGACTTCACCCATATGCTGTCTGGTGTTCGGAGCGGCGGCTTTCCGGCAGACCTGAGAGCCGTTGCCGTCTTCGAGACCGAGGAGTTCTGCCGTGTCTGATGTGAGAGTCGTCATCGTCACCGGCATGTCGGGGGCTGGTCGTTCGCAGACCGCCAAGGTGCTCGAGGACTTCGGCTACTTCGTCGTCGACAACCTGCCGTCGAGCCTCATCACCCAGGTGGTCGATGGCGCCGGCCTTCTCGAGGGTGGGCGGGATCAGATGGCGCTCGTAGTTGACACGAGAGGCAGCCTCACCGAAGAGGACCTGAACGAAGCCCTCCTCGGCCTACACAGCCGCGGCATTCGTACCACGGTTCTCTTCCTGGACGCAGACGACGCCACCCTGGTGCGCCGTTTCGAGGAAACACGCCGAACCCATCCGGTCGCCGCGGGTCGATTAGCTGAAAAGATCGCCACCGAGCGAGCTTCCTTCGAGGAGATTCGCGGTGGTGCAGACATCATCATCGATACGACGGATCTCGGTGTCCACCAACTTCGCCGCCAACTCGAGACGACTTTCGCAGGCGAGCTTCCGGAACGTCAGATGCGGATAGACATCCTGTCGTTTGGCTTCAAGCGTGGAGTGCCGCGAGTGGTCGATGTTTTGTTCGACGTCAGGTTCCTTCCCAATCCGCACTGGGTCCCTGAACTGCGTCAGCTCACCGGCCGAGATGATGCAGTACGTGACTACGTCCTGGCCCAGTCCGACTCGCAGGAGTTTCTCGATCAGGTAGGACACATGCTGCGTTTTCTTATTCCGCGCTACGCCGCAGAGGGCAAGTCGTATCTCACCATCGGTGTGGGGTGTACAGGGGGCAGGCACCGCTCGGTGGCGCTGGCGGACCAGATCGGTCAAATCGTCGCCGGATTGGGAGAGGTCGAAGTCAGCGTCGGTCACCGCGACTTGCCGGAAGCCGCCACGTGAGACCGGTCGAGACGTCACCGGATCCGATCCTCGAAGCCATGGAGGCAGCCCGATCGGGGCCTTCCGTAGTAGCCATCGGTGGCGGCACCGGACTCTCGCAGGCGCTCCAGGCGATCCATCGCTATGCAGGCGACATCACGGCGATCGTGTCTGTCGCAGACGACGGTGGGTCCTCTGGTCGCCTTGCTCCCGATCTCCAGATTCCGCCGCCGGGTGACATCCGGCGGTGTCTACTCGCACTGACCCCTCAGGATTCGATCTGGCGCCGGCTCTTCGAGTACCGCTTCGAGGGAGCAGACGTACGCGGCCACTCACTCGGCAATCTGATCATTGCGTCGCTGGCGGACCTGGAAGGAGACTTCGAAGCCGCACTCCGTGCTGCCGAGCGGCTGCTGGGATCGGTTGGTTCGGTGGTTCCTGTGTCGGGGGAGCGACTCCATCTCGAGGCGATCGTTGACGGGGCTGCGGTGTCTGGTCAGGCCAGCATCACGGCGGCGCGGGGCCCGGTGGAGCGGATCTGGATCGAGCCCTCCGGCGCTCGCGCCTGTGATTCCGCACTCGATGCCATCGCGGCGGCAGACCAAATCGTGCTTGGTCCCGGCAGCTTGTACACCTCCGTCATCGCCGCTCTTCTGGTGCCCGACATGGTGTCTGCAATCAATCGATCCAGGGCCCGTTTGGTGTGGGTCGCCAACCTCACCACGCAGGATGGAGAGACGCTCCGAATGGATGGCGCCGACCATCTCGAAGCCCTGTTGGAGCAGACAGGGGTGCGGTCTCCGAGTGCTATCGTCGCGAACTCGACCGCAATCGAAACAGCTGCCCCGGTCGAGTCCATGGTCATCGAGACTGAGGTGTTTGCCACCTTCGGCGCTGATGTCGAGTGGGGCGATCTCATCGACCCGATCTCTCCATGGCCTCGTCACGATCCTGCCCGTCTTGGCGGGATGCTGGGGCGACTGGCAATGACTTATGACGACCCAGGAGAGGTTGACTGATGAAAGTAGCGATCAACGGCTTCGGCCGGATCGGTAGGAACGTACTTCGCGCCGCCAAGAAGAACGGTGCCGCTGTCGACATCGTGGCGGTCAACGATCTGACCGATGCCGAGACCCTTGCCTATCTGCTGGCGAACGACTCGGTGCACGGTCGATTCGGAGGCTCGGTTCAGGTCATCGATGACTCGATCGATGTCGATGGTGATCGGTTCAAGGTGTTCTCGGAGCGCGACCCTGCCAACCTCCCGTGGGGAGCGCTCGGGGTAGACGTTGTCGTCGAATCCACCGGCTTCTTCCGGACTCACGAAACGGCTTCGAAGCATCTCGAGGCGGGAGCCAAGTGGGTGCTGGTGAGCGCCCCAATGAAGGATCCGGACTACTCCATCGTCATGGGCGTCAACGACGCCGGGTTGGATCCTTCGGTGCACAAGATCATCTCCAACGCGTCGTGCACGACCAACTGTGTCGCCCCGATGCTTCAGGTGCTCCACGACGAGTTCGTCATCGAGCAGGGCATGTTCACGACGGTGCACGCCTACACGAGTGATCAGGCGCTCCTCGATGCTCCGCACAAGGACCGGCGACGAGGCAGGGCGGCTGCCGCCAACATCGTGCCGACTTCGACCGGCGCTGGTTCTGCCGTCGGCAAGGTGATTCCGGCGCTCGCCGGCAAGCTCGAGGCGAAGGCGCTGCGGGTGCCGGTGCCGGACGGATCCATCACGGACGCCGTCGTCACGGTCGGCCTGGATGTGGACGTCGACACGGTGAACGCCGCGTTCAAGGCCGCAGCTGATGGGCCGTTGCGGGGAATCATGCGGTACTCGGACGCTCCGCTCGTCTCCACCGATATCGTCGGTGACCCTCATTCGGTCATCTTCGACTCGGACTTCACAATGGTAAACGGGCGAATGGTGAAGGTATTCGGCTGGTACGACAACGAGTGGGGTTACTCGAGTCGTCTGGTCGATCTCATCGGCCGTCTCGGCTAGCGCCACGGGTTTTGGAGAATCTGCCGACCATCGAGACGTTGGATGTCGCAAACCGCACGGTGCTGGTGCGGGCCGACCTGAACGTGCCGCTTGCGGACGGGCGGATCGCAGACGACTTTCGGATCCGCGCCAGCCTGCCGACGATCATCGACCTGCATCAGCGTGGCGCCGCTGTCGTCGTGTGCAGCCATCTTGGCAGACCCGCCGGGGTCGATCCCGCGCTCAGCCTGGCTCCGGTTGCCGATCGCATGGCCGAGCTTTCGGGTCTCGAGGTGGTAATGGCAGCCGACGTGGCAGGAGACGGAGCGGCCGCCGCGGTCGACGGGGCAGGGCCGGACCAGATCGTCATGCTGGAGAACACGAGGTTCGAATCGGGCGAGAAGCTGAACACGCCGGAACTGGCGGACGCCCTCGCCGCGTTGGTAGACGTTTTCGTGCTGGACGCGTTCGGTTCGGCGCACCGCGCCCATGCGTCGACCGTCGGTGTGGCCGAACGGTTGCCGTCTGCTGCAGGACAATTGCTGGCACGAGAGGTGGCGGTGTTGGGCGGTTTGCTCGACGAGCCCGTATCCCCCTTCGTAGTCATCCTGGGTGGTGCCAAGGTGAGCGACAAGCTCGCGGTCATGACGCATCTGCTGCCGCGGGTGGACCGGATGCTCGTTGGCGGAGGTATGTGTTTCACCCTCCTGGCTGCACTCGGCTACGTCGTCGGCGACTCACTGGTCGAAGAGCCGATGGTGGAGACGGTCGCTGCCATGCTCGCCTCGCCGGAAGGAACCAAGATCCTTCTGCCCACAGACGTCGTCGTAGCGGACGCGTTTGCGGCTGATGCCGGCGTGCGGACGGTGGCTGCCGAAGACATTCCCGGGGGGTGGATGGGTCTCGACATCGGTCCGGCGACAACAGCTGCGTTTACCGAAGAGATCGATGCGGCTGGCGCGGTGTTCTGGAACGGCCCGATGGGGGTATTCGAGTGGGAGGCCTTTCGGGCCGGCACAGCCGGCGTCGCGAGCGCGGTCGCCGCGGCGTCCGGCTTCACGGTTGTGGGTGGAGGCGACAGTGTTGCTGCGCTGCGACTCCTCGGACTCGACTCGCAGGTTGATCATCTGTCGAGTGGGGGCGGCGCGGGTTTGGAAATGTTGGAGGGTAAGACGCTGCCGGGAATCGCGGCATTGAGGAGGTGGAGTGATGCGTAAGGACTTGATTGCGGGCAACTGGAAGATGCACGCCACACATCTGGAGGCGATCCAGATGGTGCAGAAGCTCAGTTATCGCTTGGACGTCAACGACTACAGCAGGGTGGATGTGGTGGTGATCCCGCCGTTCACTTCGCTGCGTTCGGTGCAAACGGTGATCGAGGCGGATCGACTGCCGATCGGGCTGGGTGCGCAGAACTGCTACTGGGAAGAAGCTGGTGCCTTCACCGGGGAGATCTCCGTCGGGATGCTCGCGAAGCTGAGCGTGTCGTATGTGTTGGCCGGGCACTCGGAACGTCGGGAGGTATTCGGCGAACTCGATTCAGAGATCAACCTCAAGGTAAAGGCGGTGCTCGCCGGCGGGTTGACGCCCATCTTGTGCGTCGGGGAAACCGACGCAGAGCGCTCGGCCGGCGAGACTGAGGCCAAAGTGCGGAGGCAGATCATGGCCGGTCTCGAGGGTGTCGCTGATGACCAGGTCCGGTCGCTGGTGATCGCGTACGAACCGATCTGGGCGATTGGCACCGGCAAGACCGCCAGCGCAGACGACGCCGGTGCAATGGCCGCGTTTGTTCGGGAAACCGTTCGATCCGGGTGGGGGAGTGCCGCGGATGATGTGCAGGTCCTCTACGGAGGCTCCGTGAAGCCGGGGAATATCGCCGGCCTCATGGCCAAGCGGGATATCGATGGCGCGTTGGTCGGCGGTGCGTCACTTGATCCGGACACGTTCGCGTCGATCGTTCGGTATTGGGTCTAGTCACCCCGTTGTCGACCAGGATCACTCTTGCTACGTGTAGTAGTCGGATCAATACTGTGAGTGGGCACTAGACGACGGAGCGTGACGCTTCGAACAAAGGCGGAGGAAGATGAAGAAGCAGCACCGCGTGGTATTCGACTTCAAAGTCACTCGGAGGATTGGCTGGGAAGTCAATGGCCTCAGAAACCTCAGCGATCACCTCGAGGCCGTCACGAGGGCGGCTGAGCAGAGTCCCATCGCAAGCAAGGTCGATGTGACTGCGGATCTGGAACAGGCAACGATCGAACTTTCCGTGTGGGTCGAGGCGCCGACCGCGGCAGACGCCGAAGCGCTGGCGACCCTCGAGGTCGGCGAGGCGATCAGGCATGCAGGTGCAACCCACGTCGGTCTGCTGTCGAGCGCCGAGGAAGCCAGGGTCGCATCTCGTCAGCAGCGTTGGGCAGGGTTGCGGACACCCGCGTGGCATCCGCGCCGGCTGGCCGTCGTTAAGTCTGCCTGACTCGCGAGCATCGAGACACGTCGCACCCGAGGTCTTCTCCTCCCCGGCAGGGTCGGCGACGCGAGCTACCCGTGCTTCGGATGGGTTGGCATCATCGTCCGACTTGCCAGACGGGGCCGGACTGCGCAGACTTCGGCCATGACATCCACACTCATTCTGCTCCGCCATGGGCAAAGCACCTGGAATCTGGAAAACACCTTCACCGGCTGGACCGATGTTCCGTTGTCCTCGCGGGGCGAGACGGAGGCTGCCGTCGCTGGTGAGCTGATGACCGAGGCAGGCGTGCTGCCGGACATCGCGCACACGTCGGTTCTGGTCCGGGCGCTGGAGACCCTCAACATCGCGTTGCAGGAGATGGGCCGCGCCTGGATTCCTGTGCGCAAACACTGGCGGCTCAACGAGCGGCACTACGGGGCCCTCCAGGGCCTGAACAAGAAGGAGACCGCCGCGGAGTACGGGCCGGAGCAGGTGCACCTCTGGCGGCGATCCTACGACACGCCGCCGCCGGCGCTCACACTCGAAGATCCACGCCACCCCGCCCATGATCCTCGATACCGTCGATTGGCCCCCGACCTGCTGCCCGCAACCGAGTGCCTCGCCGATGTCGTCGTGAGGATGCTGCCTTACTGGTACGACTCGATCGTGCCCGACTTGCGGGACGGCAAGGTGGTGCTTGTCGCCGCCCACGGCAACAGTCTGCGAGCGCTGGTGAAACACCTCGACGGCATCCCCGATGACGAGATCGCGGCCCTGAACATCCCAACTGGAGTCCCGCTCGTGTATCGGCTCGATGAGGGTCTGCAGTCCGTAGAGCACGATTATCTCGGGGACCCGGCGGCGATTGCGGCGGCTGCGCAGGCCGTTGCGGACCAGAGCGCGCTCTGACTTTTCACCCATCGTCGGCTACTTTCCGGGCCCTTCCAGGAAATGGCAAGCAATGACTTGCGGAACTAGGCAACTCCATCCATACTCGCGCTAGCGGACCCGCGTTGCGGCGGGTCTGCTGTAAGAAAGGGTTCCCTTTTGCTTATCGGGATCGTTGCAGCACTGCAGGTCGCCATCTCCCTTCTACTCATCTTCTTGATTCTGCTTCACGCGGGTCGGGGCGGTGGGGTATCCGACATGTTCGGGGGCGGGGGAGGATTCGGCGGAAGCAGTGCCATCACCGGGTCAAGTGTGGTCGAGCGTAACCTCGACCGCCTCACGGTGACCGCGGCGATTCTTTTTGGGATCACCACCGTCAGCTTGACGATGCTGACCAACTGACCTTCGGGTCGAGCAAAGCGAACCGTACGAATACTAAGGAGGCAACACCTTGACTCGATTGTGGCGTAGCCGCACGGTCACGTGGATTGGACTGCTTCTCGCCTTTACGTTGATCGCTGCCGCATGCGGTGGCGACGACGAGGGTGGGGATACGACCACCACAACTGCCGCTCCCGAGGAGACCACCACAACGGCGGCTCCCGAGACGACGACCACCACGGCTGCTCCTGAAACGACGACCACCACGGCGCAGAACCTCAAAGACTACGGAGGATCTGTGACGGTGGCCGACGACCAGGAGCCCCCAACACTCAACCCGTTCGTTCCCGGTGGAACCAACTTCATCGTGTCGATCGTCGGCCAGTCATACCTTTCCGGTGTGCAAGAGGTCGATGGCTTCACCCTGACGCTGATCCCCGAGCAGGTCACTGAACTGCCAACCACCAGCAACGGTGGTGTTGTGGTCAATGACGATGGAACGATGACGGTCAGCTATCAGATCCGCGACGAAGTCGTCTGGGCAGATGGAACGCCGGTAACTGGTGATGACTACCAGTTCACCTACGACACCATCATGGACCCGGATCTTCCGACCATCAAAGATCTGTACGATCAGATCACGAGCACCGAGGTGGGTGCGAAGACCTTCTCGTTCACAATGGCGGCTCCGACCGCTCAGTACGAGTTGATGTTCAACTTCATCATCCCGAAGCACGACGTTGAAGGCTCCGACTTCGTGAACGACTGGAACGACACCATGTGGGTGTCCGCTGGTCCGTTCGAGTTTGTGGAGTGGCAGAAGGGTGAGTTCATCAAGGTCTCCCGTAACGCCAACTACTGGAAGATCGACAACATCACCGGTCAGACACTGCCGTACCTCGATGAGGTCGTTTTCCGATTCATCCCGGAGACCGAGTCCATCATCAACGCCTTCCGGGCGCGTGAGGTCGACGTCATCCAGCCACCGCCGGCAACTGAGACCATCGAAGCACTTCAGGCTCTCGAGCCAGAAGGCGCGTTGGTTGAGGTGCTGTCTGGTCCGGTTTGGGAGCACCTGAACTTCCAGTTCGGTCCTCGCCGACTCGACCGCAACGAGAACTCGCACAACGAGAACCTGGCCTACCGCCAGGCAGTGGCACACGCGATCGACAAGAACCTCATCGTCGATGAGATCCTTGCCGGTCAGGTTGAGCCGCTCAACTCGTTCGTCGAGGCCTTCAGCCCGGCGCTCTCGACAGGTGCTTGGAAGCAGTACGACTACAACGTCGACACGGCCAGCGCGCTGGTCGACCAGGCCAAGACTGAGCTCGGCGTTGATGAGCTCTTCGCCGTCTTCTCGACCACGTCGAACAATGACGCACGCGTGAAGCTCTCCGAGCTCTTCGTTGGCATGTTCAACGATGTCGGCATCACCTACGAGAACCAGCTCGAGGATTCGCAGCTGTTCTTTGGTGAGACCTTCGACAGCGGCTTCTGGGACCTTGGCGAGTGGGCCTGGGTTGGTTCACCCGGCTTCTCTGGCTTGATCAGCATCTTTGATGTCTTTGATCCAGAGGCGCCGCCGCCGGACGGTCAGAACATGTACCGCTGGGGTACCCCAGACTCCGTCATCATCGACGAGAACACGGCTCGGTTCGCCGAGATCCGTGATGCTCTCAACTCGAGCGTTGACGAAGAGGTACTGGTTCCGTTGATTCAGGAAGGTGAGAACATTCTCGCCGACCAGGTCGTCATCATCCCGCTGTACGCGCGTCTCGTGACCGCGGCCGTGTGGGCAGATGAAGTCCAGGGCTTCAAGCACAACCCGACAGATGCCAGCCACACCTGGAATATGGAGGAGTGGTACCGCGTCGATCTCTAGAATCTGGAGATCTCTTCCCGCTCGCGGGAAGGATGTGAGTGAGAGAGGGCCCGCTCCGGCGGGCCCTCTCCTCGTCCCAGTCCCACTCGATCTGCTACAGGATGGCTTCGGTTGCGGGGGAGGGCGGGGAATGCGCAACGTCGGTATAGTGTGGAAACTCGCAGGCGAGCCGGAGGCAGGCCACCATGGGTGCGTACATCATTCGCCGATTGGTCTACGGCGTGATCACGCTGTTGGCGCTCAGCGTGATCGTGTTCAGCCTCATCCAGCTCTCTGGTGGGTCTCCACTCGACCGCCTGCGGCTGAACCCACGCATGCAGACGGTGATTGCCCAACTCACCGAACTGTTTGGCCTCGACAAGCCCGCCTGGCAGCAGTATTTGATCTGGCTCAAGAACTTCGTGACCCCGATTCCGGTGATCAACGAGACCATCGAAGGTGAGCAGATGGCCGTGGTGTGGCGAGCGGGCATCACCGGCGGAGTGTGGCCCTGGCTCGCCGGGTTTGGGGCCTTCATTGCCACCTTGGTTGCGTGGCTCGGAAGGTTCAAGCAGCAGATTCTCAACACCGTGACCTGGGTGATAGCGGGCGTGCTGTGGGCCGTCACCCTCGGGCTTTTCATCGTCAACTTCAACTGGCTGGCACAGTCGCAGATCGTGCCAATCAATCGTGACCTCGATCCGACCACCTTCATCACGTTGTATCGCCTCGGCTTGCACAACGTGATACCCGCATTGCTGTTCGTGGCAGCGACGGCATACACGGTATGGGCGTTCGTGGCGAGGATCGAGGCATCCTGGTGGCGGACGTTGCGAGCCTTCTCGATCTTGGCCGTCTGGGTGATGACGGTGTATCTCTCGCTCGGGAAACCCTTCTTCTTCTTCCCGGAGACTGGAGTCGAGTTCGCACTGAACTGGAGCGTATCGTTCCGCGGCGACGGGCCGGTGTGGGATCTCATCTTCGGCGCGGCCGGCGCCACCTTCCGCCTCGGTTTGGCCGCCCTGACCCTGGCGTTGTTGGTCGGGATCCCGCTGGGGATCTACCAGGCGCTTCGCCAGTACTCGTTCTTCGACAACCTGGGCACGCTGGGAGCGTTCATTGCCTTCTCGACGCCGATCTTCATCATCGCGGTCGGTTTCCAGCTACTGCTGGCGCTCTATCTGGAGAAGTGGACCGGGGTGAAGCTGTTCTTTGTCACCGGCATGTCCGATTCCAACTACGGCGACTTGGGGTTCATGGCGCAGATGGGAGACATCGTGCGCCATCTGGCGCTGCCGGCGATGTCAATTGCACTGATCTCGATCGCGGGGTACGCACGTTTCCAGCGGGCGTCAATGCTCGAAGTTATGCACAGCGACTACCTGCGGACCGCCAAAGCCAAGGGCCTGCCGCGACGCCGGGTCATTC
>CAYNHF010000006.1:0-126346 GCA_964397045.1 uncultured Acidimicrobiaceae bacterium | reverse complement strand
TGCGGCCCGACTCAATCCGAGCAGAGATCCCATAGTCGCGGCTCCCGCCAACGGGTGGAATCGAGGGGGTAGCACCCGGTGCACGAGAACATTGTGTGCAACCAGGGTGACCCCGATCCCGATCAAAGGGATTGCAGCAAGCGAACGGCTGCGCGCCTGATCCGGCCGTCTCGAGGGGTCGGCGATGTCGCTCGGACGAGCCGAGCTCTCGTCCGTCACTTCCCGTCTGCCTCGCCTATCAGCCGCAATGAGGCAGAGTTCATGCAGTACCGCTGCCCGGTGGGTCGTGGGCCGTCGGGAAAGACGTGGCCGAGATGAGCACCACAGGTGGCGCACACCACTTCGGTGCGAGACATCAGGAGCGAGCGATCCTCGTGGAGTGCGACCGCGTCTTCGCGGATGGGCTGCCAGAAGCTGGGCCACCCGCTGCCCGATTCGTATTTGGTTTCGCTCGAGAACAGCGGAGCGTCACACACTATGCAGCGATACTCCCCTGCCTCCTTGGAGTCCCAGTACTCACCGGTGAACGGCCGCTCTGTGCCTGCGTCTTGGGTGACCTGGTACTGCTCGGGGGTGAGCCGCTGCCGCAGCTCGGCCTCGGTGTAAAGGTCGGATGTGTCTTCCATGCGCACAGGGTACCGGGGGACGACACCCATTCGAACCGGCAGCCGAGCGAGCCGGGGAGGGCTGCCGCGGATCCGGCGGACCACCCGAGAAGCTCTCGGGGTATCTCGGGGTCGGGATAGGGACTTACCCGATAGCGGCACCGGGTGATTCGGCGCATCCTGCAGTCATGGAGATGTTGCAGCAGGAGATCATGACCAGGGCGGCCGGCTACTTGCTGACGCCGACGGCCGTCATCGCCTCTGCCCTCTCCCTCCTCGCCCTGGCAAGCGGGACGGCAGCCAGGGTGGCGCTCTTCTACGAAGAGGTGCTCGACGGTCACCATGATCGCCGCCGAGATCGATCCCGTGCAGCAGCGCTCGCTCTCCAGGCACGGCACGCAGACCCTGCTGCCGCACCACGGCATTCGACGCTAGGACGTCACCTGCTCAATCGAGATCGCGGTCACTGCCTGCATCCCGGTGCCAGGGTCGGGCTCGACCTGCACCTCACCCTCGACCCGAACCGTTGCTCCGTTGACGATCGACGCGAGGCTCTCGGGCGCAACAGCAGTGCCTCCCGTGTCGGTGAGGTCGTACCACACCATGGCCGAAGCACCATCCGAGGTAACCATGAAGCAGGGGCAGAGGAGTTCCCCGAAGAGGGAGACCTCGCCCACGAACGTGACGCGATCCGGAGAATCGACGAAGTCGCCCAGTTCCGCAACCTCCACCGGCACCGGGGCCGTTCCCTCGTCTCCACTTCGGAGCCCGCTACCTCCGAGCAGCAGCACCAGCACCCCAAGGGCCGTGACCATCCACCGCATGTGGCCTCCGCAATGGGCTCATCTCATCATGGACCCGGCAGCGGTGTGCGGGTAGAGGCGAACGTTCGGTCTGCGAAACACACACGACTCAACCCGGCCGGATCAGTCTGCAGGGGCGTGTCGTTCCAGGAACTCGTAAATCTCGGTGACGTCGACGCCGGGCACGGTCTCCACCGGCATCGCAGCCAGCATGTGGCTGTTCGGTCGCACCGAAGGCCATGCCATGCCCGACCATCGCGTCGCCAGATCATCACTCGGAGTACGACAACACGGCCCATCCGGGCACCCGGATACCGACCTGCGGTCCGTGTCGTGGCCCCGGAAATACCCCGCCTCCTCGAACCGCACGCCGACGGTGACTGCGGCCATCCGGCGCTCGTCGACGTGAGTGCAGCACCAGAACGTCCCGACAGAGGTGTCGGTGTATTGGTAATGGATCGAGAACTTGTCTTCCGATCGGAACGCCTGGCGAGTGCCCCACTGGCGGCATAGACGCTGACCCTCGATCGCTCCAACCGAGTTGCTGGCAAACGGCACTCCGTTGTTCTCATAGGCTTTCCAGATGATCCCCTGCTCGTCTGAGCGCACGAAGTGCGTGTGTATCTCGAGGTGCTCGGTCACGAGATTGGTGAACCGGTGCGCCGCCATCTCGTACGAGACATAGAAGGCGTCCCGCAGATCCTCGACCGACAGATCCCGCCGGGTCTTCGCCTCCGCAAGAAATGGCACCGCCGCTACCTCGGGGACGAGCACAGCGCCTGCGAAGTAGTTGGCCTCGACGCGCTGTCGCAAGAACTCGGCGAAGTCGATTGGATCGGCGTGATCGAGCGCGAAATGTCCAAGCGTCTGCATGACGACGGACCTGGCGCCCCGAGTCGACATCGCATCGCGTTGCGGAACGTAGATCCTGTGATTTCGCAGATCAGTGACGGAGCGCACTGTGGTAGGGATGTCCTGCGATCGGTGCACCGTGAAGCCGAAGTGAGCCGCGAACTCCTGCATGTCATGCTCAGTGAGTGCCCCGTTGCCCGAGTAACCGACCGCCGCGATCGCCTCCGCGGCAACCTGCTCGATCTCGGAGAAGTAGTTGCCCCGCAAGCGCATTTCCGAGCGCAGCGCAGCGTTGGCGATTCGCGCTTCCTCGCGGGTCACGACCGCTGCCGCGTCCCGGCCGCGTAACTCGTCGTAGAGGCGGACGATGTGCTCCAGAGCGATGTCGGGGACGCCGGCAGCCGCCTTCAGGTATGGAAGACCCAGATCCGAATAGACCCCGTCCCTCTGGGCTCGTTCGAGGGTCACCTCCAGGTAGGCCCTCCTCGTCGGGGGCTCCTGGGTCAGCAATTCCACGGCGGGAACATCGAGGGCTGCCGCCAGATCATTGATGACACCCAGGCGTGGCTCCTTCTTGCCGTTTTCGAGTTGTGAGAGGTACGAGGGGGTTCGGCCGATCTCGAGTCCCAGGGCGTCAAGCGTGAGACCCCGCGACTTTCGCAGATGTCGCACCCTTTGCCCGAAAATCAATGGATCTATCGCTCCTGTAGTCATGAATGATCGACCTCAATGTCTCGTCATCGAAATTTCTAGGATTCTTTATAGCAGCGGAGGTTGACGATCGGACTACTAGAAGACGACCGTGGGCCCGGCAGGCCAAGCAGGCGACCGGAGAAACGCGGGGCACGATGATCGAAGGAATCGAGATCAACGGAAAGCAAGGAGCGGACACCGACCGCCTCCTCACCGACGCAGCACTCGAGTTCGTGCGCGACCTGCATCGCCGCTTCGACCCCGTCCGTCGCGAACTCCTGGCAGCCCGGGAGCGACGTCTCGCTACGTTCGATGCAGGAGCAATGCCCGACTTCCTCCCCGGAACTGCGGAGGTGCGGGATGCGGATTGGCGCGTCGCACCGCCTCCTGCAGACCTGGCAGATCGGAGAGTGGAGATCACGGGGCCCACCGACCGCAAGATGATGATCAACGCTCTGAATTCGGGCGCCAGAGTCTTCATGGCGGACTTCGAGGACGCGAACTCGCCCACTTGGGACAACATGGTCGAGGGCCAGGTCAATGTGATAGATGCAGTACGGAGGGTCATTTCGTACACGGCACCAGACGGTCGCAACTACACCCTGAACAACGATCCGGCGGTGCTTATGATCCGCCCGCGTGGCTGGCACATGACGGAGCACCACGTTCTGGTTGACGGCGTTCCGATCTCGGCGAGTCTTTTCGACTTTGGCCTGTTCCTCTTCCACAACGGCGCCGAACTCCTGGAGCGAGGCAGCGGCCCCTATTGCTACC
The DNA here is from genome assembly GCA_964397045.1 of uncultured Acidimicrobiaceae bacterium. Lineage (GTDB taxonomy): Bacteria > Actinomycetota > Acidimicrobiia > Spongiisociales > UBA5794 > CAYNHF01. The sequence goes on along the minus strand of CAYNHF010000006.1, from coordinate 122,619 downwards.
TCCCCAAGCTCGAAAGCCACCTCGAGGCGCGTCTCTGGAACGACGTGTTCGTTGCCGCGCAGGACCGGCTCGGGCTCGCGGTGGGTTCGGTGCGGGCCACGGTGCTCATCGAGACCATCGTCGCCGCGTTCGAAATGGACGAGATCCTCTACGAGCTGCGGGAGCACTCAGCGGGGCTCAACGCCGGTCGCTGGGACTACATCTTCTCGGTCATCAAGAAGTTCCGGACCCGCGATGACATGGTGCTGCCCGATCGATCAGCCGTCACGATGACGGTCCCGTTTATGCATGCTTATACCGATCTCCTGATCGCAACATGCCATCGGCGGGGAGCACATGCGATGGGTGGCATGGCAGCCTTCATCCCGAGTCGCCGCGACGCAGCCGTCAACGAGTTGGCACTCTCGAAGGTACGGGAAGACAAGACGCGGGAGTCGCGCGATGGCCACGACGGCACCTGGGTCGCCCATCCCGATCTCGTGCCTTTGGCCACCGAGGTGTTTGACGAGGTGCTCGGCAACCGACCCAATCAGGTCGACCGACTGCGGCCGGACGTGGTGGTCAATGCCCAGAATCTGCTCTTCAGCACCCTCATCCCACAGGTCAGCTGGGAAGGCGTCGTGCAGAACGTCGACGTTGCCATCCGCTACCTGGCCTCCTGGTTGTGCGGCAACGGTGCTGCCGCCATCAACCATCTGATGGAAGATGCAGCCACCGCCGAGATCTCGCGATCGCAGATATGGCAATGGGTGCATCACGGCGCCGCGCTCGAAGACGGTCGGTCGATCACAGGCGATCTCGTGCGGGAAGTTGCCGACCGTACGTGTGCGGCGCTCCTCGAAGAGCTCGGCGAGGTGGAATACAGCCGATGGCGGTTCGACGAGGCCAGGCGCCTCTTCGAGGCGGTTGCCCTGGCAGACGACTTCCCCAGCTTTCTCACCACGGTGGCCTACGACTACCTCGAACCAGCAAGCACCATCAGGGGGCCAAGCGGTCCTTCATCACGGAAGGGGAATGAATGACGATCCGGCGATCCTTCGAGCAGAGGGTTACCGACCTCGAGCGGGACTGGGAGTCGAATCCGCGGTGGACCGGAGTCACCCGCACCTACACCGCGGCAGATGTGGTCGAGTTGGCAGGACCGACGACCATCGATCACACGCTCGCCAAGCGCGGTGCCGACAAGCTGTGGGACCTACTGGGAAGGCGCGACTACGTCCACGCCCTCGGTGCCCTCAGCGGAGGCCAGGCAGTCCAGATGGCGAAAGCGGGTCTCGAGGCGATCTACCTCTCCGGCTGGCAAGTGGCGGCAGACGGCAATCTGGCAGGCGAGGTCTATCCCGACCAGTCGCTCTATCCGGCCAACTCGGCTCCAGCCATGGTGCGCAGGATCAACAACGCCCTGCTTCGCGCAGACCAGGTCGCCTGGTCTGAGGGTGATCGGGAAGCGGATCACCTCCTGCCCATCGTTGCGGATGCCGAGGCCGGCTTCGGGGGAGCGCTCAATGCCTTCGAACTCGCCAAGGCGTTCTACGCAGCCGGGGCGGCCGGGGTTCATTTCGAGGACCAGCTCGCCTCAGAGAAGAAGTGCGGCCACATGGGGGGAAAGGTCCTCGTGCCGACCAGCCAGCACGTGAGGACGCTGACTGCGGCCCGACTGGCGGCAGATGTCGCCGGCGTGCCGGCCCTGATCGTGGCACGCACCGACTCGCTCGCAGCCACGATGCTGACCAGCGACGTGGACGAGCTGGATCGGGCCTTCGTCACCGACCAACGCACGCCGGAGGGCTTCTTCGAGGTACGCAACGGGATGGAGGCCGCCATCAGTCGTGGCCTCGCCTACGCTCCATATTCTGATCTCATCTGGTGCGAGACCAGCACGCCGAACCTCGAAGAGGCTGCCGAATTCGCCAGGGCAATCCACGCCGAATTCCCCGGCAAGATGCTGGCATACAACTGCTCGCCTTCCTTCAATTGGCGCGCCCACCTGGACGACGAGACGATCGCGCAGTTCCAGAAGGAACTGGGAGCGATGGGTTACCGGTTCCAGTTCATCACACTGGCGGGATTCCACGCGCTCAACGCATCGATGTTCGAACTGGCCAAGGCATACGCGGCCGAAGACATGAGTGCCTATGTGCGGTTGCAGACGGCTGAGTTCGACATGGAGGCATCCGGCTATTCCGCCACCCGTCACCAGCGCGAGGTGGGGGCGGGGTATTTCGACAAGGTCAGTACGGTCATCACCCAGGGCGCTTCCTCGACGCTCGCGCTCGAGGGCTCGACAGAAAGCGAGCAATTCTGACCAGCCACGGGTGAAATGACGATCCGAGGGGGACATGCCCCGGGCCGGATGGTGGGGCCCGGCGGCACGCCTACGATGGATCGACCGTCGCAGGAGAGAGACCATGACCCCCAAGAAACTTGGCCGCCGCATCTTCAAGGTGCTCACCACACTCGTGGCGATCTGGGGTGCACTCCAGCTCGTTGCCTGGAAGATGTCCAGTGGAGACGAGGGCTCGAACCGTTTCAACCGGACTGCCATCTTCGGCGGCAACGAGTTCACCAGCGTGGCGGGGAGACTCCAATCCGGCAGGGTCGCCGCCGTCCTCGGCGGGATCGCGGTTGATCTCAGAGGAGCCCAACTCGACGGCGAGGGCGCAGACCTGGCCATCGACTGCAAGCTCGCCGGCGTCTCCGTGGCGGTTCCAGACACGTGGCGAGTCGTCATCGTCGAGCAGAACACGACAGCCGGAGACATCGTGCTCGACGTACCGGACCCCACAACGCTGCCGGAAGACGCTCCGGTCCTCAGAATCAACGCCACCACGGTCATGGGCGGAATCGCCGTCGGAACCCGCTGAGCGATCGTTCGCACGTCCCCCCTCCCTTTCCGGAGTAGGGTCGCTCCCGATGAACCGCCTCGCCCCGGTGCTCCTGGCGTGCTTCGTGCTCGCCTCCTGCTCGTCCGAGCCGCAGGCTGCGTCCACGACGGCACCGCCTGCGGGATCCACAACCGCCTCTACAGATTCCCGGAGGGTTGATCCGACTGCAGGTGTCGTGGTTTCGCTGGTGCAGGTGATAGACGGCGACACGATCGAGGTCGATACCGGCACCGCGATCGAGTCGGTGCGGCTGATCGGCATCAACGCCCCTGAGCAAGACGAGTGCCATGGCGACACAGCCCGCACCGCACTCGAGGAACGTCTTCATGAGACCACGATCACCCTCGTCTCCGGTACCCAAGACGACCGTGACACCTTCGGGAGACTGCTGCGCTACGTGATCGCGGATGGCACAGACGCGAACGCTCAGCAGCTACGCGACGGACATGCCTTCGTGCTCCAGACCGAGCACGACCGGCTCGAAGCCTACGCACCCATCGCCGGTATCGCCGCCGAGTCGGGCACCGGACTGTGGGGAACAGATGATTGCGGACCGTCTCGGGAAGAACCATTGAGGATTTTCGACTTCGACGCCAACCCACCAGGCCCCGACGACGATCCCACGAGTGGAGAATACGTGGTGGTCGTCCGGTGGGCGGACGGACCCGAGGCGTGGAACCTGGCCGGGTGGGTCCTCCGCGACGAATCGTCGATCCATCGCTACGAGTTCCCAGACATTGACATCCTTCCTACCCAGGAGTACACCGTCCGCACCGCGTGCGGCACCGACCGCGGGTTCGAGCTTTACTGGTGTGCCGGGGGCCCGGTCTGGTCGAACCGGGGAGACACGATCATTCTCCAGGACCCGGCAGGCAACGTCGTCGATCACCTCACCTACCGACGTTGAGGCACCGGTCAGGGTGCTGGTTGCTCCGGGAGAACGCACTCCGGCCTGGCACCACCGGACCCGGCGTTGCCTTCCCATACAACCGGGTCGTAGCTCGGCCCTCCCTCGTCAGCGGTCGTGATGAATCGAACGAGCGCCCGGTAGACCGCGTCGGCGTACGCTTGTCGGAATTCCGGGGTTGCCAACAGGTCAGCCTCACTCTGGTTTGCGATGTAGGCCCCCTCGGCAATGACGGCCGGGACTTCCGTCCGACGCAGAATGCCGTAGTACTGCTTCTCTCCGTCACTGGGGCTCAGCCGCGACTTGGCTCCGACCGGCAGCGTCGCCACCCAGTCCGCTTCGAACCCTGCGAAGCTCACCTGGAACTCCCCGGCGAGAATCGCGGCGAGACGGCGTGATTCAGGTACATCGGACTGGTAGTAGACGTCGCTGGCCGCGGTAGTGCTGCTGGAATCGAAGCCCGCGTTGTTGTGGATAGATACCAGCGCATGAGCCTGGGCTGCGTTCGCCATTGCGGCACGGAAGATCAGGCCCGCCTCGTAGTCTGCTGCCGCGGCATCGCCGCTGCGGGTGACGACGACCCGGTTTACGGCCGGGACCGCATCGCCGTCGGAGATCGTGCCCGTGTCCCAGTCGACATCGTGTGGCGTGCCCAGCAGGTCGCGCACCCGGTGCGCAATATCCAGGTTGACCTCCTTCTCGATCAACTCCCCATCTGGACTCGGAGCCCCCTGGTTGTTGGCTCCACCATGTCCTGGATCGATGACCAGCACCGCCTCGGCGAAGTCCGCTCCCGTACCTGGCACGAGGGGCGGTGCGGGTAGCTCGGCTCGCACCTGGGCCTCCGGAAGCCACGCCACCGTGTCACACGATGTGACCACTTTGATCCAACCGTCTGCCGTCTCGAGCGAACCCATCACTACGCCTTCCCGGATCCTGGCGAACGGACGTCCACCCGCAGCAGCTGCGGCGTCCGCGCCTCCCGCTGCGACCGTGACGAGGCCGGGGCCTTCGAAGCCGGCCGCGACGCCGGGAAGTGGAGGTGAGGGCGGCGGCTGCGGGAGTGGCGGGGCAGCGAGCGCGGCACCGCCTGGATCGGCCGTGCTCGACGGAGGTGCGGTAACGGCTTCAGTCGACCCCGGAGCCGCGCCTACCACCGTGGTCGCCACCGAAGCCGGCGCCGCTGGAGCCTCCTCCGCGGTCTCGTCGCCCGCGAAGAAGAGGATGGCCCCGACAGCGATCACCACGAGGACAACGGCCAGAAAGACCCGGCGAAACGTCATCTGCTCACCTGGCCCACGCCGGTGTCCCGGCTCACCTTCAGCCCTCGATGCGCTGGGCCACGGTCTTCATCTCCATGAAGAGCCGCAGATAGTCGGGGCCACCGGCCTTGGCGTTGGATCCCGACATCTTGAAGCCACCGAACGGCTGGATCCCGACCAGGGCCCCGGTGATCTTGCGGTTGACGTACAGGTTGCCGACATGGAATTCGTGTTTGGCTCGCTCTATCCGTTCCGGGTTGCTGGAGTAGATGCCACCGGTGAGTCCGAACTCGGTGCCGTTGGCAATCGCGATCGCCTCGTCGAAGTCTGCAGCCTTGATAACGGCGAGCACCGGCCCGAAGATTTCGTGCTGGGCAACACGGTTTTCTGGTCCGACGTCTGCGAGAATGGTCGGCTCGATGTAGTAACCGCCCTCCTTGTCGATGGGACCGCCCCCCTGCACCAGCTTGTTCTGGGTCTGCGCTTGCGCGATCTCGTCGAGAATCGATCGATGCTGTTGCTGGGAAATGACGGGTCCCACTACAGCATTGTCCACCGGTCTCCCGACCTCGAGTGACGCGGTGAGTTCGACCACTGCGTCGAGCAAGTCGTCGTGTACGTCTGCGAGCACGATGAGCCGGGAACATGCGGAACACTTCTGACCCTGGAATCCGTATGCGCTGCGTACGATGTCGGCCGCCGCGGCTTCGAGGTCTGCGGTGTCATCGACGATCATCGCGTCCTTGCCGCCAAGTTCCATGTAGGCACGCTTCAGGAACTCTTGCTGCGGATGCACCACCGCGGCGCGCGCTGCGATCCGCAGACCAACATCCTTCGAGCCGGTGAAGTTCACGAAGCGGGTACGGGGGTTGTCCACCAACCGATCCCCGACTACGGCACCAGACCCGGGAAGGAAGTTGACGACACCGGCGGGCAAGCCGGCTTCCCGCACGATTTCCATGAAGCTCCAACCGACCAGAGGGGTTGCAGAGGCCGGTTTGACCACGACGGTGTTCCCGGCAGCTACCGGCCCCATCGCCATTCCGGTCAAGATGGCGAGCGGGAAGTTCCACGGCGGAATGATGGCGCCGGCGCCGATGGGCTGGAGCCAGGATTCGTTGATCTCGCCCGGGTACTGCGCCACGGGCACGGGCTGATCCATCTGGATGGCGAGGTGGGCGTAGTACCTGCAGAAGTCGATCGCCTCGGCGACGTCGGCTTCAGCCTCTGTCCAGTTCTTGCCTGCCTCCAGGGTTTGCCAGGCGGCGAGCTCGTACTTGCGAGCTGCCATAAGGTCGCCAACTCGAAACACCAGCTCAGCTCGATCGTCCGCCGGGGTCCTCGACCAATCCTCGAACGCGACCCACGCCGCATCCAAAGCCCGGTCCGCTTGCTCTTCGCCGGCCGAACTCGCCGTACCGACCACCTGGTCTGGCTGAGCGGGGTTGACGCTGGTGATCACGCCCGGCGCTTGGATCTCTTCGCCACCGATGACGAGCGGAGCGTGCAGCCCGAGCTTCGCTTGGACCCCCGCAACGGCTAGTTCGTACGCCGCCCGACGGGCAGGATCGGAGAAGTCAGAGTACGGCTCAGTGACGTAGGGCTCGAGCACGCTTCCTCCACGGTATAGGCCAAAGTTGCGGTCAGAAGGGTACTCAGCCAACCGGAGCAGGAGCATTCGCTCAGCGCGAATTACCTCAAAAAGCTGGTGAAGGCCCCGGATCTTGTGACCGATAGTCATTCTGTGAACCCCCAAGTGCTCGTTATCGAGGATTCGGCCAGCGTGCGCCGCCTCATTGAGGTGTGCCTACGCGTGCTCCCGGTAGAGGTGTTTTCGGCCGAAGATGGCGTGACCGGACTCGACACGGCCCGCGAGCTGCTGCCGGATGTTGTGGTACTCGACATCGGACTGCCCGGAATGGACGGGTGGGAAGTGCTTCGCCATCTCCGTGCGGCCGTCGATACCCAGGCCATCAAGGTGCTCGTGCTCACCGCACATGCCCAGCCCGAGGTCGCTCAACAGGCAGACGAGGTTGGAGCCGACGACTTCATGACGAAGCCGTTCCGACCGGGAGAACTCAGAGAACGGCTCGAGAAGCTGCTCGCCGACGTCTGATCCTTGCGCGGACGCTGGGCGCAACACGAGTGTCCACCGGTAACGTCCTGGCTCGTGACGTCTCACTGGACTCCCCCGAAACGGTCGGTTGCTGCGTGGGTCATCTACGACCTGGCAAACACGATCTTCGCCCTCGGCGTGGGCGGTCTCTACTTCGCGACCTGGTTCACCGATTCTGGAGGAGCAGACGGCGTCCTCGCGATCGCGATTGCTTCAGCCATGGTGGTGGTGATCACCCTGGCTCCATGGTTCGGGGCGCTCAGCGATCACGCCTCGCGCCGAGCCCGGTATCTGATCCCAACGACATTGCTGGCGGTCGGTGCCACGTTCTTTCTGGCCAGTGTTGGTCTGGCCGCTTCGCTCGTGCTGTACGGGATAGCACTCGCCGGGTTCAACCTCGGCGGTGTGGTGTACGACGCACTCCTGCCGGACGTGAGTACGCCGTTGAACCGGGGTCGGGTATCCGGAATCGGGATCGCGGTCGGATACCTCGGATCCGTCATTGGGCTCCTCGTCGGCGTTGTGTTGCTGGACAGCTACGGCTACCCGACGGTCTTTCGGACGCTTGCCATCTTGTTTCTGCTGTTTGCGCTTCCCGCGTTCTTCTTCATCGAGGAGCGACCCAGACGAAACCGGCACCAGGCGGTTGGTGGCATCGCAACCGGGCTCCGGCAGTTGGTGGCCGCGTGGAGGCTGGCTGCGACCTATCAGGGGGTCGTGCCATTCCTCGTCGGGCGCTTTCTCTACTCGGATGCCATCAACACCCTCATCGGCGGCTTCCTCGCCATCTATGTGATCAACGAACTCGACTTCACGGACGAGCAGGTGCAGGCATTGCTCGGGATCGCGATTGCGACCGCGATGATCGGCGGACTCTCCGGGGGCTGGCTCACCGATCGGTTCGGTCCCCGCCGCTCGCTCAACGCGGTGTTGTATCTGTGGATGGCAACGATGGCTGCGGGTGTGTTGGCCGCCCTGCTCGATCAGCAGAGCCTGGCGTTCGCGGTGGGGGCCGCCGGCGGCCTGGCGCTCGGAGGGACGTGGGCAGCGGATCGGGTGTACATGACCCGGATCACTCCACCGCGCCATCTTGGTGAGTTCTTCGGGCTCTATTCCACGGTGGGGCGCTTCGCGACCATCCTGGGCCCACTCGTCTGGGGGCTGATCGTCACCCAGTTGGGGTTACCGAGGACGGTGGCGATGGGAGCGTTGATCGTGTTCCTTATCGCCGCTCGCGTGGTCCTGTCGCGAGCCGAAGACACGCCCCGTGAGTGGTCGGAGGAGGATCGGGTGGAGTTCACAACACCCTCAGACGGGGATGCGGAGGCACCGCCGACCGAGTGACCGTATCGACGGATCTGCCGGGCAACCTCATCCCGTGGACGTCGATCGGTACCCTTCAACCCCAAACGCGTCGGAGGCGGGACCCGTGGGTCCCGCCTCCAGATCTACCAGCTGCTGCTCCTTCAGCCGAGGAAGCTGTTGATCCAGCCCAGTTCCAGGTCGCGGTCGATCCGGAATCCACCGCCGACCCCTCCACAGCTGGGGTTCAGACCGAACGAAGTGACGGCCGCGATCACGTTGCTGTCGTTGATGAACAGTGGCCCGCCGGAGTCACCAAAACAGGTTCCACCGTTCTTCGCATCTCCGCTCAGGACGATCGAGTTGCTGTCCGGAATCGGTCCGATCCCGGCAACACCCTTGCGGTTCACGATCATGAGATCAGCCTTGCGGCGGTCGAGCGCCCGCTCTTCCTGGTTCTTCCGATCCAGCGCAGGGTTGGTCCGCTGCACGCCGTAGCCGACTGCCTCGATCGTATCGCCCCTACGGCCCTTCTTCAGTTCATCAACGTCGCCGGCATCCGGCAGCTCACCGAACTCGGAAACGGAGGTGTTTCCGGCACCGTCGAGGGTTACCACGCCGAGGTCGTAGAGGTAGAAGGCGCCGGGGTCATACAGCGGGTGAGTGTCCCGCACGCCCGTGTACGTCGCTTCTTCGTAAAAGAAGTAGCCGTTACCCCGAACATCCGCCTCGAGTTCATCGAACCAGATACCCACCAGGCCGTCGTAGGTCGGTCCTTCGCCATCCCAGCTTCCGTCGTTCTCCGAGCAGTGGCCTGCCGTCACGAAGACGGTCTCCGAAATGAGCGTCCCGCTACAGCGCCACAACGGCACCTGGAACAGCTCATCGTCTTCGATCACGCCTGACTCGTCGACGTCTCCCAGTAGCGGTGCCTTCTCGTTGGCGTACGCCACCATGATCCCAACAAACGGATGCTCCCCGTCGTCCGGCGCTCCACCGCGTGTGATGGCCGCTGCCGGGATCGCCACTGCGATCAAGGCAACAATCGCAGCCAGAATAAGCAGAGTCCTCTTCACCCCTTACCTCCCAAGATTGACTTCAGAGCCAGTCGGGAACCCCCCTCCGGCCCCATGTGCCCACGAAGTTTAGCGACCGCGACTTCACGGCCCCAATGGGTCCGCAGCAGCAGGAGCGCTCCGGCAGGTCTCAGCTCACAGCCCATTCCCGCAACGTCCTCTCGACGTCCTCGTCCGAGAGTTGCGGGAATCGGTCGTACCACGCACCGACCGCCATGAAGCGGCGGGGCTGGAGTGGACAGACCACCACGTCGCTGCGATGTGCCAGCCTTGTGATCGTTTCCGGCGGGCCCACCGGCACGGCCAGCCACACCGCGTGTGCCTCCGCGCGACGGACCGAGTCGAGCACTGCCGCGATGGTGTGCCCGGTGGCGACGCCGTCGTCGACCACGATCACGTCCCTTCCGTCCACATCGACCACATACGAAGCGAACCTGGCTCGCTTCTTCTCCAGCATCTCGATGCGGGACCGGATCTCCAGCTCGAGCTGCTCCTCGGTGATTCGCAGCCTGGCTACCGAGATTGGATCAACCACGGGAGTCGAATCTGCCAGCGCTCCGACCGCCAGTTCGGGATTGCCCGGTGCCCCGACCTTGGTGGCAAAGGCTGGACCAAGCGTACCTCCCACGGCACGAGCGACCTCAGCAGCCACCGGGACGCCGCCGCGGACGATGCCAAGTACGACCGGGGCTTCGAGCCGTGAGGCTTCGGGCATCTCCAGTAGTGCTGAGGCCAGCTGGACGCCGGCGTCTCTGCGGTTCCGGTACGTCACTCCTTGGAGAGTAACGGGAACCCGGTACCCTTCCCACATGCGCCGCCTCCTACTCGTTGCCAACCCGAGCGCGTCCGGGTTCACCGGAGCTCTGCACCGGGACGTGGTGACGATCCTCTCGAACGCCTTCGAGGTCACCAAGATATGGCCGGACGGACCTGCCGAGGCCCGTGAAGTCGCCGCGGATGCGGCAGGCGACGGGTACGAGATCGTCGCCGCGATGGGAGGTGACGGCGTCGTCCACCATGTCGCCAACGGGTTGGTGCACACCACGACCGCACTCGGGATCATCCCGGCAGGTACCACCAACGTGCTGGCCCGTGTCTACGGCGTGCCGTTGAAGCCGCGAAAGGCAGCGGAGATGTTGACGACCGGGAAGACGGAACGGGTCTCGGTCGCCCACGTCGCTACCGAGAGTGCGTCTGCGGCCCGCTCCGAATACGCGTTGTTCTCCCTCGGTGTTGGCTTCGACGCGGATGTGGTTGCCAGCGCCGATTCCCGCCCTCATTCGAAACTGTGGTTCGGTTCACTGCACTACGCGCGCTCCACGCTGGGGCAGGCCTTCGGGTCCTACCTCGGCCGCCCCGCCAACCTGCGTGTCGAGTGTGCCGGGGACCGGGTCGACGCAGTAGCGGTGTTCGTTCAGGTCCACGACCTGTATACGTACTTCGGCGCCGTGCCAATCTCGCTCTCGACCGCTACAGCAGACGAACTGACTGCCATTGCAGTCGAGAAGGTATCCGCGCCGGTCATCGCGGCGATCGCGAGCCGGCTCGCAACCCGCAGGGACATGGCCCGGACCCGGGGCGCCCACGCCTGGCACGACTTCGGCAAGCTCGTCGTCCACGCCGAGCCTGCCGCTCCGTTTCAGGCAGACGGCGAACTGCTGGGCACCACAGACGGCCTCGAAATCACTCCTGAACCGTCGGCGCTCCTGGTGGTGCATCCGCCGGAGGAGGCCCAGGAGAACCCTGCATCACAGTGAGATGTGGGAACGGAATCTCGATCGACTCTGCGTCGAACCGATTCTTGATTCTGCGCAGGAACTCACGCTTGACCGACCAGCGATCGTCGGGAGTCGTCACGAGCAGCACTCGGAGGTCGACCGAGGAGTCACCCAGTTCGTTGACTCCGAGGATCACGGGTTCGTCCGTCAGGAGTTCGCTCCATTCCGGGCTTGCTGCAAAGTCCTCCAATTCGCTCTGGATCACGTCGATGACGTTGTCGACGTTCTCCTTGTAGGCCACGCTGACGTCGACCACGACCTGGCTGAAGCCCTGGGTGTAGTTGGTTGCCACCTTGATCTGGCCGTTGGGGACGTAGTGCACCCTGCCCTCGAGATCCCGCAACACGGTCACCCGGAGTTGGATCTCCTCCACGGTGCCGGTCGCATCGGCGATCGTAACCACGTCACCGATCGAGAACTGATCCTCTGCCACGATCAGAAATCCGGCGATGAAGTCACGCACCATGTCCTGGGCTCCGAAGCCGAGCGCCACACCGACGACCGTTCCGACCGCGACCAGCGGTCCGATCGGGATCCCCCAGATCGCCATGATCGTCAGCACCACCACCACGATCACCGCGACGGCAAACAGGGACCTCACCACCCGCCACAGGGTGGTGACTCGTTGTGCCCGCTCCGCAGCTGCATGAGTACCACCCTCGTGGCTGCGGGCTGCGAGCCGCTCGACGTATCGATGCCCGACCCTGACAGAGATCAGCCAGACGATGATTGCCAGCAAGATAACGACCACGGTCATCCCCACGTCCGGCAGCGCATCCTCGAAGACGTCTCCGATCGACCGGCTCTGCTCGGCAGCCCAGATCATCAGGCTTCACTTACCTTCAGGCGACGCTGCATCTCGACGACGCCAACGCCGGCGCCCGCCAGGGTCGCTCCCATCGTCGCGCGCTCCCGGAGGATGGCCCGGAGTGGTTCACCGATGTCCTCCTCCAGCGTGTCCGCCGCGACTCTCACTAACCCGTTACGCCTGCCGGTCGACTGCGACGCGCGGGATTCGGCGCGATCCACGACTGTTTCGATCATGGCCGGGTCGAATCGCTGCCGGATAACGCCACCAACGGAGTCGCCGGCGTCCATCGCGACCATGGCCAGCAAGTCCTCGATCCGGCACAGCGCGTCTTCTCTCCCCCCGGGGCCCGCACCAGAAAGCAGCCCGGCGGCAGCTGCGTCCCGGTTCTCCTGCCATTTCTCCTCGAAACTCATCGCAGCACCATCCCAGGTGGCCGATTCCTCCCCGATCACCCGCAACAGGTGGTCCACATCGCTCAGCAGCTTCCCGGTGGCGATCCGTTTCGTGTCCATGCGGTCCTGGAGGTACGAGGTGAGGTCTTCAATCCCCCGGGGCGGTCCGGATGCAGGGGAGGCCGCGACCTGGAAAAAGACGGGCGCCTCGTGGCCGTCTGCCACCAGACGCCGCAGGAGGTCGTCCACCACGACGCCGTCCCCAGGGTCGCTGATGAGGTCGACCTTGTTCAGAACGAACAGGAGCTGATCGGAGAACCGGGACAGAGGCACGAGGAAGGTCTCGTGGACGACCGGATCTGCATATTTCTCGGGATCGAACACCCAAAGGATTCCGTCCACCCGTGGGAGCAACTCCTCGACGATGGCGCGGTGCCAGTCTGCGACTGAGTCCATGTCCGGGAGGTCGATGATGGCGACCCGGTCAAAGCGATCGTGCTGGACCCGCGCTTCGATGCCGAGTTCGTCCGCCAACTGGTCGAGGCTGGTGTGCCCGACCTCCGGCAACCAGATCAGCGGCAGATCGGTGTGCGGGCGTAGATGGCTCACCGAAGCCACCTTGTCTCCCGCGATCGCGTTCAAGAGGCTCGATTTGCCCGTCCCCGTGGATCCGGCAATCGCCAGCACAAAAACATCACCCACGAAGCCGCTCTTGCGGCGCAGTTCCCGCACCCGCGCCTTCGCCTCGGCAACCATCGGATCCGGGACGACCCGACGCGATTGCTCCACCACAAGATCGGTCACATCGAGCAGTTCGCCGACATCACGCATCGGGTGCCTCGATCGCCTCGCGACCCGGGCCGGCGAGCACCGGTGTACCGGCTACCGGAAACTCAGCGACCCCCCGCAGATCCGGCATGTCATCCATGCGAGCTGCGGCAGGGTGATCGGGCTCCCCGGTCGTTGCACGCATGAGCGCCGCAATCGCCTCCTCCAGAGCCACGATCCGGTCTTCGGGCACCGGGTTGTGCACCAGCGACCAGAACCTCTGGGCGTCGAGATCCATTGCCTCGATGAGGGCCGCAAACAGTGACTCCCGGGTGGCACCGACCACGCGGTCGCCCTCCCCACCGAACTTACGTTCCACAATCTTGGGAGGCTTGCGGCCCGGGTCGAGGGCCGCCCGCCACAGGAAGCGGCCGATCCGGCGCCTGGCCCGCCCAGACAGCCGCCTGTCTGCGACGACCGCGGCCCGTTCGGCCGCCGTCCGCTCCCACTCCTCGATGACTTCGACTGCCTCGTAGGGGGTGTCCTCGCCGTGCCGATACAAACCGGCTCCGCCACGAGCGAGCAGCACTTCACCGCCAGGAAGTTGTTCCCAGGCGCCTGCAGCCCTACCCGATGCCACGCCGGCACGCCGCGTCACAATCCCGGCCAGTTCAGCTGCCGCCTCCGTGAACGACTTGCGCCGCGCTACTGCGGCGTAGTCGCCGGCATCAAGTTCCTGCTGGAGTCGCCGCGACTGTTCGACGTATGCGGCCTCGACGGCGTTTCGCAGGTCCGCGGCCTGTGCCGCGTCGACCCGAAGGTCTGCTGCCAGCTGTGCGCCGAGTTCCGTGATCGCCCGGAGCGAGGCAGCCGTGGTCTGTCGCACGATTTCATCGCGGAACTGAGGGTCTGCCAGGGCTTCCAGTTCCTCGCGCAGCGGCGAGATGGCGGCCAAGTCGAGACCCTGGTGGGGTCTCGAGAGTGGGTCGAGCGTCAGCCTGAAGATCAGATTCGGGTTCGGCGCTGGCAGCAATCCACGCCTGCTGAGTCGGGCCGCGAAATCGCCGACAAGGTCGACCGCCAGCCAAGGATCGGAAGGTGTCTTGTTGAGCACGAACAGCACCGGAACTCCCTGCCGGTTCGCGGTCGCCAGGAATTCGTACGGGGCTGCGTCCGCGTAGCGCGAGGCCGACGTCACGAAGATGCACAGGTCTGCCATCGTGAGCATCTCCTCCGCAGCGGCCGCTGCGGATCCACGTGTGTGATCTAACGGAGGAGTGTCGACGAGCACGACATCGCTCGCCAGGTGGCCGTCGCCCACAATGACGTCCACATTCCTGCCGGCTACGTCCTGCACCCTGCCGATGAACTGACCCCAAAAATCGTCGGCAGGGCGCCGGTTCGCCCAGATCACAGGGTATTTTGTTGTCGGGCGGGCCAGGCCCACCGCGGACACGTCAGTCTGCGCCAGCGAGTTGAGGATGGTCGATTTGCCGACCCCGCTGGCGCCGGCCACCACCACCACGACCGGCACGGAGACCGATCTGGTGACGCGTGGCAGCGCGTATTCGTTGATCGATTTCGCCAGACGACGCCGGTTGACCTCGCGCGGATCGTCCTCCGGGCCGGACAACGAAAACGCAACATCGCCGAGGGCACCTTGTAGCGCCTCGAGCGCGGCTGCGACCTGTGGACCATTTGATGTAGTCATCGCCACCGATTACACCACACCAGACGCACGTTGCGTTCTCGCGTCGCTGGATCGGGGGGTTCCGCCGTCATCCCGGCAGGTCAGCGCCCAGCCCGAATAGCTCGTTGCTCGCGGCGGCCGGCATTTCGAAACCTCCCAGCGCCTCGAAATCCTCGCAGGGGTAGACCTGCTCGACCAGCTCCGTGGGGACCTGGAACCAGAAGCCGCTCGGGTCCACCTGGGTGGCATGAGCCCGAAGCGCGTCCCTCCCCCGCTCCACGTACCCGGTCACGTCGACGTGCCACAGTGGCCGAGCGTCCTCCCCCACGTCGCTGAACCACTCCAGGCGAGAGGCGAAGGGAGACTCCTCACCACTGGCAAGCATTGCTTCGTGCAGCGCTAGCGCCCTCCGGCTGGTGAAGACCGGGGCGAAAAGACGCGGGATTCGCCAGGGAGGTGCAGCCTCGGGGAAGCGGTCCGCGTCCGCGGCGGCTTCTACCAGGGCAATCGACACGTCATGGACCCGCAGATGGTCGGGGTGCGGGTAGCGCTGATGATCGTCATACCCCAGCACCACATCCGGCCTGATCCTGCGCACGATCTCCACCATGCGCCCGAGCACCTCGTCGAAGGGAGCGTTCACGAACGCATCGGCATGCCCGTTGTCCGGCATGTCCGGCATGCCGGAATCGCGGTAGCCAAGTTCCACTATCTCCGAATAACCGATGATGCTGGCTGCGGCCACGAGCTCCTCCCTGCGCACTGCAGGCAGGTCGGCAACGATCTCGGGACGGTTCATCGCAGGATTGAGGATGTCCCCCGCTTCACCTCCGGTGGCACACACCAACACACACCGCACGCCGGCGTCCGCGTAGCGGGCGACCGTTGCGGCACCCTTCGAAGACTCGTCGTCGGGATGGGCGTGGAAGGCGAGCAGTGTGGTCATGGGAGGACCACGATCCTGAGATGAATGTGCATGAGGAAGACGAGTATGACACGACCCGACCACCCGAGGGCGGACCAGCACTGCGGTCAGGCGCTGAACACCTTCGCCGCCGACCGCCCTTCGTCGCAGTCGTCGAGTACCGGGCAGTACCGACACCACGAACCTGCTCGTTTGGTGAGATTCGTACCGGACGCTGCTGCGCTGCGCAGTGCCGCGACCAATTCGCTCACCCTGCCGACAGTACGCTCCACCTCACGAAGCCTCGGGATCGCGTCCCACCGCTCACCCGTGCTGACCGACACAGCCTCGATCGCCTCCGGCAACTCGCCGCGGTCGAGTGCCCACAGCATCGCGTAAAACCACAGCTGCTCTTGCGATTGGCCGAGCTGGCCGGTCTTCCAATCGACGAGTCGGGTCCCGGACACGTCGAACACGGCGTCGATCGAACCACGCAGGATCACGCCAGGCGAAGGCTCCGCCTCGATGAAGACCTCGGCCGCAACGAAGCCGTCACGAGGGAACCGCTTGAAGCGCTCGTACATCTCGCCGACCTCGCGGATGACTCCGGCGAGTTCGCTTGGCCTCAAACCCAGGGAGCCGACCTTGTGGTTCAATTGGCCCGAGCCGATTTCCTCACGACACGCCTGATCGAAGCCGCCTCCCGGGATCTCGCCCTCGGTGAGATGTCTGGCGAAGACCGAGTGCGCCAGGCCTCCTCGAAATGACGTACGGCTGTCGACCGGGTACGCTCCGCCGTGCCGCGCCAGCGCCTGGTCGGGACACCTCAGATACGTGAGGTACATCGTCGCGGAAACGACGATTTCCCCACCTGGCAGAATTTCCGGGAACCTGATCACGCTCCGGATCGTATCTACTGATGTGAGATCCGCCGGTGAATCAACTTGTTTCCGGGGTCGCGGTACAATTCAAACTCCAACTGGTGGTTGGCCCTCGTTATGACCTTGCCCAAGAACCTTCTCCTCATCCTGACCGTCCCGGTCGCAGTGATTCTGCTGTGGATCGTGGCGTTCAGTGTCGACCAAGCCGCGGCCAGCGGCGAGGTTGCCCGCGGCGTCACCGCCGCCGGAGTCGAACTCAGCGGGCTCAGCGAAGAAGACGCTCTGGCTGAACTGCGGGTGTACGAGCGTACGCTCCGCACCACGCCCGCGCCGTTTCTGGTGTCCGACCAGCGGCTCAACCTGATCCCGGTCGACATCGCCCTCGCGATCGACGAAGAGGCAGTGGTCGCCGAAGCCATGCAGCAGCGCCGTGAGGAAGGCTTCTTCAGCCAGCTCTTCGGATGGTTCGGCACGTTCAGCGATCCGATCACCCTCGACGTTGCCGTCTCTTACGAAGAGGACCTGCTCGAGGATGTCTTCACCAAGTGGGAGCAACTGGTGATCGCGAGGCCGGTCTACACCGGCAGCGTCCAGATCGACGATGGCCGCGCCTTGCCAGACTACCCGCGATCAGGTGAGGGCATCGACCGGCCTCCCGCCAGGCGCCTCGTGGTCGATTCCGTGGTCCAGGTCGAACGTGACATGGTGACCCTGCCGACCGTCTCCATCACGCCCGACTTCACTGAAGAAGACATCAACCAGGCCGTCGAAGAGGCAAATCTGCTCATCGGCGGACCCGTCACGCTCACTTCGGAAGACCCCGAGCTCGTATTCGAGTTCACCGCAGAGCAGCTCGTCAACGCCTTCACCAGCGAGATCACCCAAAACTCACCGCTGCGCATCGAGCAGGGTTTCGACCGTGACGAGATCGCAGCACTGCTGCTTGACCGCAAGCAGGAGGTCGAGCAGGAACCGGTCAGCGCCAAGTTCGAGTGGGACACGGCAGAGGAAAAGGTCACGATCATCCCGGGCAGCAATGCGCTCCGACTCGACATCGACCTGGTGATGGAAGAACTGCTGGCGGCCACGGCCCGGTCTTCGCGGACGGGAGAATTCCCGTTCGCAACCGGTGAAGAACCCCGGTTCACGACCGAGGAAGCCCGGGCAATGGGGCCGTTCACCAAGGTCTCTCAGTTCACCACCAAACACTCTGCGGGCGGAGGCAACGACCGCGTTACCAACATCCATGCCTTCGCCGACGTCGTCAACGGCGCGATCGTCATGCCTGGCAAGAGCTTCTCACTCAACGAGCACGTCGGCAGGAGAACCGAGGCCAAGGGCTTCGTGCCGGCCGGCATGCTGGTCAACGGCCGGCTCGTGGACGCAGTCGGCGGCGGAGTCAGCCAGTTCGCCACCACCTTCTACAACGCGGTGTTCTATGGAGGGTACGAGGACATCACTCACAAACCCCACAGCCGCTACTTCACCCGGTACCCCGAGGTGAACGAGGCCACCATCTCGTGGCCTGCACCCGACCTGGAGTTCCGCAACAACACCGATGCTCCGGTGTTCATCAAGACGCAATACACCAAGTCCTCGATCACGGTGAAATTCTTCGGCAACAATGGGGGACTCGATTGCACCCGCCGGCTCGGGGACCGCTTCGACGAGAAAGTCGGCGGTACCGAGTACCTCTCGAATGCTTCGCTCAATCCCGGTCAGCAAGTCAAGGTCGAGAGTGCTTCAAAAGGCTGGAAGAACACCGTCACCCGCACGTGCACCGATCCCGGCGGAACGGTCGTGTCTGAGAAAAGGTGGGGGTGGACCTACAGCGCTCTGCCGGCGATCATCGAAGTGCACCCCTGCGACATGCCGGGTTCCAACCAGGCGTGCCCGGAGAAGGTTCCCAGCGTCGTCGGCATGAGCTTCGGTGACGCCACCGCCACTCTGCAGGCGTCCGGCTTCCTGATCGCGAACAATGGGTCGGAAGAAACCAGTAACGAGAGCAAAGATGGGACCGTGGCCAGCCAGAGCACGACGGGTTACCTCGCGGAGGGCTCCACAGTGAAGGTAACCGTCTACACCTATGTGGCACCTCCACCTCCACCCCCACCACCGGACGACGGGGAAGGCGGAGGCGGCGGCGGCTGAGGTCTAGCCGGCGCGGTAGTACACGAAGAAGTCGCTCAACACGTCTGCGGCGTTCTCGATGTCCGATGGGCGCCAGCCGGTGGACCTGCGAACCACGACGGTATTTGACGCCACCCAGACGTGATCCAGGTCTTCGTCCTCAGCGAACAGGCGGGCCGCCAGTGCCCCGGCAAACCCACCATCTTCGGAGAGCTCGTCGCCGGGTGAGAACGAGGAACCTGCCTGGCCTGTGATGCTCCGGTCTGCCGTGAAGACGACCGCGTCGCCCAGACGCTCCTGCTCGACCTTGATGACCTGACCCATCGGGAGAACCTCCTGCGGCGCGGATGTTACTCGAAGCCCGGCACGCCGTGAGATGCGCTACCGATGGAGTGGAGCTTCATGAGATTGGTGAACGATGCCTGGTTCGGGGGAATGCCGGCCACCATCACCACTGCCTCGCCATCTGTCGCAATCCCGTTCTGCAGCAGATGCTGCTCGGCGTGGGCAATCATGTCGTCTGTCGAGTCGACCCTTTCGAATCTCAGGGGAGTGACCCCTGAGTAGAGTGCCATCCTGCGGAAGGTCTCGTCGCTCACCGTGAACGCGTAGATCTCTGCCGCAGGTCGGTACTTCGAGATGAGCCGGGCGGTACTCCCCGACTCCGTGAAGGCAACAATCGTCTTCATACCCAGGCTGGTGGCTGCCTCGACGCACGCACGTGCAGTTGCCGAAGCGAACCGCGCCGAATCCTCCAGGAACTCGATTGTCGATCCAATGGAGTAGCCGGGCATGGCTTCCGCCTCCGCACAGATTTTCGCCATCGTCGCCACCGTGTGGGCAGGGTGGTCGCCGATCGCAGTCTCCGCAGACAACATCACTGCGTCGGTGCCGTCGAGTACGGCAGAGGAAACATCTGTGACCTCTGCTCGGGTGGGTCTTCGCGAATGCGTCATCGACTCGAGCATCTCGGTTGCCGTGATCGAGATTCGAGCCTTGGCATTGGTGCGCGAGAGGATCTCCTTCTGCGCCCGCGGCACCGACTCGTAGGAGAGCTCCACCCCGAGGTCGCCGCGCGCCACCATCGCCCCGCTTGCCGACTCGAGGATGTCGTCGAGGTTGAGGTAGCCGACCGCACTCTCGATCTTGGCAATGATCGGTGTCCCCGGTACGACGTGCTTGCGCACCTCTTCGATGGTGGCGCCGGAAGATACGAAAGACGCGGCGACGTAGTCCGGCTCGAGTTCGTGACCGAACGCCAGGTCGCGTTCGTCTTTTTCGGTAACTGCCGGGACTGCCAGCCTCGTGCCGGGGAAGGCGACTCCCTTGTGGTCGAGAAGCTCGCCGCCGTCGACCACTCTGGCGGTGATATCGCTCCCCCTTACGGCAACCGCCTCCAGTTTGATGAGGCCATCTGACATCAACACCGGGGCGCCGACCTCCATCGCTGCCGCCTCGAGATTCTCGATGAATATCTGGCCCTCCCCGCCCTCGGCTTCACCCGGAGAGAGGGTCACTTCGGCACCATCTTCGAGCCTGGCAGAGCCGCCGGGAAAGGTTCCGACCCGGATCCGCGGGCCCTGGACGTCCTGGAGTACGGCAACCGGACGCTCGAGCCGGATCGATGCGCTGCGCACCCAATCTGCCATCTCGGCGTGTGACTCGTGATCACCGTGGGAGAAGTTGAGCCGGGCGACGTCCATCCCCGCCGAGACGAGCCCATCAATTGCCTGCCTGCTGGCCACAGCAGGGCCGAGGGTTGCGATGATCTTGGTCTTGCGTCGCATCGCCTCAGCATAAGCGGCACCGCTGCGCCCGGCCCGCACCCCGCAAGAGCGCACCTCCAACCGAGTGGGCCTGCCGGGCCGGGTAGCGTGAAGCCATGAGCACCATCACGATCGGCACCTCGGGCTGGTCCTACCCCGAGTGGAAGCAGTCGATCTACGCCGGTGTACCGCAGCGACGTTGGCTCGAGCGCTACGCCGAGGTCTTCGATGCCGTTGAAGCCAACATCACCTACCGACGAGACCTCGATCAGGACGCCGCATCCAGATGGCTGGCGGCCACGCCCAACGCCTTTCGGTACGCGATGAAAGCGCATCAACGGGCAACCCATTTCAATCGGCTCAAGACGCCCGAAGTCGACGTACCCGCCCAGATCGCGCAGGCTCGACTACTCGGCGACCGGCTCGGCATCGTGTTCTTCCAGTTGCCTCACAACTATCTGCGAGACGACGGCCTGCTGGCCGCGTTCCTCGATACTTGGCCGGTCGACATCCCTGCGGCCTGGGAGTTCCTCCATCCCTCGTGGGACGAAGCCGGCGTGCGCGACCTGCTGCGAGACCACGATGTTGCCTGGGTGATCAGCGACGCCAAGACGCCCGAACCCGGCTGGCACGTGACGTCATCCTCTGCATACGTCCGGCTGCGCGCCGACACATACGACCCATCGGTGCTGCAGCAGCGAGCTGCGGCGATCGACTCACTCGACGTTGCACACAGCTGGGTATTTGTCCGGCACGGGGTGGATGCGCCCGAACTCGCAATGAGCCTCGAGGACCTGCTCGGCTGAGTGCGGATCGACCTATGCGCCGCGGTCGATTACGCTTCCCTCTCCCGTTACGGGCGGGCTTTCAAGGAGGATCATCCATGAGCAAGAAAAGAGCGTTGGTGCTGTTGGTCTTCGCGTTTGCGTTGATCGCAGCAGCATGCGGCGACGACGACAGCAGCGATGACGGCGACACCGGCACCACCGTGGCGGCCGGCGAAGTTCCCGACCTGGGCGGACGTACCGTCACGATCGCAGTCGAGAACGCCTACCTGCCCTTCAACTACATTCCCGCGTCCGGTGGCGACCCTGCCGGTTGGGACTACGACGCGTTCGCGGCGATCTGCGAACTGATCAACTGCACCCCGGACTTCGTCCAGATGCAGTGGGACCCGATGATCGACCAGGTCGCGCAAGGTGCAGTCGACACGGCAGGTGACGGTATCTCCATTACCGACGAACGAGCTGAGGTGGTCGACTACTCCGATGCCTACATGGTGGTCGAGCAGAAGTTCATCGCCCGTCTCGACGACGACCGCTACGGAGACGCGACCGCAGTGATCGCCAGCGACGCGCTGGTGGGCACGCAGGTCGGCACGACTAACTTCGAGCTTGCCTCGGACCTCGTGGGGACAGACCGCATCAAGGCCTACGACCAGTTCCCTCTGGCCATCCAGGCGCTGATCGCGGGCGACGTCGACGTTGTCATCATCGACGATGCGGCAGGCCAGGGTTACGTCGGCACCAACGCAGACCAGATCAAGACCGTCGATGGTGCCCTGCAGAGCGATCCGCTCGGCTTCATCTTCGAAAAAGGGTCTGACCTGGTGACTCCGATCAACACCGCGCTCGCGTTGTTGAAGGCTGACGGCACCCTCGATGAGCTCGGGGCGAAGTACTTCACGGACGCCTTCACCATCACGTACGAAGACATCGGAGAAGGGGCATACGAGGAGTAGACGGACGTCCGCCGGTTCTGGCCAAGAGCCGGACCAGCGCAAGCCCTAGGATGCGCCGGGTCCCCCACGGGGGCCCGGCGTTTCCATTTGGACGGAGGATGCAGTGGCGGCTACGACTCAGAAGGCAGACCCGCTAGATCCCGGAGCAGACGGCACACCAACCAGCGTGATCACCTGGAGTGCCGCGGAATTCCCGTGGTGGTTGGTGGCGATGATCGGGATCATCGTTCTGTTGGCGATTGCCATCCTCACCAACGAGGAATTCGGCAATGCGTTCGAGGCGATCTTCCCGGTGCCACTGCAACTCACCAAGGGCATCGCGGTCACCCTCCTCCTCACAGGCGGCTCGTTCGTGATCGCGGTCGTCATCGGGCTGTTCATTGCACTGCTCCGACTGGCCACTTACGACGGCCGGCGCTGGTACTACACCGCGCTGTTCGTGGGCATCGCGATACTGGGAACGACAGCCACGTTGGTGTCCTCGTTTTCGATCACGGTCTCGGTCCTCCTGCTCATGGTCCTGTGGGGCGTCGCCATCATCGCCAGCTGGCGCCAGGACATCGCCGTCGTCATCATTCGCAACACAGCGACGCTCTACATCGAGTTCGTGCGCGGCATCCCGATGCTGGTATGGATCTTCTTGATCGCCTTCGTGGTCGTCCCCCCGTTTGCGGATCTACTCAATCTCAGCAGCCGGGCCATCAACGAGGCGATGCGGGGCACAACGGCGCTCTCCCTCTTCTACGCCGCATTCATCGCCGAGGTCTTCCGCGCCGGCATCCAGTCCGTGCCCATTGGTCAGATCGAAGCCGGCCGCGCCGTGGGGCTCAACGACGCGCAGATCATGCGCCGTATCACGCTGCCTCAGGCGGTGCGCAACATGCTGCCGGCGCTCGGCAACGACCTCATATCGCTGATGAAGGACACGTCGCTCGTTTCGATACTCGCCGTCAATGAGCTCACTCAAGCGGCTCGCCTCTATGCAGGGTCGAGCTTCCGCTTCCGGGAGAGTTATGTCGTGCTCGTGATCCTCTACGTGACGCTCACACTGCTGCTGAGCCTGCTACTGCGCTGGTACGAGCGCCGGATCGCGATCCCGATCGGCTGAGCGCCCCCCGGCTCAGGCGAAGGCGGGCATCACCTCGTTGGCGAACAGCCGCATGCCATCACCCCAGGCGGCATCTGAGAAGTAGCCGATGACGTACTCCACTCCGAGGTCCTGGTACTCCTGGAGCTTGCTCACCACCTGTTCTGGAGTGCCCACGATCGGAATGCGACGCCACTGCTCCATGGTTCGGCCCTCGGGAAGCAAACGCTCGACTTCGACGAGCTTCTCGTCGAGCGCTGCTTGATCCTCTGCGATGAGGCACTCGAAGGCACGCGAGAGTGTGATCTCGTCGAAGTCACGGCCAACCTTCCGGCAGTGATTCTGCAGGACCTCGGTTTTGTGCCGGAACGTCTCGGCATCCCCCCCGTAGTTCGCGTAGTCCCCGTACTTGGCGACAACGCGCAACGTGAGCTGTTCCCCTCCACCAGCGATCCACAACGGCGGGTAGGGGTCCTGGAGCGGGCGGGGACGGTTGATGGCACCTTCGAGTTGGTAGTGCCTGCCGTCGAAGGTGGTTTCGTCCTGGGTCCACATCGAACGCAGGATCTGGACTGACTCATCGAGTTCGCCGATCCGTACCGACGGTTTCGGAAACGGATAGCCGTAGCCCTTGTATTCGTGCTCGTACCAACCGGCACCGATTCCAACGTCGAGCCTGCCTCCCGACATCACATCGATATTGGCGGTGATCTTTGCCAGCAGTGAGGGCGGGCGATAGCCGTTGCAGGTGCACATCTGCCCGAGGCGAATCGTGTCCGTCGCCTCTGCCAAGCCGGCCATCGTGGTCCATGCCTCCCACGTCGACTGCTGGGTGACGACCGGGAAGGTGTGGAAGTGGTCGTAGACCCACGCCGACTCGTATCCGGTTTCCTCTGCGACCCTGGCGACGCTTACCATGGTGTCCCACTGCTGTTCCACCGGAATCTCACTCAGGTCCAGCTTCCATCCCTGCGGTACGAACGCACCAAAACGCATGGGTCTCTCCTTGACGTTGGCTGCAACCCGGCGAGGTTAGTGGTCCCGGCGAGGGCCTCTACTGGCAGTGAGGCCGCAGCCCAGCGTGAGCGCGGCAGGGCTAAGGCATCACTCCGATCGCCCAAGTCCACCTTCACTAGTCCAGGTGGCTCGATCGGCTCCATCACAACTGCCGTCCGTCCTCTTCCCGGTATCCTCGCGTGCCGTGACGCAGCAGACTCCTCCGGACCTTGCTGCCCGGCTGGCCGGGCTCCAGCGGAACGTGACAAGGGCCGCCGTCCACAGACCGACAGGAACCTGACCATCATGCCTGTCGTTGCCATCCCCGTTCGATCCTTCGCCGCGGGCAAGACCCGTCTCCAGCCCGACCTGGAGCCACCGGTACGCCGAACGCTGACGAAGGGCATGGCAGCGCGCGCCGTCGAGGCCGCACGAGGCACAAGCGTCGATCACGTCTTCGTAATCGCAGGCAGTCCCGAGGTGCGCACGTGGGCCGCGGGCCTGAATCTTGCGGTACTCGACGATCCGGGAGGCGGACTCGACCGGGCCGCAGGTGCGGCCATTGACGCCGGTGTCCACGGTGGGTCTGCGTGGGTGATTCTCCATGCGGACCTTCCGCTGGTGACCGCCGAAGCTCTTGCACCCGTTGTCGCCGCCGCGTCCGAAGGGCCGGTGATTGTGCCTTCCTACAACGGGGGTACGGCCGTACTCGGGGGCCTCGACCCGCAGCCGCTTCACTACGGCCCTTCCAGCTTTCACTACCATCTCGCCTCCGTACCGGCGGCACGGGTCATCGTCGACTACCGGCTCGCAATCGATGTCGACACGCGGCGAGACCTCGACGTCGCGGCGCGGCTACCGGGGGGGACCTGGCTGCGACCCCTCCTAGGCTCATCCGGATGACGCTACCCACCAATGTCGTGACACCGGATCGAGCGCTCGCCATCGGTGCCCATCCTGATGACATCGAGTTCGGAGCGGGCGGCACCCTGGCGCGCTGGGCTGCGGCCGGCTGTGACGTCACGCTTGTCATCGTCACCGACGGGTCCAAAGGCACGTGGGACCCGGCGATGGATCCCAGCCTGCTCGTGGCAACCCGGATGGACGAACAGCGAGAAGCGGCGCGCATCCTCGGAGCTGCTCACATCGTCCACCTCGGCCATATCGACGGCGAGTTGGCTTATACGATGGATCTCCGCGCCGAAATCTGCCTTCAGATCCGGATGGCCCGGCCGGACGTGGTGCTGAGCCACGATCCGTGGAAGCCTTACCAGCTTCACCCCGATCATCGAGCCACCGGTCTGGCAGTGGTTGACGGCGTGGTTGCAGCCCGCGACCACCTCTTCTTCCCGGACCAGGGACTACCTGCGCATCGACCCAGCCACCTGATGTTGTGGTCTGCGGCCGAACCCGACCATCGGGAGGACGTCGCCTCAACGATTGGCACCAAGGTCGCCGCGCTGCTCTGCCACTCGTCACAGGGGACTACCACGATGGGCGGAGCGCACGACGACGAAGAGTCGCGGCTTGCCTTTCACGACCACCTGGTCGGTTACGCGTCCGAGTCCGCGGAGGGAACCGAGTTGGACTATGCCGAAGCGTTCAAGCGCATCACACCGTAGGCTGCCGGATACCCAGGAGGCATCGACTCACGCCGGTGGCCCGGCTACTTGGCGCCGAAGCGCAACCCGCTCCCCGGGTCGAAAAAGTGCATCTTCGAAGTGTCAACGACGAGTTCGACGCGATCACCCGGTCGGGCAACCACGTCCGAACTCACCCGGGCCGAGAATGCGGTCTTGTCACCAAGCGATTCGAGATCGGCGCCCGAATCGGCCAGCAGTTCCTCAATGTCCGGGGTCATCACTGGTGGGGTGTCAACCTGGTAATGGACGAAGGTCTCCGACCCGAGCATCTCTGCCACGTCCACATTGGCTTCCATGGTCCGACCGGGAGCAGCACCTGCCACCGAAGCAGCTTCGAAGTCGCCCGGGCGGATCCCGATCACCAGCGGCTCACCCATGTGGTTCTCGATGCCGGGATGCCGTTCGAGCGCCCGAGCGTCCACAATCAGACTGGCGTCTGCGAACTTGGCCTTGACCTGGCCGTCCGAGGATTCCAGCGTGCCGTCGACCAGGTTCATGGCAGGGCTGCCGATGAAACCAGCTACGAACAAGTTGACGGGGTTGTTGAACAGCTCGGCGGGTGGCGCCACCTGCTGCAGATTGTCTGGCCGCTTCGCCGTCACCGGCTTCAGCACCGCCACCCGGTGGCCCAGCGTCATCGCCTCGACCTGATCATGGGTCACATACACCGTCGTCGTCTGCAGCCGTGTGTGTAGCAAACCCAGTTCGGTGCGCATCTGAACCCGCAGCTTCGCATCGAGGTTCGACAACGGCTCGTCCATCAAGAACGCCTTGGGTTCGCGCACGATTGCACGCCCCATCGCCACACGCTGGCGCTGACCGCCGGACAATGCCTTCGGTTTGCGCTCCAGGAATTCCGTGATCTCAAGGGTCTCCGCGGCCTCGTTCACCCGCCGCTTGATCTCGTCCTTCGGCATCTTGCGGAGCTTCAACCCGAACGCCATGTTGTCGAACACGGACATGTGCGGATACAGCGCGTAGTTCTGGAACACCATCGCGATGTCACGATCTTTCGGCTGCACGTCGTTTACGACCTGGTCACCGATCATCATGGTGCCCTCAGAAATATCCTCGAGGCCCGCGATCATGCGAAGAACCGTCGACTTGCCGCAGCCCGAAGGCCCGACCAGCACCAGGAACTCACCATCCTCGATCGTCAGGTTCACGTCACCAACGGCACGAGTGCCATCCGGATAGATCTTCCCAAGCTCTTCAAGAGTTATTGAGGCCACGGAACCCTCCACTGTCAACGGCGTCGCTCCCATCGTAGCCACGCTCAGGCGACCATCGCACTCTGAGCTGCTGCCTGCCGGCAATCGGAGCTGAGGTCCGCAGCACCGCGGCGCATCACAGGGTGAGCGTCGATGGATCGTGCTCACTCCTCCGCGGCGCCAATCTCCACTGAGGGCAGGACGTCGGCGCCCGGAAGCCACGGGCGGCGAGATCGACCTCGCGAAAGCCGCGCATGACTCGTCATGGAATTTCCCCGGCACCCATCTAGGGTGTTTCCCATGCAAGACGCCAATGTCGCCGTCATCACCGGCGGGACCGGAGCGCTCGGCCGGGCCATCGTTCCGCTGTTGATCCGACGCAACTTCAAGATCGCAATCAGCTACATCGCCCCCGAAGAAGCGAGCGAGTTCGAGGAGGAAGTTGGATTCGACAACGACGAGGGAATCCTTCGTCGAGTCGACTGCACCGACCCAGTGCAGGTCCAAGCCTTCATGGACGAAGTCGCGGAGACCTTCGGCACCGTCAACGTGTTGTGCTCGCTGGTCGGAGCCTGGGCAGGAGGTCGCGACGTCACTGAAACCGACGACGTGCGCTTCGAGCGAATGATCGACCTCAACCTCCGATCGACCTTCTACGTGGTTCGAGCCGCCATCCCGCACATGGTCGACGCCGATTGGGGCCGCATCATCGTGGTGTCGAGCCGAGCCGCCATCGATCCGCCGACGGGCCAGGCTGCGTTCAACATGGCGAAGGCCGGCGTCCTCACGCTCGCCAAGAGCGTCGCCGTCGAATTGGACCACACCAACGTCACCGCGAACGCACTGATGCCTGCCGTCATCGACACCGAGGCGACGCGCGACGCGCTGCCCTACGCCGACTATGTCAAGTGGCCCAAGCCGCACGAGATCGCAACGGTCATCGATTTCCTCGCCTCGCCTGAATCAGAGGTGATCGATGGCGCAGCCATCCCCGTCTACGGCCAGAGCTGAAGCCGAGGACACCGGCATCTCAGCCGTGTGTCGCGAAAACTGCAGCCAGGTCTACGAACTGCCGCTGGAGCGTGCGTCGAGCGAGGATCGGGTACACCCACTTCGCGACGCCTGGAGGCTTGCGGAACGAAGCGTTCGTGACCTGAGTGACACGCGCCCCACCTGAGGCAGGTTCGACGGTGAGGGAGATCACCCGTTTCTGGAACTTGTCCGTCGTGTGCCAGGTGATCGAGCGGTCGTCGAGTCCGACCACCTCGACATCGACGTCGAACTCGAGCCGAGGGCGGCGCGGTCGCTCGAGATGCTGGTGGAAGCGAAACCGGGTGCCCACTGCCACCTCGTCCCCCGACATCAGCTCCGCAGTGTCGACATTGCTGCACCATCTTGGGTCGTTACGGGTGTCCGCGACGAATGCGAACACCTTTTCCGGCGGAGCCGGGACGAACGCATCGACCCGGACCGCGCGCACGGGATAGGAAGCCATCCGGGAACCCTAGAGGGGGCGAGCAGCCGGCACCGCCGGCACCGCCGGCAGCCACGCGGAAGAGCCCGGGCCGAAGCCCGGGCTCTCACTCTGGTAGCCCCGACCGGATTCGAACCGGCGTTACCGCCTTGAGAGGGCGGCGTCCTAGGCCCCTAGACGACGGGGCCAGAGTGCATGCGGCCAGATAGTAAACGGCAGTCGATCGCCGTCTGCGCGTGGCCACGCGCTGGATGTCGGAACTGCCGGCTCGCAACGACGCGAGCGATGCTGCTTCAACACCTGTGGCGGGAGCGACGCAACAGATTGCCGCGTGCTACCACCGGCTCGGGGGGGAGGACTCGAACCCCCAACGACAGGACCAGAACCTGCTGTGTTGCCAATTACACCACCCCCGAACGGGCGACGGGAAGGATACGAAAGGGTGGGAGTTATGGCAACCCTCGATGCCGCGACGGCTTGACTCAGGCTGGGAGACCCGGAGACTTGAATCGCTGCACTTCCAGCCGGTTTCCCGACGGATCGGTCACGAAAAAGTGGTAGATGCCAAATCGCTCGTTCTGTCGCGGCTGCGCTTCGAGCGCGACCCCTGCAGCCTCCAGCCGGGAGTACCAGTCGTCTACGGCCTCGGTCACCAGCGTCGTGATCACGCCCCCCGATTCACCGTCGAGGTGCTCACAGATCCCGATGAAGCCGCCGGTCGCGACCCGGTAGATTTGGCATGACTCCTGGTCGATCGCCAGTTCGAGTCCGAGTACATTCGCGTAGAACTCGTGAGCGGCCTCCAGGTCCGAGACCGGCAGAAACGTGACCAGCCCGCTGAACCCGATCACAAGCGCTCTTGTACCGTGGCAAGGCGGTCCAGGGTTCGCTCGCGACCCAGCACGGTCATCGATTCGAACAACGGCGGGCTGACCGCCGAACCAGTCACCGCGACC
This sequence comes from uncultured Acidimicrobiaceae bacterium, assembly GCA_964397045.1. Classification (GTDB taxonomy): domain Bacteria; phylum Actinomycetota; class Acidimicrobiia; order Spongiisociales; family UBA5794; genus CAYNHF01. Next base: position 92,843 of record CAYNHF010000006.1, on the reverse strand, counting down.
CGGACCGGCTGAAAGGCCTTCCTCGCTCCGATGCCGTGATCGGCCACGATCCCTCGCAATGCGGCCTCGATGTGCTCATCGTCCCAGGTCTCGAGTGCGCCTAGGCGAGCCATCGCCTCCGAAATGGCAAGTGGCGCTTCGGCAGCAGTCATGATCTTCTCCCACGATGCTGAGTCATATTCGAGATCCTCGACGAATAGGAACCGCACCTGAGGGGCCACTTCAGCGAGGACCTTGGTCCGCTCCTGAACCAGGGGCACTATCGCCACGAGAGATTCGGCTTCGGCGGCAGTCAGCGCCCGGCCGAGATCGGCCTCCACCAAGGGCGTCACTTGCGCCCCAAACTCGGTCGCGTCGAGCGCCCTGATGTACACCCCGTTCATCCACTCCAGCTTGGTCACGTCGAAGACCGCCGGATTCGTGGAAACGTCACTCAGCTCGAACCGGCGCACCATCTCGTCGAGCGAGACGATCTCCTCGTCCGGGCCCGGCGACCAGCCGAGGATCGCCAGGTAGTTGCGCATCGCCTCCGGTAAGTAGCCTGCCTCGCGGTAGGCACGGATCGCGGTGTGACCGTGGCGTTTCGATAGTTTGCTGCCGTCCGGGCCCATCAGCAGCGAGAGGTGGGCATACACGGGTGGCTCGAACCCCATCGCCTGTGTCAACAGAATGTGCTTCGGCGTCGATGGCAGCAGATCCTCACCACGTACCACGTGCGTGATCGCGAAGTCGCAGTCATCGATGGTGCTGGCCAGGTGATAGGTGGGCGAACCATCGGATCGCAGGATCACGAAGTCGTCTACTTGGGTGTGGTCGAAGACCATGGCGCCCTTGACCGCGTCTGTGAATTCGGTGCGTCCAGGACGGGGAACCGCGAAGCGGATTGGGGCTTGCTCCCCGGCCTCGACCCTGGCCGCAGCTTCCTCTGTCGACACGCGGAACCTGCCGTCGTACGCAGGGGATGCGCCCGCTTTCTGGGCCTCACTCCGGAACGCATCGAGTTGTCCCCGGGTCTCGAGGCTGTAGTACGCGTGGCCGGACACGACGAGCTCGTAGGCGACCTGACGATATCGCTCGGTCCGCTCGCTCTGACGATATGGAGCGTGCGGACCTCCCTCCAAGATCCCCTCGTCCCAATCGATTCCCAGCCAACCCAGACTCTCGACGATGTCGTCTGCGTACTCCTCGGTGCTGCGAGCCTGATCGGTATCGTCACTGCGTAACACGAGCGTGCCGCCGCTGTGACGGGCGAACAGGTAGTTGTAGAGCACGGTGCGCCCACCGCCAACGTGCAGAAACCCCGTCGGAGAAGGGGCGAAGCGAACCCGGACCGACATCAGCCGATCACCGGGTTCACCAGCACGCCGATGCCCTCGATCTCGACTTCCATCCGGTCCCCCGGCTCCACCGGACCCACCCCCGAGGGAGTGCCGGTGAGGATGACATCGCCCGGCAGCAGGGTCATCACCTTGCTGATGTACGACACCAGCTCGCCGACACCGAACACGAGATCACTGGTCGAGCCGGACTGCCGGATCTCACCATTCACTCGTGCGATGATCGACAGGCCCTCCAGCGGATCCAACTCGGTATCGATGGCAGGACCGAGCGGACAGAACGTGTCGAAACCCTTGGCGCGAGTCCACTGACTCTCCGAACGCTGAATGTCGCGAGCCGTCACGTCGTTGGCCGCTGTGTAGCCGAGGATGTGCGGACCGACGTCCTCGATCCGAATGTCGTGCGTGACCTTGCCGATCACCACCGCAAGCTCAGCCTCGTGGTGCAGTTCGTTGGTTTCAGGAGGGTATCTCACCGGCTGGAGCGGGCCGATCACCGCAGTCGGCGGTTTCAGAAAGATCAGCGGACGTTCAGGGAGCTCCCCGCCCATCTCCGTTGCGTGGTCAACGTAGTTCTTGCCGACGGCGACCACCTTGGTGGGGATCACCGGAGCCAGCAGGCGCGCTTGATCCCACGACAACACCGTCTCGGTCGGCTCCCAGGCCACCAGCGGAGATCCGCGATGGAGGCGGATACCCTCCGGTTCGACCGCGCCGTACGCGATGTCATCCACCTCACTGTCGACTCGCACGATCTTCATGAGTCAGTCCCTTCCTCAGTACGAACGATGTACGAACGTCGCCCTCAACGCTCGATGAGGGCTTCGCCGGCTCGCCTGCGAGCGCGAATCTCACCCTGAGTCGACGTCAGCACCTCTGGCCGAACCGCGGCAACGAGTTCCCTGCCGCCTGCTGAACCGTGACCGAGCCGAGCAAGCCAACTGCGGCGCTCTGCTGCGAGATCTTCGTCGGCTTGAGCCTCCTCGTCGTAGCCGAGCAGGAGCAGAGCGATGTCGATGTCCTCACCGGTCGGAGCCCTGCCGCATCGCGAGGCACGAGCCCCCGCCAGCGCGGTGACTGCGGTATCCACCTGATGCCGGTCCTCGTTGGGAGCGAGCGCGATCTCGCGATCAGCGATCAGCAGGGCGGCATACCCGGTGTCCGGGCCGACGGCTCCGAATGCGCCACCCGTAGGAACCTCCTGCGGGGTCTTCAGGTCGCCGGGCCGTTGCGGCGACCAGCGCTTGGCTGGAGCCGGCTTGGGGGTCGGGCGCGGCAAATCGGACATGTCGAATGGAACATTTGGCTGTTGACCCAATGGAGACCGGCCTATTTCGATGGACGGACCGAGCCTAGGTGCGGTGGCGAAGACCGCCAACCGCAGCCTTCCCACCCACACTCAGCTCAAACCATCTCCAGCCACTCGGGGTGGGTTCCGAGCTTGCCGGTCACGGTCTCCTCGAAGAGGGCCTGAGCCCGACGTGTCACCGGCCCGGGGGTGCCGTCTGCCACGGCACGATCGTCAACGTCTCGTACCGGCGTCACTTCGGCCGCGGTACCCGTCATGAACAGCTCGTCGCAGTAGTAGAGGTCGGAGCGATCGATCGTGCGCTCGACAACTTCGAAGCCATCGTCTCGCAACAGTGTGATTGCGGTATCCCGCGTGATGCCGTCTAGACATCCCACCGCGACCGGCGGGGTGATCACCGTGCCGCCACGCACCATGAACAGGTTCTCGCCACTGCCCTCGGAGATGACGCCGTCTTGATTGAGCATGATGGCCTCGTCGTAGCCGGCGCGCACCGCCTCCATCTTGGCGAGGATCGAATTGATGTACGTACCGGTAGCTTTGGCATTGGGGAACGCGTCGTTGGAGAAGCGCCGCCAGGAGGACACCCGCACTCTGATCCCCCGGCGAACCCCCTCTTCACCGAGATACGCCCCCCATTCCCAGCTGATGATGGCGGTGCGCACGCGGGCGTTCGCCGGATTGAGGCCGATCGCCCCCAGCTCCAGAAACACGAGTGGCCGCACGTAGCCACTTGCGAGTTCGTTGTCCCGCAATAGTTGTTTCGAGGCCTCCACCAATTCCGGGACCGACCACACGAGCTCCATCTGGTACGCCTTGGCAGACCGATGCAGTCGGACCATATGGTCCGTGAGCCGGAAGACCGAGGTCCCTTCGGGGGTTTCGTAGGCACGGATGCCTTCGAAGACGCCGGTGCCGTAGTGCAGCGCATGACTCAAGACGTGGACCTTGGCGTCTTCCCACGCCACCATCTCACCGTCCATCCAGATGTGTTTGGTCGGTTCCATCGGCCTATCTTGCCACGCGGACCCGGTTGGGGGAATCGACGATCACCGCGGTGACCTCACTTCAGATGCCGGTCGTGCCACTCGAGGATCAACTCGAAACGCTCTTTCCGCAGGCAGGGTGAACCGCTGCGCGAGAGTTCGTGACTCTGCCCAGCAGGGAACCGGACGAGTTCGGTTTCAACGCCTGCCGCCAGCAACGCTGCGAAGTACTGCTCTGCCTGCTCGATGGGGGTACGAAAGTCTGACTCGGAATGAATGATGAGTGTCGGCGTCGTCACCTGCGAGACCAACGAGAGCGGACTCGCCGCCCAGAGCGTATCGATATCGTCGGCAACCACCGCATCGAGGTACATCCGTGTGAACCATGGCCCGATATCCGACGTCCCGGCGAACGAGACGAAGCTGTAGAGGCCGCGTTCGGCCACGGCGGACCGGTAGCGATCCGTCGACCCGATGAGTCGCGCCGTCATCAGACCGCCATAGGACCCACCCATGATTCCCGTCCGGCTCGTGTCGAGCCTTGGGTGTGATGCCGCAGCTGCATCGACGGCTGCGTTGTAGTCCCTCACGTCTGGGGGTTCGACGTCGAACAGCGTGCCGATGACGGTACGAACGAAATCACGGCCGTAACCCGAAGAGCCACGCGGGTTGATCGCAACGACGCCGTAGCCGGCTTCCGCGTAGACCTGGAATTCATCGAAGAACCCGTATCCATACTGGGTGGCAGGGCCGCCGTGGATGTTGAACAACACCGGCACCGAATCGTCCCCTTCCGGAAGATAGACCCAGCCCTCGACCTCGAGCCCCTCGTGATCGATGACGAAACGCTGCGGGGCTACGAGTGAGGTGTCATGCCGGAAAGCTTCGTTGAAGCTGGTGAGACGCCGCTCTTCGCCTGCTTCCCACCACCAGAGTTCGCCGGGGTCCGCCGCAGAGGTGGCCACAAACCCAAAGGCCGACCCATCAAGCCGGGGGCTGACCCCGGTAATAAGGCGATCTCCACCCAGCACATCGCGGGTCGAGCCGTCTGGGTCGATGCTGATCACGCGGACTCGGCCGGAGTCCTCGACGGTGCTGAGCGCGGTGCCGTCTGCAAGCCATTGGGGCCCGCCCGGTGACAGCGGAGGCGAGAAGACGTTCAGGTTGCGGTCGAGAGACTCGGTGAGCGGAACCACGTTGCCGTCGGGTTCGAGGCGATTGAGCGGGAGGACATCGGGAAGTGCCCAACGGTCGGCCGTTCCGATCAGGTAGAGGTTGCCCGCGGCGTCGTAGCTGGGGTCGCTCCACAGCCCGATCTCAGTGCGCGGTGCAGCTGCTCCCCCACCGACCGGCACCGTCCACAACTGGTCTCCTGGATCGAGTCCGCGCGTTTCATGTCGTGCGCTCACGAACACCAACTCGTCTCCAGAAGGGTGCCAGGCGACTTCGGATTCGTTGTAGTCACCCGGGGTGAGACAGACCGCGTCTGCGTCACCGGAGGGATCAACGAGATACACGTGGCGCCTGCGATCGTGGGTCCAACCCATGTTGTCTCCCCGATACGGAAGTCGAGAGATGCGTCGTACCCGCTTCGACCGCTCGTCATCATCGAGGTCGGCCATCCCTTCGATCCAGGTGGCTCCAACGACGGCGAGTCTCCTGCCGTCCGGCGCCCATGCGAGCTGCGAAACGCCCAGGTCGAAAGCGGTGACGACCGATGCCTCTCCGCCGTCGAGCGGCAGCACCGCTACCTGAGGCGCAGCGTCCGGTTCGAGCTTCCGTAGGAACGCGAGACGCGACCCGTCCGGGGACCACCGCGGTGACGAGTCATTCGGCCCGGTGGACAGGGCGCGAGCCGCGGTGCCGTCCCACAGCCAGATTCGACTCTCGTACCGGTCCTCCTCGAGGTTCATCTGTGTGACGACAAACGCCACCCTCCCTCCATCAGGGTGGAGGCGCGGATCGCGGAGCTGCCGGTACTCTCCGAGTTGATCTGGTCGCAAGGTTCCCTCTTTGTGGAGGAGAGCAGGCTACCGGCCCTGATACGGGCCGCTGCGCCGAGCACGGGTACGCTTCCTCGATGCGTCGCTTCATCGCTGCCGGCTTCGGCGCCGGGTACCTTCCCGGACTCGTGCGCGGCAGCGATGCCGGAGCAGGGACGGTCGGGTCTGTGCTCGCCGCCCTGATCGCGGCAGGACTGTGGTCATTCCCTCTCTGGGTGCACCTCGTCGTGACGGCCATCATGATCGGACTGTCGCTGTGGGCACCAACCCCGTTCCTCGCGGAGGAACACGACCCGGGCTGGGTGGTGATCGACGAGATGGCGGGCACGATGGTTGCACTCATCGGATTGCGAGGCTTCCCCTGGGCAACGGCCTTCGTCGTGTTCAGACTGGCGGACATCTTCAAGCAGGTGCCGGGAGTCGGTCAGGCCGAATCACTCCCCGGATCACTTGGGGTAACGGCGGACGATCTCGTCGCCGGCGCTTATGGCTTGGCCACAGGATGGGCCCTCACCGCGCTGACCTGACCCGTCGTCAGACCGGCTCGATGTAGCGAGCAGATGCCACGCCTGTCAGTGCCACGACGTGGTCGACCATGCCGGCGGGCAATGGGGTATAGAGGCTCAGCCCCATCATGGCTCCGCCTCTGGGATGACGGCCGACAACCATGTCGGCGATGTTGACGTCGGCATCTCCAAGCAGCGACCCGACGCGCCCGATCGTGCCCGGTATGTCTTCGTTTCGAATCAACAGCATGAACGCGGTGATCGGCAGCTCGATTTCGTAGCCGTCGACCTCGACCAGCACCGGCCCCTTCCGCTCCATCAGGGTGCCTGCCACCACCCTACGTCTCCCCCCGATCGTGCCGGTCAATTGCAGATACGCCTGGTAATCGGCCGATTCCGGGATCGACTCCTCTCGAATGGTCAAGCCACGAGCTGCAGCCACAGTCGGAGCATTGACGTACGAAACCACCTGGTTCGTTACGCCGGCAAGTGCCCCCTTGATCGCCCCCAGCGCCAGGGGGCGCACCGGGAAGTCGGCGAGCCTGCCCTGCACCCGGACGGTGATGACATCGGGGAGACCGCGCGCCATCGAAACCAGGACATGCCCGAGCGCCTCGGCGAGCGCCAGGTATGGCTTCACGTCATCCGATACAGCAGGTCCGAGGTCTATGTTCACAGCCGAGAGCACCAGCTCGCCGCGCAACGCATCGGCCACTGCCTCTGCCACGGAGACCCCTGACTTGTCCTGGGCCTCCCGCGTGCTGGCGCCGAGATGCGGGGTCACCACCACCTGTGGCAATTCGAAGAGCGGGCTGTCGGTCGCCGGCTCCACACTGAAGACGTCGAAAGCTGCCCCCGCCAGGGTGCCGCCGCGAACCGCCTCCGCGAGGGCATCCTCATCCACGATGCCGCCTCTGGCTACGTTGATGAGCCGCATCCCGGGCTTGGCTCCTGCCAGGAGCTCTTTGCCGATCAGTCCCTCCGTATTGCGGGTGCGTGGCAGGTGAACGGTGACAAAATCGGCCTTCGCCATCACCTCCGTCAGGTCACAGAGCTCGACGCCGAGACGGCGCGCCCGCTCCTCGCCCACGTACGGGTCGTAGGCCACGATGTGCATCCCGAATGCTGCCGCCCGCTCCGCTACCAACGAGCCGATCTTGCCGAGACCGAGAATACCGAGCGTCTTGCCGTGCAACTCGACTCCTCTGAACCGCGATTTCTCCCACACGCCGCTGCGGAGCGACGCATCAGCCTCGGGAATCATCCGCGCCTGAGCGAGGAGCAAAGCCATCGTGTGCTCTGCAGCCGAAATCGTGTTGGCGTTGGGAGCGTTGACAACGAGAACGCCCGCTTCGGTGGCAGCTTCAACGTCGATATTGTCCACCCCAATACCAGCTCGGCCGATCACCTCGAGCTTGGGAGCAATCGCGATCAGCGCCGCGTCGACCTCGGTGGCAGACCGCACCACGAGGCCCGACGCGACCGCGAGTGCCGCCTTCAACTCATCCCGTGTCGATCCTTCGAGGCGAAGCACCTCGCAGTCTGCCTCTAGCGCCTCGACACCCGCGACGGCGATGGGCTCCGCTACCACCACGATCGGTCGATCCATGCCTCTCCCAGTCGTCAACCTCGAAAGCATTTCGCTCCAACCCGCCACGATGGTACCGGGTCTCCAAAGACCGGAAATTCTGTGGCCTTTGGTCCCTGGAGCAAGGTACCCGCAAGCAGGTACATTGACAGTGTCCGGCGAAAGGACGGCCATGGCAGCGCACTGGGAAACCGACTCGATCGTTGTTGGAGTGGACGGCTCTGAACATGCAGAGCACGCCGTGGCGGTGGCATCCGACATCGCCCGTCAATCTGGAGCGAGATTGACGTTCGTGACCGTCGTACGTCCCCCTGAGGGGTGGTGGGGCATTGTCGGATCACCTCCAACTCCTTCCGCAGTAAGCGATGCGATTGCAGACGCGCAACGCGACGTACTCGAAGATGCCCTTGCCAAGGTCGATCTCGATGGCATCGAGCACAAGGTCCTGACGGCAATCGGTGATCCCGCCCGCGAACTGCTCGCGACGTGTGTCGAGGAGGAGGCAGACCTGCTGGTCATCGGCAAACGTGGTGCCGGCCTTTTGGAGCGAGTCATGCTCGGCTCGGTAGCCAATCGGGTCGCCAACCACGTGCCTATCCCGCTCCTCGTCGTCCCCTAGAGCGACCTCAGGGCACGAAGACGAAGCCTCCGAACAGCGCCGCGTTGGCGCCGGCCAGAGACTCGTGACCGGCGGGTGAGCGCAGCCATCTCACAAACTCGGCCCCCTCCGCCGGCGAGCTTCCCACCACGATCGCGGTGTATGGATTGACCAGCAGCGGATCGTCCGGGTCGAGTAACGACGTGGGTACGAGATCGACTACTGCATCGGCGGCAAGATATGAGCCGTGCTCGGCCAGGATCGCGGACCCGGTCTGGTCCGCAACCTGGAGACTGAACCCCATTCCGGAGCCGGTCGCCTGGTACCACCCGGAGCCACCGGGCTCAAACGGCACACGCAACCAGATGCGGCGTTCGGCGTCGTAGGTACCCGATCCGTCCATCCGGGTGACGAATGGATGACCCTCGGCAGCAAGCGCCCCGAACGCATCGGTCACACTGAGTCCGCCGAGTCGGACCGCGGTCGAGTTTGGGGCGAGCAGCAGGAACCGACTATTGAAGATGGGCTCGGCGACTGCGTCCGGATGAACCTCCAGGAAGGCCTGCTCCTGCGCCGGCGCGTGGGTGATGAGAATGTCTGCCGCCCCACGCGCCCCAAGCCCGAGCACCTCAGCAGTCGGACGCGGGACGATCGAGAGGTCGACGCCCGGATGTCCTGCCTCGTAGTCCGCCGCAAGGGCGTCGAGTACACCGCTGTCGACCAGAGTCGTCCCTGCCGCGACAATCACCCGTGTTCCTCCAGAGCCACACGCCGCCAGCAGCACGACACCAGCTACGAGGAGTCCCACGGTCCTCATGGCAACGGAACAACGACCGCCTGCGCTGCCGTCGCTTTCACCGATAGCGCAACGGATCGGCCGGCCTCGAGGTCGAGCGCCTCGAGGGATCCTGGGGTGATCAGGGCGACGACAGGCAGCCCGAGATCGACCACGAGCTCTACCAACCTGCCGGCTTGACGAACGGACTCGATCACGCCTTGCCAGCGGTTGCGGGCCGAGCCCCGGGGACCGTCTCCAGAGAAGACCGTCACCGCCTCAGCCCCAAACATCACCACCACCGGTGTACCGGGCACATCATCTCCCAGTGTCCACATGTCGAGTCTCGCGCCGTCAGAACCGGCGAGATCGACCCTCACCAGCGGCGGCTCGACCTCGGCCACCGTGCCGCGAATCACATTGCCAATCCCTACGACCTCAGCAACCTCATCGTCGCGGGGGGTTGCGAAGACGCTGGCAACCGACCCGATCTGTCGGATCGTGCCGTCGATCATCACTGCCATCCGTTCCGCGACCGCGGCCGCCACATCCCGATCGTGCGTCACGATCACCGAGGCACTGTCGCCCAGCTCTTCCACAATCACTGCCTGCACCACGGACCGGTCCCGGGCGTCGAGTGCGGCCAATGGTTCATCGAGCAACACCAAGGAAGCCGGACGGGCGAGGACCCGGGCGATGCCGAGCCGAGCCCGTTCCCCGCCACTGAGCGCTCCAGCAGGGCCGGCCAGCCTTCCGGTCAGCCCCAGCCTGTCCGCGATGGCGTCTGCCCTCGCAGTGGCTGCTCCGTCGAGTCCGAGGTGCAGGTTGTGCAGGCCGGAACCGCGGAACATATATGGACGCTGCGGTAGGTAGCCGGCACCGGGGACTCCCGCAACCCCCGGTACGAGGCCGGCGTAGCAGCGGAGTGCCGTCGATTTACCCGCACCGTTGGGGCCGAACAAGACGAGACGCTCGCCTCTGCCCACCTCGACGGGCTCGAGTGCCAGATGGCGGCCATCATTCAGCGGCAGCGCGAGCGCGGGCAGGGTCACCACATCAGGCACGACTGGTGTCCTTCAGCTGAAACCACGTGAGCAGCGCGTTGACAACGAGCGCGATCAGGAGCAACAGGATCCCCAACGCAACCGCCGCCCCGAACCGGGCCTGGCGCGACTCCTGCACGATTGCGGTCGTCAGCACCCGCGTCTCGCCGCGAATATTGCCGCCGACGATCAGCACCGCGCCAACCTCCGACACGACCCGCCCGAACGCGGCAGCTATTGCCGCCGCGATGCCCGGCCACACCTCTCTGCCTGCCAGCACACCGCGCGACCATCTCCCCAGTTGGAGCGCTCCAAGTTGCTCGGTCGCGTCACCAGATAGGTTCCGGATCGAGGCGGCGGTGATACCCGCTGCGATCGGAATTGCGAGCAGCGACTGGGCCAGCACCATCGCCGCGGGGGTGAACAGGGCGCCGAGGCCACCGAGAGGACCATCGTCCCAGAGCAGGAGCAGCAGCACGAGCCCGGCGAGCACCGGCGGGATCGCCATCCCCACGTTGACAACGGTCAGCACCGCGCCTCTGCCGCGGAACCTGCCGAGTCCGAGCCAAACGCCGAACGGAATGCCGATCACCACTCCGATGAGGGTCGCCATGCCGGAAACCACGATGGTGAGATACAGGACCTCTCGTACCTCCGGACCGAAGTCTCCGAGCACTTCGAACGCATCACGCAGCACCTCACCAATGAAGCTCACCGACCGCGCCCCCGGTACTGCCGGCGCGAATCACCGCGCCGCCTGAGGCGCTCGCCGGCCGGTCGAATCGGAGTGCAGCCCATGAAGCGGGAGCCTACCGGGGTGAGGAGGGGGCTCGCCGGGTGCCGCTCTCTGCCTCGAGCCGGCCAGGATTGGACACGATTCGACCTAGTCTCGCTGCGACGCAGGACGACGGACCTTCGCCCTCACCATCCCATCGGTGGTGGCGCCGGCTCGCTGCTCTTGGCCTCAAAGCCATCCCAGCGGAGTGCGGATGACCGGAAAAGACACCACCGCTCCCCCCTCCCTGGGCCGCGCCTTGGGGCGCGGCGTGATCCGACACTGTCCGCGGTGCGGCAGCGGTCACCTGTTTCGCCACTGGACTGCAATAGTCGACGACTGCCCTCGCTGCGGCCTGCACTTCGAGCGCACCGAGGGCTACTGGACCGGATCGATGGCGCTCAATCTGGTCGTGACCGAGGGGCTCTTTCTGGTCGTGTTCGTGGCAATGATCGTCCTGACGTGGCCCGATGTGCCGTGGGCCACGGTTCTCGTAGCAGGCGTCCTCGTCAGCTTCGTGACGCCGATCATCTTCCACCCGGTCAGTAGAACGCTGTGGGTGGCGGCGGAGCGCCACTACACGCGAGGCAGCGACGAACCGACCACGTAGGCCCGTCGCGGGCGGCGTCAGCTTCCCGCCTGCTCGCGGATGAGTGCTTGCACCATTGCGGGGTCCGCCTTGCCGCCTGTCGCTCGCATCACCTGACCGACGAGGAACCCGATGGGTTTCATGTCCCCACTCCGGATCTTCTCGACCGCATCGTCGTGCTCGGCCAGGACCGTGGTGACGGCGTCCTCGATCACATTCGCATCCGATATCTGCAACAGATCGCGCGCTTGAGCGACCTCGCTCGGGCTGCCTTCGCCTGCCATCACTCCATCGAGGACATCCTTGGCCGCCGTGGAGGACACCGACTTGTCTGCGACCATGGCGGACAGCTCCACGAGATGACCGGCTTCGAGTGAGGTCGCCGCCAGCGAAATGTCCTCGCGACGGAGGAACGCCACCACCTCGCCCGTCAGCCAGTTTCCCACCGTCCGAGGGTCTGCTCCGGCTACTTCGGCAGCATCGAACAACATCACCAGCTCGGGATCTCCTGCCACCAGGCTCGCCGTGCGCCCGTCCAGGCCGGCGTTCACGAGTCTGGCGCGCAACGCTGCGGGCAGCTCTGGCAGACTCGCCTGGATCTCGGCGCGTCTCGCGTCGTCGACGTCGAGCGGAACCAGGTCCGGCTCCTGGAAGTATCGGTAGTCCTCCGATTCTTCCTTGGACCGCATCGAGCTCGTAGCACCGCGGCCCTCGTTCCAGTGGCGAGTCTCCTGGACCACCACCCCACCGCTTTCGACGAGGACGATCTGTCGCTCGACCTCGAACTCAATGGCCCGCTGCACCGACCGCAACGAGTTGACGTTCTTCACCTCAGCCCGGGTCCCGAGTATGTTGTCTCCGGCTTTCCTCACTGAGATGTTGGCGTCGAATCGCATGCTGCCCTCTTCCAGCCTGGCATCCGAGACGCCAAGTGTCCGCACGATGCGCTGCAGTTCTGCCCCGTACGCACGCGCTTCGGCTGCCGATCGGATGTCCGGCTCGGTCACGATCTCTACGAGCGGAACCCCGGAGCGATTGAAATCCAAGAGGGAGTGTTCGGCATCATGGATGCGGCCCCCATCGCTCAAGTGGACGCTCTTGCCGGTGTCTTCTTCCATGTGCACCCTGGTGATTCCCACCGTCGTGACAACACCTTCGACTTCGATCTCGATAGATCCGTTGATGCAGAGCGGCAAGTCGTATTGGGAAATCTGGTAGTTCTTCGGCAGGTCGGGGTAGAAATAGTTCTTCCGGGAAAACTCGGAGTACGACACCAGTTCGCAGTCCAACGCGGCACCGATACGAAGAATGCCTTCGATCGCCTTCTCGTTCGGCACCGGTAGCGCTCCCGGAAGCCCGAGGCACACCGGGCAGATGGTTGTGTTCGGTGCCGCACCGAAATCGACCCGACAGCCACAGAACATCTTGGACGCGGTCTGAAGTTCGACGTGGGTCTCGACCCCGATGACCGCCTCGTAGCCGTCTGCCCGTGGCGCGAACGTCATGGCAGCTCTGCCTGGGACGTTGCGAGGGTGGCGCGGGCAGAGAAGTCCGCCAGGCGCTCCACCTCGGAGGCCACCTGCAAGAGTGTCGCCTCGCCCAGCGCCGGCGCCATCACCTGAAAGCCGATCGGCAGCCCCTGCGAATCCAGACCCACCGGAACCGAGATGGCGGGGTCGCCTGCCAGGTTGGACGGAATAGTGCAGACGTCCGAGTAGTACATGGCAATCGGATCGGCGGCTCGCTCCCCAATCGGGAAAGCCGTGGTCGGACTGGTCGGTGACACCAGGACGTCCACCTGCTCGTACGCAGCCGCAAACTCGCGCCGCACCAGGGTGCGAACGCGTTGGGCGGAGCCGTAGAAGGCGTCGTAGTAGCCGGCGCTGAGGGCATAGGTGCCGAGCAATACCCGTCGGATCACCTCAGGGCCGAAGCCGTCTGCCCGGGTCGCCGCCATCATCTCTTCGGTGGTTGACCCATCCCGGCGGACACCGTATCGCACCCCGTCGTAGCGAGCCAGGTTGGCGGAGCACTCTGCAGGCGCAATCAGGTAATACGCCGAGAGGGCATACTCGAAGGAAGGCAGAGACAACTCGACCAATTCGGCACCGGCGCCGGCCAGCGCCTCAATCATGCTGCGCGTCGCTTGCAGCACCTCGTTGTCGATAGCGTCACCAACGAGTTCGGTGACGACGCCTACCCGGAGCCCTGCGATCCCGGTCCCCAGACCCGAACCGATCTCGGGATACTCGCCCCGATAGCTGGTGGCGTCATGGGGGTCGTGTCCGGCAACGGCTTCAAGCATCAGGGCTGCGTCCTCCACCGACTTCGAGAGCGGCCCGATCTGGTCCAGCGAGGACGCAAAGGCAATCAGGCCGTATCTGCTGACCAGCCCGTAGGTCGGTTTCATCCCGACGATGCCGCACAGTGAGGCAGGCTGCCGAATCGATCCTCCCGTATCCGACCCGAAGGCTCCCAACGCTGAGCCGGCCGCCACCGCGGCAGCGGACCCTCCCGAAGAGCCGCCCGGTACCCGACTGCTGTCCCAGGGGTTGCGAGTCTCCCCATACGCGCTGTTCTCAGTCGAGGAACCCATTGCAAACTCATCGAGATTGGTCTTGCCGAGAACCACGGCGCCCCTAGAGCGCAGGCGGGCTACGGCGGTGCCGTCGTATGGCGGCCGATATCCGGAAAGCATCTGGGAGCCACAGGTGGTTTCGGTTCCCCTGGTGCACATGTTGTCCTTGAGTGCGATCGGGATGCCCTGCATCGGCCCCCGGTCAACGCCGACGGCGAAATCGGCATCCGCCGCCTCAGCAGCCGAACGCGCCCCCTCACGATCCAAGGTGAGATACGCGTGCAGATGGGCTTCGGTGACTGCAGCGCGGCGTATCACCGCATCGAGCAGCTCTACCGAGGTGTGCTCACCTTCCCGCAACCCGGTGCCGGCGGCGGTGATCGTCAGATCAGCGAGGTCCGTCATGCGCCGTCTTCCGGCTGGTCACCAAGGATCCGGGGGACCCGGAAGTACTCCCCGACCGTATCGGGGGCCATCTCGAGTACCTCGCTGCGATCGAGCGAGGGTCGGACCTCGTCATCCCGAAAGGCGTTCGTCATCGGGAGTGGATGCGAGGTGGGCGGGATCTCCGGGGTGGCGATCGCCTGAACCCTTTCGGCGTGTTCGAGAATATCGCCCAACTGCCGGGCGTACTGCTCGAGTTCCTCCGGCGTCAGAGCGATCCGGGCGAGCTTGGCGACGTGCGCGATATCGATTTCCACGGGCATGGCCGGAAGCCTAACCGGAGCCGAATTCGTGCCGGCTGCCGACTCACCCGGGGGCAGGCAGTGTCTGGGGTCCGTACCAGCACCTCTCAAGAACATCAGAAGGGATGCCGACCTTATGGAGGAAGGTTTCGCCGCAGGTGGAACCGCGCTTTGAGTCGACCCCGCAGAGTTCAAATGCATATTCGCCGGTTCCGTAGAACGGCCGCGACGCGACGGTGGTACATCGTCGCGCTGGCCGGTGCGCTCTTCTTCACCCAGATCGGGGTTGCGGAGGCCGGTGTCGATGAGAACAACCAACTGCGCAGCGAGGTGCGGCTCAACCCACCCCTGGTTGGCTTCTACGACTATCAGCTTGGAACGGCGGCGTCCTGGTCGACAGACTCGGATTTTGATTCTGCGGGGACTCATTCCGGTACCACCGCCCGGGGCGTCGCCGATTCCCTGACCCTGGCCCGTCGCGGGCCGCCCGGAGTGTCCGACCCCGATCCGACCAGGCCGTGGTGGGACGAGGATTGGGAAACCAGGACCTGCTTCGGAATCGGCATGGCAGGCAGCGGCTCCGACGTCAGCGAATACCCGCTGCGCGTGAGCCTCGACCTCGCAGCGCTCGTAGCCGCCGGTGTCCTGCAAGCGGACCACGGCGATCTACGAGCCGTATCGAAGCTAGGAGCCCTGCTGCCCGTGTGGGAGGAGACATCCTCGACGATTTGGGTGCAGATGGACGAGATCCTTGCGGGCAGCTCCACACACTTCTGCTTCTACTACAACTACGCACCGGGCATCCTCGCCGCACCAACCAATCACAGCGAGGCTGCCGTCTTCACCTACACCACGTTCAAGCCCATCTACTACGCGGTGTCGGAGCGGTTCGACTCGCCGGGCTCAGCGGTGGATGTGGTGAGCTACACCGCAGGAAACGAAGTACGCCGCGGCGGGACAATCGTCGCACTTGCGACCGCCGGTGACCGCGCGACGTTCGGCGCCGGAGGCACTACGGCGGCTTCCGTGTTCGAGGTCAAGGGACCCGTCGCAGCCCACGGCGCAGCAGACGGCTTCGACGCTCTGGTTCCCATCTCGTTTGCGGGCACCGACTTCGTCGTACCCACAGACCGCGGCGTGAATCGATTCTCGATCTACGCCCCGTTCGGAGATGCAGACGTCACCATCGCGGATGGCGCCAACCCCCCCTTCGCCGCATTCACCGTCGCCGACGGGACGTCCTTCACAGACGCATCGGGTGACATAAGTCTCTCGAACGCAGCCATCATCCGGGCGACTCGACCTGTGCTCGTGACCCATCACGCGGGGGCAGAAGACGCAACGCCGATCTATCCGGCGAGTACTGATCCGCTGTACGGGGTGCACTCGCAGACCGGGCGGCTGGGGTCGCTCACCACCGATACCGCCTCCTACACCGACTCGGCAGGTGGCGGCCTCACTGCCACCTTGACTGCGGGCTTCAGCACCGAGGTGGCAGGCGGGGGCGTCGCGGGGGGCGGCCCGGCAGACGCCTGGCGGGTCGTCGGTGCCGGCCGCGTCGGGGCGCTGCAGCAGGATGACGGTGACGGCAACGAATCAACGGTCTTCCTCCCCGGGAGGGAGCTGAACAAGGACTACTGGGTCTCCGGTTCCTCCCAGTACATCGCCACGAGCTGCATCGGCGGATCTGAACAGATCACGCTGACGGCACCGAGCGGTGGAACCCGAACGTTCGCATGTACGGGCACCGGCCCCGGCAAGGGCCTCGACTCGACAGCCACTGCGGCAGGAGGTGCGCGGGGCATCCACCTCAGCTCGAATGGGACGGCCTTCTACGGGTATTTCGAGGCCAACACGACCAGCGACGAGAAGGTTCTGATCGGAATGAAACAGGGTCGTCAGTACACCTATCCGGCCCCCGCAGTTTCGAGCGCAGGATCCCCGGAGGGCCTCTACGAACCGAGCGGCGTGTGGACGAGCGATGACATCGACACCGGCACCACCGGTAGTGGCATTTACGGGGAGATCGATTTCGCCGGCATCGACCCCGCCCTCGGCACACTCGAAATCCGCGTGGCGACGGCGGCCACACCCGGGCCATTCGATTTCGTGGGACCAAATGGGCTCACTACGGACTACTGGACGATCGGGGATCTGCCTTCCGTGCTCGACTTCGATCACGATGGCGATCGCTACCTCCGGCTTCAGATCACGATGACAACCTCGGATCGGGTGGGGACGAGCCCCCAGATCGATCGGATTGCGGTCGACCACACCTTGCCACTCGTCGCTCGCGGTGCCGGAGCTCCTGCATCGCTGGTAGTGGTCGATCCAACCGCCAGCCCGCTGACAACGTACCTAGTGCGAGTGCGCAGCGATGCGGGCGCGGTCGGTACCTCTCAGCTTCTCGTCATGGGCGGTGATTGGACCAGTCTGGCCTCGGGGGCCCTTCGCCTGGAGAATGTCGCGACCGGCCTCGACTCCGTCCAGTGGACCGAGTCCGTCGCGAGCCCCACCTCGATCCCATTCGACCCGGCCTCTCCCCACTCGATCGTCTTTGACCACCACAAGACTGCAGGACCAGCCGTGGCAATCGAAACTCGCTGGCAGCTCAATGTCGCAGGCCCGGGGTCGATATTCATGCAAGGAGACAGCACAGTCGAGCTCAGGGACTCCTGATGGAAGTTCAAGACCCACAAGCGCACGAAGCGCCCTCTCTCGAACATCTCGCCGCGCCCCTCGTTCCAGGGGGCTACGAACCCGAATCCGGAATCTCGGCCGAGATTCCGACGATAGATGAACCGCGCTACGAGGAACTCGTCTGGGCCGCCGCGATCGCCAGCCTGACCGTGCTCATGGCCAAGGTCGCCTGGGTACTCCTGATCGCCAATTTCGAAGGCGCCACCATCGGGGTCCGCTTCGGATGGGGTTTCGTGCCGTACTTCGCGATCGTGGCGGACCCAGTCACCTTCACCACCATCGTGACGATGTCGACGGTGGGCATGGCCTTTGCCGCCGTCGTACTGATGGTCATCCCGACGGTCCGCCCGCGCTGGACGCGAATGCGCATCCTGGGCATCGCTCTGGGGCTGGTTCTCACCTTCGAAACCTTCCTCCTGGAGACCGTCAGACACTTTGCGTGGTCGCAAGTCGTTCGCTGGGACTTGGCGTGGATCACAGTGTTCGAGCTTCTCATAGGAGTCGGGCTGCTGATTCTCCTGCTCAAGATCCCACGCTATGTGGCCGATGAAGAGAGAAGCTATATGCCGCTGGCGGCATGGGAAGACGCCATGGAGGAAAGACAAACATGAAACTACGCATGACCCGTCGATCAGCGGCGATCATCATTGCGCTGATGATGATCGCAGTGCCGGCGGCAGCCGCCGTGGTAACTCAGAACTTCATGGCAGCTGAACTCGATTTGAACGCAGCGTGCTTCACCAAGGTCGCGGGGACGGACACCCTCAACACCTCCGGCTATGTGGCCTTCGACGGCAACCGAACGATCGCCGGAGGAGGCGTCTCTCTGCTCCAGGAGACCGTGGGTCTCGAGGGATTCGCCGGAGACCGGCTCATCTATTCGGATGCAGTCCACATCCTGAATTCGTGTGGCCACGTTCTGGACGTCACCCTCGTCGGCGAGAACGACGCATTCGGTGGAGCCGTATTGGAGCCGTCCGTTCCTTCCAGCGTATGGAACGACATCGACGTTGCCATCTACATGTCGACGATCGACCCCGCGGCCATCACCACGCTTCCGCCTTCTGGCCAATGGGAGCTGATGCTCACCGTGGTGGCGGGAAACGTGAACAGCACGAATACTCAGATCCCGATGGCGAACACCGAAGTCCGATCACTGGCGTTTGTTGTCGATACCGCGGCCATCATCACGACCGCACCGCCGAGTGGCGGCGAGCCGTGGGGCACGATCCGCTGGACCGCACAAGCCACGCACCCGTAGACAGAGCCGCAAGCCCCCGATTTCGGACTGGGTGAAAGAGAACGATGGCGGGGTCCCTACCCCGCCATCGGTGCGCCCGGATGTCTCTAGCCTCCAGCCCATGTCCCCCCGACCCCGGGCCCGGATGGGCCGCCGGCTCGCCCGCCTGATCTTCGGCCTCGTGCTGTTCGGCCTGGGGATCGCGATCATGGTGATGGCTGGTCTCGGCCTCTCACCTTGGGAAGTGCTGCACCAGGGAATCGCAGAGCAAACCGGAGTCCCCATCGGCACCGTGGGCATCATCACAGGGCTCTTTGTGCTGCTGCTGTGGATCCCGCTGCGAGAACGGATCGGCCTGGGGACGGTCCTGAACGTGATCCTGATTGGGCTGGTGATCGACGCGACGTTGTTCGTCTTCGATTACGGCGGGGAACCGCTGTGGATCCGAACCACCATGATGCTGGTCGGAGTGCTGCTCATCGGTATCGGGTCCGGCTTCTACATCGGTGCCGGTCTCGGCCCCGGGCCGCGCGATGGGCTGATGACCGGACTGGCCAGGCGCGGGTACCCGATCGGACGGGTCCGCGTCGGACTCGAGATCACGGTGCTGGTCCTCGGGTGGCTTCTCGGTGGCACCGTCGGCGTAGGTACCGTCGTGTTCGCATTCGGGATGGGGCCCCTGGTCGCGTGGTTCCTCCCCCTGCTCACATTCGAGCCGGAGACGGCACCGGCACCACCGCCTACTCCGTCAGGAGCGTCTTGAGGGCGGTGAACGCCGCCTCGAGGTTCTGGAGCGACACGGACTCACCGGGCTGGTGGGCCAGCGCTACCTCTCCTGGGCCGTAGTTGACCGCGTCGATGTCCCGGCTCGATAGCCTGGCAACGTCGGTCCAGCCCTGTTTGGCGGCCACTCTTCCCCCCGCGAGCCGTTCGAGCCGCTCGGCGAGGGCGTTGTCGAGCGGCACGATGCCGGCAGGACCGCGGTCGGTGATTGTCACTTCGTCCGCATCCGCGGCGACTTCGCGCAGCCGCGCTTCCGCCTGCTCGATCGAGTAGATCGGCGGAAAACGATGATTCAGGTTCACAGTGAACGAAGCCGGAATGACATTGTTGGCAATTCCACCGGCCGCCCTGGTCACCGAGAAGACCTCGAGGTACTCGAGTCCGCGGATAGCCACGGGTTGAGGTGCTCTGGCATCGAGGCGGGCCAGCCAGTCGCCGGCTTTGGTGACGGCGTTGACGCCCAGCCAGGGACGCGCACTGTGGGCTGCGTGGCCGTGGAAGACCACGTCGGCATTCAGCGTGCCGTTGCAGCCAAGCTCCAAGGAAAGGTCGGTTGGCTCCAGCACGATCGCCAGTTCGCTGTCCTCGAGCCAGGGAGCGGCATTCAACACCCCCTCGAGGCCGTTTTCGGCGGAGGGCCCTTCTTCCTTGTCGTAGAACACGCCGACGACGTCGTAGGGGCCACTACGCACCTCGGCATCCTCCAGGAGGTGGATCATCACCGCGACTCCCGACTTCATGTCGCTGGCTCCCAACCCGAAGAGACGCCCTGCTTCGACATGCGCCGAATCATTCCCTTGTGACGGGACCGTGTCCGTATGGCCGTACAGCGCAACGAGCGGTCTGCCGGTGCGCTGCCCGACGACAATCGAATCTCCGAAACGCTGCACGCCGGCCATCGTCCAGATCGGCAACAGCCGGCTCGCGATGAGGGTGCAGATCTGCGCCTCGGAGCCGGTGACAGACGGCGTATCCACCAGCTCAACGAGGGTTGATTCCAGACTCCTCACACCGGCACCTCGAAAGTGCGCAGCGCGTCGTTGAGCGACGTCTTACGGTCTGTCGATTCCGAGCGGCTGCCGATGATGAGCGCACACTGCAGGTCATACGTGCCCGCAGGAAAGGCCTTGGGTCGGGTGCCCGGAACCACAACTGCATTGGCAGGTACCCGGCCCCGGGTCTCCACCGGCTCCGGCCCGGTAACGTCGATGATGGGCGTCGACGACGTGACGGTAGTGTTGGCACCGAGGACCGCGCCCGCCTCGATCACGACGCCTTCCACCACGATGCTGCGAGATCCGATGAAGGCCCCGTCTTCGATGATCACGGGCAGGGCTCCGGGAGGCTCTAGGACACCACCGATCCCGACCCCACCCGACAGGTGTACATCGGTACCGATCTGAGCACAACTCCCCACGGTCGCCCACGTGTCCACCATCGTCCCCGACCCGACGTAGGCGCCGATGTTGACGTACCCGGGCATGATCACGACACCCGGTTCACAGAAGGCGCCATAGCGGACCGTCCCGGGTGGCACCACCCGGATTCCTTGATCGGCCAGCGCCTGCTTCGTCGGGATCTTGTCGTGGTACTCGAACGGGCCGGCGTGGGTCGTTTCGAGGCCGGAGAGCCGGAAGTACAGCATGATCGCTTCCTTGACCCATACGTTGACAACCCACTCACCATCGACCTTCTCCGCAACACGCAACCGACCGGTGTCCAGCGCGGCGATCGTGTGGGCGACCGCATCCGCGGCCTCGTCGAGGCGCTCGAGATCGGCAAACGCGGCTTCGATGGCTGCACGGTCGCTCATCAGGCAAGGCTCCGCAGCACGATGTCTGCTGCTTCCGCGCAGTCCTCGAGCGAAGGTACGAGGGCAAGGCGAAGGAACCCTTCCCCACCCGGTCCGAAGAAGCGGCCCGGAGACACGACGACACCCGCCTCCAGCAGCGAGGCAGCAGCTGCGAGGTCATCATCCACGGCAACCCACAGGTACAACCCCGCGTGCGACTCGACCGTCTTGACCCCGGCGGCATCGAAGGCCGCACGAACGATCTTGCGCTTCCTGGCAAACAGGTCTCGCCGTGCCGCGGCGTGGACATCGTCAGACCAGGCAGCTACCGCGGCCGCTTGCACGAAGTCGGGCGAGGCGGTGCCGGTGGTCGTGCGGAGCCGCTTCAGCGCCGCGATCGCCCGCTCATCACCGACGATGGCCCCCGACCGGTAGCCGGTCATCCCGGATCGTTTAGAGCAGCTCAGGTAGCAGAGCAGACCTGAGGCACCCTCCCCGGCAACCTGGAGCGCTGAAGCTGGACCGGTGGGATACACGTCTGTCTCATAGATGTCGGCGTAGCACTCATCGGACAGGAACAGCGCGTCGTGTGTCCGGGCGCGGGTGAGGAGCGCATCGAGATCGGCGGCGTTCGTCACCGCCCCCGTCGGGTTGTTGGGAGTGCAGGTCCAGACCATACGAGTGCGTTCCCACACCTCATCAGGAACATCGTCGGCACGCATCACAAAGTCGTCCGCGAGCTCGACCGGATGCACCGTAGCCCCTGCGAAGCGGGCGCCCCGCTCGTACACCGGGTACCCGGGAGTCGGGTAGACCACGGTGTCTGCGCTCGCCGCGTCGATGAATGCCAGCGGAGTGCTGAAGATCGCCTCCTTGGATCCCGACGTGGGAATCACCTGAGTTGCCGCATCGACCGTGACGCCGAAACGCCTCTGCACGTAGTCCGCCACAGCGCCACGCAGTTCCGGTAGGCCGGCCGTGAGCGGGTACTGCGAAACCGCAGGCACGCCATCTTTGAGCGCAGCCACGATGAACTCGGGAGTCGGCTCGCGTGGGTCGCCGATCGAGAAGTCGAAGACCTTGACGCCGGCGTCACGCAGAGCCTGGGCTCGTTCGTGGACGGTCGCGATCGGGTAGGCCCCGAGGTTCTCCAGCACGGGGTTGAGCTGCATGCGGCAACGCTAGTCGTCTGCCGTCTCACAGCAGGCAGACGTACGTAACATGCCGCGCCGTGAGCACAACCATGTATCGCATCGTCTTCCTTGCCCTCGGTCTCGCACTGGCCGCGATCGTGGTGTTTGCCGTCCTCCTCACTCCGGATAGCCCGGCGCCTGCGCTTCCCGGACCCGTAGAACGCGTTGAGCCCACAGACGGCGCAATCGTGCAACGGCAGACGAACCTGCTGATCGATATGCAGGTCGGCTACTCCATCGTCCTCACCATCGACGGAGTGGTGATTCCAGACACCGAAATCGCGTTCACCGAGCCGACGGGGATCTACCGCTGGGCTCCAGGACCGACCGCTACGTTTGCCGCATGGACCCCCGGCGTGCACGCCATCGAGATCGAGTGGCGACGTATCGCGGGTTTCGCCGACCCCGGCTCCTACCGCTGGACATTCCGCGTGCAGTGACCGACCAACGAACGGGTCAGTCGGGCGGGAATCCCCTCTCCAGCAGCTCAACGAATGCCGCCTCGTCGAGCACCGGGACTTCCAGCAGTTCTGCTCTCGTGACCTTCGTACCGGGTGACGCTCCCGCCACCACGGCCGAGGTCCGGCCCGAAACCGATCCCGTGACCTTGCCGCCGCGAGACTCCACCGCGGCTTTGGCCTCGTCCCGGCTGAACCCTTCGAGGGTCCCGGTGACGACGAGTGTCACCCCGGCAAGGAGATCACCGCCCGGCTGTGGCTCGAGCGCGGGGTCCTCCAGCCGCACCCCGGCGTTGCGCAGCTTGCCGACCAGTTCGACGTTCTCGGGTTGGTTGCTCCAGTCGCGCACCGAACCTGCGATCTCGGCACCCACGCCGTCGATGGCTGAGATCTCCTCGACCGATGTGTTCATCAAGCGATCGAGCGAGCCGAACTCGGCAGCCAGAATCCGGGCCACGGTCCCACCGACCATCCGGATGCCGAGCGCCGTGAGTAGCCGACCCAGCGGCCGATCTCGCGCGGCATCGATCGCCGCGAGCAACTTGTTGACCGAAAGCTCGCCCCAGCCCTTGAATTGGATCAGATCGTCATAGGCAAGAATGAAGATGTCTGCCGGATCTTCGATGAGCGATTTGCTCAGCAGCAGATCCACCGTCTGATATCCCATGCCTTCGATATCCATCCCGGAGCGGCCGGCGAAGTGGTAGAGGTACTCCCGTAATCGGCTCGGACAGCTATAGCCCCCCGTGCAACGGTGTTTCGCCTCGCCTTCGGGTAGAACGATCGGGTTGCCACAGAATGGGCACCGCTGCGGCATCCGCCAGATCCTTGCGCCCCGGCGTCGACGCGACCGCACGGGAGCCACCACCTCGGGAATCACGTCGCCGGCGCGGCGCACGATCACGGTGTCGCCGATCCTCACGTCCTTACGATGCAATTCGCCCTCGTTGTGCAACGTGGCGTTCGTCACCGTGACGCCGCCCACGAACACGGGCTCGAGAACCGCAAACGGCGTCACCGCACCGGTGCGACCCACGTTGATCTGGATGTCCGCGAGCACAGTGGTCTGCTCCTCGGGTGGGAACTTGTAGGCCATCGCCCAGCGCGGACTTTTGGCGGTGAAACCGAGTTCGGCCTGATCGGCCAGGGCGTCCAGTTTGACCACCACCCCGTCGATCTCGTAATCGTTGGCGTGGCGGCCCGCGAGTGCGGAAGCCACGTACCGGACCACCCCTTGCCCGTCCGAAATGAGGCGGGACTTCGGGTTGATCCTGAACCCCAACTCGCCCAGCCATGACATCGTCTCGACGTGGCTCGACAAGACAGGGCCACCCTCGACGTACCCGAGCTGGTAGACCCAGATCGCCAGGTTCCGCGAAGCCGTGATCGCAGGATCCTTCTGACGAACCGAGCCTGCTGCGGTATTGCGCGGGTTGATGTACGGCCGCTCCCCCAGCTCTGCCTGACGCCGGTTGAGCGCTTCGAACTCCGTGAGCGGCAGGTAGATCTCGCCGCGGACCTCCAACAACGGTGGTGCCTCCCCCTGGAGACGCAGCGGGATGCCTTCGATCGTCCGTACGTTGGCAGTGATGTCCTCTCCGGTGACCCCGTCGCCCCGGGTCGCCCCCTGGATGAGCAATCCATCTGCATAGGTGAGAGATACGGCTAGTCCGTCGATCTTCAGTTCCGTCGCAAAGCCGGCCGGTTCATGGCCGAGGACTCGGGCCAGTCGCGAGATCCAGGACTCCAGTTCGGCGGCGGATTCGATGTTGTCCAGCGAGAACATCCGCTCGCGGTGCGCGACGGGTGCGAACGCACCGCTGACCGGACCCCCAACTCGCTGGGTCGGAGAGTCCGGAGTCACCAGTTCCGGGTGCGCCGTCTCCAGAGCGATCAGTTCGCGTACCAGGGTGTCGTACTCGGCGTCCGCGATCTCGGGGTCGTCGAGCGCGTGGTATCTGTAGTTGGCGCGGTGGATCTGGTCGCGCAGTTCGGCGGCTCGCGTTGCCGTGTGTTCACTCGTCAACGGTGGCCCCGATCAACGGATTGCCTCGGCAATGGTCCCCCCGCCCAGGACCTCGTCTCCTGCGTACAACACTGCGGCCTGACCCGGAGCGATCCCATCCTGTGGTTGGTCAAACATGACTTGCCAGGAACCTTCTTCTCCCACCGTGGCCTGCGCCGGCACCGGCTCGGCCCGGTAGCGCACCTTCACCTCGACCGCCGCAGGCAACACCGCGTCGTCCGCCACCAGGCTCCCGTCGGTCACCACACAGCCGGCGACGAGGAGCTCAGCCTTGCGCCCGATCACGACGGTCGCGCTCTTCGGGTTGATGTCAACGACGTACCGGGGCTCTCCGAGGGCAACGCCAAGACCTTTTCGCTGGCCGATGGTGAAATCCACCGTGCCTGCGTGAGATCCGAGGATCTCACCCTGCGTATCCACCACCATGCCGGGTTGCGCTGCTTCCGGGAAGTATTCGCGAAGGAAGTCGCGATAATCACCATTGCCGACGAAGCAGATGTCCTGCGAGTCTGGCTTGTCTGCCGTTCGCAAGCCGAGTTCCGCTGCTCTTTCCCGGACCGCGGCCTTGGTCATCTCGCCGACCGGGAGCCGAATCCTTGCCAGCTCCGTCTGCCCCAGCATGTGCAGTACATAGGACTGGTCCTTGCCTGCGTCGACGGCCTTGAGGAGGCGGAATTCTCCATTGCGTCGCTTCACGCGGGCGTGGTGTCCGGTCACGAGTACGTCGCACCCCAACTCCTGGGTGCGGTCGAAGAGTGCGTGGAAGCGGACGCGACGGTTGCACTCGATGCAGGGGTTGGGCGTGCGACCCTCCAGGTATGCCTCTCCGAACCGATCTACCACCGCGGTGCGAAACTCGTCGACGTAGTCGAGCACGTAGTACGGGATGTCGAGCTGGGCCGCGGCACGGCGGGCATCCTCGGCGTCCGCGACAGTGCAACATCCGGCGGTGGGCATCTCGCCCTTCGGTCCCTCCCACTGCTTCAGAGTCACTCCGACCACGTCGTAACCGCTCTCCAGCATCAGCGCGGCAGCTACCGAACTGTCCACGCCGCCCGACATGGCCACGAGGGCGCGCGGCTTGGGGCTCATCGCATCGCTCCGGCCACATCAATCACCGCCAGCGCGGCCCGTTCTCCGTCGGCGGCTACGTTGGGCCAGCCGAAGGTGAACCGGACGCACTCCGCGGCTTCTTCAGGACTGAAACCCATCGCGGCGAGCACATGAGAAGGTTCGATCGCTCCCGACTGACACGCCGAACCGGCGGCAGCCGCGATCCCTGCGGCATCCAGCCGAATCAGCATCGTCTCGCTCCGCATGCCGGGAAATCGCAGGTGGCTGTGTTGCACCAGACGCGGTGCGCCGGCTGCCGTCGCGGTCACCCCCGGCAGCTTGTCGAGCAGCACCTCTTCGAACCGGTCCCGAGCAGCCGCCACTCGACCTCGGAAGCCCTCCCGATCCTCCGCGGCCGCCTGCATCGCAGCCACCATCGCAATGATGCCTGCCACGTTGTGGGTACCCGAACGGCGGCCGAGTTCCTGACCGCCGCCGTGGATGAGCGGCTCGAGTTCGACTCCGTTTCGCACGTACAGCAAGCCCACGCCCTTGGGCCCTCCAAACTTGTGCGCAGCGAGCGCTATCAGATCTGCTCCAGTGGTCGACACTGCGACCGGCTCGGAAATGAATGCCTGCACAGCATCGGTGTGCACCAGCACCCGGCGATCGCGGCCGTGGACGGCGGCTGCTATCTCGGGTACCGGCTGGATGGTGCCCACCTCGTTGTTCGCCAGCATGACGGAAGCCACCGCAGTGTCATCGCTCACCGCGCCTGCCAAACGCTCCGGGTCGACAAGTCCTGCTTCGTCTACGCCGACGATCTCAATCCGGCCCTCGAGGCGGGACACGAAGTCGGCCGTGTCGAGCACTGCCTTGTGCTCGACTGCGCTCGTCACCACCCCACGGCGACCCGCTGCCGCCAGGGCGGCTCCTGCGACGGCGAGATTGTCTGCTTCGGTCCCGCCGCCGGTGAATACGATCTCGAGCGGATGGGACGCTCCAAGCAGCGCGGCAGCCTGTTCGCGGGCGGCCTCCACCGCGTTCTTGGCGCGGCGCGAGATTCCATGCACCCCCGAGGGATTCCCAAAATCGGCATCGAGGAAAGGCTCGGCGGCCGCCCTTGCCTCCGGACGAAGTGGCGTCGTCGCGGCGTGATCGAGGTACAGCATGCAGTAAGTGTCCCATACGGACCGAGCGACGGCGGCGGCGGGACGACCGCATCGATCGCGTACGCTGGGACACGCCGAGGAGGTCATCACGCGAGCACTGCAACTCACCCGGGCAGGCAATCCGCTGGAATTCGTCGATGCGCCAACCGTTCCGCCGGGCCCCGGTGAGGTCCAGCTCAGCGTCGAAGCCGCAGGCATTTGCCACTCCGACGTCCACTACCGCAGCGGACTCCGCGAGCTCGACACGTTGCCGGTGGTGCCGGGTCACGAGACCGCGGGCACGATCACCGCCGTCGGCGAGGGTGTCTCAAACCAGCTCATCGGCACCAGAGTGGCGCTGCACTACGTGATCAGCTGCGGTACCTGCGTGCGGTGCGAACGATACGGCGAGCAGTTCTGCGAAACCTACGACATGCTCGGTGTCACCAGACAGGGTGGGTTCGCAGACACGATCACCGTGCCTGCCCGCAATGCGGTTCCGATTCCGGATGTGATCCCCACCCCCCATGCCGCGGTGATGATGTGCTCCACCGCCACCGCCCTCCACGCACTCCACCAGGGTCGCCTCGAGCCAGGTCAATCGGTGGCGGTTTTCGGTGTTGGTGGCCTCGGCATGTCGGCGGTGCAGCTGGCGAGTGCCCTGGGTGCGGTTCATGTGTTTGCCGTGGACATCGACGAGATTCGGCTCGCCACCGCGGCAGACCTCGGCGCCGCTCCAATCTTCTCAGATCGTGCCGGAGAAGTGCTGCGCGAAGCCGGCGGAGCTGACGTTGCGCTCGACCTCGTGGGATCACTCGACGTGTTGCGGACCGCGATCGACGCCGCCCCACCCGGTGGGCGAGTCGTCTCGGTTGGACTGACTCACGGCACCACGGCGCTCGACCCGTTTGCCGATCTCATCACTCGCGAGGTCGAACTGATCGGCTCCAACGATCACCTGCTCGAAGAAATCCATGAAGTCTTCGCCATCGCTGAGGCCGGTCGACTCTCGCTCGATCGGGTAGTGACCGGGCGAATTCCGCTCGACGCGGTTGGGGTGAACCGCGTGATGGACGCGATGGAAGGCTACGGACCGGGGATTCGCACCGTTATCGAGCCCCAATCCGCCACCGACTAACCCCGGCCGCCTTCAGCCTTCGCCTTGAGCCCGGTCGCGAACTGCTCGAATGACTCGGTGAGGTCCGGCATCCTGCTCGTCATCGGTCCCGCCATCCACCCGTCATACGCCTCGTGCATGGTGAATGTGGTGGTTTCATCCGCCTGGGGATCGAGTGTGAAGGTCCGCACCCCCTTGAACATGCCAAGTGGCATTCCTCCGGTCCAGGTCATCGACTTCGGTGGAGTGAACTCGGTGACTTTGAGCGGGAAGGAACGACCAGGGTTGACCGTCGCGGTCAGCTTGAGTTTCTCGCCGGGAGCGATCACTCCCTCGATCTCCTGCACGGCGGGATTCCACTCTGCATAGATGGGGGCGTCGATCAGGATCTGCCAGATCGTGCCGGGGGAGGCGGCAATCGACTTCTCGACTCGGTATTCAGTCAGGGCGTACTCCTGGTTGCGGCGTCACCAGATCGTAGCGAAGCGCCTGTTGCGGTGGGCAGCGAAGCCCGAGGGGTGAGCCGCGCCCGCCGGGGTCAAGAGGTTGGCGACGTGGTTGCCACCGAGTCGGCAAACCGGACCAATGCACCCTCGTAGGCAACCGGGCCGACATTCCACGCGTACATGTGGTCAGCGTCGGCAAGCCGCTCGTACTGCACATGCGCCGCAGCCGCCGCGAACTCGTCGCTGACTCGTACCGGTGCTGTCGCGTCGATGGCGCCGTGCATGAGCAAGATGGGTATCGATGGGTCGAACTCGTCGACCCGTGCTACCTGGTCGAGTTCATCCCACGCCATACCGAACCGCACACCCGCAATGGCCCTGGCGCCGCCGGCAAACAGCCATGGGATGCCGTCGTCGATCAGCGCAACCGGATCGAGGGTTGGTGCATCGAACACCACGCCCACCACTTGCCCCGCAAGCTCAGACTCGTGAAGGAACATCGAGGCGATTTCTGCCCCCATGCCGTAGCCGACGAGTACGAACTCTTCGGCTCCTCGCGTCTGGGCAAAGCGCACCGCCGCTTCCACATCTGCCCACTCCTCCAGTCCCCATGCCAGGCGTCCGGATTCACTGGGGGCCGCTCCCTCGTCGTTTCGATAGCTCGCGACGAGGACCGGATAGCCGGCCTCGCGCAGCGGAGGCAGCACGCGGAGTGCCTGGCGCCGCTCGTCTGTGCCCTTGTCGTGCACAATCACGACCCAAGTATCCCGGCGGCCTTCGATCACCCACGCCGGGTTGACGCCCCGCTCACCCGCGACCCGGACCTCCTCGAACGGAATGTCGAGCGCCGTAAGCGGATCACCCTGATGGGCGTACTGGTCGATGCCGACGGCGTCACCGGGCTCGAAAGTACCATCGAGCACGACGAAAGCACGTTCCACGTCGTTGCCGCCGACTGCCAGAACGCTCGAGATACGGCCGTAGCCATTCGGACCGGAGAGCCCCCACACGCCCTCACGCTCTGTGTCCTCGTTGCGCTGCAAGATGACACGGGCATCATCGACGGACACCACCTGGAAGCGAGGTTCGGTGACAACCCCCTCGGGTATGAGCAGGCGTTCCTCGATGACGTTGGAGTAGTGCCAGATTCCGGCCAGATAGACGAGAGCGACAAGGCCGAGCACGGCGAGCCCGACCCTGCGCACCCAAACCAGCACGTCCACGGTGTCCATCGGCGCGAGCGTAACGGCGTTCCCCGCGTAGGCGTCGAGTCTGCGCCAGCCCGCGCCGCGGCGTCACCCTGCTACGTTCCGGTGAACTCGGGGGTTCCCTTATCGATGAACGCCAGAATGCCTGCCTTGGCGTCCCGAGTACGAAAGCAATCGTTGAATGCAGCTCGTTCGACACCCAGCGCCTCTTCCATGGGTCGACCGTACCCGTCCGCCATCGCACGCTTCAACGCAGCGTACGCACGGGTGGGGCCGGCTGCCCACCTAGTGGCATCTTCCATCGCACGCTCGATCAGTTGGTCGGCAGGCACCACCAGATCTGCAATCCCGAGGTCGAGCGCCTCGGCGGCCGGCACGTGCCGGCCCGACATGTTCAGCCGTTTGGCCGCCTGGTAGCCGATGAGCCGTGGGAGCCGCTGGGTTCCGCCTGCCCCGGGAATGAGGCCGAGCAGAATCTCGGGCTGTCCAACTCTGGCGTCGTCGGCGACGTATCGGAAGTCGGCCCCCATGGCGAGTTCGAGCCCACCACCGAGGGCATACCCACAGATTGCCGCGATAACCGGCTTCTGGAGCTGCTCCAACTGGTGGGCAACCGCGGCCACCTCCGAAGCTTGCAGCTCCTCTTCCGAATCGAACGAGTCCACGAACCGTGTGATGTCTGCCCCTGCGGCGAAGTGGCGGTTGCCGTGAATGACTACTGCTCGCACCCCAGGGTCCGTGGCAAGCGTCAGCGCCGCCGCGATGTCCGAGGTCAGCTCCGAGTTGAGCGCGTTCACCGGCGGACGGTTCAACGTGATCCGGGCAACGTCACCCTCCAGCACATAGTCCACCAGGCTCATGACACTCCTCTCGATGTGACGGCCATCAGGCTACCGGCTCGGTGCCGCTCACCAGGCTTACGCTTGCGATCGTCTCCGGCAAGAAAGAGCCGTCTCGTCAGGCCTCGCCGAGAAGTTGCCGAGCCGCACTCCAGGGGTCGAGCGAACGTTCCAGTACGAGCGCAGCGACGTCGGGCCAGGCGGCGCCTGCCCGAATCTGATCGACCCGGTTGGTGAGCTCAGCAGCAATCGCGGCGTCGATGCTCGAAAGCAGCCTTTCGGTGCGCGAGTTCTGCAGGGTTCCGGAAGCCACCAGATGTTCGCGGTGCTCGACCACACGCTCCCAGAGTTCTTCAACCCCCTCCCCTGCGGACGCAATCGTCGGTACGACCGGAGGCCACCAGGCGCCGTGATCGCCGAGCTCCAGCATCTGCTTGAGGTCGCGCATGGTGTCGTTGAGGCCAGGTCGATCCGCCTTGTTGATTGCAAAGATGTCGCCGATCTCGAGCAGACCCGCCTTGGCTGCCTGGATGCTGTCACCCCAACCGGGGTTGAGCACCACCACCGTGGTGTCCGCGTTAGCTGCGATTTCTACCTCCGCCTGGCCGACTCCGACGGTCTCCACCAACACTTCGGGGAAGCCGGTTCCGTCGAGCAGCGAAATCACCTGCGGTGTCGCTTCAGCAACACCTCCCAGGTGGCCGCGGCTCGCCATCGATCGGATGTAGACACCCCCGTCATCCACGTGATCCTGCATCCGCACCCGATCGCCGAGAATCGCGCCACCTGTGAACGGACTCGATGGGTCAACGGCCAGCACCGCCACTTCGGTCGCGTCTGCGCGAACTCGTCCGATGAGCGCATCGGTCAAGGTGGATTTCCCGGCGCCGGGAGCACCGGTGAGTCCCGTGGTCCAGGCGCGGCCCGTCGCAGGAAACGCGGCGGCCAGGATTTCGCCTCTCCCTGCCCTCCGGTCCTCGACGATCGAAATGGCTCGCGCCAGTGCGCGACGATCGCCACCGCGCGCCAGAGAGACAAGATCGGCTGGATCGGTATCGACGGGCATCAGCCGCAGGATAGGAGGACCCTTCACCACCTCGGGCTCAGATCGCAACGACCTCTTCGACCCCGGGTACCCGCTCGCGCAAGATCCGCTCGATTCCCGCAGTAAGCGTCATCGTAGACATGGGGCACCCCCCACATGCACCGACGAGTTGGAGCGAGACTCTGGATCCTTCGGTGCCCAGCAACACGAGGTCACCCCCGTCTGCCTGGAGTGCGGGGCGGATGTACTCCAGGGTCTCCGCCAGAATCTCGGCGTCGATGTCACTCTCTCCCGACAACGGTGCTGGAGTGGCGTCGCGCGGCGAAGCCACCTCGATAATCGAACTCTGGACGGCGTCGTCGGACATGGGCCACTTTCCTCGTGCGTGATCGTCAACGATGTCCTACCGAAGGGCATTCCGGTTTTGCACTACCAGTGTAGGAGAATTCCAACGCTGCGATGCGAACCGCACCATCACCGTGGCCAGGGACGCCGGAGGAGCTCCGAAACCACCCGAGCCGATACCGGAGAGGCGCGCAAGACCTCGTCTCCATCGGCGTGGAGCAACCATGTCCCTGAGGCCATCGATCCTGCCGGGATGCCGTTGACCTCGAGAGCCACCGGTCCAACGATCTCGATCCCAACGACCGGCCTGCCGGCCACAAGCCCGACGCGCACAACTGTTGGAATCAGCTCGCCCGCCTGCGTCGGCTGCAGGCCGCCGTAATAGTGGCCCAGGATCTCGGTGTACGCAGCGCCTTGATCGGCCATGATCCGGGCGCCCCATTGACTCAGCCCCACTCCGTGACCCCACCCTTCTCCGGAGATGACCACGCTGCCGCCCACAGGCACATCTGCGACGCGGACGAACCCCGGACGGAAGAGCAGCGGCGCCGGCCGCATCTCCACGTCGAACGCGTAGGACAGAATCGTCTGCGGGTATCTGTTGCCCTTGGGCGTCACGACCGGGAACGAACTTGGATAGAGGCGCGGCCCCCACCGGTTAAAGGTCGATCGCACGCGCGTCGCAGGTACCCGGGTGACCCCATCCGCAGTGTTCACTACCAACTCGGCTGGGTCGCGCCCTTCGCCGTCGTCCATTCGCACGGCCTCGAGTTGGGAGCCAACATCGAACCCGCCCCGGCGCAACATCTCCAGGAAGGAATCGATCGGCACCACCACGGTCCACTCGGCGAAGGGTGCGATCCCGACCTCCGGGCTGCTGACCGGCTGCAGGTACGAAACCGGGTCGCCACCCCACACCGATTGGTTCCCGAGCGACGTCGAACCGAAACTCGACGAGTACAACGCCTGGGCCGGGGCCCCTCGCGCCACCAGGATCTGACCACTCGTGTCCTGCACTGCTGCCTTCCAGCGCGCCCCGAGCGCGGTGTCGAGATCCGCTGTGCCCTTGTAGACCTGGCACCTGCTGGTGGCACAGATGTCGTAGCCGTATTTGGCCCCGGTTTCGGACCTGCCTCCGGCCAGCGTCCAGGCGGCGTAGGTTCGAGCCGCCACAACCTGGGTACGCAGTGCTTCCTCGGGCCATCCGAACGGCACTTCGCGAATCCCCAAGAGGTACTGGTCCATGGGAATGACTTCGACGACGCCCAGGCCGCTCTGGTACGACTCGACATCCACGGGCCCTTCGTAGATTCTCTCGTCGATGACCACCGACCCTCCATCTTCGGGAATCAGCCGCACCCGTTCGATTTCCTCCGAGGCCGCCGCCGGCACAGCCCCGATCCCGACCAGCACCAGCGCTACAACCAGCACCCGGACGGCGAGCCGCACGGCCCTGCTCTGCCGGAGGATGGGCCCTTCGACCTCCGCTCTCCTCATGAGCGCCCGACTGCGGCTCCGAGCGATGCCAGCTTGGCCACGAAGCCGTCGTATCCCCGGTCGATGTGCTGCGCTTCGGTAACGACGGTTTCACCTTCCGCGCCAAGCCCGGCAAGCACCATCGCCGCTCCGGCTCGGATGTCACAGCCGTCTACCTCGCAGCCGCTGAGCCGGTCGACCCCACGAATCACCACGTGCTGCCCGTCCGAGTGGACGTCCGCCCCCATCCGGTTCAGCTCGCCGATGTATCTGAATCGGGATGCATACACGTTCTCGGTAGTGATCGACGTCCCGCCCGCCGTTGCCAGAAACGCAACCATCTGCGGGTGCATGTCCGTATGAAAGCCCGGGTAAGGGAGGGTGGCGAAGTCGACCGGTTCGGCCCGTTCCGGGCCACGGACCCGCAACCAATCTGCCCCTGCCTCGACTTCACACCCGGCGGCTTCCATCTTGCGAAGCTCCATTCGCAGGTGATCGGGGACGCAGTCGACCACCCTCACCTCACCTCCGGTCACCGCCGCAGAGAGGGCGTAGGTGCCGGCCTCGAGCCGATCGGGCACGACCCTGTGGTTCGCCGGATCGAGCGCAGGCACCCCGTGGATCTCGACGGTAGAAGTACCGGCACCATCCACCTTGGCCCCCATCTGATTCAGATAGCGAGCGAGATCAGCAAGTTCCGGTTCCCGAGCCGCATTGGAGATCGAGGTTGTGCCGTTGGCAAGCACCGCGGCCAGCATGATGTTCTCGGTTGCTCCCACCGAAGGAAACTCGAGATAGACCTCTGTTCCGTGGAGACCGTCAGGGGCACTTGCTTGCAGCACGCCGTGGCTCAACTCGAAGTGGGCACCCATGGCGCGCAGACCTTCGAGATGCATGTCGATCGGTCGGGTGCCGAAGTCGTCGCCACCGGGAAGCGCGACCCTGGCGGTGCCCGTCCTCGCCAGCAGTGCGCCGAGGATCAGAATCGAAGCCCGCATCATCCGGACCAGATCGAGCGGAGCTTCCGGATTCGGGTGCTCGGGAACGGACACCAGCAACGTCGTGCCCTCGCGCCGGCAGGTGGCGCCGACGTGGTTGATCACCTGGCCCATGATGTCGACGTCCAGAATCCCGGGAACATTGTGCAGCTCGTGATCGCCCGGCGCGAGGAGAGCGGCAACCATGTGCTTGAGCACCGCGTTCTTCGCCCCCAACACCGCGATCTCCCCAGACAGGGGCCGACCTCCGGTGACTCGAATCTCATTCATTCTCGACCTCTTTGGAGCTCTTTCAAGGATCCATGTGTGGGGTGAGCCTCCAGTGTATGAGTCGGCCCGGCTAAGGCTCGCCATTCGCGTGGAAGGGGGCTGCTGCCCACCGCCACAGTCAAGGCAGGATCTGGACTCCTTCGAGGAAGACACGTGCGTGATCCTCCCAGCTCGAGTTGGGAGCCCTCACCTCAACACCCACCGCCCGGACCGCATCCGTCGGCAACAGCAGCGTCCACATCCTTCCCGCCCGGAAGACTCCAAAAGACTCGATAGACCCGTCTTCGCGGAACTCGAGCCTGCCCAGCTCGGCATCACCTCCATCAATGGCACTCCAGAACGTCTCGACGACCTGCTGAGGCGACGCAGGCCAGCGGCCGCCGTTGGCCTCGACGAGGCTCTCCATGTTGACCTTGCCGACCGTGGCCACGACATCCTCCGGCGCCTCCGGATGACTGAAGCTGAGAAAGGAGGCGCCAGCATCGACGACAGACCAGTCTGCCGGGTAGGCGGCGCAGAACTCGTCCGCACACTCCACGTCGACCGAGCCGACCAGCGGAGCTGTTGCTCCGCTCCCGCACGCAGCCGCGATGACCGCCAGCACCATCCCAGTCAGAATGAGTCGCATTCCGGCGAGGCTACCCAGCGAGCGAAGTTGTGGAGCCGCAGCCGGGTAGATTGCACCCAGACCTGTTACAGAGGAGGGCACATGCGGATCGCGCTCGGCGCCGACCACGCGGGCTTCGAACTGAAAGAGGCGGTGCGGGATCAGCTCGCGGCAGCCGGCCACAGCGTGCTCGACCTGGGCACGGACTCCACCGAGTCCGTGGACTACCCCGACTTCGCCGCGGCGGTAGGACGGACTGTCGTCGCCGGCAGGGCTGATCGCGGGATCATCATTTGTGGTTCCGGCGCAGGTGCCGCGATTGCTGCCAACAAGCTCAACGGCATTCGCTGCGCCCAGGCGAACGACACGTATACCGCCCACCAGGCGGTCGAGCACGACGACGCCAACATGCTGGCGCTGGCGGCCCGGGTCATCGGCCCCGCCGTCGCCTTCGAGCTGGTTACGTCCTTCGTTAGGGCCGAGTTCATCCCTGAGGATCGATATCTACGGCGCCTGGGCAAGGTGCAGGCCCTCGAACGCGAGCGATCGTGAACGCTCGCAGGGTGGGGAATCCACCATGCATGATCGGGACCGCCGTTACCATGACGAAGAAGCACACCGGAGACTAAAGCTGCTACCCGCAAGCGAATTCGATCGGGAATCGAGCCGCCGCATCGACCTTCACTCCCCCGCAACCCGGGCACCGGTTGGTTGACGTGGCGAAGCTCTTTCCACCCAAGTCTTCGATCTGGGCCGCGGGCGGTGTGGTCACCCGCACCCGGAAAGGCAAGCGCGAGTTTCTCCTCGTCCATCGACCGCGGTACAACGATTGGTCACTGCCCAAAGGGAAGCTCGACGGCAAGGAATCGTTTCGAGCTGCCGCGCTGCGAGAGGTCAAGGAAGAAACAGGCAAGGACGCTGAAGTCATTGCTCAGCTGGGCACGATCGCCTACAGCACCCGGCGCCGCAACCACAAGGTGGTGCGCTACTGGTTGCTCGATTCGTTGGGCGGCACATTCGTACCCAATCGCGAGGTGAACAAGATTGTCTGGCTCACCGTCAACAAGGCCCGCCACGTCCTCACCTACAACCGCGACCGCGAAATCCTGTCCTGGGCAGACTCCCTGCTCCACCGGCCGAAAGCGGCTCGCGCCTACCTGGTACGTCACGCATATGCCGACACGCGAAAGAAATGGAAGAAGGACGAGGCCCGCCGCCCCCTGAGCAAGCGAGGCAAGCGTCAGGCAAGGGACATCACGGACCGGCTGACTCGAGTGCCCGTTACCGGCGTCCGCAGCGCCACGGCAAGAAGCTGCATCGAGACGGTTGAAGACCTCGCAGCCACCGTCGGATTGAAACTCGTCACGGACACCGCCCTCAGCCAGGGAGCGAAGCCGAAATCGCTCCGACTCGAATTGGCCGATCTCAGAGGTGAGGCCAGGGTGTTGTGCTCCCACGGCGACGTGGTGCAGGCATACATCGAGTCGCTTTCCGCTGCAGGGGTCAGACTGAACGGCGCCGGGAAG
The DNA here is from genome assembly GCA_964397045.1 of uncultured Acidimicrobiaceae bacterium. Lineage (GTDB taxonomy): Bacteria > Actinomycetota > Acidimicrobiia > Spongiisociales > UBA5794 > CAYNHF01. Next base: position 55,797 of record CAYNHF010000006.1, on the reverse strand, counting down.
TGGCAGAAGGGATCGATCTGGACCATCGATCTCTACAAGGGCGAGGTCACGAGCGCCACCTACCGCGAACCCACGTCGTGATCAGGGGCCGCACCGCCGCAACCAAGCCGCGACCAAGCCGATAACGCCGGCCAGCACCTCTTCACCTGACAAGCCGACTCGCTTCGGGACTCGTAGCGAATGATCGGCGTCATCGATCACTGCCACCGCGGAGTCTGGCAAGCGCCGCGATATCTCACGGATCAAGTCGGGTGGACCGAGCCGATCGCGAGTACCAGCGACGAAGAGCTGCGGCACTTCGATCTCCTCCAGATGGGCCGTGAGCCTGGGCTCGCCCTTGCCCATCGGCACCAGCGGGTAGCCGAGATACACGAGGCCGGCTGCCGGCCATCCGGTGTCTGCAGCGAGATGCGACGCGATTCGCCCGCCCATCGACTTGCCGACGAGCGCAACGCTCCCGTATCTCGCCGCCAGACGAACTGCCGCCGCTTCATGCACCTCGAGGAGCCGCTCCTGCCGGTCTGGACTGCGGCGGCCTGCTTCGGCGTACGCGTAGTCGAAGGTCATGGCCGGGTACCCGGCGGCTGCCAGTCCGTCGCGTACCGCCACCATGAACGGGTGCTGCTGGCCCGCGCCCGCACCCGATGCCACTAGCACCGCTGGTGACCGCTCGGGCTGGGAAGCTGCCGCGAGGTAGGCGGTGACCCGTTCTCCTCGGGCCCAGGTGACTTGGAGCATCTTCGCCATGGGCTCAACCTAACGCACTCCAATGCTGGGATCCGGACGACCACGGCTACCGTCGGCACTATGGATCTTCGCGTGAACTCCGACCCGGATACAGTTGCCCGCGCCACAGCCACTCTCATTGCATTCGACATCAGCGACGGGGCCCTCACCGTAGGCCTCGCCGGAGGCAACACACCCCGAACCGCCTATCGGATGCTGCCCGGCTACGACCTCGACTGGAACCGCGTGGCCCTGTGGGTCACCGACGAGCGCTGGGTGCCGCCGGATGATCCGAACAGCAACAGTCGCATGGCGCGCGAGACCTTTGTCGACCGAACTGGAGCCGCCCTCATCGCCCCCGATTACCACCTGGGCGACCCGGCAGAAGCGGCAGACGCCTACACAGAGAAACTGCAGCTCGCGTTCAGGAAGAAGGGACGTCCGGGCATGGTGTTGCTCGGCCTCGGCGAAGATGGCCACACCGCTTCGCTCTTCCCTCATACTGAAGCGCTGCAAGCCACCGGGCGGCGCTACGTGGCGAACTGGGTGCCCCAGCAGGATGCCTGGCGGCTGACGGCTACCTTCGAACTTCTGTGGAGCGCCCGCACCTTGGTTTTCGTCGTCACCGGCTCAGCCAAGGCGCCGATCCTCGCCGAAATCGCCGCAGGCAACGAAGACTACCCGGCGGCCAGGGTCGCCGCTGGCGCTCGCGAGGTCATATGGATGGTCGACAAGGAGGCTGCTGCCGGCCTCTGAGCCGGGGCGAGGCGGGACCTACTCAGATACACCGCCGGCGTTGGCTTGGACGAGTCTGAGGAATAGCGAGACCACCGGATCGTCCGATTCCAGGTTGACAACGGCAGTGGCGATCGCCCGATTCAGCTCGGCCGTTGCGCATCCCAGATCTGCAGCCCGCACGTCGATCGCGGCACCCACCGATTGAAGTTCGGCGATATCCTCAGGAGGCTCGGCATCTCCCGTGACCACCTCGAGCGGCTGCCCCTCGAGCGCGGCTGCGGTCCGCTCCACCCAGCTGATGCCAACCTTCACCAGGTCCTCACATGTTGCTGCGTCCTCGGGCGCCGGCGCACCGGAACAAGCAGCCGCGAGTGCGCCGAACATCACCAGGGCCACGAGTACGCGGCGTAGCGTCGCTGACGGACGGGTTTTGCGAAGCGGAGTAGGTCTCAACATGGCCCTGGAGATATGCACAACCGACGAGGCGCAGCGTAGCTCTCGTCAGTCGATCTGCAGTTCCCCACCTTCGCTCGAGACTTCGTCGACAATGCCGACCACAACGGCCCGGATCGGCCCGGTGTCTACGTCGAAGAGCTGCCGTGCCGAGCTGCCCTCGTCGAGCAGCAGCACCGTTTCGCCGACGCCGGCACCGACCACGTCCACCGCGATGGCATACTCCCCGGTCGGCTCCCCTCCCGGGTCGATCACGTCACACACCAGCAGCCGCTGCCGGTCGAAGAACTCGTGTTGAATCGTCGATACCACGGTGCCCTCGACCCGGGCGATCTTCATGCGTCTGCCCTCAGTTCGATCTCGTCGACGATGCCGACGATGGCGTGGTCGACCGGTACGAAACGAGGTTCCAGCGCCTCCGCCGCCTCGCGGGATGCAACGAAGTAGACCAGTTCGCCTGGTCCTGCCATATACACGGCGTCTGCAGCCACCAGGGTCTCACCCACGGCAGCGAGCCGCTTGTCGAGCGGCTGCACCACCAGAAACCGGACCCCACGCAACCCCTCGACCTGGGTGGTGGCAACGACGGTTCCGGTAACGCGCCCGAGCTGCACGAGCTCAGCCCCTCTCCGCAGGGCGCGCCGCGAGACGCGGAGTGAACGTCAGATCTGCCGCAAGATTCTCAGCAACCTCGAGGGCAATCAGCGGAATGATCTGCCACTCGACGAGCGTGTTGGAAGCCTTCGGTCCTTCTACTGCCGCCTCCACCGCCGCCTCGACCTCGGCCACCGGTCCGGTGAACAGAACGTATGCCTTGCCCCCGAGTCCGTCTGCGAGGCGAACGCCTGCCACCGCAACACGGGCCGCTTTCGCACCTGCGTCCGCTGCGCCGAACAACGGAGCGACGCTTTCGGTCTCGACGATGCCCACCGCTTCACTGCCCAGTGCGGCGCCTGATTTCGGCTCAGTGAGCGCGGTCACAACGCCCGGATCGATGTCGGGGAGGAAGATCGTGCCTACCGATCGGGATCCGGCCAGATCGACCCCGACGCTCATCGCCTCCTCGACGCTCGCTGTGTCTCCGCTGACGAGCACGAGATACTTGCCCGGATGCACGGTGCCCGCATAGAGCGAACTCACCGGGGACGCCTTGACCATCGCGTCTGCCACCGTCACACCGCGTGCAATCGAGGACAGTTCGATGAGCCCGATCGCAGGATCGCGTCCGGAAGTGTCCTCAGACAATGCGCAACGCCCCCACCACGGTCACTCGACGAACCCGCGAGAACGTTCGCGGATTGGTGAGCCCCTCGCCCGTCGGGCTGGCGATGGAAAACGAGGTGAACCCTTCCCCGCCTTCGCCGAGCCCGGAGAAGTTGGGGCCGTTGGCCACGAAGATCGAACAGTTCATGGCTCGCGCCATCCGGGTGATCGTGGCGACGTTCGTCGAGTGAATCGACGCGGTATGGCGGAAGCCATGCTCGGACGCGACCGCCAGGTCAATCGCGGTATCGACGTCCTTGACTCTCACGACCGGCATCACCGGCATCATCTGCTCTGTCCACACCAGGTTGTGCTCCCGTGGAACCTCGGCAACGGCAAGCCGCACCGACCGATCGACGCTGACGCCGATCTCACTGAGAATCCGGGAGGCATCTTTGCCGATGAACTCGGGATTGATGACACCGGGTTTGTTGGGTGGACCCTTCTCGCGGAAGATCCCCCGCTCGAGCCGCTTCAGTTCGTGTTCCTTCAGCCGGTAGGCACCCGCGGCCTGCATCGACTGCACCAATCGGTCGGCAACCGTGTCGACAACGATGGTGGTCTTCTCGTCGATACACACAACGTTGTTGTCGAACGAGCCGCCACGCACGATGTCACGCCCAGCCTGTTCGATGTCACCGGTTGGGTCGACGACCGCAGGTGGGTTACCGGGTCCGGCTGTGATCGCCTTCTTCGGCGTCCGGAGCGCTTCACGCACTACGCCGGGACCGCCGGTCACCAACAGCACCCGAACGTCCGGGTGGTTCATGAGTTCCTTGGCGCTGTCGAGTGTGGGCTTCGCGATCGCAGTCACCAGATCGGAAGGGCCACCCGCTGCAGTGATGGCATGGTTCAACAGCTTGATGTTCTCGACCGACACCCGGCGGGCGTTCGGGTGCACGTTGAACGTCGCCGCGTTGCCCGCCGAAACCATGGCAATGGAGTTGTTGATGATCGTCGACGTGGGGTTGGTGGTGGGGGTGATCGAACCGATCACCCCGTACGGCGCATACTCGGTGAGGAGCATGCCCTGATCCCCGGTGACCGCGCGCGGCTCCAGGTCCTCCGGTCCGGGAGTCTTCGTCGTGACCAAGCGGTTCTTGACGACCTTGTCCTCGGCACGACCGATTCCCGTCTCCTCGGCAGCCATATAGGCGAGCCGTTCACCCTCACGCAGCATCGCGGCTCGCATCGCCTCAACGATGGTTTTGCGAACCTCGAGACCCATTTCGCGATATGACACGAACGCGCCGCGGGCGGCAGCGACGGCGGCATCGACGGTCGCGTGGATCCCGTCCCCCAGGTCTGCCCGGTACATGTCGATCTCGGCGGCGGCTTCGAGCGCCGGCCCACTCCGGTCGGCGTGCTCCGCGGCTGCAACCCTGCCCTTGACCCGCTCGATGATCGCCTGGATATCGGCGTCGTTCAACATGGCAACGCGCTCACTTCACGTACCTCACCTCACCGTCGACTTCCCAGGTATCGACGATGGCCATGACGACGGCGTCACATGGCTTGTCCTTGGTGAGCACGGTCTGACGCGCCGAACTACCCGAGGCGAACATCACCATCTCGCCCACGCCGGCACCAACGGCATCGACCGCGACGACGAAGCCGCCGGTCTCGCCGGTGTCTGCCGCGACCTGCTGGAGCACAAGAAACGTCATGCCCTCCATCAGCGGATCCTTGCGTGTGGCGACGAGCGTTCCGGTGACCCTGGCTAGCTGCATCGCAGCCTCCCTCCGGGTCTCAGCCGAGTTCCTCGGCCGCGTCTTCGTTGCGCCCGAGTGGGAGCACGAGATCCACGTTGAGGTGCGGACGTGCGATGACGTGAACGGCAATGACCTCGCCGACCTTCTCGGCGCCGCGTACGCCGGCATCGACGGCAGCTTTCACTGCAGCTACGTCACCTCGCACGACGGCAGTGACGTAGCCGCCACCGGTCTTCTCGTAGCTGACGAGTTCGACCTTCGCCGCCTTCACCATGGCATCGGAGGCTTCGACCATCGCGGCGAAACCCCGTGCCTCGATCATTCCAAGAGCTTCTGCCATTCGAAGCTCCTCCTTTCTACGGAAACCTATGTCTCTGGAGTACTCATCTGATCGCGAGATCACCGCTCATCTGATCGACGATGCTCGCGCTCGCGGCACGTGGCCGCGGCGGGACTACTTCGTAACCTCGCGCCCCTCCAAGCCTTCGAGTGCTGCGATGGCAGCACGCCAACCGACGTCGATGTCACGTTCCTCGCCACCGAGGTACATACGGCCCATCGAACCGTAGGAACGCACTTCGAGAATGTTGATCTCAGCCGCCTTCTCCGCTTCGTTCGCCGCGAGCGATGCGTAGGCGGCAGGCTCGCACTCAAGGACATACAGCGTTTGGCCGGGAATGATCATCTGGCCATGCCGTACCCGGTTGATGAGCTGGGAGTGGTGATCGTCGATGCGCCTGATGATCTGGCTCGAGAGAATCCGCGGCTTGAGCCGGTCTGACTCGTTGAGCCCGATCGCATCGAGAATGGCCTCTCCCGCTGCCCGGGTCTCGGCGAGCTCGTGGGAATGGATCTCCAGGACTCCGTAATAGCGTTCGATGATCTGCATCGCCGGTCGCACGCGGTTGGACTTCATCGCGACGTCTGTCAGGCGGTTGATCTCGATGCCGGGCGCCACCTCTACCCACAGCGATGCATCACCTGCCAACGGCAGGAAGCCCTGCGCCACGGTGCCGAGGAACGCCGCGTATTGCGGCTGGAGGCTGTCGAGGAACGCAAATGATCTCAGGTCAATACCGCTGGTCACCAGTGTCTCCTTCACCGCTCACTATCGCTACGCCGGCAGAAGCCCCGATCCGAGTCGCTCCCGCCGAGATCATGTCCTCGACGTCCTCCGCGGTTCTCACACCGCCCGACGCTTTCACGCCCATCTCGGGGCCCACGGTCTCACGCATCAATGCTACGTCGTACACCGTCGCCCCACCGTGACCGAAACCCGTCGACGTCTTGACGAAGTCGGCGTGCGCCTGGCGCGCCAGGGCGGAAGCCATCACCTTCTCCTCGTCGGTCAACAGTCCGGTTTCGAGAATCACTTTGCAGATCGCGCCGACCTCGTGGGCGGCGTCCACCACTCGCTCGATATCCTGGAGTACCAACTGATAGTCGCCGGACTTCAGGGCACCAACGTTGATCACCATGTCGACTTCGCGAGCTCCGTCACGCAGCGCCTTGCGAGCTTCCCAGGCCTTCACGTCCGGAGTAGTGGCGCCAAGCGGAAACCCGATCACCGTGCATACCGCAACATCGGTCCCTCGAAGACTGGCCGTGGCGCGGCGTACCCAGGTGGGGTTGATGCAGACTGAGGCGAAGTTGAACTCACGGGCTTCCGCGCAGAGTTCGTCGATCTCCTCAGCCGTGGCATCGGGACGTAACAGGGTGTGATCTATGTAGCGAGCCAGATCCAACGGCACTTCGGAGCCGTCTCCGTGGAACGCGACACGATCTGCTCCGTTGGCCACAACCTTGCGGACCTGGTCCGGGTTGTCGCAGATGTCATAACCTGCCGCGAGCGCCACGAGTACCTCACGGGTCACGACCTCGATAATCTGATCGCGATTCACCATCGGCCTCTCACACCTCCGTGCCCAGGTAGCTCTGCTCGATATCGTCGATCATGGCCACCCGTCTGGCATGGCGACCGCCGCCCCACTCCACCGAAAGCCACTCCTGCACGATCTGCCACGCTAGACCATCACCGACCAGTGCCGCACCCAGGGTCAGGACGTTGGCATGGTTGTGCTCGCGGCTGTTGCGAGCCGTGGAGATGTCGTAGCAGAGGGCTGCCCGCACGCCGGGAACCTTGTTGGCCACCATCGCCGACCCGATCCCGGCGCCGTCAACCACGATCCCCCAGGTAGCTTCGCCGCCGACGACGGCTCGGGCGACGGCGTGAGCGTGCACCGGGTAGTCGGTGCTGTCTGGAGAGTCGGTGCCGCAGTCGAGCACGTCGTACCCGGCTTCACGAAGCCGGAACACCAGTCGTTCCTTCAACGGATACCCGCCGTGGTCGGCACCGACCGCGACCCGGACCTCACCCTCTGGCACAGGAGGTGTCACCGGATCCGCAACCAGCGGAGAAGCAGTCGCCACCGCATCTGCTGCCGTGGTGAGCACGCCGTCGAGTACCCGGGCAACTATGGCTCGAATCTCACCCTCGGGCGGCACCCGTGGATTTCGATTGGCAGACGGACTCACAAGGACAACTCCTCCCGCTGCAATCCTAGGGATGTGTGAACCGCCGCCCGTAGCCCGATCGCGCAGCCGTCGCGTTCCGTATCATGGCAGTCATGAGTACCACCGACGCAACCTTCCTGTGGGAGACCGAAGCCATTCGAGAGTCGACCCGCAGGAGGCACCAGGACGAGCCGGTTCCGAGCTCCGCACCCGCGGCGCCGCCAGAGCCGCCGACTGATACCGGCCTTCCACAGGATGAAGGCTGGATAACACTTCGCGAGGCCCATGCAGCAACAGGGATCCCGGTTGAGACCCTCCGCAAGTGGGCCCGCCGCGGGTCGATCCCCTCGCGCTTGGACGAGGAGGTCAAAGGGACCCGGCGCATGATTCACCTGGGAGACGTCGTGGCTCGCGCCCACGACCTCGGCCGCCAGATCGCCCCGATTGCCACCGCAGAGCCTGCGGTCCAGAAGGAGCAAATCGGGGACACCGCTCTCGACCCGCCCGCGGTTGCCGTCGTCGACCTGAGCATCACCGCAGACGATGGGGAGCCGCCTCCGGTCGCCGTGATCCTCGATCAAACACCGCCGGCAGAAGGCACGATGATCGTTCCGATCGCGGCATGGGACAAGATGCTGATGCAGCTCGGCAACCTTCACGAGGCGGGCCAACAGGTGGCCGAGGCCAGGGAGCGTGCTGCCAAGGCAGAGACGGAGAACCGCTTTCTCAAGGAACGATTGGCCGACCTGCGAAGCACCGTGGCGTCTGCCGAGCCGGCTCCTCCGGAGGAGCCGGCTGCCGTGGACGAGTCCTCGTCCGAGCAAGTGGCACCCTCCGGCCCGCTTCTCGCCGGCGATGAGGTAACCCATCCAGCCCCGACCACAACCCGCAGGTTGATGCGATCACTGCAGCGCTGGCGGATCGAAGTACGGCGCCGCTGAGCGATCCAGCTTTCCTTGTCGACACCTAGCCTGGGCTGATGCAAGTTCGCGTCTGGGCCGCCATGCTCTTCGCCGCGCTGGGATGGGGAACCTCCGGGGTGGCTACTCGCGCCGCCCTCGACGCCGGCGTCCAGCCGTACGGATTGGTGGCCTGGCGCACTGTGATCGCCGTTGTCGTCACCGTCATCTATCTCCTCATCACGCAGCGCCATCTCGCTCGGCAGGCTTCTACGTGGACGACGGGGAGCGTGCTCGCGGTGACCAATCTGGCGCTGCCGTTCGTCCTCTTCACGCTCGCCTACGAATATGCGGGGGCAGGATTCGTGGGGTTGATCGTGGCGCTCATCCCTCTGGTCACGGCGGTCCTCGCCAATTTCGCGCTCCCGGACGAGAAGTTGAAACCGTTGAAGGTCTTCGGCCTGAGCCTCGGATTCACTGGTATCGCGATCCTGTTGGCAACCGGGGACACCGGCATCGGCGACGCCGGTGATCCCATCATTGCCGGCTCGCTCAGCCTGGTCGCGGTCACCTCGATTTCGTTCGCAGGCGTCTACGCGAAGGGCCGCTCCGGCACCTATGACCCCGTACAACTCTCCGGCGTGCAGTTCATCGTCGGAGCGGCCCTGCTCGTGGCCGCAGCATTGGTCGTCGAGGGGCTACAGACGGACATCAGCAATTGGGGCTGGGCCCTCCTGTTCTACATGGCAGTGTTCGGGACGGTGTTGCCCTTCATCCTCTTCTACTGGGTCCTGGGCCATGCGAGTGCAACCAAGGCTTCGATGATCGGCTACGTGGTGCCACTGATCGCGATCGCGGCCGGGATCACACTCCTCGGCGAACAACTCGAGGTGGGGATCGCCCTGGGTGGGGTGTTGATCCTCGCCGGGGTCGTCATCACCGATAGAGCCGAACGTCGCGATACGGCGCCGGCCACGCCAGAGTCTGCGACCACCTGACCAACCGCAGAAATTGGAGGAGACGGGTATCTCAGGTCGGACTGCCGGGATCGCGACTCACGGGCTGAGGCCTGGTGGCGACCCGGTATCCGGACCACAGCAACACGGCTCCGATGAGCAACGACAATGCCAGGCCGCCTGCTTCACCGATCGCCGTGAGGGAGCCGCCCAATGCAGGGGCCAATGTGCCAAGGACGATGAGGAGGTTCCCGGCCGCGACATTTGGGTTGCTACGGCGGGTGCGCCAAATGGCTGCAACCGAGAACCCGATGATCGTGACGGTGCCGACCCCTCCCGCGACCGCGGCGAAGAGACGCGGACCCGGCAGATTGATGCCGCCGAGAGTGATCGAATAGCCAAATACCTCGGAGCCCTCCGGCACACGGTCGGCAAGGACGGAGGCGGCAGGGGCGGTCAGCACAGCTACTGCACCCAGCAAGAGGAAGACCCCAACTCCGATGGTGAACCGCCTGGCAAACCGGGCCGAGGCGTTGAGATAGACCGATCCGGCTGCCAGCAGCGGGATGTTGGCGATGGCGCCGAAGTAATAGAAGCTCTTGAAACTCACCTCTCCCCAGCCTGCCGCCAGACCGATCGCGAGCGACCAGGTGGCGATCGCGTACAACGCCATTGCCAGGGCCCAGACCCCGGCATGAGGCCGGGGCCGGGTGCGATAGCTGCGCGCCAGGTCGATGGTGAAGCCGGTGGCGGCGAGCGCGGCGAGCACGGTGAGAGCGGATTCCACGGGTATCGACGTTAGGAGCGGGTAGACGCAAAGTCAGGACGAACCCCTCCCCTGACTTCGGTTGCCTCAGACGCGACCGGGCTACCGTCGCAGCATGCAACGCCCTTCCCCAACCAACCGACCGCTCTCCTGACGATGCCGGACACCTCACCGGGCGGCATCTCCGTCACGATCACGCATCTCGCCACCCAGCGCGGCGATACCACCCGGATGCTCGAGGACGCCCGGGAAGGATTGCTCGCTTCTCCGAAGTCGATGCCATCCAAATACTTCTACGACGCACGTGGGTCGCGGTTGTTCGACGACATCACCCGGCTGCCTGAGTACTACCTCACGCGGGCGGAGACTGAAATCCTCGAAGCGAGCGCGGAGGCAATCATCGGGGCAGCCCGACCCGCTGAGGTGGTCGAACTGGGATCCGGCTACTCGGTCAAGACGAAACTCATCGTCGACGCCATGCGCCTTGCCGGTTCGGGGGAACGATACGTTCCAATCGACATCAGCGAGAACGCCCTACTCGAAGCCGCCCAGCACCTCGCGGCGTATTACCCCTGGCTCCACATCGACGGCTACGTAGGGGATTTTCTCACCGACCTCCCCGAAGTGCCGCGCACCGGCAGGCGCTTGGTCACATTCCTCGGAACGACCGTCGGTAACTTCGACGGGACGCGCAGAGCAGAGGTGCTCGCCTCGATCGCACTGCTGTTGGAACCCGGCGATTCCCTGCTCCTGGGCTTCGATCTCGTCAAGGACGAAGCAACCTTGCTTGCGGCGTATGACGACGCTGCCGGGGTGACCGCCGCTTTCAACCGGAACATGCTGCACGTCATGAACCGGGAATTACGTGCCGACTTTCCGGTAGACGATTTCGAATACGTGGCGACCTGGGATGCGGAGCGCGCCTGCATCGACATGGGGCTGCGGGCAACCCGCGACATGACGGTGACCATCGGGGCACTAGGAGAAACGATCTCACTGGCCGCAGGAGAGTTGATCCGCAATGAGGTGTCCTGCAAGTTCACCAGAGCGCGGTTCGTCACCGACCTCGAGGCCGCCGGCCTGGCGCTCGCGCAGTGGCACACGGATCGCCAGGACCGTTACGCGGTCGCTCTGGCCACCCCGGCGATCTAGGCGCTCAGGTTCCGTACACTCATTGCATGACAGCGACGCCTGAACCCGGACCGCCGCAGGCGGATCCCGATGGGGGTAAAGCGCAGAACTCCAGCCTCCTCCGGAGGAGTGCCATCGGCCTCGCCGGTGGCGGTCTGATAGCAGCAGGAGTGGTCATGTTGGTGACACCGGGCCCGGGTCTGCTCACCATCGCCGGAGGACTCACTGTGCTTTCCAGGGAGTTCACGACGGCCGACAAGATCGTCACTCGCATGCGGCGGGAGACGATCGATCGGATTCGCAATCGCCCCTCAGCTGACGACGCACGTGATGCCGAAGGACCGGAGGCGTCGTAGCTGCTGCCTGCGCCTGAAGCCTCATTCCAGACTCATCGTCGCCCCATCGCAGCCTGACGACACCCGCCGAAGATCGGGTCGTGTCGAGCGAGGGCGATCCGTTGTGCGGCGGTCTAGCTTCTCGCTGATCAGGGCGTGAGATATGCCGGACACCACGCGGCAGCTAACGTCCGCGCCATGAGCGACACGATCATCGCCACCACCGATCTGGGAAAGGCCTACGGTGACATCGTCGCCCTCCATGGCCTCGATCTCGAGATCCCACCGGGTCGGATCGGCCTCGTCGGCGCCAACGGCGCCGGCAAGACCACGCTCATCAAGATCCTGCTCGGCATCCTCCAGCCGACCTTGGGTAGCGCTTCGGTCTTGGGCAACAGCGTGGAGACCGACCCCATCGGGATCCGCTCCCGAATCGGCTATATGCCCGAGGGCAGCTGCCTGCCGCTGTCCCAGTCGGCCGCCGACTTCATCGTCTACGCGGCTGAGCTGGCCGGGATCCCCCCCAAGGCCGCCCGGCAACGGGCTTCGGACGTGCTGACCTTGGTCGGCCTCGACGAGGAACGTTTCCGCTACCTCGGGGAGTTCTCGACGGGTATGAAACAACGTGCCACCCTGGCTCAGGCCATCGTGCACGACCCCGACCTGGTGTTCCTCGACGAACCCACGGCGGGGCTCGACCCCGAGGGTCGGGAGCAGATGCTTGAGCTGATCGCTCGCCTGGGCACGTTCGGGATAAACGTGCTCAGCTCGTCGCATGTGCTGAGTGACATCGAGAGGACTTGCGACTGGGTCGTCATGCTCGATGGAGGCAGGGTGCTGCGCTCGGGCCCCATTTCCGGACTCACCGACACCAGCACGGTCGAGGTTGAGGTGATCGGCGACCCTGCGGCCCTCCTGTCAGAGTTGACTGCCCTCGGTGCAAGCTTCGACATCGATCATTCGACCGTCTATGTCCGCCACGAGACCGACGACGTGTTCAACCTGGTACGCGACGCGCTCGCGGATAGCGGCACCGCAATCCGCCGCATGGGCGCCCGTTCGACCTCGTTGGAAGACGTGTTCCTCGCCGTCGAAACCGGGGGCAACCCGCCGTGACGGATCAGGGTGTTGTCTTCGATCTGGGCTACAAACCGCATGAAGGCCCCCGGCTGGGCACCAGAGGCGCGGTGCGGGCCACCTTCAACGATGGCGTGCGACGAGTGCTTGGGTTGCGCAGGAAGGCGAGAAAGAAGATCCTGCCGTGGGCCCTCATCGTGCTCGCCTTGCTGCCGGTGGTCGTGGTCGTCGGGGCGGCCTTCTTGTTGAGTGATTTCGACCTAGGTGACAGTGACTCTCCCTTCGGAGGCCATCCCGAATTCTTTGGCTGGGTCGGCGCGCTGGTCCTGATGTTCGCCGCCCTGGCCGCGCCGCAGCTCTTGATCCCAGATCGCATCGAAGGGGTGATGGCGGTGTACAGCTCGCGCCCGATGCGCGCCCGCGACTATGTCGGTGCGCGAGCCGCGGCCCTGATCGCGTTGATGAGCGCTTTCCTGCTCTTGCCTCAACTGATCATGTATGTGGGGTTCGCGGCCCTCGATGACGCAGGACTCGTCACCGGACTGATCGACCGAGCAGACGACCTGTGGAAGATCCTGGCGACGACGGCGGTCTTCGTGGTGGGCTACGGCGCCCCTGCATTCCTGGTCGCCACCTTCATGAAACGCACTGGCGCCGCCACGGCGGTCTACGTCGGCGTGATGATCTTCACTCCAATCCTCGCTGCACTCCTCACAGATGCCGGAGCAGCAGGCTCGAAATACGCGGCTCTGGCAGTCCTCCCGCAACACCCCCCTGTGGTGATGGACTGGATCTTCGACCGGACGTCGGTCGACCTGATTCCCGCCGACGCAGGCTGGGATCCCTGGGTGTCGCTGGCCTTGATCGTGGCAGTGGCCATCGTCACCGGAGTCCTGGCCGTACGCAAGTACCGGAGCTACATGTGACGTCACCTTCTTCGCCCGAATTCGTTCCGGAGCCCACGGTGGTCGTCGACGCGGTCACGAAGTGGTTCGGACAGAAGGTCGCCGTGTCGAACATCTCGTGTTCGTTCGGCCCCGGGGTGAGCGGATTGCTCGGGCCGAACGGAGCAGGCAAGACCACCCTGCTCCGCATGCTCGTTGCCCTCGCTTTGCCGTCCGAAGGCAGCGTCACCGTTCTCGGCAACAACCTCCGCCGCAAGTACCAGAACTACCGTGATGTCGGACTGGTGCCTGAGGATGACGCGGTGTACGGCTCACTCACCGCCCGGCAGTACGTCGAATACGCCGCTCGTCTCCTGCGACTGCGAGACGTCGCGGACGCGAGCGCGTCGGCGATCGATCTGGTTGACATGGGCTACGCCGCGGATCGGACCATCGGCGGGTTCAGCAAAGGCATGCGCCAGCGCACCAAGGTGGCGGCGGCCCTGGTCCACCGACCAGGAATCCTGGTGCTCGACGAACCCCTCAACGGAACCGACCCCGTGCAGCGCGCCAACCTCATTTCGCTCTTCCGGCGCCTTGGCGACGAGGGCACCACCGTCATCGTCTCGTCGCACATACTCGAGGAGATCGAGCGCATGACCGATCGCGTGATCGCGATGGTGGACGGCAAGCTGGCGGCCGCGGGCGACGTTGCCGCGATTCGGCGCGCCATGACCGACATCCCCTACCGGGTAGAGATCCACACCGACGGCGCTCGGCGCCTTGCCGCTGCGCTGATCTCGATAGAGGGAATTCGCGGGCTGGACGTCGACGAGCAGGCGCTCCACATCGAGACTGAGGATCTGTTGGCGCTCGGTGCCAGGTTGGCTCCGGTGGCGCGAGACCTCGATGTTCGTATCACCAGCTTTCGACCTGAGGACGAGTCACTCGAAAGCGTGTTTCGCTACCTGGTGACCGGGCGATGACTGCCGCATTCGCCATCACCCGGGTGACAACCCGCCAACTGGTCGGGGGCCGCCGCGCTATCTGGCTCGTGCTTCTCGCGCTGGCCCCAGCGTTGATCTTCGCGCTGGCAACCTCCAACATCTCCAGATCCGAGCTATTCGACCCGTTCATCGGTTTTGTGGTCGTCGGCCACTTCGGTGTGGTTGTCCCTCTGGTGACATTGGCGTTTGCGGGTCCAGCCCTCGGACAGGAGCGACGGGGGCACACGCTCTCGTTCCTGGTGTTACGTCCGATTCCTCGCTGGGCGATCGCGGCCGCAAAACTCCTCGGCGCCTTCGCGGCCGGCTACCTGGTGACCGGAGTGGGAGCGCTCGGGTTGGCCGTCGTGTATGGGGTCCGCGCCGGTGATTGGGCCTGGATCCCAGCGCTCCTCGTGGGCACCGCCGTTGCGGCGGCGATCTATGCCTCCATCTTCCTGCCGCTGGGGTATGCGACCCGCCACGCCACCCTCATCGGCCTGGGCTTCTGGCTCATCTGGGAGAACGGGATCGTCAGTGCCGTTTCCGGGTTGGCGTGGACGTCACCGTGGCGCGTCGGCTTCAGCGCCTTCGTCGATCTCGCTCCGGTGACCCTGGACACCGACACGCTCGAGTTCGGCCTCGGCTCGCTCCAAGCCGGCGTCTTTGGCGCCATCGGCAAGGCGGCACTCTGGGTTGCCGCAGGCCTCGTCGTCACCACCCTGCTCCTGCGGCGCCGCGATCTCATGTGAATCCCGCGCCTCGGTGCCTTCCCATTCCCCCCCACAACGGGGATGCGGGTTTAGCGTGAGACCGTGACCGCTCCTCGCCGATCCATTCTGTCCACCAACATGGGCAAAGCTGCCCTCGTGGTCTCCGGCGGCATCCTGGCGTCACGATTGCTCGGCCAGGTCAGGGAATCACTGTTCGCTGCGATGTTGGGGGCGACCGACGTCACCGACCAGTACGTCGCAGCGTTTCGCGTCCCAGACTTCCTGAACTACCTGCTGGCAGGCGGATTCCTGGCTATCACCTTCGTCCCGATCTTCACCAAGTACCTCGCAGACGATGACCAAGAGGGTGGCTGGGTGGCGCTCACCTCGGTGATTCGTCCTCTCACACTGGGCATCGTCGGGCTGGTCATCATCGGTTGGGTCGCGGCACCCTGGTTCATCGAGACGCTGTATCCCAACTTCACGGCGGAACAGGTAACCAACACGGTTCGACTTACTCGGATCGTGCTCCCGGCGCAGGTGTTCTTCGTCGTGGGCGCCTTGTTCGTCGCCGTGCAGTACGCGATGGGGGTGTTCACGATTCCGGCCGTGGCACCTGTGGCCTATAACTTGGGCATCATCGCCGGCGGCGTGGGATATGCACTAGTCACGGGTGACCCGGATCCCGAGGGTTTCGCTTGGGGCGCCCTCGTCGGTGCGTTCGTCGGCAACTTCGCGCTGCAGTACTGGGGAGCTCGCCGGCTCGGAATGCGCCTGATCCGCGGCACTCCATGGGGAAACCCGGTGGTTTGGGAGTACATCAAGATCGCGTTCCCGCTGATGATCGGCCAGTCAATCGTCGTGCTGGACGAGACCTACATGAGCATCTTCGGAGACTTCGCAGGCGACGGCGCCCAAACCCAACTCCAGTATGCGAGGCGCACGATGCTGGTCCCCGTCGGAGTAGTCGCACAGGCCGCGGGGGTAGCTGCCTATCCGTTCATGGCACGTTTGTTTGCGGAGGGACGTTTTCGCGAAATGGCGGATACGGTCGATCGGGCGATGCGCTGGGTCATCGTGCTCAGCCTCGGAGCTACCGGTCTGCTGGCAGCGCTATCGGTTCCCACCATCCGTGTCTTGTTCGAACGCTTCAATTTCACCCAACTCGACACGGTGAACACCGCATCTGTGCTGGTCGTCTACGCCCTTGCGATCCCGATCTGGGGGGGACTCGCCGTACTCACCCGTGCCTTCTACGCCAGGCGGCAGATGTGGACGCCCGTCATCGTCGGCACCATCGCCGCCGTCGTCGCGGTTCCCTTGTACGCGCTGCTCCAGGAGCGACTCGGCATCGAAGGGGTTGCACTGTCGAGTGTCCTGACGCTGGGCGGCTACACCCTCGTCCTCGGCTACCTTTGGTACTCGGAGCCGGATCATCGGAACCGGGTGAGCAACGTCCTCACCGGCGCGATTCGGAGCATCCCACTCGCGCTGGGGGGTGCCCTTGCAGCAATCGCCGTGTCCTGGGCAATCGGCGAGGCCCTCCCCACAGGGTTCGTGGCTGCCCTGCTCCAGGTGATGGGCGGCTCGTTGGCCTTCGCGGCGGTGGTGTTTCTTGCCGGTGGCCTCTTGTACGGCGTCGCAGGGCCGGGACCGGGTGCACCTCCTGTCGACGAACCAGACCTGGCCGCTGCCGGGACGCCCGACGGGACTCCCACCTCGGAAGCCTGATCATCGAAATCGCCGGAGTGTTGCCCCGACACGATGCCGGAGCAACACTCCACCGAGGTTGGGCGAACTCGTGCAGGTGCTTCAGTACCCGATGGTGCCTTCCCACACCCAGCTTGCCGGCCAGACCGGCGCGTCGAAGCCTGCAAACACGATGTAGCCCGTCATCTCGCCCCCGCCGGTCGCACCCGCGAACCGTCCTGTGCCGCCGACGACCTCGAAGTCCATCTCAACAACAATCACCTCGGTGCCGGGCCCCGGGAACGGCGCAGCCCCCGAATACGTGATAGAGACCTCATCTCCATTGGCGGCAGCCAGGGTCATCCGGCCGCCCGTGATAGCGGGCCCCGTCGGAGTGCAGTGGTGACTGGTCATCCCCGATCGCCCAAGGTGAGAGACAATCCCCACCGCAGCTGAGTCGGTTCGCCTGCCAGCAGGGCAACTCGTGTCCAGGGGAAAACTGACCTCCCCGACCACGGTTCCCTTGAACGGACGCAAAGACTGGTCCGCCGTGGCCGCTGGAGCCAGGCCGGTCACCATCAGGGCCAACGTCACCAGAATCACAGCTGATCTGCGAATCATCAGTGTCTCCTTCCTCGTCTTTCCCGCTTCCATGCGGGCCTCTCCTGCCAGCATTCGCGACGACGCTCTACGAACGCTCTACGGACAGTTACTTGTGACCCTGTCGGATCAGATCCGGTCTCCCTACATTTGGGCGTGAGGATCCCTATGCAGTTTGAGATACTCGGCCCGCCACGGGTCATGGTCGACGACGATCCGCTCCCTCTGGGCAGCCCGCAGCAGCAGAAGCTGCTGGCACTGCTGCTCGTCTCGCCCAATCGGGCGATCTCCACCGATCGCCTCGTTGACGAGTTGTGGAGAGACGACCCGCCGCCGAGCGCTCGCCACCTCGTCCAGGTCTATGTCTCGCGACTGCGGAACCTCCTGGGGTCGGACGACGAGGGCTCACGCATTTCACATCAGAACGATGGCTACCTCGTTCGGGTTCGCCCTGACGATGTGGACGCGCTGAGCCTCTCCAGCCGCGTTCGGTCGGCCCGTGCGCTGCTTGCCACGGATCCTGCTGGTGCCGCTCGGGAACTGCAGGCGATCGTCGCGTTACGGCGCGGCCCACCGTTCGGACATCTGGCGGACGACTGCCCGACCCTGCAGGCAGAAGCGGTCAGGTTCGAGGAATCGCATCTCGAAGCTGTCACCTGCCTCGCCGAAGCCAGGCTGGAACTCGGCCACCACGCTGAGCTCATACCTGAACTCGAAACGCTGACACGAGGGCACCCCTATCGCGAGCAGCTATGGGCACACAGGATGCTCGCGCTCTATCGAAGCGGGCGGCAAGCAGAGGCGCTCCGCACGTATCAGCAACTCTCCCGCGTCCTTGGAGATGATCTGGGAATCGAGCCCTCGACCGAGGTTCGCCACCTCGAGGAGCGGATTCTTCTCCAGGACGTGGGGTTGCTCTGGGAGCTACCACCGCCACCGAACAATCTGCCCACTCCGTTGACGTCATTCGTCGGCCGCGATGCCGAGATCGCGGAGATCGCCAAGCTCGTGGACACCTTCCGTTTGACCATCCTCAGCGGACCGGGAGGGATCGGCAAAACAAGGCTGGCAATCGAGGTCGCCCAGAGACTCCAGCTCCAGTTCCCAGATGGCATATGGTGGGTGGACCTGGCCCCCGTGGCCGACCCCGATGGAGTGGAAGTCGCACTCGCCCGCGTCCTGGGAGTCACCGAACAATCGGGGACGGCGCTGGTCGACAGCCTCGTCAGGGCACTCCTGCGACGCGAGGCGCTGGTCGTGATGGACAATTGCGAACATCTCGCCTCTGCCGTTGCCGACCTCTTCACAGCCTTGCTTCGGGAGGCCCGCGGCATCCGCATCCTCGCCACGAGCCGGCTGCCACTCCATGTGCCGGGCGAGGCCCGCTGGTCCGTTCCTTCCCTATCGATGCCAAACGTCGATGAACTCACGACGGCGGCCCTCCCCGCTGCCGATGCAATCGGGTTGTTTGTCGACCGAGGTACCGCAGCCGACCCGGGATTTGCCCTCACCGCAGAGAATGGGGCCGACGTCATCGAGATCTGCCGGCAGCTGGACGCCATGCCTCTCGCCATCGAAATGGCTGCAGCCAGGGTTCGCGCCCTCGCTCCGGCTCAAATCGTGACGGCTCTTGCCGATCGCTTCGATCTCCTGGGACAACAAGATCACGGGGTCGATCCACGCCACCAGACATTGAAGGGAGCCATCGACTGGAGCTACCAGCTGCTCGAGCCGCGAGACCGGCGAGCCTTCGAAAGACTCTCGGTGTTTGCCGGCAGCTTCGATCTCGAAGCAGCTACCGCGGTTGCGCGACCGGGCAAGTCTGTTCCGCGTATGGTCGACTCGATCACCGCCCTGCTGGAGGCTTCGATGCTAACCACCGTGCGGCTGGAGCCCTCTGTGATCCACTATCGGATGCTCGAAACGCTGCGGGCGTACGGAGCCCGACTCCTCGATGAACGCGGCGAGACGGACCGGAGTCGCCGGCGACACTCAACCTATGTGCTCGGGCTCGTCACCCTGGCCGGTGAAGCGATCGACACACCTGGCTTCGCGTCCTGGGTGCGCCGCATCAACGTGCACCATGCCGACCTACAACAGGCCCTGGGCTGGTCGTTCGAACACCAACGCGGGTACCTGGCCATGCAGGCCGCCCCCGCCCTTTTCCACTACTGGTTTCGCACAGGTGACGCCCGCGACGCGGGCCGGTGGGCGGGTCAGATGCTCGAGCATCCAGGCGACTCTCCTCCAGAACTCCTCGCGGCAGCGCACCTCTCGGCGGGTTTCAGCGGGACCATTCTGGGAGATCCCGACGCTGCGATCGCTCACTCCTCGGCTGCAGCTGCCCTCTACGAGAAGTCCGGGGACAAACGCGGTTTGATCCATGCGCTCTTCGGGATCGCGCAGGGGGCCCTCCAGATGGGCGACTTCGCCACCGCTCAGGAGCGCTCGGAGCAGGCCCTCGTCGTCTGTGATGACCTGGACGATCCGTGGTCCCGGGCCGGGCCGCTGGCGACCCTCAGTTTCGTGCTGCTATTCAGTGGTGGGTCGCTCGATGAGGCTCGCCGCCTTGCAGAGGAGGCACGCATGCTGCACCACGAACTCGGTGACGTCGCCAGCCAGGTCGTGATGAACCCCCTTTCGCTGATCGCAATCCGACAGGGTGACTTCGCGGCCGCCGAGCGATACGCAGCGGAGGCGGTTTCGATTGCAGATGGGATCGCGTGGGAAGCAACCGCACTCGTGAACCTGGCCGAAGTCCAGATGGCGATGGGTCACACCCGGGCCGCAGAGGAGTCATTGCAGCGCGGGCTGACCCGCGCCCTGGACACCGGCCTCGAGAACTGGTTCCGGGTGGCACTGCGCGATCTCGCCGTCGTGGCCCAGGCACGCGGCGATGCGAATCGAACTGCCATCCTCTACGGAGCGTCACGGCACAAGATGCCGCAATGGGGCCTCGTCCCGGAGGTGTACGAAGCGCTCGACGCTGCCGGTCGCGACGCACTCGGGGACGACCGGTTCACCCACCTCGCGAGCGAGGGGTCGCGGCTGAGTTACCAGCAACTCCTCGACCTGGTCTTCGACTCGGTCGCCGATTCCGACTCAGCGTCGCACCTCGATCGATGAGCCGGCCCCGACCACCCAGTTGTTGAGTCACCATCGCCACGGCGGAGCCGGTCAGGCCGGCGGGTACACCCCAGTCGCCGCCGATTCCTCCGTCTGCCAGAACATGTCGGAGATCGTCTGGATCTGATCGATCAGGGACTGAGAAACGGCAGGGTCCATCGACTTCTTCGCGTCGCCTGCCTGCTTGATCGCCAGCCAGAACACCTGATGGAGGTCCGGAAACTGCTTGAGATGATGCGGCTTGAAGAAGTCGGTCCACAACACAGACAGGTGATGCTTCACCAGTTCTGCCCGCTCTTCTTTGACGGTCACGCAGCGCGCCCGAAAAACCTCGTCTTCCGACGCGTGGTAC
This sequence comes from uncultured Acidimicrobiaceae bacterium, assembly GCA_964397045.1. Taxonomy (GTDB): domain Bacteria; phylum Actinomycetota; class Acidimicrobiia; order Spongiisociales; family UBA5794; genus CAYNHF01. The sequence continues at coordinate 34,880 of CAYNHF010000006.1, read as the reverse complement.
TTGGTCGCCGAGTTGAGAACAGACCTTGCTTCGATCATCGCCTGTGCGGGGTCGTAGACGCCGCAGAACAGGTCACAGTGCGCATGTGCGATGCGGCTTGGCCGGAAGAGACCCACAGTCAACCTCCTGAGTGTGTGTGGTATTGGCTCGGATCTGACCCTACACCCGCCCGTGCGGCTCCTCGCCCGTACACTCTCGCCTCCCAAGCGCGGGAAGTGACCCTCGATCGTGCCCAGACTCATCATGGTGATTGCCGCCGTTGCGTTGCGAGCTGTGGTCCGGATCGCGCGATCTAACTTGCGCCGCTACGAGATCGCAGAGCGGTCGATGGAGCCCACCCTCCGTGCCGGCGACTGGGTGATCGCCATTCCATGGCGGCGGGCAAAGCGGGGCGACGTGGTGGTCATCCCGCATCCGGAGCGGCCCGGGTTCGAACTCGTGAAACGAGTGATCGGACTCCCCGGCGAGACGGTCACCGTCACCGCGGCGGGTGACGTCGTCATCTTGGAAGGCGGGGCAGATGAATGGGGCCGGGCAGCAACCCTGCCTGCCGGAGTCTGGAAGGTGCCCGCAGACACAGTGTTCGTGCTCGGTGACGCCCGCCACCAGTCAAACGCCGATAGCCGAGTGCTCGGATCCCTGCCCCGAGAGTCGATCGAATGGCAGATTCGCTTTCGATACTGGCCGCCGGATCGCATCGGCTTCCTGTAGCGCCGGTGGGTTGCCGAGGTGCACCTCAGGCTTCCGGCTTGGTTGCTTTCAGCACGACATCGATCGCGGGACGATCCGCGTCCTCCACAGGTCTCAGCAAGGTTTCGAGTCGATCGATCTCAAGCCCCGCGAAGTCCTCAGCAAGCTCGTCTTCGGTGAAGAGCAGCTCATCGATCTGAGGGCCCCCGGTACCGCGGTCCAGGTTGTCGAGATGATGGGCGACGACGAACACGACACCACCGGGCGCCAGCGCGGCCCTGGCCATCGCGTGCACCCTGCGCCGAAGCTGGGGTTGCAGGTGCAGGTAAGCCATCAGGACGAGATCGTACGTCTCGGGTTCCGGTTGCCACGCGTTGAGATCGACCACGAACGCGTCGATCGTCACTCCCGCCGCTTCGGCCAGTTGAAGGGCCCGCTCGATGGCAACCGAAGAAAGGTCGACGGCCGTCACCGTATGGCCGCGTTTGGCCAGCCACACTGCGTTGCGCCCCTGGCCCGCACCAAGGTCCAGCGCCCTACCTGGAGCTAGGCCTCCCAGGTCCGCCGCCACGAACCGGTTGGGTTCTTGCCCCCAGACATCATCCCCGGCGGCATAGCGCTCGTCCCAATATCGCTGCCTATCCGAGTCGAGGGGGTCGCCTGCCCTGTCTACTAGTTCCACGTGAGGATCGTAGGCCGATTCCGGCATGGACGCTTCGTACGCCCGCCGGTACGCTCCGGCGCGTATGACTCCGACTCGCTCGCTTCTCCGCTCGCTGCTCGGTAGGCGGCTCCCCACCACCGAAGGCGTGATGAGCGTGGCCGGTATCAACCAGCACGTCGCGATCGGCCGGGATCGCTACGGCGTCCCGTACGTCCGTGCGCAGAGTGACGATGACGCCTGGTTCGGGCTCGGGTTCGCACAGGGTCAGGATCGCGGGTTCCAGATCGAGTTGCTGCAGCGTGTCACCCGCGGCACCCTCGCCGCGCTCATTGGCCCAGACGGCCTGGCGATCGACCGTTTCGCGCGTCGCGTCGGATTCGCGAAGGCCGGCGCCGCTGCCTTGCCGCTCCTCGGTGACCATGAGCTGTCGATGCTGAGCGCATTCGCGGCCGGAGTGAACCGTGGCAGACGGCAAGGGTTGGCAAAACTGCCCCACGAGTATGCGCTGCTTCGCGCCGAACCGACCCGATTCGAACCGGCAGACGCCACCGGACAGATCGCGCTGCTTGCATTTCTGCTCGCCGCCAATTGGGACAGTGAACTGGCCAGGCTCAAGATCCTCGAACTGGATGGACCAACCGCGCTCGAAGCCCTGGACACGGGGTACCCGGCGTGGCACCCGGTGACGGCACCTCCCCTACAACAGGCAGGGCCTGCCGCGGATGGGTTGCTCAAGGACATCGCACGGTTCGAGCGCACCGTTCCCGTCGGTGGCGCGTCCAACAACTGGGTGGTCGGGGCCGGCTTGACGGCGAGCGGGCGGCCTATCGTCGCCAACGACACCCACCTCGCCCCGGCGCTGCCACCGCATTTCTTCCTGGCACACGCTGCGACGCCCGAGTGGACCATCGTGGGCGCCGTCCTCGCCGGTACCCCGCTTTTCGCTTCAGGCCACAACGGTCGGGTGGCATGGGGCGTGACGGCCGGCCTGGTGGACAACACCGATCTCTTCATCGAGGAGATCGGCCCGGACGGCGTGAGTGTCCGCGACGGCGATGACTTCGTTGCGTGCGAGGTGCGGACCGAAGTCATTGCGGTCAAGGGCGGTGAGGAGGTCATCGAGGAGGTGCTGGTGACGCCGCGGGGGCCCATCATCGGCCCGGCGCTGAGCGATACTCGTTCTGCGATCTCGATAGCTGCGACCTGGCTGACGCCCCGTCGTGCCGGAATGCTCGGCGGGGCGGCGCGGGTGCGCAACGTCAATGACCTGTTGACAGTCATGGCGCCGTACCACGGCCCCAGCCTGAACCTCGTTGCCGCCGACGTAGACGGCGCGATCGGTTGGAAGCTGATCGGGCAAGCCCCGGTCCGCCGGTCGGGTGTGGGCGCCCTGCCCCTGGCCGGGTGGGATCCGACAACAGGCTGGGAGGACGAACCGCTGCCCTTCGAAGAGATGCCGGGAGCGACCAATCCGCATGCCGGCTGGATCGCGACGGCCAACAATCGACCCGACCGCGGTCAAGCCGATTCCCTCGGGATCGACTGGGTGGAGGGGTATCGCCTCAGGCGCATCGGTACCTTGCTCGAAAGCCGCGATGACTGGGATGTCCCGGCATCACTCCATGCCCAACTCGACACCGTGACGCCGGTGTGGGAGGAAGTGCGCCCGCACCTGGAATCCCTCCGCGGCCGAACCGACGTGGATGAGCTGGTCGGCTTGTTCGACGGCTGGAACGGTGACGTGGCCGCCGGCTCCCCCCAGGCTGCGGTCTTCGTGCTCTGGCTCAAGCACATGCTGGCCCGCGTCGCCAAAGCGGTCGCGCCGAACTCGTGGCAGTACGCACTCGGCAAGGGATTCGGCCCGGGTCCACTCAACCCCTACACCCTTTTCGGCTTCGTCGGCACCGGCCGCCTCGTCACGTTGCTCGAGGAGCGTCCCGGCGAGTGGTTCGCGTCGTGGGACGACCAGATTGCAGCCGCTCTCCTCGAGGCCAGGGGACTGCTGCGAGCCGTGGCAGGCGACGACCCGGAGCATTGGGCGTGGGGCCATGTCCGTCCGCTCCGACTCATCCACCCCTTCGGCTCACGGCGTGGCCTCGACTCACTCTTCAACCTGGGACCGATCCCATTCGGTGGTGACATGACGACGGTATCGCAGGCCGGGGCCGTGCCGCTCGACCCGCTCGCCAATCCATCGGCCATCGCGGCCTTCCGAATCGCGATCGAGGTGGGCGACTGGGATAGCGCTCGATTTTCGCTCCCCGGTGGCCAGTCGGGGAACCCTCTCTCCCCTCACTACGGCGACCAGGTCGATCTCTGGCTCTCCGGCGTCGGAGCGAACGTCCCCCACAGTGAGACTGCCGTCGAGCGAGTGGTTCGGCAGTCGCTTCACCTCGTTCCGGAGCCGCAACGACCCCCTGCCGTCAGTCCAATTCGAGATGCTTCGAGGCCTCCCGAAAGCTGAGGCCGGACAACTCGTCCCGATGGTCGATGAGGAAGCTGCGCACCACATCCGGGTCGGTCTTGGCGTGCTCCCGCAGCGCCCAGCCGATCGCCTTGCGGATGAAGAACTCGGTCTCGCCAGCCACGAAAAGGCAGTGACGCAGCAACTGATCGACGTTCGTCTGGCCCTTGTGCTTGATATGGGCGATCAGCGCCGTACGGCGCAGCCACAGATCGTCTGCTGCGATCCATCGGTCGAGCTGCGGGCTCATCTGTCGCCGGTCGACCATCAGCACCGTGCCCACACACCGGATCGCTACGTCATCAACGAAGTCCCACCACGCTCCTTCGACGATCAGCCGCCGGTACAGGTCGAGGTTCTCGTACCGCTGGAACTCCGGGTACGCCGCGGCGAATCCGATCGCCATGTAGCGCTCCTCACGATGCGGCAGCGCCCAGAGCTCGAGGACCCCGTCGCGGTACTCGGCGGAAGATCCGGCCGGATACTCCCTGAGCAGTTCGCGCATGACGGGAGCCCGGGCCGGCTTCTGTGCCCCCAGCAACGGGATGCGCTCGGCCGCGTCCGGATACATCGCCTGGTACCTCCTGCCGTACATATAGGCGGCCATGCCGGCTGCCTTCTCAGCATCGGCAGCTGCCGCCAGACGGGTGGTCACGAACGCTCCTCGGCTCATGTGAACAATGTACTGAGTCACGTGCGAAACTGATCGCCTGATGTATCAGAACGATCCCGATCGATTACCTGACTCGTCATTCCTCCCGGGGTCGCTCGGTTTCCTGATCGCCGGCAACTCAGGCCGTCTCCTCGATCCTCGTCGCACGCCGATCGCGGTGGTCGACGTCATGCCCGAGAAGGGGATGTTCCTGCTCGAGGTAACCGCATTCGAGGATTCGGGAGCTCGCTGGGAATTGCCGATCGAAGATGTCACCAAGTTCCAGTTTGCGTTGGACTCGAAGACCGCTCCCCCGGCGGAGATCGCGCAACTGGAGGCGGCCGCCGACGAGTTCCACGAACGGTTGACGATCGATGTCGACACCGGGGCCGGAGCTCTCACCGCGGCGCGACTGGAAGAAGCATCGCTCGCGGCGACCGGGTGGCTGCGGCGGCACTCCCGATTCCTCGCGCACACCACCGCACTCGATACCGCGCGTCTCGAAGGCCCGAGCGATCTGCGATCGGACCTCGCCCGCTATTTCACTTCATGTGGTGTCAACGATATGGAACGCGCGTTTTCGAAGACGTGGGTCAGCAATCCATCGTCCGGCGAGATAGTCAAGGGTCACCTGATCGTCATCGCTCGACTTGGGCTGGCGCCCTACGACGGTCTCACCATACGCGACCCCGCCACGTTCTCAGGTGAGTGGAGCGTCGAACGCCGTTCCGAACACATCCTGACCAGGATCGGGTTCTTACGCGCGGTCTTCTCGCTCGCTGGGATCGAGCGTGTGGTGCTGTATCGCGGCCTCAGCTTCGAGCGTCCCCCCGAGGTTCGCACGACACCAACCCTGCTGTCCGGCACATTCCACCGGAAGGTCGCTGAAGCTTGGCTGGACCCGGACCCGACGGCCTTCGCGGTCACGATGATGCGCCAACCGGTCCCCGTCGAGCGGCTGTTCATGACATACCTGGAAACGGAGGCGATGAACTCCCAGTTCAGGGAGGGGGAAGCGGTGCTACTGGATCATCCCCGCGGGCCCCTGTTCTGACGTTCTGCCCGTCGCAGGATCGGACCGCACCTCAACCATGGGGCCATCAACCATCCAGGCGACACCATGGAGCGCGGCGTGCCTCGCGTTTGGGGGCGAGAGGCCGACCCGCTACGCGCGGCTCGCCGCGGCTCGCCGCTCCCATGGTCCGTATTCATAGGTGCCTCGGCGACCCAAGTCCGCCCGGTCGCCACGTCGGATCTTTGACTTCGCCGAGCCAGCCCACCCTTCGGTCGCGAACGACCACTCGTGAAACCGGAATCCGACCTTCTCGAAGAAGCCACCACCCGTCACCGCATTGACGTGAGCCTGTAGCTGTGAGCACATCTCATCTGGTTGGTAGTTGCAGGCATCACAGAGACAATCTGGGAACAGGACCTCGACGTTCGGGCCAACCCGAATCACCACGCCGGGTGCAGAGGTGTACCCGAAAACGATGGGTGCTCCGGTCGAGGGAGTCAATCGCACCGGGGAAGGGCAGCCGTCGCTCCATCCTCCGAACCGCGGCAGGTCGACGCCCCAATCACATTCAGACCGCTCCACGACATACCCGGCACAGAGCTCTTCGACGATCCGGCGGGCGCACTCGATCACTACCTCGAACCGTTCCGGGTTCGTGCTGGTCGTATAGTCGGATTCGGACGGGATGTTGGGCTCCACGGAACCAGCATGGCACCGGGCCGGAGCAACTGACAGCCGACGCCATCTCCATCGGGGCCTGGCGTAATCGCTTCAGGCAGGCATTGGGCTGACACGTCGCATGCGATGCTGGCGCCTGCAGCCCAGATGCCGGCTCGGACTGGTGGGTGTTGTCGAGTCGGAGGAACCTTGACCTGTTGCCGTTCGTCGTATCACAGTGGTCCTTTCGGATCGATAGGAGGCGTCGGATTTCCCGACTGAGTCGCCTTTGCAGCGTGCTCGCGCTCGTCGTGCTTCTTGGCACGGCGTGCGGCAGCGAGCCCGGCGGATCTGTGACGACCTCTGACGCAGGGACGCACCCCGACGACCAGCCCGCGACATCCGAGGCCCCCAGTTCGACGGTGCGTGATCCCCAAGGCGACCTGCGCCTGATCGTTCTTCCGGACGCATCGGGTCGAATGCCGGCAGAAGTCGAGCTTGGATGCCCGAGTGGCCCTACGTTCCCGGCATCGGCGCTCGACGAGATTCGTCCGCTGACTGGAGCCGGCCTTGACGAGATCGAGATTGCCATCCGGGAGTTCCTCAGCAGCGCGGAAGGCGAGTTCTGGCCGCAGAACAACTGGCAGATCCTCCATGAGACGGCTACGACCGTTCTGCTGGTGAACCAGGATCAAGGGAACGATTCAGATGGTGCGGCCGAAGCCAGCAGCTTCGCCTTCCAGACCGTTGAACGCGTCGGCGACCACTGGCGATGGGCCGGGTCATCGTCCGGTGGATCGTGCCCCTTGCGGACGAGTGTTCCGCGAGGGTCGAATACGGTGGAATGGCGGATCGATCCGGCAGCCCAGCCGCTGACTTCCAGCAGCACCAGAATCGAATTGCTGGTTACTGAGCGAGAATGCGCCAGTGGTCAGGCAATGGGTGAGCGTCTGATGGGCCCGGAGATCGTGACGACAGAAACCGCCGTGTTCATTGCGTTTGCCGCTGTGCCTCCGCCCGGCCTTTCCCAGAATTGCCAGGGCAACCCTGAGCAGCCGGTTGTAGTCGAACTCGACGCGCCGCTCGGCAATCGTGTGGTCGCCGACGGCCTCGCCGTCGCCGGACACCTCGAGGACTTTCTCAACTGAGCTCACGCACAGCATCAGAATGGAGAACACCATCAGCCGCCCGTCTCGGGCGGGCAGTGGATCAGACACTGGGCTCTGATGGACGTCGGATCATCAGCCACATCGGCAGATCCAACCGCGCAACGCTGATCTCCTTGGCCACCTCAAATCCCAGGTGCTGATAGAAGCCTACGTTGCCCTCAGTCTCGGTTTCCAGGTAGATCGGTGTTTCGCCATGGTCGGCTCTGCGAATCCCGAACTGGACGAGGGCGGACCCCAGTCCGCTGCCCTGGCGCTCGGGGTCGACCCCAATGGCCGAGAGGTACCAATGCGGCTCTGGCATTAGTGCCTTCCTGTGCTCTCCGATTTGCCGAAGCACCACCATCATTCGCTTGCGATCTTGCGCGGGCAGCCGCATCACGGAGCGTGGCAAGGCGAAGCCCGATGTCACCATCGACCGCAGTCCGATGTCTTTCCCCGGTGGCAGCCAGAGGGCGACCGCCTCGATGCCCGGAGTCGTCTCTGCCACACCTCTGGCAGCGGAGGTCGCCTTCGTCAATCCAGTGAACATCGCAGCAAGAGCTCCCGGCCGCTTCACAGGATCAGCAACCACAGCCGCCCAGAGTGGATCATCATGAAAGGCCATGGCGAGTACTCGGCCGGCAAGGGAGTAACCCTCGGACCCCAACGGGATCACCGCTGCAGACTGGCTGCTGGCCACACCAAGAGACTACTTGGCCGATTCAGATGCCCAGCCACATCTCCCAGCCGGACTGGCAGGTCGGACCGGGCGTTCAGGCCCCCCGCAAAGGCGGCGAGCACGTGTCGGTGTCTTGTTGGTGTGAGCCCTTCCCATGGCCATCGCTTGTCGGATGATGACCTCGCCGAGGGCGACACCAACAGCACTTCCTGGCCGGCACAGGGTGTCGTCGTTGGGTGCCTCGTCAGACGGGAGAGCCGCCCAAGGTGCCACCCGAAGTCAGATGCTGGGCGCCGGAAGCCGCCTGGTCTCTGGGAGCCTCCAATGCCCGAGTCCGCACGCGCTCCCGGTGGCGGGGCAGCTGCTCGCGAGCGAGGCGAGGCGGCGTAGGCTTCCAAACAGATGAAGCCAGTCCCGCTGCGAGCCAGCAAGCCACCCGCCGCCCCCCGCGTCTCTTTGGCCCGAAACCGGCTCACACCGTGATCGCTGCTCCCGATGGGGTCGTTGCGATTGCGGATGCAGTCAGGTCGGGGGAGATCGAAGCGGCCTCCGTAGTCACCCAGCACCTCGAGCGAGCAGAGGCCTCACAAGCGACCCTCAACGCCTTCACATTGATCGATGGAGAGCGGGCGTTAGAACGGGCTCAAACGATCGATCGTACTGTCGCGGCGGGCGACGATCCGGGACCGCTCGCCGGCGTACCGATTGCCGTCAAAGACCTTATCGACCATGCGGGACGACCCAACACCCTCGGGTCCGGCTTCCCTCCCGAGGTGCCGGAGCGCAGCGCGCCAGCCATCGCTCGATTGGAAGCAGCCGGAGCCATCATCATCGGCCGGGTCGGGCTCCACGAATTCGCCTTCGGATTCTCCAGCGAGAACCACTGGTTTGGCCCCGTCCGCAACCCGTGGGACCCGTTGCTGTCTCCGGGAGGCTCTTCCGGGGGCTCGGCCGTCGCGGTGGCAGCGCATCTCGCCGCTGCAGCACTGGGTACAGACACCGGCGGTTCCGTGCGGGTCCCGGCGGCGCTGTGCGGCCTGGTCGGCCTCAAGGTGACTCACGGAAGGGTGTCGCTGCGAGGGGTGTACCCACTAAGTCCGTCCGTCGACACCGTGGGCCCGCTCGCCCGAAGCGTGGCGGACGCCGCCGCGGCATACCAGGTGATTGCCGGGCACGACCCAGAAGACGCGTGGTCGGCAGATCGACCGGTGACTCCGCCGGGCGATGCGGCCTCATTCTCGAATGTGCGAATCGGCGTGCCGCACCCCTGGGTCGACGCTCCGCTCGTGCCGACTCAAGCGGATGCCTACTCACGGGCGCTGGAGCAGCTTGCGACCGCCGGCGTCGACGTCGTCCACATCGATCTCCCCGGCCTCGCCCCACCCGGATTGATCATCGAAGCCCTGTACCCCGAGGTTGCAGATGTGCATCGCGATCGCTACTCGGCGACACCAGATGGGTATGGACCCGCGGTCGGAGCCCGGGTAGCCGAGGCGCTTGCCGTCGACCCCGAACTGCACCAGGAGGGGCTCAAGTGGCGCGCCAACCTGCGCAACGAAGTCGATGAGGTCCTCAGCACCATCGACTTTCTAGCGACACCCACCGTGGCTGCGCTTCGCAAAGAGATCGGCGCGGACACGGTCACCATCGGCGATACCGAGGTGGCGTACCGGCCCGCCCTCTCCCGTTTCACCTCGCTCGTCAATCAGCTCCTGCTCCCGGCGATTGCGCTGCCGCTGACCACACCAGGCATCCCGCCGCCCAGCCTGCAGCTCATCGGCCCCGCCTGGTCGGAGCACCGTCTACTGGAGCTCGGAAGTGCGATGGAAGCTGCCGGCATGGTCGCCACCCAACGGCCCACAGGGTGGTGAATGGCGCCCATTTGGCATGGTGCCGGAACCAAAACCAACAGGCATAGACTGGGAGCCGCGCTTGGCAACCGACACCTATCCGCATAACCGACTCAGGGTGTGCCGCGCGAGTAACCAAGGAGCGCACAATTGGCTGACGAAACTCTGATCGCACCCCCGACCACCGAGTCGAGGCACCGGATGGTCATTCGTTTCGCCGGGGATTCCGGCGACGGCATGCAGCTTGCGGGGACCCGGTTCACCGCCAGTTCTGCGCTGTTCGGCAACGACCTCGCAACGTTCCCGAACTTCCCTGCCGAGATCCGCGCTCCCCAAGGCACCCTGCCCGGAGTCTCTTCATTCCAGGTGCACATCGCAGACAGCGACATCCTCACCCCGGGGGACTCTCCAGACGTCCTCGTTGCCATGAACCCCGCGGCGCTCAAAGCCAACCTGGCCGATCTGCAGCAGGGCGGGCTCCTCCTCGTCAACCGGGACGCATTCGTCGAACGCAACCTGGCCAAAGCGGGATACGACACAAACCCGCTCGAAGACGGATCTTTGGACGGTTACAAGGTGATGTCGGCACCAATGGAGGAGCTGACGAAAACCGCGGTCGAGCCAACCGGCGTCAGGGGTCGCGCCACCCTGCGATCCAAGAACTTCTTTGCCCTTGGATTGTTGTCGTGGATGTTCAATCGCCCCGCAGACCCGGTCGTCGATTGGGTTCGCCGCAAGTTCGGGGACTCGCCCGTCGGAGACGCCAACATCGCCGCGTTCAAAGCCGGCATCAACTTCGGGATCACCACAGAGGAATTCGCCTTCACGTACGACGTCCAGCCTGCTGATCTCCCCGCCGGTACGTACACGAACATTTCAGGGAACCAGGCGCTCGCGTGGGGCCTCATCGCGGCCGCGCGGCAGGCCAATCTGCCACTCTTCTACGGCTCGTATCCCATCACCCCTGCCTCGAGCATCCTGGAGGAGCTGGCAAGGCGGAAGAACTTCGGGGTCCGCACGTTCCAGGCCGAGGACGAGATCGCCGCAGTCGGAGTATCGCTGGGTGCGTCGTTCGCCGGGCAACTGGGAGTCACAGGTACCAGCGGTCCCGGCGTTGCGCTGAAAAGCGAGACCATCAGCCTCGGGATCCAGGTCGAGCTACCCCTCGTCATCGTCAACGTCCAGCGCGCCGGCCCGTCGACGGGAATGCCCACCAAGACCGAACAGGCGGACCTCTACCTCGCCGTGTTCGGGCGACACGGTGAAGCTCCGATGCCGGTGGTCTCTGCTTCCACTCCCAGCGATGCCTTCGACGCTGCCATCGAGGCGTGCCGCATCGCCATCAAGTACATGACGCCGGTGCTGCTGATGTCTGACGGCTACATCGCCAACAGCTCAGAACCATGGAACCTCCCCTCTGTCGATTCGCTGCCTGACCTCAGCGTGCCATTCGCCAGCGCGGGTGATGCCGAGGGCTTCCTTCCCTACGGCAGGAATGACGTCACGCTCGCTCGCCCGTGGGCCATTCCAGGCACCCGGGGGCTCGAACACCGGGTCGGAGGCCTCGAACACGCAGATGGCACAGGCAACGTGTCGTACGACCCCCAGAACCACGAACACATGACGCTGCTCCGCGAGAAGAAGGTCGCAGACATCGCCGCAGACATCGAACCGGTTGCGGTGCATGGAGCGGACGATGCCGACCTCCTGGTCGTTGGATGGGGCTCGACGTTCGGGGCGTTGCGTGCCGGAGTGAACAACGCCAACACTGCCGGATACAAGGTTGCTCACGCCCACCTTCGGCACTTGAACCCGTTCCCCGCCAACCTCGGTGACGTCCTGAGGAAATATCCAAAGGTATTGGTCCCGGAATTGAACCGCGGCCAGCTCGCGTTCCTGATCCGCGGCAACTACCTCGTCGAAGTGGCGAGCTACTCGAGAGTAGAGGGAGTGCCTTTCAAGGCATCGGAGATCACCGCTGAGATCGTGTCCATCATCGATAGTGAGGCCACCAAATGACAGACGCGGCAACCAGATACGAGCGCAGCGACTTCCAATCCGACCAGGAGGTCCGCTGGTGTCCCGGGTGTGGTGACTACACGATCCTGGCGACCGTTCAGAACTTCCTCGCCGGCCTCGAGGTGGATCGCGAGAAGCATGTCTTCGTTTCGGGCATCGGCTGCGCCGCCAGGTTCCCCTACTACATGGCCACCTACGGCGTGCACTCGATCCACGGCAGAGCACCGGCCATCGCTTCTGGTATCGCTACCGCGAACCCTGACCTGCACGTGTGGGTGGTCTCGGGAGACGGGGATGCGTTGTCGATCGGAGGCAACCACTTGATTCACGCCCTGCGCCGAAACGTCAACCTCAACATCCTGCTGTTCAACAATCAGATCTACGGTCTCACCAAAGGCCAGTATTCGCCGACGAGCGAGGTCGGCAAACGGACCAAGACGAGCCCTATGGGTTCGGTCGACCAGCCGTTCAACCCGGTGAGCCTGGCACTTGGTGCAGAGGCGACGTTCGTGGCGCGGACCATCGATATGGATCGCCCCCACACCGCGCGGATGCTGCAGGCGGCCTACGACCATCCCGGCACATCGTTCGTCGAGGTCTATCAGAACTGCAACGTGTTCAACGACAAGGCATTCATTGCCCTCACCAGCAGGGAAGTGCGCGACGAGAACCGCATCAACCTCGAAGCCGATCAACCGATCCTGTTCGGCAAGGATCACGAGAAGGGCGTAGTGGTCGACGGCAGGGGAGCCCGCATCGTCAACGTGGCAGATGTCGGTGGAGAAGCGATCCACGTTCACGACCCTGCAGACGACAACTCAGCCGTCGCGTTCGCGCTCAGCCGCCTGTCGCACGGCCCATTCGGGCCCACCCCAGTCGGGATCTTCCGCAACGTCGTCCGCCCCGTTTACGAGGACAGCGTGCAACAGCAGATCGTCGACGCGCAGATGGACAAGGGACCGGGAGATCTCAACGAGTTGCTCGCCTCCAACGGAACTTGGACCACGAACTGACGTGAGCCGCGTGGATCCGGCGCGGACCATCGCAATCGACTTCCGCAAGTGGGGTGGCGCGACCCACTGGCAATTCGAAGCCGGCTATCTCGGGGAAGACGACTACGGGATCTGGGTGTGGGGGCCGGCGGGCACCGTGGTGTCACGACCCGGCGTGCCGGACAAAGTCTCGGCGGCTGATTTCGTGAAGCTGATTACGCCGACCGGCTGGTGGACGGCAATGTGGCCGGCGAAAGGCCCCCATCGGGCCTTTGTCGACATCTGCACCCCCGCAGAATGGGCTGGGAATACCGTGACTCTGGTCGACCTCGACCTCGACGTCGTTCAGTCCCGAGCCGGGACCGTCATCGTGGAGGACGAGGATGAGTTCCGAGAGCACCAGCAGCTCTTCCAGTACCCGCATTGGCTGATTGAGGGCGCTCGCGCCACGACGGCGGAAATGGTACTTGCGGTCGAATCCGCCCGAGAACCGTTCGCCACCGTCGCGGCTGGGTGGTTGGAGTCAATCCCGCGCGGTTGACCCGGCACCTGCAGTCTCGGCGGCGCGGTACGGTGAGTCGCATGGAAATGCGCGAAGAGGCGTTGACCGACCGCAGCCTGAACGAGGTCTTTGCCTTCATGCGGAGATCCAACCCATTTGCGCAGATGACTTGGGGATGGGACACGGGACGTTTCGTCGACTGGCGCTGGGGATCCAATGCCCGCCGGGACGCGGAGCACCCTGGTTGGTTCGCCAGCCATTGCAGGGTGTTTCGGGAAGGGAGCGAGATCCGCGCCCTGCTGATCGCAGAATCCAGCGCACGAGATGTCTGCGTGATCACCGCTGACGAGGATCCGGCAGCCGTGGAGACTGTGCTCGGCCGGTTGGTGGCAGAACGAGAAACCGGCGCAGTCGGAGTGAACCTGGACATCCTCGATACGGCACAGTGGCTGAAGCCGATCCTCGTTCAGTTCAGCCTGACCGAGAAACGTGAAACCGGCCATGAGTGGGAATACGAACTGAGCCGGATCGTCGATGATCCCCTAATTCGGCAGGGATTCACGGTGCAGGGACTCACCGATGACCGCTCCAAGGACTACGGAGGTATCGCAGAGTGCATTGCGGCGGCCTTCGACGCGACTCACGATATCCGCGCCACCCTCAGCAGCCTGGAAGCCAATCCGATGTTCATTCCTGAACTGAGTGTGTTCGCTCGCAGCTCCGAGGGCCGCATCGCGGCGTACTGTCGCGGCACGGTGGACCCAGACAATGGTGTCTGCGGAATCGATCCCGTGTGTACCCACCCCGACTTTCAGCAGCTGGGTCTCGGCAAGGCCGTGGTCATGGCTTGCTTCCGCGCCCAACGAGATCTGGGAGGCCGATTCTGCTACATCGGGTCCGCGGCGGAGCCGGCGCCCGGCACGTTCCTCTATCGCTCCCTCGGGCCCAGCCGCAAGGCCGACTACGCATCCTGGTCCAAGCCGCCACTCGTCCCCGGTGCACGGTGACCCTCAGAGCAAGAGACTGAGTTCCTCCACCTCAACCGGCGTGCCCTCCACCACTTCTACGGCTGATACCCCTCCGGTGAAGCCTCGCCCTCGATAGAACTCGAGCGCCAACTGGTTGCTTGTTTCCGTCCGCACCTTCATCGTCTCGTAGCCGTCGATCCGTGCCGATCCGATGGCGGCGTCAACCAGCGCACTACCCACCCCTCGCCCTGCTGCGCTTCGCAGCACGATGATGCCCGCGAGCTCCACGGTCACGTCGGTGATCCGCCTGCTTGAAGCGAAGCCGACCACAATGTCCCGTTCCCAGGCGAGGAACAGCCTCTGGTCCGGTCCCCCCATGCGGCGGCGGATGGCTGCGGGAACTGTCAGCTCCGCGATCACCTCGTCACTGGCACCGGCGAACCCGGGCGCAGCCGGTCCCGACTCGAGCCAGGCCAGGCGGAAGAACACCGCAAAGGCCTCTCCATCTGCATTCGTCTTGGCTTCCCTCACCACGGCAGCGGGAAGATGCTGTGTCATGGACCCAGAATACGCCCAGATTCCATAGCCCATCCTGGCCTCCCAACACGGCCACCACGCGCCGTCGGCAGCTCACGGTCGTGAGGGCATCGGACCGGCACCTCAGCCTGCCTGCCCGGCGAGGCAACAAGCGTGGGGACGACTCGACCGGGACAACAAGTGGCAGACTCCGTGCTCGAAGTGAGAGACGTCAGCAAACGATTCGACGACCTCCAAGCCGTTGATCATGTCAGCTTCTCGATTGCCGCCCGGGGAGACCTATGGACTCCTGGGGCCGAATGGTGCCGGAGTGGCAGCCCTCGGCGGCTGCATGATTCCGCTCGAGTTCTTCTCCCCGACCATGCAGAGGGTGGCCCACCTCACACCCCACGCCTGGGCCCTCGACGCCTTCGGAGTCCTGGTCCGTGAGGATGCGACCGTTGTCGACATCCTGCCCGAGTTGGCCGTCCTGGCTTGCTTCGCTTTCGCTCTCATTACGATCTCAGCTTTCCGGCTCAGGAAGGCCATCACCGCTTCGTGACGGCTGATTGAACCCGAGCCGCAGGTGGGAGCCGCCGGTGCCGCGCACCGCCCGGGTCGGCACTACGCTCGTGCTCCATGCCTAGTGCCAACGCCAGCCATCTCGTGTCGGTCGCCCTTCCGCCAGACGACCTGTGGCTCGTCCTGCAGGAAGCAGACACCTGGGCCAACATAGGCCCCGTCGAGCGGGTTTGGGATCCGGTTCACGATGGATCCGGAGCCCTGCAGAGCTACCGGTGGAGTACGACCGTGGCAGGGCGCGAGTACCAGGGCACGGCGAAGACGGTCTCCGCCCAACCCGGCTCCACCATGCAGCTCGAACTCGACGGGGGCGAGGTGGTTGGCGTCCTGACCACCAACCTCAGCCCGAACGCAGATCCAGACCACACCACCGTCGAGGTCGCCCTCGACGTCTCGTCGCGCGGCGCGCTGTCTGCGATGTTTTTCCCGATCATCGCGGACGCAATCAAGCGGGGACTCCCCGACCAGGTAGAAGAGTTCGCAGCACGACTCTCAGCAGTTGACACCGAGTAGCAGACACGCCGCCTCCTGATGGCCGCAGGGGCCACTAGCCCTTCCTGCCAACTACACTCATCAACCGTGATCGCCACACGTTGGGGCCATCGATCTCTTCTCCTTCTTGCGCTGATGATCGCCGTAGGGGGCGCTCTTCTGCCGCCTGCGGCAGCACAGACCAAGGAGGATCTGGAGCGCGCGGAAGCCGCTCGTAAAGAGGCGTATGAGGAGTTGGTGCAGTCCAGAGCCGAGCTCGACGCAGCCGTTGCCGCCTTCGAGGAGATTCGCAGCCAGATCTTCGATGTCTCCTATCGCATCGAGCGGCTGGAAGGCCGCATCACCGAGGACGGTGCCGAAGCTCGCGAACTCGAAGACGCCGCTCGCGATCTCGTGGTCGAGGCCTACATCAACGGGACGAGTGGTGGCTCGGTCACCATCGCCCTGGAAGCAGAGTCGATTCAGGAGGTTGTCACCAGCCAGGCACTGTATGAGCGGGCCAATGCACTCAGCATCAGCGCGCTCGACCGGCTTGATGCAGTTTCACGCGAGCTCGACCGGCTGTCGGATGACCTCGAGGTCGAGCGAACGGAGTTCCAGCAGCTCGAGGTCATCTCACAACGTGCCGTGGAACGGGTCAATGAACTGCTCGCAGACTCCGATCGCCGCTTCAATGCCAAAGATGACGCGGCTCGCGCCGCGCTGGCGCGCTACGAGGCCGAGCAAGCTCGCAAACGAGCCGCTGAGGCAGCTCGCAGGGCCCGCGCACGCGCCGGAAGCCCCAACGGCGCCGTATACGACTACTTGCGCTGCCCTTCGGGAGCTCCGATGTGGTTCCGCAATGACTGGGGCAACCCCCGCTCCGGCGGCCGGACCCACAAAGGAACCGACATCTTCGCGGCCAAGGGCACCAAAGTAATCGCGACCATCGGCGGCACCGTCCGGATCCGCAATGGTGGCCTGGGAGGCAAGGCAATCTGGCTCTACGGGTCAGATGGCAACGCCTACTACTACGCCCACCTCAACTCATGGAAGGTCTCCACCGGTGCACGGGTCAACAAGGGCGAGCTCATCGCCACCGTTGGGAATACCGGCAACGCCTCGGGTGGGGCCAACCACACACATTTCCAGCTCCATCCGGGCGGCGGCGCGCCGCGCAACCCGTTTCCGACACTCGCCGCGATCTGTCGCCGCTAGTCACAGCGCAGGCGGACCGACCGGTTCAGCTGCTCAGCAACTCCGAGTCGCCGGCTTCTTCGTCGTCTTTGAGGGCGAATGCCACCCGCAGCGCGGCATCGCGATCGCCTTCCGTGATCTCGGCACGATCGGTGAGCAGCGTCACCTGATTGCGATAGACCTGGAGAAACCCACCGTGCACTCCGACTGAAGTGACGGAACCGTCGGTGCCGTGAATCGCCACCGCTCCGGTGGACAACGCAGCCATCAGCGGCTCGTGGTTCGCCAGGATGCCGATTTCGCCCTCTGTCGTGCGGGCAACGATGAAGCCGGCATCGCCGCTCCAAATCACTTCTTCGGGCGTCACCACGTCGACGGTGAAGGGAGTTGCCATCAGGCCTTCTCCATCTCCTTGGCTTTGGCGATGGCATCGTCTGCGCCGCCGACCATGTAAAAGGCCTGCTCCGGGAGGCTATCCAGCTCTCCGTCTGCCAGCGCCTTGAAAGACGCGATCGTGTCATCGAGCGGCGTGTAGATGCCTGCCTGACCGGTGAACTGTTCCGCCACGAACATCGGTTGCGAGAGGAACCGCTGGATACGGCGCGCTCGGGCGACGATGAGCCGGTCCTCTTCGGACAGCTCATCAATGCCCAGAATGGCAATGATGTCCTGGAGGTCCTGGTAACGCTGCAGAATCTGCTGTACCCGGGTAGCCGTTTCGTAGTGCTCATCACCGACGATCTGCGGGTCGAGCGCCCTGCTGTTGGAGTCGAGTGGATCAACTGCCGGATAGATCCCCTGCGCCGTGAGTGGACGAGACAGCACCGTGGTGGCATCGAGGTGCGCGAAAGCAGTGTGCGGGGCCGGGTCGGTGATGTCATCTGCAGGCACGTAGATCGCTTGCAGCGAGGTGATCGACCGCCCCTTCAACGAGGTGATACGTTCCTGCAACACACCCATCTCACCGGCCAACGTCGGCTGATAGCCAACTGCAGAAGGCATCCGGCCGAGCAGGGTCGACACCTCGGAACCGGCCTGAGTAAACCGGAAGATGTTGTCGATGAAGAGCAACACATCCTGGCGCTGCACATCGCGGAAGTACTCAGCCATCGTCAGCGCAGACAGCGCGACGCGCAGACGAACACCGGGCGGTTCATCCATCTGACCAAACACCAATGCGGCGCGTTCCAGCACGCCGGAATCCGTCATCTCGAGGAAGAGGTCGTTGCCCTCCCGGGTCCGTTCGCCCACTCCGGCGAACACCGAAACGCCGCCGTGTTGCTCGGCGACACGGCGGATCATCTCCTGAATCAGCACGGTCTTGCCGACGCCGGCACCACCGAACAAGCCGATCTTGCCACCCTGTAGATATGGGCAGATCAGGTCGAGCACCTTGATACCGGTCTCGAAGATCGTCTTCTGTGGCTCAACGTCCTCGAACGGCGGGGCTTCGCGATGGATGGGCCACCAGTCGCCATCGAATTCCTCGTCTGGAGCGTCGAGGGAGACTCCCCACGCGTTGAAGATGTGACCCAGAGTCTGGTCACCCACCGGCACCATGATGGGGTTGCCAGTGTTCACAACCGTGCTGCCACGCACCAGGCCGTCGGTCGGAGCCAGCGCGATGGCACGCACCATGTTCTCTCCCAGGTGCTGAGCCACCTCACAGAGAATGGTCGTGGTTTCGCCTCCGAGTTCGTAGTCCACTTCGAGCGCGTGCAGGATCTCGGGAAGGCCATTGGGCGGGAACTCCACATCGACAACAGGGCCGGCGACCTTGACAATGTGGCCCTCAGGAAGGGTGGTGATGGTACTGGTCAATTTCGTTCTCCGTCTCTGTCCTGGAACTGCGGTACTGGTGATGCCTGAGTCATGAGCTGAGCGCTTCCGCCCCGCCCACGATCTCGGAAATCTCGGTGGTGATCTCAGCCTGGCGGGCCTGGTTGGCTTCGCGGGTTAGGTCCTTGGTCAACTCCTCCGCGTTCTCCGTCGCCGCCTTCATCGCTCGCCGCCTGGCGGCATGCTCCGAAGCCGAGGCCTCGAGCAAGACACCGAATATCGAGCCCTCCAGGAACCGGGGAAGTAGCCGATCGAGGATCTCTTCCGGCGAAGGCTCGAAGCTGTAGGCGGCGGTCGGACCCTCAGTCTGCGCCGTGACCTCGGTGCTCGGCGGCTGGATCGGCAGCAGCGGCCACAGGCTCGGTGTCTGGGTCAGCGCCGAGACGTACCGGGTCGTAAAGACCTCGACCGCGTCCACGGCGTTCTCCTCGTAGTCATTGAGCAGGATGTTGCCGATGGCTCTCGCGTCGCCGTAGACCGGCGTATCTGTGACGCCGAGCCAGGTGTGCTCAATGGGGTAGTTGCGGTAGCGGAAGTAGGTCTGTGCCTTCTGACCGACGACATACAAACGCACCTGGTACCCGGCGTGTTGGTGGTCTGCCACCTGTCGCTCAGCCAGCCGGATGAGATTCGCGTTGTAGCCGCCTGCGAGTCCACGGTCGGACGTCACCACAACCACCCCGACTGTGGCAGTAGCCTCCCGCGGCTCGAGGAGGGGATGACGCAGCCCACCGGACGCAGCCGCGATGTTGCGAATCACGTCTGTCATCTTGGCGATATATGGCTTCGACTGCTGAACCCGGACCTGTGCCTTGGCGATGCGGGATGTCGCGATCAGCTCCATGGCGCGAGTGATTTTCATCGTCGATTCGACGCTTCGAATCCGTCGCCGGATCTGCCGTAGCTCGGCTGATGCCACTAGCGGCTACTCCCCCGTATCGCTTCGCTCTGCCTTGAAGGCGGTGATGGCGGCAACCAGGTCTTCTTCAGGCAGCGCCCCGGTATCCCTGATTTCGGCCAGCAGCCCTGAGTAGCGGTTGCCCACGAAGTCGATGAGGGCAGACTCGAAGTCGGCGATGTCTCTGATCGCGACGTCATCCATGTGGCCTTCGGTGACCGCGAAGATTGCTACGACCTGATCCTCGACCGGCATCGGGCTGAACTGCCCCTGTTTGAGCACCTCGACCACCCGGCGACCGCGCTCGAGCTGAGAAAGAGAGGCCGCATCGAGTTCTGATGCAAACTCGGCAAATGCTTCGAGCTCCCGGAACTGCGCCAGGTTGATACGCAGTGGCCCTGCGACCCCCTTCATCGCCTTGATCTGGGCATTACCCCCGACGCGCGACACCGAGACGCCGGCGTTGATGGCCGGTCTGATGCCCGAATAGAACAGATCCGTCTCCAGGAAGATCTGGCCGTCCGTGATCGAGATCACATTCGTCGGGATATAGGCAGACACGTCGTTGGCCTTCGTCTCGACGATCGGCAGCGCGGTCAATGATCCGCCGCCGAGCTCATCCGCGAGCTTGGCTGCGCGCTCCAGGAGCCGGCTGTGCAGGTAGAAGACGTCGCCCGGATACGCTTCGCGCCCGGGCGGCCGGCGCAACAGGAGCGAGATCTCGCGATACGCCACGGCCTGCTTCGACAGGTCGTCGAAGATGACGAGTGCGTGCTCGCCCTGGTACATCCAGTGCTGACCGATGGCAGACCCGGCATACGGGGCGTACATCTGCAGGGCAGCCGCTTCCGAGGCCGGAGCGCTGACCACGACGGTGTATTCCATGGCACCCGCCTCCTCGAGGGAGGCGACCACCTCGGCAACGGTCGACGCCTTCTGGCCGATCGCTACATAGATGCACTTCACGCCCAGGCCGCGCTGGTTGATGATCGTGTCCACCACGATTGCGGTTTTGCCGGTCTGACGGTCTCCAATGATGAGCTGTCGCTGGCCGCGCCCGATCGGGGTCATGGCGTCAATCGCCTTGATACCGGTCTGCAGCGGCTCGACTACCGGTTGCCGCTCCACGACCGAAGGTGCCTGGGTTTCCAGCAGCCGCGACTCGCTGGCGTTGATCGCTCCCTTGCCGTCAACCGGTTCGCCGAGCGGATTGATCACACGCCCGAGCAACGTATCACCCACGGGCACCGAAAGCACCCGGCCGGTGGAGCGCACCTGATCGCCCTCCTCGATGTGAGAAGAGTCGCCCATGATGACGGCGCCGATGGAGTCTTCGTCCAGGTTGAGCGCGACTCCGAGCAGGCCTCCCGGGAACTCGAGGAGTTCAGATGCCATTGCGTTCGGCAGGCCGGCCACCCGGGCCACACCGTCGCCGACTGCGATGACCTGACCGACGGTTTCTGCATCCGTGGAGGGCTCCCAGCCCTCGAGATGTGCCCGTAGTGCTCCGGTGATCTCTTCTGGACTGATGGTGATTTCAGCCATGCTCTATCCCCATACCTCTCGCAGATCTTGCAGTCGGGTACGCACCGACCCGTCGAATACGGTGTCGCCGACCCTGGCGACGATCCCGCCGATTACCTCGGGGTCCACAACGACTTCGGGTCGCACGCGTTTGCCGGTGGCGCTGGACAACTTTGCGGCCAGCTTCGCCACGGTCGCTTCGTCAAGCGGTACTGCGCTGCGCACCTCGGCGATGGTGTAGCTCTCGGCAGCAGCCGCCTGCTCTTTCATCGCGGTCGCGATCTCCGCGAACTCCTCGATCCTGCCGACGGCCACCAGCATGTTCACCAACGACGTGGTCACGTGGGTGGCTCGGGCCCCGATGAGCTCTTCGATGACCGCCTGCTTCCGCTCGAAGGGGACTTGCCTATCGCTCAGCGTGGCACGCAGGTCATCCGAAGCGGCGAAAGCCCGAGCAACGGAGGAGAGCTCGTCTGAAATGCGCGCTGCGTCTGCCTCGGCACCTGCCACAGCCAGCAGAGCGTTGGCGTAGCCGGTGACCCGGTCGGAGCGGCTGGTCTCGGCCACAGTCTCAGGTACCGAGCTCGTCGATGTACCGGTTGACGAGCGCTCGCTGGCGCTCCTCATCGAGGCTTTCGCCGACGACCTTCTCGGCGACATCCAGCGAGAGGTCTGCTACTTCGCGGCGCAGTGCGGCGGCAGTGCGGTCCCGTTCACCTGCAGCTTCCACTTGGGCTCGCTGTTTCACGGCCTCTGCCTCTTCTTCGGCTCGCGAGAGGATGCCGGCTTTGGCGTCCTCTCCCGACTGCCGGGCGGATTCGAGGATCTGGCCGGCTTCATCGCGAGCACCGGCGAGCTGCTGCTCGTACTCGGTGCGGAGCTGTTCGGCTTGTGCCTTGCTCGCTTCTGCGGCTTCGAGCTGACTCTTGATGGCCTCTTGGCGGGCTTCGAGCGCCTTGTTCAGCATCGGGACACCCCACTTGAGCACCACCAGGAAGATGATGCCGAAGGCGATCAGCCCTGCGATCGTCTCGTTGATGTCCGGGATGAGCAGATCGATACCCGAAGACTCGGACTCTTCTGCAGCTTCCGTTGCCAGGATCATCGCTGCGAGGGACATAGAAATATCTCCCCTACGCGATGAAGAAGAGCACGAAGCCGATCAGGGCCAGTGCCTCTGTGAACGCGATACCCAGGAACATCGTGGTCCTGGTGACATCGGCGGTTTCTGGCTGGCGCGCCATAGCTTCGATCGCGCTCGCTACCACGAGGCCGATGCCGATGCCCGGTCCGATGGCCGCGAGGCCATAACCGACCAGGGCGATGGCGCCCTTCAGTTCTTCAACCATTTCCTAGCTCCTCCTGTCAGTGCTCGGCATGGAGAGACGTTTCTACATACACCGCAGACAACAACGTGAAGATGAAGGCCTGCAGGACAATTACGACGATTTCAAAAAGGAAGATGCCCATTCCGACGGCAAACCAGGCAAAACCCCAAACCGCCTTGACCCCAATCGATCCGATATTCGAAATGAACACGACCCCTGAGACAAGCAGCAACGTCAGCATGAGGTGCCCGGCGACCAGGTTGGCGAAGAGCCGGACTGCCAGCGTGATGGGTCGCAGAATGAAGACCGACACGAACTCGATGAGGCCGACGAGTGGACGCAGGACGAGCGGCACGCTCCTCGGCCAGATGATTCCCGTGAGGTAGCTGATGCCGTTGGTCTTGAAGCCGACGAACACGAAGATCACGTATGTCAACAGCGACAGCGTGAGCGGAAGCCCCATCCGCGACGTCAAGGGAAAGTTGATGAACGGTGTCACCTCGAAGGCGTTGGCCACCAGCACGAACATGAACAGCGACGCCAGCCACGGGAAGTACTTGTCCCCCTCTGGTCCGATGATTCCGCGCGCTATGTCGTTGCGGACGAAGGTCAGCAGGCTCTCAATGGCCATGCCGAACTTCGTCGGCACGAGTTGCGTGCGCCGCAGCCCAACCCAGAGTGAAACGAGGATGATGGTCATGGCGATGAAGATCAGGAGCACGGTTCGGGTGAAGTCGAACGGTCCGATGCTGAAAAGCGGATCGGTGAACTCGAAGAGCTTGTTCACGTCGTCCGGAGCACAAATCACTACGTCGCTCGACGGATCGCATTCGCTCGTCGCCAGGATCAGGCCGTCCACTCGAGTTCCTTCCTGTCATCGCCCCTGAGCACGGCCCACGCTTCGAGCGTGAGCAGCACCAGATACCCAATAACCGCAGCTACTCCCATGGCCAGGCGATCGACGTCTACCACCCACGCGACGAGCAGCATCGTGACCGTGATGAGGCCCAACCGGATAAAAAACCCGAAGAGAGCGGCCGCATGATAGAGCGTTGGAGAGATGGCCGCGGCGCGGGAAAGCACCACCCCGGCAAGGAGGAAGTTCGCAACGACGATGACAACACCTGCAGCAGCTGCCGCGCCTCCGTCGATGCCCCGGGCGAGGATGAATCCGACCACGATGAGCGGCCCGACAACGATCGCTCGCCGTGCAATGCTGCGCGCATGCACCGCCTCGACGGGGGAACCGGGCACACCGGCAGGCCGGGCAGCGGTGTGATCGGCAGCGTCAGAGGCCACGCCGTCTCCTCATCGCCTCTGCCGCCTGCTCATCAATCTTCCCTGCTTGTTGCTGCATCTTGCGCCACCCGCTGTATACGCCGAGCAGGATTCCGACGATGACCATCCACGGCGCGCTACCCCACCACCAGTCGAGAAAGAGGCCCAGCAGCAGCCCGGCGACGATGCTGCTGACGAAGTCGGCGCCGGCGCTCCACTCGCCGAGAACGGCGCGTTTATCCATCGGTTCTCGATCCTCAGAGCTTTGTGATTCCATTCACAATCTACTTTTCGGGTACTTGCTATGCCAATTACCTCACACATAGCCTCTGTCACAAGAAACAACCTGCCGCCCCATCACACAAACCCGGGAAAACTCACAGGATACGCGGGGAACTTTGCGGCCAACTCGCCGATTTGGCCGGCAAGCTCCTTCAGCACCACTTCCTCTTCCCGGTTGCGGAGCACCGCGACGATCAGATCGCCAAGCGTCATCATCTGCTCCTGACGCATTCCAGCCGTCGTTACAGCAGGCGTGCCTATCCGGATGCCGCTGGTGATGAACGGCGAACGGGGATCGAACGGGATCGAGTTGCGGTTGAGGGTCACACCGAGTCTGTCCAGTAGTTCACTCGCTGCCTTGCCGGTGAGGTCTTCGTCGATGGACCGCAGGTCGACGAGGAACATATGGTTTGCGGTACCGCCGCTCACGATGCGAGCGCCCTGATTCGCCATCGTCTCCGAGAGCACGACCGCGTTGCGCACGACCGCGTGGGCGTACTCCTCATACTCCGGGCGAGCGCACAGTCCGAATGCCAGCGCCTTGCCTGCAATCTGATGATTGATCGCACCACCCTGGGTCAACGGGAACACTGCTTTGTCGATCGCCTTGGCATACTCCTGGGTACAGAGAATCAAGCCCCCGCGCGGCCCGCGGAGGGCCTTGTGAGTAGTCGCGGTGACAATCTGGGCGTGCGGAACCGGGTTGGGGTGCGCCCTGCCTGCGATGAGACCGATGATGTGCGCCGCGTCAACGAGGAGGACGGCATCGATCTCATCGGCAATGCTGCGGAATACACCCCAGTCGATGAAGTGGGAGTAGGCCGAGTAGCCGGCAACGATGAGCTTGGGGCGATGCTCGAGAGCCAGTCGCCGCACCTCGGTGTAGTCGATCAACTCGGTTACCTCATCTACGCCGTAGGAGACGAAGTTGTACAGCTTCCCGGAGAAGCTCACCGGCGAACCGTGGGTCAGGTGCCCGCCCTGGTCGAGCGCCATGCCCAGCACGGTGTCGCCCGGTTCGAGGACTGCCATGTAGGCCGCCATGTTCGCCTGCGACCCGGAGTGTGCCTGGACGTTGGCGTGCTCGGCTCCGAAGAGAGACTCGGCTCGCTCGATGGCCAACCGCTCGATTGCGTCGACGACTTCACAACCCTCGTAGTAGCGGCGGCCCGGATAACCCTCCGAGTACTTGTTGGCGAGCACCGAACCTGAAGTCTGCATCGTCGCGGTCGCAACGAAGTTCTCGGACGCAATGAGCTGGATCTTGCTGCGTTGCCGGTCGGCATCGGCGGTGATCAACTCGGCGAGACGAGGATCCACCTCTGGCAGCGAACGGGTGTCAATCATGCGTTGCGGAGCCCCCAGGCGAAAACGTGAACGGCGGAAAGGCTAGTCGACCGCGTGGGCGCAATCTCCTTCGGTCCCCGCCCGCGAAAACCGACTTAGGCCCCAACCGGCCCTTCGCGCAGCGTCAACGGATCCTCCTCGGTCAGATCGATGATCGTCGACGCGGCTCCCCCTGGTGCGGTGCCAGAAAGATACACCGCGACCGCGTCGCCGAACAGGGCGCGGGCTTCGTCATCGTCGAGGGCACTTGGTCCTCCGGTGAGGTTGGCGCTGGTCACGGCCAGCGGTCCGCTTGCCGCAAGCAACTCGAGAGCTACCCGGTGATCAGGGCACCTCACCCCCAGGGTGCGGCGTCTGCGGTCGCCGATCCACTCCGGCGCCGTGGAGAGTCGGGGCAACACCAGCGTCAGCGCCCCCGGCCAGTGTTCGTCCGCAAGATCGAGCGCATGGTCGGTGAACATTGCAAGGCTCATCGCCTGCTCGATCGATGCCACCAGCAGAGCCAGCGGTTTCGCGGCCGGACGGCCCTTCAGTAGGAAGATCTCCTCGAGCACAGTCTCACGGAACGGGTCGGCCGCAAGCCCGTACAGCGTATCCGTCGGCACGCCGACGATCCTTCCCTCCCGGATGGCCGCCACCGCCGCTTCGATTGCCATGAACCCTCCACCGACTGCGTACCCGGAAAATAGCGCAGGCGCAGGCGCCGGGTTCCGCTACCTCGTTGGGCCGCGTCTCCCCACGACAAAACGGTCGCGCCCGGCGAGGTCTCGTCGCACCTCCGGCTGCGCCTCGCGAAAGGCCGCTCGGGCCAAATCACCTTGCTGCTCGCCGATCTCACAAACGACTACGCCACCGGGCGCCAACCACGAAGCCGCCTCGCTTCCGATGGCGACGATGACCTCTGTGCCGAGCGGCCCGGCCACCAGTGCCTCTCGCGGCTCGTGATCGCGCACGTCTGCCGGCAGCGTCTGGTACTCGGCAACAGTGACGTAGGGAGGGTTCGCAACCAACAGACCGATGGTTCCGCGCAGAGAAGGCGGGAGAGCGCCGAACAAGTCGCCAAGCCACCACGCCACGTCGAGATCCGTCCGCGCGCCGTTCTCGCGGGCGAGGTTCAGGGCGTCCGCGGACGCGTCACACCCGTGTACCGCAGCATCCGGAAAGCTGTATTTGAGCGCCAGTGCGAGATTGCCGCTGCCGCAGCACATGTCGACGATGACCCGAGGACACTCCATCAGATTCACCGCGAGCTCCCAAAGCTGCTCGGTCTCCGGTCGCGGTACCAGCGCCCTGGAGTCGATCGCTAGTTCGACCGGTCCAAACTCCACGCTGCCCTCGAGGTACTGCAGTGGCTCACCTGCCACCCGTCGCGCGACGAGACGTTCGAAGCGTTCACAGCCCGTTGGATCCACGAGCGCTCCCTGCAACACCTCGCTGCGGGATCTCCCGGTTACAGCCATCAGAAGTCGCTGCGCCTCGTGAGGCGGCAATTCGCCGGCAATCTCAGACATCAGCTCGGCGGAGCGGCGAGCGGTCATCCGGTCGCCGATTCCGACTCCCCCCGCGCGAGTAGCTCGGCTGCCTCTTCGGCTGCGAGGCGTTCGTGGAAGCCGTCGAGTTCGCCGTCGAGCACCGCGTCGAGGGCATGGACCGTCAGCCCGACACGATGATCGGTTACGCGGTTCTCCTTGAAGTTGTAGGTCCGGATCTTCTCTGCCCGTTCACCGCTACCCACCTGCGACCGCCGCGCCGCGGAACGTTCTCCCAGTTGCTCCGCCATCTGCTGCTGATAGAGCCGGGCACGCAGCACCCGCATGGCCTTCACCTTGTTCTGGAGTTGGGACTTCTCGTCCTGGCACGACACGACGATGCCGGTCGGTTTGTGGATGATCCGCACCGCCGAGTCTGTGGTATTCACCGATTGCCCCCCGGGTCCCTGGGACCGAAAGGTCTCGATCTTGAGGTCTGTGTCATTCAGCTCGACTTCGACGGCCTCGGCCTCCGGCAGCACGGCGACCGTAGCGATAGAGGTGTGGACTCTGCCTTGCGACTCGGTCTTGGGCACCCGCTGCACCCGGTGGGGACCTGCCTCCCACTTGAATCGGGAGTAGGCGCCCTTTCCCTTGACGGCGAACTGCCCAAAGCTGAGCCCGCCTCCGTCCGCCCAGGACATGGAGATCGGATCGACTTCCCAGTGATGGCGTTCTGCGTACCGTTCGTACATGCGATAGAGATCACCTGCCCACAATCCGGCCTCGTCGCCTCCCGCCGCAGAGCGCAGTTCCACAATGACGTCCTTGGCATCGTTGGGGTCTTTCGGAACCAGCATGGTTCGCAGCCTGGCGTCCAGTTCCTCAAGTTCTACCGTGCGATCGCTGATGATGGAAGTGAGATACTCCTTCATCTCGCCGTCTTCTTCGGCGGCAGCCAGTTCTTCAGCCTCGCGTATCTCCTGCTCGATGACAGTGCTCTGCCGGAACGCATCAACGACCGGCTTCAGCTCGCCGTGCCGGATCATGACTTCCTGGTATTGAGCGGAGTCAGCGATGACATCCGGATCGGCGAGGTCGCCCAGCACGGAGTCATAGGTTGTTTCGAGCCCGAGCAGCCTCCGGCGAAGTCCATCATCCATCGTCTACTGGTTTCGCGCCTGCCTCGTCTGGGACATTCACCACCGCGGCCAGGGCGCCACTCGCAATCGGGCCGCGGTCCTCCACCTCGGCTCGCTGATCGTCGGTGAGTGCCGCGAGGAGCGACACGATGGCTACCTCGACCATGTCGTCTGTTGGTTCCTTCGTCGTGATGGACTGAAGCCAGATTCCCGGCTGGTTCGCCCAGGCCAGCCATCGGGTGGCAGCACCAGCCTTCAGTAGCTCATAGGACAACCCGGCGATGAGAGGGATCAACAGGAGTCTGGCGAGCACCTGCCAGAGGAACGTGACTTCAGCCAGCATCAGGAAGACAACGAATGCCACCATCGCGACGATGACGAGGAATGACGTACCGCATCGCGGATGGCGCGGGCTGTAGACCTGAATGCGGTCGATCTGGAGCGGGTCACCGTTCTCGTAGGCGTGGATCGTCTTGTGCTCCGCTCCGTGATATTGGAATACCCGCTGGATTTCCTTCGAACGCGAGATCGCGAAGATGTAACCGACGATGAGCGCCACTCTCAGGAGGCCGTCGATCACGACGAACACAAAAGATGAGTCACCAAGGAACTGCTTCAGGAAGTTGGCAGCAAGCACCGGGATGAAGATGAACAACCCGATGGCGAGGAATCCGGCGACGACCATCGTTCCGATGGCTTGACGCCTCGAGATCTCTTCTTCCTCGCCACCAGCCTTCTGGGCAGACCACGACAGCGCGCTGAAACCCAGGGTGAGCGACTCGATCAGCACCAGCACTCCTCGAATGATCGGGTACCGGGCCGCAGGAGATCGTTCACTCAGGCGCGGCAACTCGCTGCTCTTGGCTTCGATGACGTCGTCTGGTCGCCGGACCGCGACGGCCCACGCGGACGGTGCCCGCATCATCACGCCTTCGAGAACCGCCTGACCGCCGACGGCAGCGCCTGGCGGGCGGCTCAATCAGGCCTCCGTGGGGGCGTCACCCTCGGCAGCGTCCGCTTCCGGGGTTGCTGCCTCGGCGCCGAGCTTGGCGTAGCGCTTGCGGAAGCGCTCCACGCGGCCTCCGGAGTCGACGAGCTTCTGCTTGCCGGTGAAGAACGGGTGGCACTCGTTGCACAGCTCAGCGTGCAATTCGGCTTTGGTGGAACGAGTCTGAAACGTGTTGCCACACGAGCAGGTGACGGTGGTCTCGACGTATTCGGGGTGGATGTCGGTCTTCACTTGGTTCTCCTCGATTCGGCTTCGAAACTGTAGCGCACTGGAATCACCCAGCTACTGGCCACTCTTTGCGATCGAAACCAGGAACTCCGCATTGGACTTGGTGCTCTTCAGCCGGTCGATCAGTAGCTCGAGTGCCGGGCCTGGTTCAAGCGCCAGCAGGACTCGTCGCAGCTTCCAGACCTCGGTCAGCTCGTCCTTGTGGAAGAGCAGCTCTTCACGCCTGGTACCCGATGCCTCGATGTCGATTGCCGGGTAGATCCGCTTGTCTGCGAGCTTGCGGTCGAGCCGCAGCTCCATATTGCCGGTGCCCTTGAACTCCTCGAAGATCACCTCGTCCATGCGGGAACCGGTCTCGACGAGCGCGGTGCCCAAGATGGTAAGGCTTCCGCCCTCCTCGATATTCCGGGCTGCGCCGAAGAAGCGCTTCGGCGGGTAGAGCGCGGTCGAATCCACACCACCGGACAGGATGCGACCAGAGGCAGGGGTGGCAAGGTTGTGCGCACGAGCCAACCGCGTGATGGAGTCGAGCAGGATTACCACGTCCATGCCTTGCTCCACCAGCCGCTTGGCACGTTCGATAGCCAATTCCGACACCTGGGTGTGCTCTTCGGCAGGGCGGTCGAATGTCGAGTAGATGACCTCACCCTTCACCGAACGTTGCATGTCGGTGACTTCCTCGGGACGCTCGTCGACGAGCACCACCATGAGATGGCACTCCGGGTTGTTGTGAGCGATCGAGTTGGCGACTTCCTTGAGAACCGTCGTCTTACCCGCCTTCGGCGGCGACACGATGAGGCCGCGCTGACCTTTACCGATTGGAGCGATCAAGTCGACGATCCGCGGCAGGATGTGGTTCGCCTGGCCGTCTACCTCGAGGCGAAGGCGATCGTCCGGGAACAATGGGGTCAAGTCGCCGAATCTGCGACGGCCCTGGGCTTCTTCGGGGTCGACGCCGTTGACGGTCACAGCACGCACCAACGCCGGGAACTTCTCCTGGGCCCGCGCCGGCCGGATCGGCCCGGTGATGATGTCACCCTTCCGGAGCCGGCTCTTGCGAATGATGTTTGCCGCTACGTAGACGTCCTTGTCACCCGGCAGGTAGCCGGTGCAGCGCAGGAATCCGTACCCCTCAGGGAGGATGTCGAGTATGCCCTCACGTACCTCGAGTTCGGATTCGTCGATCGGCTCCTGCTGACCACGACCCCGGCGGCGCCTGCGGCTGCGGTTGCCCTGCTGCCGATCGCCCTGACCGGACTGGCGCCCGGAGCGGTCCTTGCCGCTTTCTGACTGACCGTTCTCGGAGACTTTGGAGCCGGGATCGGGCTCATCGACCTCGGGCAGCATCGCAGGATCGAACTTCTCAGAGTCGAGGATCGCGGCGATCAGCTTCGACTTCTGCAGGCCCTCGGACTCGACGTCGACGGACGTCGCCATGTCGCGAAGTGCATCGAGACCTAGCTCCTGAAGTCTGGCTCTGGTCGTGGTACTCATTCGCTGAGCGCCCCTTTCAGCACGTGTTTTGGCCGGATTTGGCCCGTTTGCCCCAGGGATGCAGGCTTGCTGCGGCCGGCGGTCCGGCGCTGGCAGCGACCAGTTCTGCACTGCCTGGAGGTTCCACCCGGGATCGCGCGTTCGGCGCCCGATCTGGTGGGGGAATGGATAACGATCCGACCTGGATGTTAGCTCCCATATTAGTCGACGCAACCACAAGCCGACTGAAGGGCTTCCAGCTGCGCTCGACCACGGTCTCGAGCTGCTACCAACCGAGCCGCTGCAACACGGCGCTCATCAAAGGGGCAACCGGGTCGAGCGGAGGAATCACCTCCACGGCGGTATCGGGGTCTTTCAACCCATGGCCGGTGAGAGTGCAGACCACCCGACCCTGCGGGAGATCGTCGCGGAACTTCAGGATCCCGGCGACGCTCGCGGCAGAAGCCGGCTCACAGAAGACTCCCTCGGTCGTCGCCAGCAGGCGATAGGCCTCGAGGATTTCGCCGTCGGTCACCGCCTCGATCCGGCCGCCCGACTCATCCCTGGCGTTGATGGCACCCTGCCACGAGGCGGGGTTCCCAATCCGAATCGCTGTCGCCACAGTCTCCGGCTCCTCAACGATCTCGCCAGACACCAGCGGTGCCGCTCCTGCAGCCTGGAAGCCCCACATCGCAGGCGCGGCGTCCACCGCGCGATACCCCATCCAATAGGCTGTGATGTTGCCGGCGTTGCCCACCGGAAGGGCATGCACCGCGGGCGCGGACCCGAGAGCGAGAGCGATCTCCCATGCCGCAGTCTGTTGACCCTGGATACGGAACGGGTTCACCGAATTCACGAGCTCGGCGTCATGTGCGTCGGTGAGACCACGCACCAGGCTGAGCGCATCGTCGAAGTTGCCATCGATGGGAACGATGACCGCGCCGTGAGCGATGGCCTGCGCCAGTTTGCCTCTTGCGATCTTTCCTGCGGGCAGGATCACCACGCAGTCAATCTTGGCGCGGGCCGCGTAGGCCGCCGCCGATGCAGACGTGTTGCCGGTCGATGCGCACGCCACAGCTCGCGCCCCGCCCTCGACCGCTTTCGAAACGGCGAGCGTCATGCCGCGATCCTTGAAGGAGCCGGTTGGGTTTGTGCCGTCGAACTTGAGGAACACCTCGCGCTCGACACGCTCCGAGATGGCATCTGCCCTGATAAGCGGGGTATTGCCTTCGAGGAGGGTGATGACCGGCGTCGCGGGAGTCACCGGAAGTCGCTCTCGGAACTCCTCGATCAGGCCTCGCCAGCTCACTCTTCGTCGCTCTCGACGCGAATCACCGAAGCGACCTCCCGCACCACACGGAGGGACCCGATCGCGTCAACCGCGGCGCGTTGTTCTACCTCCGGAGCCCGATGCGTCACGATGATCAACGTGGCGCGATCTCCCTGACCGTCCTGCCACACCGACTTGATGCTGACACCGTGTTTGCCGAAGACCCCGGCGATCGCGGCAAGCACGCCTGGTTCGTCGTCGACTGCAAGGCGTACGTACCACTTGGTTGCCACTGCACCGAAGTCGACAATCTCGCCGGGCGAGAATCGAATACGAGGCGCCACCTGCGCTCCGGCCAGCAACTCACGCCCGGCATCGATGATGTCGCCCAACAAAGCACTCGCGGTCGGTTCACCACCGGCGCCGGGGCCGGCAAACAGGAGCTTGTCGACCGAAGGACCTTCGATGTAGATGGCGTTCGTGGCACCGCGGATCGCAGCAAGTGGATGATCAACGGGGACCATCGCCGGGTGCACTCTGGCGCACACCCCACCCTCAGTGGCCTCCGACACGGCGAGCAGCTTCACCACGTAGCCGAGTTCGCGGGCGTACGTCATATCTGCAGGAGCCAGGTGCTCGATGCCCTCGTGGTACACCCGGTCGAGGTCAACCCACGCTCCGAAGGCGAGGCTGGAGAGGATCGCAGCCTTGGCTGCAGCATCCGCGCCGCTCACATCTGCAGTCGGGTCTGGCTCGGCGTATCCGAGTTGCTGTGCCTCTGCCAACGCATCGGTGTACGCGACTCCCCCGTCCGTCATCTGGGTGAGGATGTAGTTCGTCGTGCCGTTGACGATTCCCAGTACCCGGGCGATTCGTTCTCCCGCCAACGTCTCGGAAAGAGGACGGATGATGGGGATGCCACCACCAACGGCAGCTTCGAAGAGCAGCGGTACCCCAGTGCGCTCGGCAGCGGCAATCAGCTCCGCCCCGCGAACTGCGACCAGCGCCTTGTTCGCAGTGACGACCGGCTTGCCTGCGTTCAGGGCAGCCAACACCACATCCCCTGCCGGTTCGACACCACCCATGACCTCAACGACCAAGTTCACGGAAGGATCATCGACCACCGCAAGCGGATCGTCGGTGAGCACTCCATCGGAAAGCGAGAAGCTGCGAGGGCGCGACAAGTCGCGAACCGCAACGCGCCGTACTTCGAGTTCGAGCCCGGTCTTGGCCTCAATGGCCTCGTGCTCGGTGACGAGACGCTGGATCAGCGTACCCCCAACGGTGCCCGCACCGAGGAGGCCGATCCCGACTGTGTTCTTCATATGCTGGCCGCCCGGTCGACGCGGCCCGGATGGTAGATCAGAAGCGGCTGCGCGCGGTCGTTGGTGGCCCCGCAGCGAGCAGGGTTCCTCCTACTCGTCTCCGAGCAGGCGCTCGATGAGGTCGTCTGCCAGTTGGTTGCCGACGGACTCCCCGTAGCGGTCATCGAGAATGCCACGGATCTTCGAGAAGATCTGTTCGCGTTGATCGTCTTCGGTGAGCATCGAGTTGGTGAAGATCTCGGTGCCGTCGATCCAGGGCTTGGAGTCGTCGGACCACGGGATCAAGACCATCCAGGACCACACACTGCGGCTGGCATCGACGGCTGCCTTGCGGGCAACAGCTACGCAGGCGTAGGGCATGGATTCCCAGCCCATGGTACGAATCAGGTCTCTCCCGTCGGGCAGACCGGCGGCATCAGGTGTGGACATCGAGCAAGGTCTCCTTGTGGCGGTTCTGGAGGGAAGTTACCCGGACTGCGGTGCAATCAGAACGTTGCCGTCTGCGGTCAGTTCGGACCGTTCACATCCGTTCCGGGGCATCGATCGCGAGAAGTGACAGGATCAGCTCGAGTTGCCGCAGGGTAATAGCGACGAGGCTCAGCCACGATGCCTGGCGCGCCGGATCATCCTCGCGCAGGATGTGACACGCTTCATAGAACGAACTGAAAGCGGCGACGAGTTCATAGGCGTGCTCGGCGAGGTGATTGGGAGCTCGGAATTCGATCGCCCGATCGATCACCTGCGGAAGCCTGGTCAGCTGCAACATCAGATTGCGTTCCGCCTCGACGGTCGGAGGAAGAACCGGGCCTGCAGACAAGCCGCGTGATGCCGCGTTGCGCAGCACGGACTTGATACGCACCGCCCCGTACAGGAGATATGGGCCGGTCTTTCCCTCGAACGAAACGAACCTTTCGAGGTCGAACATGTAGTCACTGGAGCGGTGGTTCTTCAGGTCGCCGTATTTGAGCGCAGCAACACCGACCTTGCGGGCGATTTCGGCCCGCTCCGCTTCGTCGTACCCCGCGGCGAGGTCGTTCTCGTCGAGTCGCTCCGCGGCGCGGGCTACGGCGTCTGCGATGAGATCTCGCAGCAACGGCAGGTTGCCATCGCGCGTCTTGAGCGGCTTTCCGTCTCGTCCATTCACGGTTCCGTTGCCGGAGTGGTCGAGCACCACGGCTGACGGCGCGATACCGGTGATCCTGGCGGCCCGGAAGACCTGTTCGAAGTGCAGCGCTTGACGCGAATCGACGATGTAAACCATTTCCTCAGCGTGGAGATTCTCGACCCGGTCTTCGATAGTCGCCAGGTCCCACGAGGTGTAGAGCGTGGCCCCGTCAGACTTGACGAGCATCAGCGGCGGAATCTCCGCGGTGTCTTCGGGCATGGCTACTTCGATGATCAC
>CAYNHF010000005.1:0-4638 GCA_964397045.1 uncultured Acidimicrobiaceae bacterium | reverse complement strand
GCCTTCTCGACGCCGATCTTCATCATCGGAGTGGGGCTGCAGCTGATCATGGCGCTGTATTTCGAGCGATGGACTGGAGTGAAACTGTTCTTCGTTGCGGGCATGACCTCAACTGATTACGCAACGATGACCTTCGCGGAGCAGATGGGTGACACCTTCCGACACCTCACCCTTCCGGCATTATCGATCGCGCTCATCTCGACCGCCGCGTACTCCCGATTTCAGCGGGCATCGATGCTCGAGGTGATGCACTCCGACTACTTGCGCACCGCGAAAGCCAAAGGCCTGCCGCGCAAACGGGTGATCGTGAAGCATGCGTTGCGGAACGCGCTGATCCCCATCGTTACGTTGGTCGCGCTCGACATCGCGTCCATCATCGGTGGAGCAATCATCACCGAGTCGATTTTCGGCTGGCCGGGGGTGGGCCGACTGTACATCGGTGCCATCAACGCGATCGACTATCCGGTGATCATGGCGATCGTGATGGTGATCGGCATTGGCATCGTGGTGATGAATATCGTCGCGGACATCATGTACGGCGTGCTCGACCCGCGGGTCAGGTATGACTGATATCGTCGAGCGGCCTGAAGACGAGACCGCGATCGATGCAGCTGAGGGCATATCTGTAGAGCCGGTAACCCAGTGGGACCTCTTCATCAGCCGGCTGCGTCGCCACCGGCTCGCCATGATCTCGGCCTGGTTCCTGGCGTTCGTGATCTTCGTATCGTTTTTTGTCGGTCCGATCATCACCTGCCCGAAAGGGGAGCCGTACTGCGGGTCGTACCAGGCGAGCACGCTCGCGTTGACCCTTGCTTTCATCGCGTTCTTCGCCTCCGGGATCTACGGAATCTGGCGAATGATGCGCCACAAGAGCGGTGTTGTGGTGTTTCTCGTTGTCGCCGGGTTCAGTATCGTGTTCATCCTCGTCGGGACGCAGGTCGTCGAACTGCGGATGCTCAACTACTTCTCCGATCAGCTCCCTGATCCGACGGGGCGGCTCCTGGTCAACATCGCACCTCGCAGTGGCCTGCCGTTCGGTACTGATGAGCTGGCGCGTGATGTCCTGTCGCGCGTGATCTATGGCGGACAGGCCAGTCTCGCCGTCGGTCTCGTCACCGGGCTGCTGGTGGCGTTGCTCGGCACTCTGGTCGGGGCCCTGGCCGGGTACTACCCGGGTTCGGTCGATCAGGGTCTCATGCGGTTCACCGACTTGATCCTCGGCCTACCGTTGCTCCCGGTGGCGATCGTGGTTGGCCGGCTGCTCCCGGAACTGACGTTCCTCCCAGACGCCATGAAGTCGGGGCCGTGGGGTATCGCGCTCCTGCTTGGGCTGCTCCTATGGGGCAGCCTGGCACGTATCGTGCGGGCCGAGTTCCTTTCGTTGCGCGAAAAAGAGTTCGTCGAGGCGGCGCGGGCCGCGGGAGCGGGTGATCGTCGGATCATCTTCCGGCACGTCCTCCCCAACGCGATGAGCCCGATCATCGTGCAGACGACGCTGATAGTCGGGACCGCGATCATCATCGAGGCTGCACTGTCGTTCCTGGGGTTCGGGGTCCGGCCACCGACACCTACCTGGGGCGGCATGGCTGCGTCTGGGGCCGGGGTGGCGGTTCGCGGGTTCTGGTGGGAACTGTTCTTCTCGGCGTCCGCGCTGGTGCTGACGGTATTGTCGGTGAACTTCATTGGTGATGGCCTGCGGGACGCGCTCGATCCGACGCAGACAATCGAACGGAAGTAGGGGAGTAGGTAGGTACTCGTGACGGAACCGTTGCTGGAAGTCGACAATCTGCGCACGTACTTCCAAACTGAAGAAGGCATCGTGCGCGCGGTCGACGGTGTGTCGTTTTCGGTGGCTGCCGGCGAGCGACGCGGCGTCGTAGGTGAGTCCGGCTCCGGCAAGTCGGTTACGGCTATGTCCATCATGCGCTTGATCGAACCCCCTGCCGGCGAGATCGTGACGGGTACCGTCCAATTCGACGGGCAGGATCTGCTGCAACTGACAGAGGATGCGATGAGGCAGATTCGTGGCGGCGAGATAGCGATGATCTTCCAGGATCCGATGACGGCTCTGAACCCGGTGTACACGATTGGGGACCAGCTGGTCGAGACGATCACACTGCATCAGAACGTGAACAAGTCAGAGGCGCTCGACATCGCGGCTCAAGCGCTCGACGACGTGCAGATCCCCAACGCCAAGCAGCGGTTGGATGACTACCCGCACCAGTTCTCGGGCGGGATGCGTCAGCGGGTCATGATCGCAATGGGGTTGTCCTGCAACCCGCAACTCCTGATCGCCGATGAGCCCACGACCGCCCTCGATGTGACCACCCAGGCCCAGATCCTCGACCTGATGTTGCAGTTGGCAGAGGACCGGAACACCTCAGTGCTGCTCATCACCCACGACCTCGGTGTAGTAGCCGGATTCTGCGATACCGTCCAGGTGATGTATGCGGGTTCGATCGTCGAGACTGGAGACGCCGGGGCGCTCTACCACGACCCGCTACATCCCTACACCTGGGGTTTGCTGGGATCTATGACCCGGCTGGACGAGGCCCATCAACATCGCCTGAACTCAGTGAAGGGAGCGCCGCCATCGCTGATCGACCTCCCCGTCGGCTGTCGATTCCGGCCGCGCTGTCAGTTTGCCCAGGACGTGTGTCATCAGGCGCTGCCGATGCTGCGGCCCATCGAAGGTCATCAGCAACTGGTGGCGTGCCATCGGTCCGAGGAGATCGACTTGACCGTGGCGTATGAAGGCCTGGACACGAAAGAGGTCGCCCACGCCGGTGAGAACGTCTACGCCCACTCGGCAACGGCCGGCGCTGCCGCGGATTACGCGGGACTCGACGAGATTGGCACCTCCGAGAGCGACACTGATGTCGCTGCTGCGGCTGATGTCGCGGCGGAGGATGACCATACTGCAGAGCGGGCGCTCGAGGCTGAGGACAGGGCGATGGAAACCGGGGAGGGGTACACCGAATGACCGACACGGTCGAATCCGCTGCGCCCCGGTCTCCCGGCGATCTGCCGGAGAGCGTGATGATGCGGGTGAATCACCTCGTCAAGGAGTTCCCGATCAATCGCGGGGTGTTCTTCAAGAAACAGGTTGGCGCGGTGCAGGCCGTGTCCGATATCTCGTTCGAGATCCGGCGCGGCGAAACGCTAGGTCTGGTGGGGGAGTCCGGTTGCGGGAAATCGACTACCGCACGTTGTCTGTTGCGGCTGCTGGAGCCGACAAGTGGCGAAGTCTTCTTCCAGACTGAGCCGGACATAGACGGCAACACCGAGACCATCGATATTGCCACCGCCGACCGGGACACGTTGCGCGAAACGCGGCGGGAAATCCAGATCGTCTTCCAGGATCCGTATGCGTCACTGAACCCGAGGATGACAGTGGCTTCGATCGTCGCCGAACCGATGACCGTCCACGGCGTTGGCAACTCGGCGAATCGCGTCGAACGGGTCAAGGAGTTGCTGAAGGTCGTCGGACTGAGCCCGGAGCATGTCAACCGCTACCCGCACGAGTTCTCAGGCGGCCAACGACAGCGGATCGGGGTTGCCCGCGCTCTGGCGCTCAACCCGAGCTTCATGGTGTTGGACGAGCCGGTGTCTGCTCTCGACGTTTCGATTCAGGCCCAGGTGCTGAACCTGCTCCAGGATCTGCAGGAAGAATTCGGACTCACCTATCTCTTCATCGCGCACGACCTGTCTGTGGTGCGGCATATCTCGGACCGCGTTGCGGTGATGTATCTGGGCAAGATTGTCGAGATGGCGGACCGCGATGAACTGTATGAGGTGCCGATGCACCCCTATACGCATGCCTTGCTGTCTGCGGTGCCGATTCCAGACCCTGCCATCGAGAGTTCGCGGAGTCGGATCCTCCTGGAAGGCGACATCCCTTCTCCGGCCAACCCGCCGCCTGGCTGCCGATTCAACACCCGCTGCCCAAAGGCGGTGGAGGGTCACTGCAACGTTGATGAGCCGCCACTTCAAGAGCTGTCACCCAGCCACTGGGTTGCATGCCACTATCCCGAGGTTGCCAAGGTCTTCTGATCGGGAGTTCCGAGCATGCTCGAAAGCCTCTCAAGCAAGGTCGGTCGGGAAATCGGTGTCGGAGACTGGCTGACGATTACCCAGGACCGGGTCGACCAGTTTGCAGACGCGACCGGTGATCATCAGTGGATCCACGTCGATCCGGATCGTGCTGCGTCCGGGCCTTTCGGGGCCACGATCGCCCATGGTTTTCTGACCCTGTCGTTGTTGTCTGCATTGGTGGAGGCAGACGAGGTGCCGGGAGCGTCGATGGCCATCAACTATGGGCTTGACCGGGTTCGGTTCGTCTCGCCGGTTCCGGTTGGCGCCCGGGTGAGAGCCCGAACGGTGCTTAGGAAGGTGACCGAGGTCACCGGGGGCGTCCAGGCCAAGCTCGAGGTCACGGTCGAGATCGAGGGAGGCGAGCGGCCCGCGTGTGTGGCGGTGTGGTTGGTCCGCTACTTGGGTTGAGCTCATCTTCGCATCGGCGGGGCCGGGGTATACTCGCCGCCGCCCACGTCGGAGTGGCGGAATTGGTAGACGCGCTAGGTTGAGGGCCTAGTGGGACATTGTCCCGTGGAGGTTCGAGTCCTCTCTCCGACACCA
>CAYNHF010000004.1:0-5369 GCA_964397045.1 uncultured Acidimicrobiaceae bacterium | reverse complement strand
CCGACTCCTGGACGCTCATCACACCCATCGTGGTGGCGCATGCAAAGAACTGAACCCCGCCGGCCTGTGCCATCTCGATGAACTCGGGCAACGTGGGCATGGCAGATCGCTCCATCCATCCCTTCATCGTCTTGGTTGCTACTGCGGTGGCGCCGGGGATGGCGCCGACAATACTCGGTAGCTGGATCGGCCCAGATGGGTTGGCCAGCGAAGCAACCTTCAGCTTCTCGAATCGGTCCTTGTGCAGGATGTCGAGCCCGTAGAAGGTGAAGTAGATCCCGGCCTCCCAGCCCATGCTGACCGCGGTGATGGCCAGGATGAGTGGCGGATAGGCCTGATCGAGTGTTCCTTTTGACGCCACCAATGCGATTCGCTTGGGACCAGGTTCGACCTGGGTTGAGTTCGCGGCGAGCTGTGCCGGTGCAGTCATAGTGACGCGCCTTTCCTTATGAGGAAAACCTGGGTGGTGTCGGTTTGGTTCGTGTCGAGCAGTTCGTCGCCACGCTGCCTGACCATGGCGGGGATGTCGGCGAGCGATCCCGGGTCGGTGCAGATCAATTCGAGCACTTCGCCAGAGGCAAGCGGCTGGAGTGCCAGCGCTGCCTTGTACACCGGTAGCGGGCACAGCAACCCGCTGGTATCGAGCGTGGCGACGATCGCAACGTCGTCCGATGGCGTGGTGGTCATGACACGTCCCTTTCGCTGGTGGGTGTGATGGTCATACGGTGGGCAGCCCCTCGGATCCGAGCATTTCTGCGAAGTAACTCGTGTACTTGACCCCGGAATCCGGCGACACGCCGACTATGAGCTCGTCGCGAGCCGAGGCGTGCTCTTGGACTGCGTGCACGATCGCACCGGTCGACGGACCTACCATCAAACCGTTCTCACGGTGCAAACGCAGCGTCATGTCATACGCAGGACCGTCGTCGACTCGAACCACGTCGTCGATCACGCTCCGGTCCAGAATCCCGGGTTCGGCAGCCTCGGCGAAACTCTTCAGACCGGGCAGCCTGTGACCCGGCTGGGGCTCGATCGCAACAACCTGAATCGACGGGTCGCGTTCCTTCAAATACCTGCCGACGCCTGTGATCGTTCCGCATGTGCCGAACCCGGCATAGAAGGAACGGACCTCGCCCCCGGTTTGCTCCCAGATCTCGGGCCCGGTGGTCTCGTAGTGGGCACGGACGTTGTCGTGGTTCTCGTACTGATTCGGCATGACGTAGCGGTTGCCTCCCTCGCTAGCGGCCAGCGACCGCGCCAACGCGATCGCCCCATCCTTGGGATGGTCGATCGGACATAGATCATCAGGAGTCGCCCACACCTCTGCGCCGAGCATCCGAAGCAGCACCTGCTTTTCTTGGGGGACCCCGTCGGGGATCGTCACCGCGAGACCTAGTCCCTCCAAAGCGGCAAGGGCAGCCAGAGCGATGGCGGTGTTCCCGGAAGAAGCTTCCACCAACTCTCGACCGTCGATCTCTCCCCGCTCCACCAAACCGTCGAGGAGATAGCGGGCGGCACGATCCTTGATCGATCCGAACGGGTTGAGCCACTCCAACTTCAGGTACAGGCGCCGGTCCGGAACGACCTGAGCAACTCTCACCAGAGGCGTCGGATCTGCCACGCTCGGCAGCAGATCACGTATGTCCTCGTACCGGCGACGACGCCGATCGGTCTTCGGTTGTGATTTCAACTCGATTGCCATGTCACTCCCTTTGTGCTCTGCAATAGAAAAACCCGCTCCGGCTGAACGCCGTGCGGGTGGATGGGAAAACCTACCGATGAAGGGTTCGGGTTACTGGACTCCGGCCGCGGCGACGCAACTGCTGCAACAACAGCTACAGGACGCCACGCAATTCGACAGAGTGCTCACACCGGAACCATACCCCACCTTCTGCACGCAGGTGACGAGACAGACAGCTATCGGTCACATGACGTTTGCGCCGACCACCCAGGGCATACGAACTCGCCTACTTTTCGCCGAAAACCTCGTCTCGCAGCGCCAATGATGACTGCTATGGCCGGGACGCCGGAGACGACCGTCGCCGGATCCTCCTCGCTAGGAAAACGACCTCCCACCTTTCGAAGCGGAACACCTCGCGTGCAGAAGCTCCCGGCCCTCGCTACACCGGTACCCGCGTTCCTTCATGGCCGCAACGACCCTGCGCGCCATGGCGTGAACCGGCACTCACGAGCACGGATCGGAGACAGAAGCCTCTAGTCCACCGAGCAGCCCGCCGCTGTGTGACGTCCGGCATGGTCGGTGATCTCTGCGTGGAGATCTTCAGGGTCCATGCCGAGCGGAATCCAGCCGGCATCGAGAGGCGGGTCGATCGCATTTTCGCAAGCCCGTCGCTCAGCGACTTGCCGAAGACCGATCACCCTGCTGCCGCCCCGGATGCGTCGTTTGCGGATTCTGGGCATACTTGCCTCTGATGCTTCGTAGAACGTCGATCCTCTTCTTGTTTTCCACCGTGCTGGTTGCGGTGGCGGTACCAGGCTTGGCTCATGCCGACCTGTTGTCGACCAATCCAGCTGAGGGCACCGTTGCAGCCGCGCCTGTGGAACGGATCGAGCTCGTGTACTCGGGCGAGGTCGAGCCGACGGGAGGTGGGTTTCGGCTGATCGACGCAAACGGCAGCCAGTTGGAAGCCTCCGTGTTCCAGCCGACGCCGAGCACCGTGGTCATCGAACCGAGAGTCATATTGCCGAACGGTGTCTACGCGGTGGCGTGGCAGGTGCAATCCGCCGATTCCCACCTCTTGTCTGGATCGTTTTCGTTCGCCGTTGAAGTGCCGGTAGCGGGGTCGGCCGGCGCCGGA
This sequence comes from uncultured Acidimicrobiaceae bacterium, assembly GCA_964397045.1. Lineage (GTDB taxonomy): Bacteria > Actinomycetota > Acidimicrobiia > Spongiisociales > UBA5794 > CAYNHF01. The sequence goes on along the minus strand of CAYNHF010000004.1, from coordinate 2,550 downwards.
CCGGAGCGGACCGACCCCGCGACCACGGGCGACGCCACCGTGACGACCGTCGCTTCTCCCGCCCGCGTCCCTTCGTCCGCCCCTCCGCCGCCGGCCACTGTTGCACAGCCCAGGACCCGGGAGACGGTCGGACGAATCGTTGCCGACGAGCCCGCCACGGCGACCGCGGATTGGCTTGCCCGTGTTGGTAGGTGGGCGGCGATGACGGGCGCGTTGCTCGCAATCGGCGCGTTCGCGTTCGCAGCCACCTCGTTGATCGGTACGAGGAGCGAGGTCCGCCGGGCTGTCCTCTGGGTTCGCCGTGGCGCCGTTCTGGTTCTGGCGGGAACGTCTTTCGAGGTCATCGGGATCTCGGCTGCTTTGGCCGGCTCCGCAATCGGCGCGATTTCGGTGGGCGTTGTAGTCGACGTGTTGGGTAGCCAATTTGGCCTGGCCGTGCTTCTGCGTTTCGCTGGGGCCATCGCGATGCTTCAGGACCCCCGCCTCGTTTCGGTCTCTCCCGGCCCCCCGGTCGCCGACGCATCCAGATTGCCCGATATTCTCGGTTCGGGGCAGGCGCCCTCACAGGTCGTGACGGCCACTGTGCCTTCGGAGACAACCTATCGCTTGGAAGTGCAGCACGAATGGGCCGCCGGTGTCGGGATGGTTGCAGTCGCTGCGTCCTTCATGTTCGATGGCCACACCGTTACTGCCGAACCTGGTGTGATCACACGCTTGTCGGCCTTGGTACATGTCGTCTTTGCTGGGGTCTGGCTCGGGGGCGTTGTGGTGATGGCGAATACGCTGACCCGCAGGTGGCGTGGGTCGGTCCCGCTCGATGCGATGGCGATGGCGGTCCGCTTCTCGCGCGTCGCCGCTGGCTCCTTGGTGTTACTGGCTCTGGCCGGTCTTGTGCTGACCTGGTCCATCGTGGATACGCCTTCCGATCTCGTCTCTGGCGCTTGGGGCCGCCTGCTGCTCGTGAAGGTCAGTCTCGTAACCGTCGCGGCTGCTCTGGGCGCCTACAATCACTTCAAGGTCGTACCTCGACTAGACCGGCACCCTGACGAGACCGAAACATCCGACCTGCTCCGCAGGGTCGTTCGGATCGAGGGAGCTGTGCTCCTCGTCGTCGTCGCGGTGACAGCGATCTTGGTGGGCGCGGCAACTTGAGGAATCCCGTGGATGACGACAGGTCCAACGTATGTGAAGGGCTTTCGTTTGGTGGGCACTACTGGGGTCGGACTGTGACTTCCTCCGTGTCCGGAACCGAGAGGCGGTCTCACCAGGTGGGCGTCGTGATGAATGAGCAGCTGGTGGCCACGGGCGACGTGAGATTGTGCCGCCGACCTGACTTCCAATCTTCGTTCGAGAAAGGCCGGGTGCGGCATCGCCCGCTGAGGTTAGGTCAACATCGAAGATCGAGCCTGTCCACGGCGGCCTTCGCCATGTGGTGGGCTTCAAGTCCCGAGCGGTATGGTGCACGGCTCGACGATTGCTCCATACACCTCAATCCACCCATCCCCCCACTCACTCCGAGGTCGATGACGTGCGGGAGCTTCTGTCGTGCAGACCGCGATCAGTTCGTCACCGGCTTCGGTCTCGAATTGGGTGACAAGGTCACCCTGAGCTGTGGGAATGGGAGTCGCCACCGCTTCGCCTTGCGGGGCCAGGCGGGCGGTGAACTCGCACTCAGCGTTGACCATCTCGAGAGAACCGCGAGCGGGGTGCGGCAGCCGCAGGACTCGATCGACGGGTTCAACCGAACGAAAGAGGAGATTCTCGAATCCACCGACTCCTCCAGCCGCTTGACTCCGAATCACGAGGCAATCCATGCAACCCCGCCACCCGCCAGCTGAATCTCATCGGCACGAACTCCCACAATGGGCACAGCACAAGGACCGCACATATGCGCAAGTTGACAGGTGTCAACGAAAGCGTCCTCTCATGTGCCGAAGACGTCTTGGAGACAAGAGCGTCCACTCAGACGTCGACGCCTGCAGAGATGAGCGTCTACTGACTCTGAGATGAGGATCTGTAGTCGCAATGGGACCAATAGCGTCTACTCGCGCCCGAAGATCCAGCACCGCGCCGGTCGAACCCAACGAGACGAGAAAACGACGCCAAACGCCGGTGATACACATCCGCCATCGCGTCGTCATCCGCGGTGTCGAAAGAGACGAAGCCGACCGGGACGTGCACCAAATCGACGGGACCCGTTCCGGACACCTGAAAGGTGATTCGGGACATACCCAGGCGGGCGTAACCAGTCCTCCTCATCACCCACGCAGCGTTGCGATCACGCTCCTACGGAATGATGCCCCAGTCTACGTTTGCGCTTCCCTGCAACGGCCATGTGGCGTTGAATGCCGGTGACCTCTGCCATGTGGAAGGCGGTCGGCGGGATCTCCAGACGTCGCCTCAGGTACGTGGAACCCCGAAAGGAACGTGGGGTGATACCGGCTGTCCTCTCAGTCTTCCAGAGCCGCTGAAAGCTGTTCGACAACATCGGGGGCAAGGGTGGCCTGGGTGATCGTCCCGCCTTCAAACCGGTCCAGCGCTTCCATCGCT
>CAYNHF010000003.1:0-150892 GCA_964397045.1 uncultured Acidimicrobiaceae bacterium | reverse complement strand
CCCGAGCTGAGTCCACAATGATGTTCTCTGCTGCGACTCCGGGCACGACGGTGGCTCCAAACCTGCCGCTCATCGATGCGTAGTGGGCGCTAAACCCGACAGACACCGCTCGCCGTTGCGAGGTCCCCCCGTTCGGATACGACTGGTGGTGGTTGTCCAGCAGCCAGGCCGACCCGTCCCAGCCGATCATGCCTCCGGCGTCGAACGACGCCTCTTCCACCGCGACCAGCGGTGCCGGGTCGTAGACACCATCTGCCTTGACGGCTGCCCGATGGATCTGGAGTCTGCCGACGGTACCGAGGAGTTCGTTCACGATTGCCCCCGAGCTGCCATCACGTCGTTGAGCCGATCGGGGCGGTCGGTGACGATGCCGTCGACTCCCATGTCGAGCAAAAGGTGCATATCTTCTACCTCGTTGACGGTCCAAGCGTGCACCTGCGCTCCGGCGCGGTGCACCGCATCGATGAACTTCGCATCCAACCGTGGCGTGTAATCGTAGGGCACCTGGTAGGCGACCTCGGGCCGGTGAAGCGTCCGACCGACCCGCGATGCAGACCACATCGCCACCACAATCCGCTGCCCAGCCGAGGTTGCCACCTCCCCCTTCACGATGCGACGGAAGCGAGCCGTGCGCCGATCGACGAAGCCTCCCACGAGCACTGAGTCCTCGCGCCCGGATCGCCGAATCACGTCTGCGACCGCCCATTCCGCACCCTTGCATTTGAGGTCGATGTTGAAGAATTGGTTTGGGAAAGCGGCGAGGACCTCTTGGAGACTCGAGATGCGGCAACCGGCATCACGCATCGGATAGTCCCCCTCGGCCCCAAAGGACCAGGCTGCGTTGAGATGCCGGACGTCTTCCCAGCGCCAGCGGCGGATGGGGCCGGTCGCGTTGGTCAGACGATCGAGCTCATCATCGTGGAACACCACCACAACACCGTCTGCGGTCAGCTGTACATCGGTCTCGATGTAGCGGTAGCCGAGATCCACCGCGCCCTGGAACGCCTCGAGCGTGTTTTCGGGCCAGAGCACACGGGAGCCGCGGTGGGCGAACCGGATCGGGTGCTCTGCGGCCAGGTAAGGGGGCAGCGTCATCGCCGGAAGTCTGCCATGGTCCGCGGTGGCCCAACCGATGTCACGGCAGGGGCGCGAGGTCGGAACCGAGGGCGGCACCACCCTTGACCACCAGCGTCGCCAGGTCTCCGCCGGGTCGATACGCCAGGTTGACGTATGAGTCGGCGTCCAGCACCACCAGGTCCGCAGGCGAGCCTGCGCGCAAGCAGCCGTGTTGGCTGAGACCGAGTGCCAGGGCTCCGCCGCGAGTAGCGCTCCACACGCCCTCCTCCGGCGTCATCCCCATTTCCAGGCAAGCTAACGCTACAACGAACTGCATACTGAGGATGTAGCTCGTTCCCGGGTTGGCATCGGTCGCGATTGCCACCGTCAGCCCCGCTTCGCGAAACGCCCTCGCATCGGGAAACGTCAGACGCATGGAGAGCGACACGCCGGGCAACAGCACCGCAACGGTTCCCGCTGCAGCCAGCGCATCCATCTCGGCGAGACCCACGTGGTCGAGATGATCGGCGGAAGTCGCTCCGAGTTCGGCGGCGAGCGCGGCTGCCCCGGTTGCCGCCAGCTGCTCCGCGTGCATACGGGTGCCAAGCCCATGCTCCGCCGCCGCCACCAGGATCGCACGTGTCTCCGCGAGGGTGAACGCCCCCCGATCACAGAACACGTCGCAGAATCTTGCCAGAGGGGCGCAGGCAGGCAGCATCTCGTCGATCACCTTGCGGACGTACGCATCACGATCGTCTGCAAACTCGAGTGGCACCATGTGAGCTCCCAGGAAGGTGGGAACCACCTCCAGCGGCGTCTCGGCGTCGATACGTGCGATCACCTCGAGGAGTCGTCGCTCGGTAACAACGTCGAGCCCGTAGCCCGACTTGATCTCGGCGGTCGTCGTCCCAGTCGCGAGCATCCGCTCGACTCGATCGGCGGTGGCCGCAAAAAGCTCGGCGTCGGTTGCGGCCCGGGTTGCCCGCACCGTGCTGGCGATCCCGCCGCCGGTGGCCATGATTTCCTCGTAGCTCGCACCACGTAGGCGCATCGCGAACTCGTCTGCCCGGTCACCGGCGAAGGCCACATGAGTGTGGCTGTCCACGAAGCCGGGAATCACTGCGGCTCCGGAGACCTCGAGTTCCGGAACGTCGCCCGCGCCGGGTGGGAGCGATGCCTCGGGCCCCGTCCATGTCACGGTTCCTGCTTCGATGAGCACGGCGGCATCCGACACGATGCCGAGCCTGCCCCCGTGCGCAGGATCGTTCGTCACGAGTTGCCCGATCCCGCGAACGAGCAAGTCTGCCATTCAGCGCTCCATCGGGATGCTCACCCCGCGCTGGCGTGCCGTGCGGCGGGCGATGTCGTAGCCGGCGTCGACGTGGCGGATCACACCCATCCCGGGGTCGTTGGTGAGCACTCGCTCCAGCCGAAGGGCGCTATCGGCGGTTCCGTCTGCAACGACCTGCGCCCCGGCGTGGATCGACTTTCCCATCCCCACCCCGCCACCGTGGTGCACCGCCACCCATGCAGCCCCAGAAGCGGTGTTGAGCAGGGCGTTCAAGATCGGCCAGTCCGCAACAGCGTCGGACCCGTCTGCCATCGCCTCGGTTTCGCGGTAAGGAGACGCTACAGAGCCAGAGTCGAGGTGGTCGCGACCGATGACGATCGGCGCCTGCACAACTCCCGAAGCGACGAGTTCGTTGAACGCCAGCCCGGCCCGATGGCGTTCGCCGTATCCCAGCCAGCAGATGCGAGCAGGCAAGCCCTGGAACTGGACCCGTTCGGCAGCCATTTCGAGCCAGCGAGCCAACGCCCGATTCTCCGGGAAGAGTTCGAGCACTGCGCGATCGGTTGCTGCGATGTCGGCCGGGTCGCCGGACAGGGCCACCCATCGAAACGGTCCCATTCCCTCGCAGAAGAGGTCGCGGATGTACGCGGGGACGAAGCCAGGGTACGAAAACGCGTCGCCGTATCCACCGGCGCGAGCCTCCCCGCGGAGGTTGTTGCCGTAGTCGAAGACCTCGGCTCCTGCCGCGGCGAAGCCGACCATCGCCTCGCAGTGCGTCGCCATCGATTCCCGCGCCGCCTTGATGTAGGTGCCTGGGTCGTCTGTGCGCAGATCGTCTGCTTCGTCGAGCGAGTAGGCGCGAGGGATGTAGCCGTTCAGCGGGTCGTGGGCAGATGTCTGATCGGTGACGATGTCGATGTCGATGCCCCGGCGCAGCAGTTCCGGGAACACGTCTGCAGCATTGCCGACCACCGCGACTGATACCGGCTCCCCTGCCGCCTTGGCAGCCAGCACCCGATCGACGGCGGCATCGAGATCAGCGGCCGTCTCATCGACATAGCCGGTCTCGATGCGGCGGGCGATACGGGCGGGGTCAATCTCTACGCAGAGCGCAACCCCGTCATTCATGGTGATGGCGAGCGGCTGGGCGCCGCCCATACCACCCAGTCCCGCAGTGAGCGTGAGCGTGCCTCGTAGCGTCCCACCGAAGCGTTGATCGGCGATCGCGGCGAACGTCTGGAACGTCCCTTGCAGGATCCCCTGGGTGCCGATGTAGATCCAGGACCCCGCCGTCATCTGCCCATACATGGTCAGGCCTGCGGCCTCCAGATCCCAGAAGCCCTGCCAATCCGCCCAGTCGGGAACGATGAGGCTGTTGGCGATGAGCACCCGCGGCGCCATCTCATGGGTACGGAACCGACCCACCGGCTTGCCGGATTGCACGAGCATCGTCTCGTCGTTGTCGAGGTCCTGCAGCGTGGCAACGATGGCGTCGAAAGCATCCCAGCTTCGAGCCGCCCGACCGGTCCCTCCGTACACCACGAGCCGATCCGGGTCTTCCGCAACGGCAGGGTCGAGGTTGTTCATGAGGCACCGCAAGACGGCTTCCTGGAGCCAGCCCTTGGTCGACAACTCGGTCCCGCGGGGCGCCGCAACCGGCCTCGGTCCTGCCATCACCGCACCTTCCTTTCACACCTGTGACCGCGATCTCAGGCTACTCCGGCGCCCCCTTCGATCGAGAACTCTCAGTCGACGTCGAAATCGCCGGCACGGATCATCCCGGCGACGAGCTGAATCTCCTCGCTGATAGGGCGGTCTGTGTCGAGCGGCGGTACCGAGTCGCGGATGAGTGCCTTGGCGCGTGCCGTCCCTGGGGCCGGTTGCAGCGGCTTTCGGTACTCGATTCCTTGGGCTGCGCAGAGCATCTCAGCTGCCAGCACATTTGCGGTATTGGCCAGAACGTCTTCGAGTTTGCGACCGGCGCCCCATCCCATTGAGACGTGGTCCTCCTGGGAACCCGACGTCGGGATCGACTCGACAGAGGCAGGGTGGGACAGCACGCGGTTCTCGGCAACGAGCGCTGCGGCGACGTACTGCGCCACCATGTAGCCGGAGTTGAGTCCGGGCCGAGCAGCCAGGAACGGCGGCAAACCGCAAGAGTGTTGCGGGTCGAGCATCCGGTCTGCCCTACGTTCTGAGATCGAAGCCAGTTCCGTCACTGCGATCGCCATGAAATCCAGGGCGAAAGCCAGCGGCTGGCCATGGAAGTTGCCGGCAGAGACCACGTCGTCCGTCTCCGCGAAGATGATTGGGTTGTCGACCACCGCGCCCAGCTCACATCGGAACACGGTGTCGGCGTAGCTCAGGGTGTCACGTACCGCGCCGTGGACCTGGGGGGCGCACCGCAGCGAATAGGCGTCCTGGACGGCGTGCACGAAGTCGTCGGCGTGGCTTGCCCCGATCTCTGAGCCGTCGATGAGGGAAGAGATCCTCGCCGCCGACTCCACCTGTCCCGGATGGGGCCGCAACCGGTGTACTCGTGCCTCGAACGGCCGGGCCGATCCCATCAGCGCCTCGATCGACAGCGCACACGCGAGATCGGCGGCATCGACGATCCGCTGCGCATCGCGCAGGTGCAGCACTCCCATGGCAAGCATGCCCTCAGTCCCGTTGAGCAGGGCCAGCCCCTCCTTGGCTTCCAACACCAGGGGATCCAGCTCCTCGGCGGCCAGCGCTGCTGCGGCCGGTTCGACCACACCGTTGCGCAGCAACTCACCCTCGCCGATCACGGGCAGCGCGAGGTGAGCGAAAGGCGCCAGGTCACCCGAGGCTCCCACGGAGCCTTGAGACGGCACCACCGGAAGAAGATCCCGTTGCAGCAGTTCGATGAGCCGCTCCACTATCGCCGGTCGAACCCCGGAATGACCCTGGGAAAGCGTTCGGGCCCGCAGCAGCAGCATCGCTCGGACCAGTTCGGGAGGGAGGGAGGGCCCAACGCCTGCTGCGTGGGAGCGCACGAGCGCCACCTGAAGTTCGGCTGCTTCCTCAGGCGGGATGTGGGTGGAAGCCATCGCTCCGAAGCCGGTGGTGATCCCATAGACGGTGCGGTCTTCCGCCAGCACCTCAGCAACGAACGCTCTCGAAGGAGCCATGCGGGTAGCGAGGTCGGTGCCCGCGACCACCTCGGCGTCACGGTCGGCAACTGCTGCGACCTCCGGCGGAAGCAGCGGACCCCCGTCGATGACCACCTGCATAAGAGCTCTGTCGACCATATCCCGGAGCCTACCGGGGAGTCGCGGTCGACTGCGGTTGCACACCGAGTCGGAGATGAGTCGACTTGTCGACGCACGAGGCGGGAACACCGACCCAGATGTCGAGCCGGATGTCTCCTACCGTGATGGCCGACAGCGGACTCCGTACGGGCATGACAACCCGGCTCGAACCGATAGCCACAGCCGCCAGCTCTTAGGTGCCGAAGAGGTCCACGGATACAGATAGGCCCGCTGGTTCTTCACGTCATCCCATTTGTCGGACCACATACACCCCACCAGCGCGTCGACGACGATGTCCTGGGCGTCCGTGGGACCAACGAGCGAGGTGGCGAATCGGGTCAACTCGACTCCGTATTGCTCGAACACCTCGGATTTGGTGAGCACCTCCACACCCATGAGATGCTGCCGCCCACCCACTGCAGGACAGAGGATTTGTGCCCAGGTGCTGCGCGCGCACCGGAATAGTCGCGTAGCGTGGAGGCATGACCGACCCTTTCCTCGACGCCGCGATCGCAGAGGCGGAGCTCGGCTTGGCGGAGGGTGGTATTCCGATCGGGTCGGTGCTCGTCATCGACGGAAGGATCGTGGCACGCGGCCACAACCGCCGTGTCCAGCAAGAGAGTGCGATCCTCCACGCCGAGATGGATTGCATCGAAAGGGCAGGGCGGCTACCCGGTGCGGCCTACCGCCGCTCAGTCCTCTACTCGACGCTGTCGCCGTGTGACATGTGCAGCGGAACCGCACTGATGTATGGCATTCCCCGGGTCGTCATCGGCGAGAACCGCACCTTCCAGGGGCCCGAAGACTACGTCCGCAGCCGCGGGGTAGAGGTGGAGATCTTCGACGACCCGCGCTGCGTGGAGCTGATGAACCGCTTCATCTCGGACCGCCCCGAATTGTGGAACGAAGACATTGGGGTCTGAGTTCGCCGATCCCGGTACGGCGCGGCTCAGAGGTAGCTCTGGAGGAATGCCAACACCGTCTGGTTGAACACGGCGGGGTGTTCCATGTTCGGCAGGTGGGCCGCGTCCGGGACGACGACATGGGCAGCATTGGCGATGTTGGCAGCGAGATACCGAGCACCCCAGACGATGTCGGGCAGATCATTGGCCCCGACCAATAGCAACGTGGGGCACCGCACCTCATCGAGACGGGTCGCGGAACCGGGATCCGGCCAGCGCTGGTGCTCGTTGCGCCGGGTTTCCGTCTCGAGCGCTTTCCGGTCCATCTCGAAAACTGCCTCTCGAATCGAGGCGGGCACGTCGTCTACCGAACGGCCGTATCCACCGACCCAGATTTCGGTCTCGAGCGCGGCGGCACGGTCTAGCTCTCCCGCCTCGAACGCGGCAACCGCGGCCTCGTCCTGGGGAGGCTCGTAGTAGCCGTCTTCGGGGACCACGCCGGGCGTACCGGCGCCGATCAGCACCAGAGCCGCCACCCGGCTCGGCTGCTCGATGGCTGCCTCGAGGGCGACGGCAGCGCCGATCGAACAACCTACCAGCGCCACTTCATCCATTCCGAGGGCATCGAACAGGGCAATGAGGTCGGCCTGGTGCGAAAAGCCCTCGTCGACCATCTCGCTCTCCCCGAAGCCTCGCATGTCGTAGCGGACTGCAGTGAAGTCGATGGAAAACGCCTCCACCTGGGTATCCCACATGCGACGATCTGTGATGCCGGCGTGGATGAAGACGACGGACGGACCCGACCCGGCCCGACCGTACGCGAGCCTGATGTTTCCCGCGTCGGCGGTGCCGATGGATTCCCCTGGCATTCTCGTTCCTCAATCCGTAGTTGGGTTCGAATCATACGGACGACTTGCAGGCCGTCGGGGGTGACATCGATCAGCCGGCGCTGAGACCACCATCGATACGGAATTGTGCACCGGTCACAAACCCTGCGGCCCGGGAAGCGAGATACACGGCGATACCTTCGAAGTCCTCCGCGGTCCCCCAACGTCGCAGCGGGGTCCGCAGCATTACGGCCTGATTGGCCTTCTCATGAGACTGGGTGTCGAGCGTCATCTCGGTGTCGATCCAGCCTGGCGAGATGATGTTCACCCGGATTCCGTACCTGGCCAGGCGAATCGCCTCCGAGCGGGCCAGTTGCAGCACTGCACCTTTCGAAGCCGAGTAGTGAGGCGACTGAGCAAGACCGAATCGGGCAGCGAGGCTGGCAGTGAACGCCATCGAGCCACCCGCGCCCTGAGCGATCAGCTGCTGCGCCACCGCCCGTGACGTGAGAAAGACCCCTGTGAGGTTGACGTTGATCACCCGATCCCACTCCGCGGAGTCCATCTCCTCGAAGCGAACCACTCCGCTGGTGCCTGCGTTGGCAAATAGCGAGTCGACGCGCCCGAAAGCTTGCATGGTCGCGGCCATGGCCTCGGTGACGTCTGACTCGTCAGACACATCACATGGAACTCCGACCGCCTCGGTCCCGAGTCCGATCAGTTCCCGCACCGCAACATCGTTCGTTGCGGGGTCTCGAGCCCATATCGCCACCCTGGCTCCTGCCCTGGCAAGGCCCCTTGCCATACCGAGGCCGATTCCGCGGTTGCCGCCGGTCACCACCGACACATGCCCTTCGAGCGAGAACATCTCCATGTGTCGAGGCTAGCTGCGCGGGCTGTCGCCGGCCCGGGCGCACCGTTCACTGGGTCGCGGGTCGTAGGCGCCGACTACGGTGCTGCCATGTGCCGATCCATCAAAACCCTGCGTTCGCTTGACACCCCTGCGACCCCCGAAGAGATAACCGCCGCCGCGCTGCAGTACGTCCGCAAGATCAGCGGGTACCGCCAGCCTTCGCGCGCCAACACCGAGGGGTTCGAGCAAGCCGTCGCCGAAATCGCAGCCACGTCACAGCGCCTGCTCCAAGGCCTCGTCGTGCGCGGTGGTCCGCGCCCGACATAGCGGGCCGGAAGCCGACCCGCGCCGGTCGCTAGGTATCGCGGTTCTCGACCTCGCCGGTCGTGATCTGGCCGACCGCCTCGCCGAGGATGATCTTGCCGAGGGTCGAGTCGAGGACTTCGGCGGTCAACGGGCCGCTCACCTTGCCGACGATGATGCCGTTCTGGTCGATGAAAAACGTCTCAGGTAGCCCCAGCACACCGTATTCCAGGGCCGCCCGACTCGTATCGTCCACCACATATGCGGCTCCGGGAACCCGGCCCAGTTCGTCGAGGAAAGCCAACGCCCTGGCATCTGCATCCTGGTAGTTGATCCCGATGAACCGCACGTCGAAGTCCTCCGTTCCCGCGGCGGCGAGTGCGAGCACCTCGTGTTCCCGCCGACAGCCGGTGCACCACGAAGCCCAGAAGTTCACGACTGTGACGGAGCCGGTCAGGTCGCTCAACGCGACTTCCCCCGGCGCTTCGAGCCAGCGGACAGTGACATCCGGAGCCGGCTTTCCGATCAGCGGGGAAGCCACCAGTGAGGGGTCGCTGCCGAAACGTTGCGCGACGGCGATGCCGAGCACCAACACCACCACCGCCCCAACCACTAGCGCCCAGAACACGCCCGAACTCTGCCGTCGCTTGACAGGGGGTTCGGTCGTTGCAGGGTCGGGAGCGCTCATGCTTCGTCCCTTGCTTGCGCCAGAAGGGCGACTGCGCTTGCTCGAATGTCGTCGGGCAAGTCGTCGATGACCAGTAGGGCTTCGAGGGGGATGATCGCCCCGGCCGCATCGCCGAGCCCGACGTACCTGACGTTGGCGAGCCACCACTGCGCCTGGGGGTAGTTGGGCTGCAGTTCGAGCGCCTCGACCAGGTAGTTCTCTGCCGTCTCCGCCTCATTGACCTGGAAGGAAATGAACCCGAGCCACGCCAGCGCTTCTGGGTGGCGCTCCCGCTCGAGCACCTGCCCGAAGTGAAACACCGCCCGCTGCACGTCGTCCTCCTGCATGAGCACCTGCGCCAGCGCCAGCCGCATCCCGATGACATCCGGGTTGGCAGCGACCACTGCCTCGAGTTGTTCGGTAGTTACGTTTTCCAAGTCGATCGGCGGGGCGTCCACCACCCCAGCAGTGGCATCGTTGTCGGAGCGATCAGCGGAGTTGACTGCGAAGGCCGTCACCGCCACGGCTCCGACGACGAGTACCGCCGCACCAACCAGGCGGCGACGCCCCTGGGCTCTCCCGGCGCTAACAGGAGCTGCCTCGGCTCCAGGAGCCGCGTCGACGACCGCGCCGCTCGCTCCTGGCTCCGCGACGCCATCGGTGGCGTTTCCGGCCACACCGTCCGCCGAGAGTGCCACCAGATTGGCGACCTGGGCTGCCCGCTCCTTCTCGTAGGTTGCGGTGAGCGTCGTGAGGGTGGCCGCATCGATCTCCCCGGCGTCATGCTGGCGCCTGCTTTCTTCCACGTCGCGGTCGACCTGCGCGATCGCGGTCTCCACCCTCGCTTGCTCCAGCGCACCGTCCCCGGTCGCAGCGCCGCCGAGCGTCCCCGGGCGGCGGGTGCGCCAGATGACGGCACCGCCAAATACGAGTGCCAGCAGCGGGAGGGCCCACAAGCCCCATCCCCAACCGCCCAGTGGTGGCGCCATCAGAATCGCCTCGCCGTAGCGGTCTGCGAAGTAGGCGTAGATCTCGTCGTCTGTCATCCCGGCGCGAACCTGGTCTTCGATCACGACTTCCAGGTCGCGGGCCACCTGTGACGTCGCATCGGCGATCGATTCGCCGTTGCAGAAGGGACACCGGATCTGCGAGGCCACGGCTGAGGTGCGCTCTTCAACCGTGGGCGTCGTGGAGGTCGTCGGCCAGAGCCCGACAACGATGATGACCAGCGCCACCACAATCAGTGCAACCCGGATGAGTCGCTTGAGGGAGTCAGTCATCATCCTGCTCCTCAGACGTCTGAGCCGTAGAGGCGAGTTCCCGGTCGGTAACCGTCGGTTCCGCGGTCACGCCTGCACCCGGACGCGACCGGCGACTGCGGCTTGCGGCGAAGGACCAGGTCCCTCCGGCGACGATGATCAGGCCGGCAGTCCAGAGCAGCCACATCAGTGGAAACACCGATACATCGAGCACCACAGACTCGCTATCTCCCGCCGCGATGTTGACGTAGACATCCTCGACCAGGCCGGTGTGCACCGAAGGAGTCGCGACAGCTTGGCCGGAATTGGCAAAGAAGTTGAGGCTTGGCCGCAGGCGGGCGACCTCGGTGGAACAGTCTGCGCGCAGCAACACCAGGTTCACGCCATCGATCCGACGATGTGCCTCCTGGATACTCACCGGCGACTCGTACTCCAGGCAGTATCCCTCCACCATGACGCTCTCCCCAACGTCGAGGCGCACCTCGGTACGAAAAGCCAGAGCGGATGAGGCTGCGATGGCGACGGCAGCGAGCGCAACGCCGATGTGGGCGACCTGGCCTCCCCAGAATCCCGGCTGACGCGTGAACAGCGATGCCGCTGCGGCCGCGGCACCGGCCCCGGAGCGACGCCGGGCATTGACCGTTGCCACGAACAGGCGAATGATCACCCCGATCACGAACGCGGCCAGCACGAGGACGATCACCACAGGCACCGACCAGATCCCGACCAGTACCGCCCCGGCGCCCACGAACAGCGAAACGATCAGCGGCGTCCGAGTCCGTTCCCAGACCACCCCGGGACGGGCGACCCGCCACGGGGTCACCGGCCCCACCCCCATCGCTAGCAGCAGGGCAAACGCGATCGGGATACTGGCCTTGTCGAAGAACGGGCGGCCCACCGTCACCTGACGCCCGCTGAATGCCTCGAGTGCCAGGGGGTACATCGTGCCGACCAGCACGGTGATGGCGAACAACGTCAACAGGAGGTTGTTGAGCATGAACATGCCCTCCCGGCTCGCCAGCGACTCCATCCGGGGAGCGGATGACATCAGGGGCGCTCGCCAGGCGAAGAGGGCGAGGGATCCGACCAGCACCACACCGAGAAACGCCAGCAGCACCGGACCGATCAGGGACTGGGTGAAGCTGTGGACCGAGAAGATGGTGCCGGACCTGGTCAGGAAGGTTCCGAAGATGGTGAGCGCGAACGTAGCGATGATCAGTATGAGGTTCCAGGCCTGCAACATGCCCCGCCGCCGCTGCACGATCGCTGAATGTATGAACGCGGTCCCGACCAGCCAGGGCAAGAAGGCGGCATTCTCCACCGGATCCCATGCCCAGTAGCCACCCCACCCCAGCACCTCGTAAGACCACCAGCCGCCGAGAAAGATCCCCAGCGTCAAGAAGGTCCACGCAGCCAACGACCAACGGTGGGTCCGATCCAGCCAGGTCGGGCCCTGGTCTCCCCGCCACATCGCGGAGATGGCGAACGCGAAAGGAACGGTGAAGCCGACATAGCCGACGTAGAGCATGGGTGGATGGATCGCCATCAGGATGTGGTTCTGCAGCAGGGGGTTGGGGCCCAATCCTTCCGCCGGCGCAACGGCGGCTCCCAGTGGCAGGCCGGAGGAGGCGGCGCACACCCCGTTCACCACGTCGCTGCACAGCGCAAAGGGATTGGCGACCGTCGCCATCACCCCAAACCAGAAGGCGCCGACGAAGCCCATCACCCCAAGGGCCCCGATGCCGAGACCGTCACCATGGTTGAGCCGGCGCGCGACCAGGAACGTGAAGATCGCGAGCATCAGGCCCCACAGCACGATGCTGCCCTCCAGCGCCGCCCACCCACTCGCCATCAGGAACAAGAACGGCGTGGTCGTTGAGGTGTTGTTGGCGACGTACTCGATCGAGAAGTCGTGGCTCAGGATGGCGATTTCGAGCGCGACCATCGCCACCACGGCGCCGGCGAGAACCGCAGCGGAGACCCGACGCATCGTCCCTGAGTCGATGTGGGCATCGCGGGCGTGACGCGCCCCGAGGTAGGCGAGCAGCATCGAGCCGCCCAACGCCACGACGATGCCCAGGTAGCCGAGCAGTGCCATCACGGTGCTGCCGTATCGCCGACCCCGGGCTCGTAGACGCCGTCTTCGGTCCGATATTGCTCGTCATGTTTGACGAGCATCGTGTCGGAGTGGAACACGGCACCGTCCCAGGTTCCCTCGATCACGACCCCGGTCCCCTCGGAGAACAGTTCTTGCGGTGCGCCGGTATGAACCACGGCGATCGCCTCACGACCGTCCGTGACATCGAACGACACCAGGTCGCTCCCGCCGTCTGCAATAACGACCACGGAGCCGATCACAACCTGGCCACCAACCCGCATCCGCTCGGTACTCACCGTTGCTTCTTCGAGCACTTCGGTAGGAGTACGGAAGAACACCAGGTTGCTGGACAGGTTGATCAGCAGCACACCCAGGACGACGACCAGTGCCGCGGCAGGAATCACAAAACGCCAGTACCGACCCACATCACTCCAGATCTCTGAGACGTTCCTGGGCAGCGCGGGTGCGGACGACGATTGAAGCCGTGTACACGCCGATACCGACGAGCGCCAGCGAATAGCCCCAGATCACCCATTCCCAACCGTTCATGAGCTGACCTCACTCTGGTCACCAGGAAGCGTCGGCGGCGAAATGGCCTCACCGGCGAGATCGCCACCTCCTTGCTCCAATTCCAGGTCCACCAGGCTCTGGATGCGCGCCAGGTGGTAGCGGCGCCTCAGCAGCGCAGCCGTCACCAGCCCGTAGGCGATGATGCCGGCGAGCAGAGCGTTGCGCAGCACGTCATCCATTTGGGCACCGTCTGGTCGGAGCACGGTCGGCTGCTGATGGATGTCGCGCCAAATCGACACCGAGAAGTGGACGAGCGGGATCTGGATGATGGCGAGCATGCCGAAAATCGCAGACCGAAAGGCCCGCGACCTCTGGTCGTTGGTAGCGCGGCGCAGCGTGAGGTAGCCGAGGTAGACGAAGAACATGATGGCGGTCAGCGTCAGCCTGGCACTCCAGGTCCAGAACACGCCCCACGTCGGCTTGGCCCACAACATCCCGATCCCGAGGGTCAGCCCGGTCAACACCACGCCGACCTCAGCCCCGGACACCGCCCAGTGATCCCACCGCAGGTTGCGGGACCCAAGATACAGCGCGGAGGCCACGAAGTTCACCAGAAAGGCGAGGTAGGCGCCCAGGATCACAGGCAAGTGCACGTAAAACAGCCGCGCCACCTCGCCCTGGCTGGAGTCCGGAGGCGACAGGAACGCGAATCCAAGGGCGACGACAACGGCCAGGATCGCGGCAACATCCAGCCACGATCTCGGCACTGCGTCCATCCGTGTCGACGTCATCGGGTCTCCTGTAGGGGTCTCGCTGTGAGGACGCCGGCTATCGCCAACACCAGGTCTACGGCCAGCAGCAGCATGACCCACGGGAGGATACCGTTGCTGGGCCGCAATGGGTCTAGCGCCTGAGTCGCCCCGAGGAGCAGCGGCACCGAAAGCGGTGCCACCAGGAACGGAATCAACGCTGCTCCCGAGTCGAGGTTGGCTGCGATCGAAGACGTCAGCGTTCCGAGTAGCGCAAGGCCGATCGCCACGCCCGGAACGATCACGAGCAACCAGGGCCACCTGGTGAGATCGATGTCGTACAGCAGCACTGCCACGACCCCGACGATCAGCTCGAAGCCGACCAACAACACGGCGGATGCGACAGCCTTGCCTGCGAAACCGGCGGCCGGATCGATTCCCAGGAGGGCGACCAAGTCGCGTTGTGCCCCCGTTTCGGCGGCGGTACGACGTACGGCGATGAGGATCCCGAAGAGCATCACCACCGCCCAGAACAGCCCGGGCCCGATCCGCCGCAGCAGAGGTATATCGGCCCCAACCGCCAGTGGAATCAGCAGCAGCGCGATGGCCCCAAAGGGGATGGTGACCCACGCGACTTCCCCGCTACGACGCTCCCGGGACAGGTCGCGTCCGGTCACAGCTTTTATCTGCGGCCACAACGGCGCCGTCATGCGAACCGACCGCCTTCAATCCGTTCGGTTCGGCTCACCACGTCACCTGCACGCTCGAGATCGTGGGACACGATCAGCACTGCTCCCCTCCGGGCCGTGACCCTGGCAGCCAGGTGGTTCACCAACTCCACCGCGGAAGGGTCGAGGGCGGCGTGCGGTTCGTCGAGCAACAATAGGTCGGGCTCCAGCATCATCTCTCTGGCGAATTCCGACCGGCGTTGCATCCCATGTGAGCAGTCGACGACCTTGCGATCGGCCGCGTTAGCCAACCCGACCGCGGTTAGCACCCGGTCCACCTCGCCGTCATCGATTCCCCGAACGCGGGCTACGAAACGAAGGTTCTCCCGCAACGTCAGCTCGGGATATAGGGCAGGGATGTGGCCGATCATGCCGATCCGGAAGCGGACGTCGTAGCGTCCAGGCCCAGCGATGTCGGTGCCGAACACCGCACCCGTGCCACTCGAAGGCTCCCAGAGCGTCGCCACCACCCGCAGCAGCGTCGTCTTGCCGGCACCGTTGCTGCCGAACACCCCCACCGCCTCCCCCGGCGCCACCACGAGATCGACCCCACGCAGGATCGTGCTCGCGCCGGCGCGAACTGTGATGTCATCGAGCGCAACAACGGGCGAGTCGGTCACGTCGGTCCGGGCCTCACGGTCGCTTGGGAAACTGGCTGAAATCGGGCCTCTCACCTGCGACATAGCTGTCACGTCCGTGCTGCGCCTCTTCGGTCTGATAGAAGAGCAACGTGGCATCACCGGCAAGCTGCTGGATGCCGGCCAGGCCGTCATCTGCCGCATTCAGCGACGCCTTCAACATCCGCAGCGCCATCGGCGAGTGCTGCAGCATCTCGCGACACCAATGCACGGTCTCTACCTCCAGCTGCTCGAGCGGCACCACCACGTTGACCATTCCCATTGCCGCTGCCTGATCTGCGGTGTACTGACGGCATAGGAACCAAATCTCGCGAGCCTTCTTCTGCCCGATGCTCCGCGCCAGCAGACCGGAGCCGTAGCCGCCGTCGAACGACCCGACCTTGGGCCCGGTCTGTCCGAAGCGGGCGTTGTCTGCCGCAATCGTCAGATCGCACACCACGTGAAGGACATGGCCGCCCCCGATGGCGTACCCCGCCACCATCGCGACGATCGGCTTGGGGGTCCGTCGCATCTGGATCTGGAGATCGAGAACGTTGAGGCGCCCGACCCCCTGTGCGGCGACGGCATCGTCACCGATGTAGCCGTCATCGCCCCGAATGCGCTGGTCACCCCCAGAGCAGAACGCGAGGTCGCCCTGTCCGGTCAGGATGATGACACCGACATCCGTGTCGTCCCGTGCCCGATTGAACGCATCGGACAACTCGAACAGCGTCTGGGGACGAAAGGCATTGCGCACCTCTGGCCGATCGATGGTGATCTTGGCGATGCCCTCCGCGGTCTCGTAGCGAATGTCGCCGTACTCGCCTGCAGGCCGCCACTCCGCCCCTGGAAGCGCTGAGCTGAGGCCGGGATCGTCGCTGTTCGTCATGTCGATTTCCTCTCGCCTGTGGTGAACTTCCACTGTGTAGTCGTACGCTGGCATCCATGCCATCTCTGACCGCGCTCGACTTGCCGGCAGGACCCGCGTTCGTGGCTGCACTGCGAGACGCATGGGACCGCGGCGAGGCCGTCCTTCCCATCGATTCTCGCCTGCCGGAACCGGCGAAACGAGAGGTCATCACCGCAATGGCGCCTGCCCGCGTCTTCACATCGACGGGCCTGGTCGAGATCGAGGGGAGGCCCGTCCAGCCGGGTGATGCGCTCGTGGTGGCCACGAGCGGGACCTCTGGCCTCTCGCGCGGGGTGGTTCTGACGCACGCCGCGGTAGCTGCTGCCGCCGTGGCCACCTCGGAGGGGCTCAACGTTGACCCCGAATCCGACCGCTGGCTGGCGTGCCTCCCGCTGTCGCACATGGGAGGCCTCGGGGTGGTCACCCGAGCACTTCACACCGGCATCCCGCTCGAAATCCATGACGGCTTCGACCCGGGGCGGATCGTCGAGGCCGCGGCTGGTGGAGCGACATTGGTCTCGCTGGTGGCAACCCTGCTCGCCAGAATCGATCCGGCCGCTTTCCGCCGGGTCTTGATAGGTGGAGCTCCCGCGCCACCCACGACACCACCAAACGTCACCGTGACCTACGGCATGACAGAGACCGGGGGTGGCGTGGTGTACGACGGAACGCCGCTCCCCGGCGTCGAGGTTCGGGTTGTCGATGCTGAGATCCAGATCAAGGGGCCGATGCTGCTGCGTGCCTACCGGGACGGTCACAATCCCCGGGAGCCAGACGGCTGGCTGCCGACCGGCGACCTTGGCTCCTTCGAACCAGATGGGCGGCTGGTGGTCTCCGGACGCAGAAGTGATCTCATCATCTCGGGTGGCGAGAACATCTGGCCGGCAGGGGTCGAGGATCGTCTGCGCCGGCACCATGGGGTGGCGGACGCCGCCGTGTTCGGCAGGGCAGACCCCGAGTGGGGTCAAGTCGTGGTGGCGCTGATTGTGCCGGAGCCCGGCGAATCGCCACCGGGACTCGACGCACTGCGAGCTTTCGTGTCCGACGCACTCCCCGACTACATGGCGCCGCGTGCGGTCGAGTACCGCCAACACCTACCCCGGACCTCCCTCGGAAAGCTGCGGCGAGGTGTCCTCGGCGACTGACTCCGTGACGGCGATACCGAGACCCGGCCCGGAAGGCACCGCAACCGCACCTTTGGCGACAGGAGGCGTCCTTGCTACGTCCGCAACGAACATCTGCCCGGTTGAGAGGCCGGACACCGCTTCGGGCCGACTCCACGCGGCGGCCGTGTGGATCCCCGCAGTGAGTCCAACTGCGCTCTCCAGCAGCGAACCGAACACGACGCGCAAGCCGGCGCTTTCAGCAGCCGCAGCCAGCTCGAGCGACCTGACCGGCCCGCCGGACGCAGACGGCTTCACGACCGCCACGGCCGCCACCACCCGAGCTGCCGGAATGCCTTCTCCGGAGCGGAAGAGCTGATCGACCGCAAGCGGGACGTCGACTCGCTGCCGCAATTCCGCCATCTCATCCCAGCCAGCCACCGGATCCTCGACATACTCAATACCGAGCGTGGTCGCCGTTTCGAGCACCCTCAGCGCCTCGTCGAGGGCCCAGGCACGGTTGGCGTCGAGCCGAAGTCGCATGGTGGGACCGATCGCCTCGCGCAGTGCTCGGATGCGCTCGATGTCTTCCTCCTCTGGTCTGGCCCCCACCTTCAGCTTGCACGCCGGATAGCCGGCGGCAACTGCAGCTCGCCCGGCGGCAGCCACGTTGGAAGGAGAAGCACCGGTAACGAGCGCGTGCACCGGGAGACTGGACAGCGGCACGCCGGGCGTGAGTTGGGTGGCCAGCGCAACCGCACCCGCCTCAGCCCTCGCGGTCGCAGCGGCAGCCTCGACTGCGGCAACCACGGTCGGCAGCGTTTCGGCCAGGTCGGCAACTGATGCGACGACGTCATCCACCAGCATTCCGCCGGCATTCGCCGCGATCGCCTGCAGCCGGTCACTCACCGGACCCGGCAGGTCCGGGGTATACCCCTCGAGCGGCGCCGCATCCCCCCATCCGATCTGCCCGGCATCGGTGGCGATGCGAAGCAGGAAACCGTGGCGGCGATCGACCGTGCCGACCGCCGTCTCATACGGATGACGGAGCCGAAGCGAATACGGAGCCACGTCGGCCCGGCTGACTCTCATGAGGCGGGGAACCCGGCGAAGAAGGCCAACAGGAGGTGTGCCGTCTTCGTGGCTTCCTCCACGTGCGGGGCGTGGCCGGCGCCTTTGACCACGGCAACCCTGGCATCGGGCGCCAGTTCGACGATGCGGTCGGCTGCAGCTCGGAACTTGTGGTCTTCGCTCCCCACCACCGCCAGCACCGGAGCTTCAAGACCACCCAGCTGCGGACCCAATGGAGGCATCGCCCCCTGGCCGAAGCCGCGCAACATCCCGGTGAGACCATTCGGTTCGAGCGCCAGCCGGCGAGCTTTCGCCTCGATCTCACCCGGAGACCCCGGGCTCGTTTGCCCGGCGATCAGCGGTTGCCGCATCCAATGGTCGACGAAGACCGGCACGCCCTGCTGCTCGACCAAAGCTGCCAGCGCCTCATCGGATTCGACCCGTGCCCGCCGCGCCGCCTCGTCCTCGAAGCCGAGACCGGCTCCAATCACAGCAACCTGCGAGACGCGAGACGGACGACTGCACCCATAACCAAGCGCCAGCCTCCCTCCAAGGGAGTAGCCGGCCAGGGCATACGAGTCGAAATCGAGCGCGCCGACGACCGCATCCAGGTCCAAATAGAGTTCACTTGCCCGGTACCGGTTCGGATCGGCGGGCGCCGCGCTCCTGCCGTGGCCCAGCAGGTCGACGGCAACCACCGTGTGGGCGGTCGCCAGTGGACCAAGCAATGGGCGCATGGCTTCGATGCTGCCGGTAAAACCGTGGAGGACCACCACCGGCGGCCCTGTGCCGCTGACTTCGACGTGGAGTGGGCTCCCGTCCCACGAAGCCAGTTCGCGCGATGTCATCCGGTGAGGGCCGTTGCGGCCGCCAGACCCACTGCATCTGCCAACCGTCCGCGTTGCGCGAAACCTGCAGCGATGTCGAGCTCGAGATGAAGGACCGTCGGCAGCCGCCTAGAGCACGCTACCGCCACCGCTTCCCCAAGCACATCGAGCGAAGCAGGTTGGCGACAATCCACTCCCGTGGCCGCGGCCAGTGCCGCCAGGTCCATCCCGTGAGGTGTCGTGTACAGCCGGTCGAACACGTCCGCCGGAATCATATCGGCAACCGGAAGCATCGAGAAGATCCCCCCGCCACCATTGTCGAGCACCACCACCACCAACGGGGCTGCTAGGCGGCCGGCTGCCATCAGCCCTCCGAGGTCGTGAAGAAAGGCAAGGTCACCCGTGATCAACACGACGGGTTCGTCGAGACCGCGGGCAGCTCCGGCGGCTGCGGCGGTGAGGCCGTCGATGCCTGCTGCGCCGCGATGTGAGAAGAAGCGGCGCGGAAGGGCGGTTGCGGGCCAGACCGAATCTGCATCACGCACCGGCATCGAGTTCGACAAGTAGACCGCGGCTCCGGCGGGAACCGCCAATGCTGCCGCCCGTACCGCGGCAGGTTCGGTAACCAGATCCCCATCCAGGACATCGGCGATCGCGACGGTTGCTGCATCATCCGCAGCTCTCCAGCTCTCAGCCCACGCGGACCCTCTCTCGAGTTCGCCGACCGTCTCGGCCACCCCCCCGGCCAGTACCGCCCCCGGCGAGGCTGCGATCAGCGTGGCGAGGTACCCAGGATCCGGAAGGTCGCGGCCCACATCGGTCAACATCATTGCGCTCGGCCTGGCTCGTTGCAGCCACTGCCGAATGGCTTTGCTGGTCGGCACCGCCCCAACGGTGAGAACGGCGTCGGGCGTCAGGAGATCGGCGACGCCCCGGCTGCGCATCAGCAAGTCTGCGGTGGACACCACAAGCCCGTCTGCAACATGGGGTCCGTTCCGCAACTGCGATGTCGGCTCCGCCAGGATCGGCCAGCCGCTAGCCCGGGCCAGACTCCCGACCGCGGCGGCGGCCTCCACATCGTGGTCCGCCGGACCGGCGACGATCACTCCACGCTCGAACTTCTTGACCAGGTCGGCGACGGCTGCAACCTCGAGAGGTTCGACGCCTCCGGCGGCGGGTGACACGGCGATGGGTCGAGTCGATCCCGTGGCGTCCGGGATCCCGGTCGCGTCGACCAGCGGCTCGCGGAAAGGGAAGTTGATGTGGATCGGACCGGACGGACGTCGGGTGGCTTCGAGGAAGGCTCTGGCCGCCAGGCCTGCCGCCATCGCCGGAGGTGCCTCAGAAGCGACAGGAGCGTCGAACCACCAGCGCACATTCGAGCCATACATGGCGACCTGGTCGATCGTCTGCGTGGCGCCCCAGGCACGCAGCTCCGGCGGGCGATCAGCGGTCAACACCAGCAGGGGGACGCCACTGTGCGCTGCTTCCACGACCGCGGGAAGGTAGTTCGCGGCTGCAGTGCCGGACGTACAGACCAGCCCAACTGGTGCGCGCAGCGCCTTGGCCAGCCCCAGTGCGTAGAACCCACCGGAACGTTCATCCAGTTGGATCGATAGATCGAGGCCGGCTGCGTGCGCCCCCAGCGTCAGCGGGGTAGACCGGGACCCCGGCGAAACGACCACGTGGCGCACCCCGCTTGCGGAGAGTTGGCTGAAGAACCGGCTACAGAATTCGATTGCAACTGACGTGTCGGAAGCCGCCATGTCAGCCTGCCAGCGAGCCCGCGATGGCGCGCAGCTTGGCGGTCGTTTCCGCCAACTCACGATCCGGGTCGGATCCGGCAACGATGCCTGCTCCGACGAAACACCGGGCAATGCCGCGCTCGAGGAGGGCACAGCGGAGCGCGACGTGAAACTCGCCGTCCCCATCCGCCGTGACGTATCCAATCGGCGCGGCATACCAGCCGCGCTCGAGGTCCTCGTTCAGGTTGATCCAGTCGACGGCGCCTTCTTCAGGAAGCCCACCGACGGCAGGGGTTGGATGCAGCGCCCCCACGAGATCGATCAGCGACACGGCTACCTCCGTTTCCCCTGAGATGGAGGTCTCCAGATGTTGCACCGTGGCCAGCTTGCGCACCGTTGGTTCGGCAGGCGGTCCAACTCGCACCCCCATGGCCTCCAGCGATTGCCGGATACCTGCCACCACGTGCTGGTGCTCTTCGCGCTCTTTGGGGTCGGCGACGAGTCGCGCAGCCAGATCGTCATCTGCCGCCGGATCCGCGCCGCGGGCAATCGTCCCGGCGAGGGCAACGCTGCGCACCGCCACGCCCGTACGTTGGACCAGCGGCTCCGGGGTCGCTCCGACGAACAGCTTGTCGCCAGACGTGACGGCATAAGTGACACACCCCGGATATCTGGTTCGCAGTGCGTCGAGGATCCGGTCTGGATTGGCGGCGGTTGCAGCATCGACCGCTCGCGCTACGACGAGCTTGCGGAAAGCCCCAGCAGCAATCTCCGATGCCGCCGCTGCCACAAGATCGCGGTAGTGCGAACTTCCCTCATCGAGCGCCACCGCGACGGGTACGGGTTCCGCGAAGCCCCGGGGAGCAGGCGAGAGGCTATCCAGCACAGTCTGAAGGTGAAGGAGAGCGTCTGCCTCATCGACATCTCCGCCCGACGCGGTCGCAGTCGCCCAGGCCTCTCCCCCGTTCTGGACCAGGCAGATCTCGGGCAGCACCATGCACGCAGCCGGGAAACCTCCCCAGCGACCCTCCGGCGCAGGGTGGTCTGCCGTGAATCCGAAACCTCCGACGAACCGCGGTCCCGGTCCTTCGGCATCAAGCCTCCGAATCCTGGCAAACGTTGCGGCGACGGCCGCGCCCATCTCGGCGAACCGATCCGGACCTTGGCCGAATTGCACTACCGAGGCTCCCAGGCCGATGATCCGTACGTTGGTAGAAGGCTGTTCCCACACGAAGACGTCACGATCGCGGCTGGAGAGCCAATCGGCGTCGAGCATGGTGACCGGCACCGCCCGGGTCAGCGAGTAGACGGCGGATACACGCTCCGACGTGGCAACCACTGCGGTGCCTCTGACGGCAGGAGGAACGATCATCTGAGAGCCTCCCGCGCCACCACGCCTGCCGCCGGCTCGTCGACTGCAGCTAGGACCGCGGCGGCTCGCTGCACCAGGGTCTGCGAGAAGTGAGCCGCGACGAGCTCAGTCACCGCAGGCACCAGCTGCTCGATCTCTGAAGCCACCGTGGTGCGGTCTGCCCCTGGATCGTCCAGGACCGCAGCTCGGTAGAGCTCGACCGCTTCGGCGACAACCTCCTCTGTGGCGTCCGCGTGGCGGGTAGCAAGGCGGATGAGACCCTCGGCATCAACTCCCGAAGCCAGCAGCCTGGCCACAGTCCTGACCATCTCCACCTGGGTTTCGTCGAATCGCAGCGTGCCGTGCACTCGTTCGGCCCTCAGCAGTCCGCCCTCGACCCCCAACGTCAACACCTCCGCCGGCACCTCGGTGTCCGTTGCCAGGTCAGCGAGCGTAACGGTGGTGGTTCCCGCCTCGTGGTCTGCGAGTGCGGCCAGCAGCGGATCGGGATCTCGCTCGATCAACTCCCCAATCTGACGGAGCGTGAATCCGGCAGTCGAGAGTCGGCGGATTCGGTCCAACCGGGCCGCGTGACCGTCGTTGTACCAGACGATTCGTCCCTCGCGCTCAGGGGAGGGCAGCAGCCCCTGGCCCTGGTAGAAGCGGACCGTGTCGACGGTCACGCCGGCTGTGGTGGCGAGTTCAGAGACGCGATATCGCATGGCTCCGGAATCTTAGAGTGACCACTCGTACAATCGGCAATCGCCGATGAACCCGGGGAATACGAGGAGCTACGCTGCGTTGTACCGGCAGATCCACCACTCATCAACCCCGAACTGGAGCGCCCCGTGGCAACCATCGAATTGACCAAAGACACCTTCGAGCAGACGATCCTCGACAACAACACCGTCCTCGTCGACTTCTGGGCGGAATGGTGCGGACCGTGTCGCAGTTTTGCCCCCGTGTACGAGAAGGTCTCCGAGGACAACCCCGACATCGTGTTCGCCAAGGTCAACACCGAGGAAGAGCAGGAGCTCGCCGGGTACTTCCAGATTCGCTCTATCCCGACCCTGATGATCTTCCGCGACAAGGTCGGCATCTTCTCCCAGCCGGGAGCACTCCCCGAGCCGTCCCTCCGCGACCTCATCGAGCAGGCCCAGGCCCTCGATATGGACGAGGTTCGCAAAGAGATCGAGGCCGAGTCGGGTGGAGACCATGACCATGACCATGACCGCGAGCACGACCACGCCTGATCGGGCCTGAGATCCGGTAGCTCAGTCGAGCATCGCCTTGCTCGCCCAGAATCCTCCTCGAGCGACGGCCCGCGCAGCGAACCGGGTTGGCAACGGCTCCACAGGTCGTCCCGCCCTCGTGTCGTCGATCTGGACCCAGGACTGGAATTCCCCAAGGGGGCGTTTGCCAGGCGTTTCGCGGCTCAGTCTGAGCTGAGGAGGTCGGCGACCAGGTCCTTCGCAGAGTCGAGATTGAACCGCTCGACCCAGACCCGGCTGATCGACAGCTGACCGAACACCTCGGGATCGGTGACGACCGAGGCGGGAATTCCCGCTGCTTCGAGCGCAGACCACACCCGTTCGGACTCCTCGACGGTCGCAAACTCGACTACCGGAACGAGTTCTTTGTCCTTGCGCCTCACCCGGCAGCCCCGCCGGTGAACGCCCACGACGCCAGCCGCAGCGAAGGCGTGAACACGATGTTTGCGCCGAACTCAGAGTCGGCATGACGGGCATCGTTGCCAACGCCGAGGACCGCGCCCGGCTGGAGTCCATCGACGAACGACTGAGTGAACCGTAGGTTCGTCACCGCTCCAGTGATAGTTCCGTTTTCGATCATGAAGGTGCCATTGCGGGTCAGTCCGGTCACTACCAGGGACTTGGGTTCGAGCACCCTGCAGTAGTTGAAGGTCGAGACGTACAGCCCACGCTCAACCTCCCGGATCAGGCCGTCGACTTCCTCTGTGCCGTTGGACACAAACAGCGAATCCGCCATCGGGCCCCACACCTCCGAGCCGGGATAGGCGTGACCGGTGGATTCGACGCCTGCCTTCTGTGCAGTCCTCCTGTCGTGCGCCAGCCCGGACGTGACCCCCTGATCGACCAGCGCCATACGCTCGCGCACCGTCCCCTCCGAGTCGAACCACAAGCCGATCGCTCGCGGATCGGTGGCGTCGTCAAACAACGAGAACGACTCATCGAACTGCCGGGTGCCCAACTCCGCGAACGACTGGCCTTCCAGATGAGCTTTGGCCTGCAGCCCGTAGCCTGCCAGGAAGATCACGATGCTCGCCACCGCTTCTGGAGCGAACACCACCTCGTACTCTCCGGGTTTGACGTCGTACGCGTCTGTCGAATCCAGCGCCCGTTGTGCCGCCAGCGAACCGACCGCGGCACCACTCAGGTCACCGAGCCGAGACGAAGCGGCGTGACCGGACCCGGCGGAGGTGTCGGTCTGATGGATCCCGTCGATCGTGGCTGCCGTGTAGCGGCCGGCGACGCGATGCCCGAGCGAGTTGGCGAAGGCGATCTCGTGACCGACGGTCTCGCAGTAACCGGCCGCCCGCAGGCCGGGGCCTGCAGCCACGAAATCGGCGACCTGGCCGGCGCGAGCCGCGGGGCCGGCTTCGGCTGTGGCGATATCAAAGTGATCTTCCCCACCTGCACCGGACGGCGGCGTCACCCCGGGCCAGTCAAGATCGCTCGGCTGGAGCGCAGCGGCTTCCAGTACGCCGTCGACAAACCCAACCAGTGCCTCAGGATCGGTGTTGGTCGTCGCAGACGAAAGCACTCTGCCGTCGAGAGCTACCCGCATCGAGACCGCAACGCCCTCCTCCGCAACGTTCTGGTGGATGAACGAATTGGCAAAGCGCGTGAGGGCCGAAGTGCCGCCCACGACACTCACCTCGACCTCGCCTCGGTCGCCGACCAGATCCACAACCCTGGTCGCAAGATCCATCAACTCGGTCACGCTCCCACCCCCACTCTCACGTTACGGAATCGGGCCGGTGCGGCGGAGTGTCCGGTGTGGGCGACTTGTATCGGCTGACCCTTGCCACAGTTCGGTGTACCCCAGTGCACGTGCTCTTCGCCGCCCGCCAACATGTCCATCGAGCCCCAGAACTGCGGGGTGATGCCGGTGTACGTTGGATTACGCAGCATCCGGCCCAGCTTCCCGTTCTTGATCTCGTACCCGACCTCGCAGCCGAACTGGAAATTGAGCCGCTTGTCGTCGATCGACCACGAGCGATTCGTACCCATGTAGATCCCGTCCGCGGTTTCGCTGATGATCTCTTCGAGTGAGGACGAACCGGGGAGCAACCCGACGTTCGTCATCCGCACCATCGGCAAGCGGTTGTAGCCGTCCGCCCGCACCATGCCACCCGGCGGCAACCCGGCGCGAGCCGCCGAGTCACGGCCGGACAGCACACCAACCCAGGTGCCGTCCTTCACGATGTCGACCCGCTGCGCGGGAGTGCCCTCGTCGTCGAACCCGAATGTGCCCAACGCCCCCGGCAAGGTGGCGTCCGCGGTGACGTTCATCAGCTCCGAGCCGTACTGGTGCTCATGGAGCCGGGGCAATTCGAGGTGCGAAGTCCCGGCAAAGGCCGCCTCCCACCCGAGAATCCGATCGAGTTCGATGGCGTGGCCTACGGATTCGTGGATCTGCAGAGCAAGCTGTGACCCTTCGAGGATGACGTCCTTCTCGCCGGCTTCCACCACCGGGGCGCTGAGGAGTGCCGCCGCCTCGTCCGCAATCCGCGCCGCGTTGGCCGCGAAGTCCCAACGTCGGATCACCTCAAATCCGCCTGTTTCGTACTGCCCGAAAGACTGGGGATACGACCGGCGCTGCGTCTCGGATTCCCCGAGGGCCGTCGCATCGAAACCGCCACCAGATTCCACGAGGTGTTGATGGATACGATGACCCTGGGAAGAGACAAACCACTTGTGGGTGTCCCAGAAGGTGAGCTTGGCGGTGGCGATCGCGATGCCCGGCGCAGCCGCCATGGTGTTGGTGACGGCGAGAAGCAGATCCACCTTCTCGGCCAGCGGAACTGTGAACGGATCCTCCTCGAATGGAGTCGCATAACTGGCTTCACCGACGGGAACATCGCCCAATTCGAGAGGGGGGCCGGGAACCATGGCAGACGCGTTGGCGATTTCGGCTGCCTTCTCGCCGGCCGCCCGGAGTGAGGCTTCGCTCAGATCGTCCGTGGCATAGAAGCCCCACGAAGAGCCGATGAGCGCCCGCACTCCAACCCCGAGACTGTCCCCCTGACCGACGGACTCGACGGCTCCGTTCTGCACATCGATGCTCTGCTCCCGTGACGACACGGCACGCGCGTCGGCGTACGTCGCGCCGGCGTCCAGTGCTCCACCAATCGCGGCCTCTGCCGATGCGAACACGCAGCCTCCTCTGCCATGGGAACGCGATGCTAACGGCTCGCGCGAACCTGTAGATTCGGCAGGTGCCAGGCCCCCTCACCTTTCCTTCTCTCCCAATCGGCCTGGGTCTGGCCGCGCTCGGACGGCCCTCCTATCTCACTATCGGCCATGCCACCGATGTCGGGAATCACCCGGATCGTTACGCGCTGGGGCAGCAAGCGGCCCGGATGCTGGATGTCGCGTGGGACCACGGCATCCGGTACTTCGATGTCGCCCGCTCCTACGGCATGGCAGAAGAGTTCCTGGGCGACTGGCTCAGCCGCAACCACATCGACTCGGCGGATGTCGTGGTGAGTTCAAAGTGGGGCTACACCTATACCGCAGCGTGGCGTCCGAACGCCACTGTGCAAGAGGTCAAGGACCACTCGAGCGGTGTACTGCGCCGCCAGGCCGCCGAAACACGGATCAACCTCGGAGGACACCTCGACCTCTATCAGATCCACTCCGCGACGAGCGACAGCGGTGTCCTCCAGGACGCGGCCGTGATCGATCAGCTCTGGGAGCTGAGACAGCGCGGCGTGGCGGTCGGGCTCACCACCTCCGGCACCGCGCAAGGTGACACCATCAAGGCTGCACTCGGGGTCGAACGTGGCGGCGAACTGCTGTTCTCTGCCGTCCAGGCCACCTGGAATCTGCTCGAACCTTCAGCGGGCGGCGCACTGGGCTATGCGGCAGATGCCGGACTGGCCGTGATCGTGAAGGAGGCAGTCGCCAACGGCAGACTCACGCCGCGGACCGACCTGTTGCCTGCCGCCCACCTTGGCGGATTCTCGGCGGATGCGGTTGCGATCGCGGCCGCACTGGCCCAGCCATGGTGCACCACAGTGCTCAGCGGCGCGGCCACGCGCGACCATCTGCGGTCGAACCTCGCGGCGCTGGCCGTCCCACCCGATGTCGTCGAGCAGCTGCCGGATCTCTCCGAGTCTCCCGCGGAGTACTGGGCGACTCGTGCCGCGCTGGAGTGGACCTGAGCCTCCCCGGTCGGCGGACGGCTTCGATCGGCCTCATTAGAGATCTACTCGAGAGATCGGCAGGTGGGCGTGGCACGGAACAACCAGACACGTCTCCGCCTCCACCCTCTACCGTGTAGGGAATGCCCCACGATCACTCAGCCTGGCCCGGTGAGTTCACCTACTGCCCGCACTGTGCCACCGAACTCGAATCGGCTGAGATCCACGGTGCGCGGCGGATGCGATGCCCAGGGTGTGACTGGATTCACTTCCGCAATCCGGGAGTCGGAGCTGCCGTTGTGGTGCACGACGACGAAGGCCGACTGTTGCTCATCAAGCGCGCCGAAGGCGCCACCAAGCCCGGCTTCTGGTCGATCCCGGCAGGATACGTCGACTACGGGGAGGAGATCCGGGAGGCCGCAGCGCGTGAACTCCTGGAAGAAACCGGGCTGTTCGTCGAAGTCGGCGAAGTGGTGTGGGTCGCCTCCAACTTCCACGACCCTTCCAAACTCACCGTCGGAGTGTGGTTCGCGGGCAGGGCAACCGGCGGGAAACTCCAGGCAGGTGACGACGCCGCAGACGCCGGCTTCTTCCGGCTCGACGAACTCCCCCCGCTCGCCTTCGAAACCGACTCCGCTTACCTCGCCAGCCTCAACGTCTGACCGCATCCCCCAAGCTCAGCCGAGGGCTTCGCCAAGGGACTCGTCGAACGCCTGCAGGGTCAACGCCACGTCTTCGTCGGAGTGCGCAGCAGACGTGAACCACGGCTCGAGCCCGTCGTCCACCGGCATGACCCCGCGACCAATCATCCCCATGATCACCGCGCTGTACAGCTCCTCGTCGTGCTTGGCGGTGTCCCGGAAATCAGAGGGTGCCTCGTCCCCGAAAAACACCCCGATCATCGAAGGATGCCCGATGACCTGCACTGCCACACCCCGATCCGCACAGATCTTGTCGATGCCGTCCATGAGTGCCGACCCGACCGCCGCGACGCGAGCCAGCGGTTCACCGGTAGCCAGCAGGCCTATCGTCGCCGACGCCGCAGCTACCGCCACGCCGTTCCCGGAGTAGGTGCCGGCCTGCGTCACTCCGCCCTGCGCCCACGCATCCATAACGTCCTGTTTGCCGCCGACTGCCGCTACCGGGAACCCGTTCCCCATCGACTTGGCGAAGGTGCCCAGGTCGGCGGTCACCCCGAAGACCTCCTGGGCGCCGCCGAGCGCCATCCGAAAGCCCGTCTTGACCTCGTCGAAGATCAGCAACACGCCGTACTCGTCGCACAAAAGGCGCAGCCCCTCCAGGTAGCCGGCTTCCGGCATCAGGCCGAAGCAATTCCCGAGCATCGGCTCAATCAAGAGCGAGGAGATCCTGTGGCCCTCGTCGCGCAGCAACCGCTCCATCGCCTCGAGATCGTTGTACGGGACCGTCCGGACCAGGCTGCGGATCGCCTCGGGAACCCCGGAGGACACCTGGAAGGGCACGGGAGAGCGGCGGGACCCGAGCGCGTCGAGCGGCGATCCGGCAGTCGTGAAGAGCACATAGTCATGGGCCCCGTGATATGCACCCTCGAACTTCACGAACAGCTCGCGACCCGTGTAGGCACGGGCCAGCCGCAACGCATGCATGGTCGCCTCGGTGCCGGTGTTGGTGAAGCGCAACGCATCGACATACCCCACTGCTGCCTTCACCTTCTCGGCTGCCTCAATCTCGCGGGCACTTGTCATCGCAAATGTGGTTCCCGCTAGCGCGGCTTCCGCAACTGCGGAGGCGACGGTCGGTTCACCGTGCCCGAGGATCACAGGGCCGAAGCCAAGCTGGTAGTCGATGTAGCGGTTGCCGTCCATGTCGAACACGTAGGC
This sequence comes from uncultured Acidimicrobiaceae bacterium, assembly GCA_964397045.1. Classification (GTDB taxonomy): domain Bacteria; phylum Actinomycetota; class Acidimicrobiia; order Spongiisociales; family UBA5794; genus CAYNHF01. The sequence continues at coordinate 121,487 of CAYNHF010000003.1, read as the reverse complement.
GCCTTCGCCACGATCGATGACGAGCGTGTCGTTGTCGCCCCAGTAGCGAAACCCGCTCGAGACTCCGTCGACAAGTGCGTCGCGTCCTCTGTTGAACCATTCGCTGGTTGTGGTGCCCTGTAGTCCCATCTCTCACTCCTCGTACGGGTACCACCAGGACTTCTCCTGGAGGTCGATGTTCCAATGAACGTGTTTGATATCTGTGAACGCGAACAGGCCCTCAACACCCAGTTCACGTGCGTTCCCCGACGCCCGCGATCCTCCAAACGGCGCCGCCTGGTTGTCGACGACCGGATCGTTGATCCACAGGTTGCCGACCCGGAGTTCTTCGTAGCCTCGCCGCACCCGCCGGGCGTCCGACGTGTAAATGCTGGCACCAAGCCCGTACGGCGTGTCCGCCGCGAGGGCGAAAGCTTCGTCATCATCTGCGAATGGCATCACCGGGAGTACGGGCCCGAAGGTTTCGTGCTGCATGATCGCCATGGTGTGATCGACATCGACAAGGACCGTCGGCTCCATGAAGAACCCGGGCTCCGGGGATGCCGCGCCCCCGGCGAGAACCCTGGCGCCCTGCACGGTTGCCTGCCGGATCTGGTCGAGCACCCTCGAACGACCTGCTTCGGTTCGCATGGGCCCGACCTGGGTCTTCTCGCCCATCGGGTCACCCACCCGCAGCGAGGCAGCCAGGTGAGCCACCCGCTCGACGAACTGGTCATACAGAGCGCGGTGCACGTAGGCCCTTTCAGTCGAGGTGCATACCTGACCGGCGTTCAGAAACGCTGCCCAGGCCACCCCCTGGGCAGCGCGAGCAACGTCGACATCGTCGAACACTAGCGCCGGATCTTTCCCACCCAGTTCGAGATGGGCAGGGCGGGTGAGCCGGGCACAGGTGGCACCGATGGCACGACCTGTCGCGGTTGATCCGGTAAATGCCACCATGTCGACCCCCGGATGCTCCACCAGCGCCTCCCCCACCTCACGATCGCCCGCCACCAGATTGACCACACCGGGCGGGGTGTGCTCCGCAAACAGGAAGGCAAGTCGAAGCGTGGACAGGGTCGTTTCTGCCGCTCCCTTGACGACAACGGTGTTGCCTACCGCAATGGCGGGCGCCACCTTGAAGGCGAGAAGCGAAAGCGGGTAATTCCATGGAATCAGACAGGCCACTACGCCATAGGGCACACGCATCACCAGCGAGAGCTGACCCGGATCGTTTGACGGCGGCAGCCGTCCGCCGAGCACCCTGGCCAGTTCGGCGTACTGGCGGAACACCCCGGCCGCGAAATCCACATAGACGAGATTGCGGGCGTAGGGGCGGCCGGTGTCGACCGTCAAGACGCGCGCAATGTCCTCTCGCTGAGAGTCGAGCTCGGCGGCAATGCCGCGCAGGGCCTCGCTCCGTTCGTGCTGAGACGAGAGACGCCAGCCGGCACCTGCCTGTGTTGCGGCGTCCACTGCCACATTGACCTGCTCCGGAGATGCGGCGGCAACAGTCGCGGCAGGCGCGCCCGTGGCGGGGTTGAGGATCTCGATGACGGGGCCTTGACCGGATACGAACTGCCCGTCGATGAAAAGGTCGTGAGGCATACTCTCACCCCTCCCCGGCCATGTCGTCAGCAAGCTACCAGGCCGCGCCCCTTGCAGGGCAGACAACCCCCAAGGCAACTCGTATCCGGTGACGTGGTGCTCCTCGCGGTATCAGCCGAAGGCGACCGCGAACGGGATCTCGATGACTCGACTCGACGAGCTGCGCTGCCAGCTCACCGTGAGCAAGACCGTTGCCCGCGTAATAGCGCCAGGGTCGACCAGGTCCGAACCAACCCGGCGCAGCACTTCGCTCCCGTTCCAGGTCGCATCTGGTCGCGGCTTCGGCGCGAGCTGAAACGGATACGGGTCCGCCCAGTGCTCGCTGACAAGAGCCGTCTGTCCTTCCTCCTGTCCGATCGTTTCGGGAAACTCAACCTCGACCTCCATCACGGCACGCACCGAAGGAGGTGCCTCGAGATGCCAGACCAGGGTCCCGGTTTCCGGACCGAGTTCGATGCTCTCGACCACCAGCGAGACCCCCTCTTCGAGTTCCACCACCATTGGATCCTCGATCCGCGTTGGAAGCCCGTTGAACGTGAAGGCTTCTGAGACAGTTGTGGAGGCGGACTCCACCACCGGCTTCAGCCGCAGCAGGCCGTCCCCGGCTACACGCTCTGCCGCACCGTCAAACCGCACGGTGAGCAACCCGAGTGACTGCGGATTGGTGATCTCCCCGCTAAACGGCAGGACGCCGTTGCCCAGCTCGAGGCTCCAGTCACCCCCGGCAAACACCGCCACCCTTTCCGGTTCGAGCCCGGCACGGACGGCGCTGCTGAGGGTCACATAGAGATCGTCGCCACGGGCGTAGACGGACTCAGGCCGCAGCCCGAATCCACCCTGCACCGGCGGACCATCGAGTGCCACCTCGACGTAGTCATCTGGAAGATCCGACGGAGCGGACTCGACGGCTGCCGTCGCCACCGTCGTCGTGGTCGCCTGCTCAGACGTGGCGGCGCCACCGTCTTCGCTGCGGCTGAAAGCCAGCCAGGCGAGACCGATCGAAACACCGCCGATCACGGCCACCACCGGCAGCCAGTTCCACCATCGGGCGTCTCGATCGGGTGGGTTCGGGTCCTCGTCGAGTGGTGACCGCAGCAGCTCCTGCCAGATGTCGTCCGTCATTCGCCCTGCTCCAGGCCGATGGTGAAGCTGCGCTCCACCGGCAACCAGACGTACCCGCGCGCCCGCAGCACGAGCGGGTCTGGCAGTTCACTTCCCGCGTAGCGCAGGTTGTAGCGAGGCCTGCCCTCTGCTTCACGCACCGCACTGAGCCAAGCCGCCGTGGTGCCCTCGATGGCCAGGTTTTCCCGATTGACATTCTCGGAGGCGTTGATCTCGACCTGGAGAATGGACTGGCTGCCCTGGGAAGTCACCCGTACGACCGAGACCGACACCCCGGGTGCGACCTCAGTCGCACTCCCCTCTGCCAGTTCGAACTCGAGATTGATCGGAACCGGAATTCGATAGCGGTCGAGACGCAGCGCCTCGACCGCTGACATCGCAAACCCTTCCGGCACCTGGAACCGGGCAGAGCGGGCCCTCGCGTTGCTGGTGACACCGACGATCTCCTCATTGTCCGCGACGATCGTCCACGAGGTGGGGTAGATCGGGTCGAGGTCATCGGCTCCGAGTTCAACTGGACCCGATTGTGGATTGAGCTGGACGATCGTGGGCTCGAAGCCGAACTGCGGAGCAAGCGATGCCAACCGGTAGCGGAACACCAGTTCATCCCCCTCGTGCCGCAGACTGTCCGGGATGATGACGGCAGGGCCAACCACGGTCTCAGTGGGATCGACCCATACGGGCTTGGCCGCGGCCTGGATGGCAGCGGTTGTGGTCGTGGTGGATTCGGGTGCGGTCGACCCGGCACCGTCACCGAGCAACGATGCGGCCAGCAGTACGCCTCCGGCTCCGAAGACCAGGCCCAGCAGGGCACCGATCACGTTGCGTCGCGTCACGGCGCGCAATCTAGCGGTCGATTCATCCAAACGGAGCTGGTCAGGCGTTCGCCATTGGATCGTATGAGTCGAAGTTCCACACGTTGCCTTCCGGACCGCGGGCCGTGTAGTTGGCATCGCTGTCGTCCTGCTCGGCAGGTTCGATCACGATCTCGGCACGTGTTGCTCAAGTCCTCGAACGCGACATCCCACCGCAGCTTCGCGTTACTCCCCCGCCAGGATCCGGCCTGAAGTCACCCCGGCTGCATTGCAAGCAAACCGCAGATAGTGTGCTGGGATGGATCGGACCGAAACATGGCATGCGCTGCGAGGCTTGATCGGAACCTGGGAGGGAACCGGTCGAGGCGAATTCCCCACCATCGACTCATTTGAATACCGCGAACTCCTTGAAATCATTGAGCCGCAGGCCGAGACCCTCCTCCACTACCGGCAGCAGACCTGGAGAGCGGCGGGAGATGAGGAGGTCGCCTCCCATGCGGAGACCGGCTTCATCAGTGTGACCGAAGACGGAGACGTCGAGCTTCTCAATGTGCAAGGCGCAGATCGAGTCGAGGTCCTGCGTGGTCGGCCCGCCGCACGAGAGCCGTTCACTCTCGAGCTGCGGAGTGTGATGCTCGCACACGACGAACGAATGGTCCGGAGTTGGCGCAACCTCCACCTCCAGGGTGATCTGCTGCGCTACGAGATGGCGATGGCCACCACGGCGGTGCCGGACGGAGCACCACACTTGACCGCTCGTCTCACCCGGATGTGATCGTTCACATCCAATGCACCTGCTCTGGAAGCGCCCCGTGACCGCGGACGTCGCCTTCGTTGCAGGATCGGTGCACACCTCAACCCGACCCGGGTCGCCGATGACTGCGGTGGCCTTGTCAGGAGACGTCATCGCCCACGTCGGGACGGACGCGACCATCGGCGACCACATCGGACCGGCGACGCAGGTTGTCGATCTAGCAGGCCGCAGCTTGCTCCCTGGTTTCCAGGACGCCCATGTTCACCCCTGTACGGCAGGAGTCGAACTGCAGCGCTGCAATCTGCTACCGCTCGAGACCGCGGACGACTACACGAGGACGATCGCCGCCTACGCGACGGAGCACCCCCTGGCCTCCTGGATCCAGGGCAAGGGCTGGGCTATGGATGCTTTCGAAGGGGGAACCCCAAAGGCAGCGCTGCTCGACACGGTGGTCACCGACCGACCTGCAATCTTCATGAACCGGGATGGCCACGGGGCGTGGGTCAACACCCGGGCCCTCGACGTGGCAGGCATCACCGCGACCACACCCGATCCGCGGGACGGACGCATCGAACGCGACCCGGACGGAACACCCTCAGGAACGTTGCACGAAGGCGCAGCCGACCTGGTCCTTCGCCACGCACCGCCGATCGAAGAACGCGAAATCGAAGCCGGGATTCTGGCTGCGGAGCGGTACCTGCTGTCACTTGGGATCACTGCCTGGCAGGACGCGTGGGTAGAGCCGTCCCAGCATGCGGCCTACGTATCGTTGGCGGCACGCGGCAAGCTCACGGCCTTTGTCATCGGGGCCCTCTGGTGGAATCGACACCGTGGACTCGACCAGATCGCAGACCTCGAGGCAAGACGATCTGAGGCCGGAGGCGGCAGATACCGCGCAACAACGGTGAAGATCATGCAGGATGGGGTCGCCGAAAACTCCACCGCGGCGCTTCTCGAACCGTATCTCGGGCCCGATGGATTGCCCACATCGAATGCGGGTCTCAGTTTCGTCGACCCAATCGAATTGAAAGGAATCACCACGGCCCTCGACTCCCGCGACTTCCAGATCCACTTTCATGCCCTCGGCGATCGCGCCGTGCGCGAATCACTCGATGCACTCGAAACTGCTCAACGAAGCAACGGTCCCTCAACGGGGCGTCATCACCTGGCCCACCTCCAACTGGTTGATCCAAACGACTACGCGAGGTTCGCCGCGCTCGACGCCACAGCCAACGCGCAACCCCTGTGGGCACATCACGATGGGTACCAGGACGACCTCACCATTCCATTCCTGGGTGCCGCACGGGCCGCGCTGCAGTACCCGTGGCGAAGTCTGCTGGACGCCGGAGCGCACCTGGCATTGGGAAGCGACTGGGATGTGTCGACGCCGAACCCGTTCGAGATTCTCCACGTTGCCGTTACTCGTCGCCACCCGGACGGTGGCGACCGTCCGGCGTTCTTCCCGGCAGAGCGCATCAGCCTCGACGAGGCAATCGCGGCCTACACGCTGGGGTCGAGCCACATCAACCACCGTGACGACGCCGGCGACATCGCAGTCGGGAAAGTCGCCGACCTCGTGGTGGCAAATTGCTCGCTCGGTGCAGCAGCAGCAGATGATGAGTTGGCTGCGGTCGAGTGTGACATGACGTTCGTCGCCGGCGAACTCGTCCACGAGGTCTGAGGCCTCCCCGCGGCGAACCCGACGATCGGCCACCCGCGTTCGCTCGTCGCCGCTGCACGGTGGCACGTCTGTCGGATCGCGATACGCTGCTCACGTGGACTACCGACACACCCAGACCTCCTACACGTCGTTCCTGGTCGGCGCCGGAGCCCTAGTCGTGTTCGCCATCATGTTCGCGGCCGGAGATGAGGGAACCGGAACCAAGGTTCTGACCGGTGCTGTGGTCCTGCTGCTGGTAGTAGTGACGGTGCTGTTCAACCGCCTCACCGTGGTAGTGGCCAACGGAGTCGTCGAAGTCAAGTTCGGCTTCGGCTGGCCGCGGCGAACCATGGAGACCCGTGACATCGTCGCCGCCCGCCAGGTCCGCAACCAGTGGTACTACGGCTTCGGGATGCGAAAGGTGCCGGGCGGCTGGATGTACAACGTCTGGGGTCTCGACGCCGTCGAAGTGGAGTTGCGATCTGGCTCCACGTTCCGCATCGGCACCGACGAACCCGGCGATCTGCAAGTGGCCATCACTCTGCATGCCTCACTGCGCCGCGACGCCACTTGACGGAGACGGCAACCGTTTCCTGCTCAACTCTTGGTTTCCGATAGCGGATCGCGAGGTACGGCAGCACCACCAGCAGCGCGATCTCGACGACCTCACTAGGAGCCAAAGCAACGATCATTGACACGCATGCTGCATCGTGTGCGGTCGAGGACCGGGATCGTCGGTAGATGCGCCGCTTGCCCACTCGGATGACCAAGTTTGCGTCGGATCGGCACCGAACTCACGGCGACCCCGTCCCCAGGTTCACGGCGGATCGCGCCCGGGAGGCAGGAGTTCCCTCCGCTTCGGCGGACTCTGTGAGTCGATCCGGTAGCCCTCGAGATGGATGACGACGTGGTGGTGATACCAGCACAGGCAACAGAGGTTCTCCGGGTCGTGGGAGCCACCCCGGCTGCGAGGGAGCACGTGATGCACTTCGAGTCGGTGCGTGCTCCCGCATCCGGCAACCTCGGGAAGCCTCGGTCACCCCAGCTCGTGGGTCGATGATGGAGACACCGGGCAAAACGCCCTAGTCACGGGCCACGCGGTGCGTACACTCGGGTGATGACGAACATGCCTGCATCTATCGCCGGTGTCGGAGCGTCTTCCGATACCACCATCGACCGTCGGATCACCACACCTGCCGCATTCGTCGAAGCCAACCGATGTCTGATGTGCTGGGACGCGCCGTGTACGCGGGCTTGTCCAACCTCGATCGACGTGCCCGGCTTCATCAAGCGGATCGCCAACCGCGACGATGTCGGTGCTGCCCGAGTCATTCTCGGCGCCAATGTGCTCGGAGACTCATGCGCACACGCATGTCCCACCTCGGTGCTGTGTGAGGGCGCCTGCGTCATGAACGACGTCGACGGACGACCTATCGCAATCGGAAGGCTGCAGGCATACGTCACCGCGCCGATCGTTCAGGCCGGGATCCAGCTCTTTCCCCCAGCCCGGCCCACCGGCCAACGAATCGCCGTCATCGGAGCAGGTCCTGCCGGACTCGCCTGCGCGGCTGAACTGGTACGCCGCGGCCACGAGGTCGTCGCCTTCGATGCGGCCGAACGCCCTGGGGGGCTGAGCACTCACGGGGTTGCCGAGTACAAGGTCCCCCAATCTGCCGCCTTCGCCGAAATCGATTGGATCGAGGCCGGAGGTGTGGAGATCCGCAGCAACACCGCGGTCGGGGTCGACGTTGACTTCTCGGACCTCCTCAGTGAATTCGACGCCCTGTTCGTCGGTGTCGGCCTCGGCAAGATCCGGCCGTTGCAGCTTCCCGGCGAAACCCTCGACGGTGTCCACGATGCGCTCGACCTCATCGCAGCCGCCAAGTCAGGCCAACTGACGCCAGACGGACTCGCCGGCCAGACCGTCGTCGTCCTCGGCGGTGGCAACACGGCAATCGATGCGGCACGGCTCGCTCCGCGACTGGGAGCCGCCCGCACGATCGTTGTGTATCGACGCGGTGCTGATCATATGCCCGCCTACCGTCACGAAATCGAGGAGGCCGTTGTTGAGGGCGTCGAGTTCATCAACTGGCTGGCACCGCACTCAGTGGGGGGCGACGGACACGTCGACTTCGTCCGTTGCGACGTGACGACTCCTGGCGAGCCAGACGCAGATGGCAGGCCCTCGGTCCATGTGACAGACAAAACGCACGACGTGCCTTGTGATCTCGTGGTGGTCGCAACCGGCCAGGAAGCGCACGAGTCCTTCCTCAGTGAATTGGCAGGCCTCGATTTCGCAGGTGGCAGAGTCGTCGTGGACGACGACTACCGCACATCCAATCCGTTGGTGTGGGCCGGAGGGGACTGCGTCAACGGCGGCAAAGAAGTCGTCAACGCCGTTGCGGAAGGAATGGCGGCGGCGCACAACATCGATGACGTTCTCAGCGGGAGGAGGTGACGGCATGGCAGACCTAGCCGTCAACATCTGCGGTATCGAATCCCCGAATCCGTTCTGGCTGGCATCTGCCCCGCCAGCCAATACCGGTGACCAAATCGCGCGCGCCTTCGAAGCCGGCTGGGGTGGTGCCGTGTGGAAGACCATCGGCGAACCGATCGAGAACACTTGGTCTCGCTACTCCTCCGTCGATCTGAACGGGCAGCGGATGATGGGGCTCAACAACATCGAGTTGATCACCGACCGCTCACTCGAGCTCAACCTCAGGGAGATCACCACGGTCAAGAACCGCTACCCGAACCACGCGCTCATCGTGAGCCTGATGGTGGAATCCGACCGTGATGCGTGGCACACGATCGTCAAGCAGGCGCAGGATGCAGGGGCGGACGGCGTCGAACTCAACTTCGGCTGCCCCCACGGCATGTCGGAACGTGGAATGGGAAGCGCGATCGGCCAGGTACCGGAGTACGCCTGCCAAATCACCACCTGGGCCAAGGAAGTGGCCACTGTGCCGGTCTTCGTCAAGCTGACGCCCAACGTCGCCGACATCCGGCCCCCCGCCAAAGCTGCACTCGACGGCGGGGCAGACGCGGTCAGCCTCATCAACACGATCAACAGCATCACCGGCATCGACCTCGATACCTTCGCCCCACGCCCTGCGGTGGCGGGTGAATCGAGCCACGGTGGCTACTGCGGGCCGGCGGTGAAGCCGATCGCGCTCCACATGGTGTCTTCGATCGCGGGAGATCCGGAACTGCAGGGCCTCGAGATCAGCGGGATCGGCGGGATTGCCACGTGGCAGGATGCTGCCGAGTTCATCTTGCTCGGCTCGTCGACCGTCCAGGTGTGTACCGCCGTGATGCACTGGGGCTATCGCATCGTCGAAGGGATGATCGACGGCCTCAGCAACTACCTCGACCACAAGGGAATGGCGAGTGTCTCTGAGCTGCGCGGCCAAACGCTGGGCCGCCTCAAATCGTGGCAGAACCTCGATCTCAACTACGTCATCAAAGCGTCGATCGACCAGGAAGCGTGCATCGGCTGCGGCATCTGCTACATCGCCTGCAACGACGGCGCCCACCAGGCCATCGGCGCCGAACGCAGCGGCGAGCGAACGCGGGTGTGGATCAAGGACGAAGCCTGTGTCGGCTGCAACCTCTGCTCCCTGGTGTGTCCGGTTCCGGGCTGCATCACCATGGAGCAGCAAGACAGCACCGAAGGTCCGCTCACCTGGAACGAATACATCGAGGGCTCCGATACGGAGCTGATTCCACGACCGAAACACGGTGTCACCATCGACTGAACACGGCGCTGTCGGTGATTCCGTTACGGTCATCGCGTTGTCGGTGACCTTCCCCAGGCGAAGGTCACAGCTGCTGCCAGAATCAGGGCGGTAGCGGAGAGCAACCACATGAGATCGTATTGACCGGTGCGGTCAACAATGGCACCGAAGATCGGAGGTGCCACGCCGAGGCCGGTGAGAAACCCCAGCAACACGAATCCGGAGGCACGGCCGGTCGCCTCAGCGCCTGCGCTGGTGATCACCGCAAGCATCCCCACCGAATTCCAGGAGCTGGAACCGAGGGCAAGCGCGACGGCCGCAGGAAGGATGAGCCAGGCGGTGACGTACTCCGCCAGCCAGAAGCCCACCACGGCACCGATCGAGATCACAGCCAGGAGCCCGAGCGTCAGCCGGAAGCGGTCGGTCTGTTCGGCGTAGCGACTCCAGACGATCCTCCCCCCGACCGCCACGAAACCGATGACGGCGACAGTGAAGCCGGCAACTCTGGGGTCGAGCCCCAGCGACTCCTCGACAAACAGAGGGATGAGGAAGGTCACTGCTCCGGCGAAGCCCATGAGGAAGCCGTACACCATCAGCCACCAGATGTCGGCAGGGAGCCGCGCCGGACTTGTGCGCTCACCCACACGCTTCCCCGCGGACGCCCTCGGGATCACGCTCGGGGTGACTGCGAGGAGAAGAACGGGAACCAGCGCCAGGAGCAGATAGGCAGCCCTCCAGCCGAAGGCGAGCGCAATCGAGGGGAGGGTGAGTCCGGCCAGGAAGATGCCGGCCTGCACCCCAGACTGCTTCACTCCGGTGGTGACACCACGTTCTCCAGCCGGCAACGCACCTGCGATCAGCTTGTTGGTTGCCGGGTTGGCGGAGGCCTGGGCGTATGCGCCGGCCAGGCCGACCACGAGCAACAGGAAATACGAAGGTACCAGCCCGAGTGCTACGTAGAACAGGGCGGAAGCCCCGAAGAGCAGGAGCAACGCCGAGCGACCGCCGATCCGGTCGGTGACACGACCGACGAGTGGCGAAAACACCGCGGCGGCGATATTGATGACCGCCACCAGGAGCCCGAACTTTGCCCGCGAGATCTCCAGGTCGTCGATGATGAACGATGCGAGGATGCCGAGCGACGCCGCAGGGAGAATCGCGATGCCCATGGCAGCGAACAGCAACCCTGCGAACGCGGCCTTGGGCCCGCGGCGTGTCTCGGTGTTCGTCACAAGCAGCGATTCAAGCGGCTTAGGACCGGTGAGGACGATCGGAAGTCGCCGGCGGTGCTCAACCCCTCCCTGACTTGGGGCTTCGGTCGTCATAGCACGACCGGCGGACGGGCCGGCGCCCACCGGTTCGACATAGCGTCTCGTCGGTGAGAGCGGCAGCCCGAGAAGCGCACACGACCCCCGACCGACAACCGCTGGAAGTCGCTCCAGGAGACATCGTCGACGTGGCAGACCTCCACAGCGAGTGGCCGACTTTCGTCTCCGTGACTGCTCCCCCGGGGAAGGATGGGTTCCCGCCCGGCACCTGGGCACGACTTCCGGACGGAAGACGGTGAAGGTGGCGTACGACACTACCGAACTGGCTCTCACTGCGGGACAGCAGGCAACGGTCCTCACCCGAGACGATGCAAGTGGATGGTGGTGGTGCCGTGGAGACGAGAGCCAGGAGGGATGGGTGCCCACGGCACTGCTGGCGCCGCTTTGACGCGAAAGGATCCACTCGTCGGGCGGTCATCGGCCAACCCTATGCGCGGGGACCTGCCGACGGCAGCGCGCGTGGGCACGACGGTTTCGCCAGCGACTGTGTTGTCGGCCGACTCCGCTTGGTCCGTCCGCCCTCAATTGGCAGCATCAGGTCACATATACCGTGACCGCCCCTATCGTCGGTCGCCCGACCTGGAAAGCTCGTGACCGTCACCAGCGCGCCCCCGAGTGCAGCCAACCCTGAGGCCGGCACCCACCCTTCGCGACTCCGTGTGGGACTGGCAGCGGTTCTCGTCGCAGTCGTCGGTCTCTCCACCGTGTCCGCCGTGGTGAGCTGGTGGGCAGAAGATGTCATGTACGACCCGGACATCATGATCGCCGCGTTCGGTGACCTGCCGGATGATCCGGTGCAGGCCGAGAAGCTCGGCGCCTGGATCGCGACCGAAACGGTCGAGGGGCTACAAGTCGAGCAACGGCTCAGCGAAGCACTCCCACTCGGGCTTTCCCTGTTCTCAAGCACACTCACCGATGGGATCGAGCGCACAGCCGCTACTGCATCTGCCCGGCTGATCCAGACCGAGCTGTTCGCCGACATCTGGGAGGACGCCCTTCCGCTGGCACACTCCACGCTGATCGGGGCACTCGAAGGATCGCAGGACGGTGTCCTCCGAGCCGAGGGCGGCGTCGTCTCCGTCGATATCTCACTTGCCATCCTGGCCACCTACGAGCAGATCATCGGCCTGCTCCCGGATATCGCCAACAACGAGATCGTGTCTCGAGTCACCGGCCTGGAGCCGGGAGAGCTAGAGGAAGCTATCGACAGTTGGGTGCTGGGCAACCTGCCCGAAGATCTTGGGTCGTTCGTCTTGCTGGAATCGGAGTCCCTGGCTGCGGTGCAGGGTTGGAAGACACAACTAGGTCAGATGACGTGGCTGTCCGCCCTGGCTGCACTGCTGGCAGCGGCGGCCGCAATCGTGATCTCACCACGGCCGATTCGAGCGCTGGTAGCGCTGGGAATCGCGCTGGCAATCGCCCTGGTGGTCGGCCTGCTTGCCGTGTCCGGCGCAGAGCGAGCGGTGATCAATGCACTGGCAGATCTGCCGTTCGACCGAGAGGGATTCGACCCGAGCGCGCTTCTCACCGGATGGTGGTTGACGATCATCACGTTCATCGTCGCTGCGATCGCCATCGGAATCACGGGCTTCGTGATCCGCTGGCGAAATGCTGGGGCCACTGAACTCGCCGGCTCGCAGTAGAGGCCACATCCCACGCCTCCCCCCTGCACCCTGTTCTACTCCAAGAGGCGGACGAAGCAGTACACACCGGAGATGACCCCGAAGAGCGGGAACATTCCCCAGATGAACACCCAGTAGCTGAACGTGTTCTTGCGGAAACCGAGATCGCGATCCCAGATGAAGATGGTGATCGCGGTATACCAGAACGGCACAGAGGCGGCCAGAGCGAGCAGAAAGCCCCAGCGGTACCCGAGGAGCATCCCAACACTGCCCGCGATCTGCAGCGGCGCCCAGAAGAATGGGTCCGCCCAGGCGTAGCCCTGGTTGTAGGCGAAGTACGCTTTCGGGTCCGTTGCTTCTGGGCTCCCGCCGTAGATATTGGCGATCGTCCACGCGGCTCGCGGTCTGAGGACGGCGACGAACTGCAGCCCTGCCAGCAGCATCATCAGGAACAGGCCGGTAGCTGCAACCACCCACGTCCAACCCGTGACCTCCATTGCCGTCTCCTTTCCGGCTCGAGTGGCCCTTGCCGAAGGGCTCAGGTTGTTGGCAGCGACGCCACGGCTGCGCCGATCGTGACCAGACCCATCACCCCCCACACCGCCAGCATTGTGTAGCCCAGACCCACGTTCTGGGGAGACCCGATGCGAAACCCTCGACGCTGCATCGCCGCCCGGGTCGCGATGCCGCGACCGGCGAAGTAGACGTACATCCCGCCACCCACCAGGCCGAAGTACGCCCAGGTTGGCTGATCCGAGATGAGAAGCACGCCGGCTACCACCATCGTCCATAGCGAAAGCAGATCCCAGAGTGCTTCGCCACGGATGTCTGCCCAGTACACCGGCTCGACGACATCCTCCGTCTCCGTGAGGTTCCAGCGGACCGCGGCGTCGGGTGCAAACCATGAGATGGTTTGGCCACCCCAGCACAGGAGCGAGAGCACGATGATGACAATGCCCCAAGCCAGTTCCATGCAGGCCGTCTCCTCAATCAGCCGGGATGCGCGGTGCCCCGAGTACTGAAGCGTTGGGTGATCAGATGCCAGATCGAATCCGGATACCGGCGGAGCAGCACCACTCCCTGCAGTGCCACGAGCGCAATGTTGACGAGCAGGTACGGCCAGGCCAGGAACGGCAGGATGGCAACCACCCACACCAGCGACGCCGCCGCACCAAGGTCCACCCAGCCGCCGCGACCCATGATCAGCGATCCCACGATCACCTCGAGAACGATCACGACGATCATGAACGCAGCAGCGTTCGGCATGAAGACGTCTTGCATGAAGTCGGTGAGGAACGGGAACCAGGCGCCGTCCGCATAGCCATCAAAGGTGTCCGCCTCGTCTGCCAGCGGCAGGGTATATGCGGCGTTGAAGACGGCAGACAGCAGGTAAAAGCCTCCGATGACCCCCCGCCAGACATTCCATCCGGTGCCGCCGACTGCACGATTCTCTCCGAAAGCCATCTGCACCCCTTCGATTTGCCGTGGCGACACCTTTCGTGAGGAGGGAACTACTCGCCAGAGCCGAACGACCCTGATTTGCCGATCAGCCAACCGCTGCGGGGTCGCGCCGCCCCGAGTCGGGTCAGGGATCGTCGTGCTCTCAGTTCGCAGCGCGCCTACACCGCAAGATGGACCACACCACCAGCAAGGCCACGACGACCACGACCTGCGACATGATGATCACGCGGGTCCGGTCTGCAGATGAAACCTCAGGGTCTGCGTTTTCCACGCTGCGCCTCCTCAGGCTCGACGCCTTCCGCTCGACGGCTGGATGCCTGCCCCACAGAACCACACCGGATCCAACGAGCACCAGAGTCGGAATGCTCCACGTGGAATCGATGGCGGAACCGCCCGCAAACTGCTCACCTCAGTCCCCGCTCGCCCAATCCAGCACTCGGGTTGTCTTCCGGAGCCTCGATGCGGGAACATGAGTCCCGGCGCCGGCGTCGAATCAACGGTCGACCGGACGTCACAGGCCAACTCGATCGACGCTGGAACCCCATGTACTACACCACGCTGCTCTTCGACCTCGACCACACGCTGCTGGATGCCGACAAAGCGGAAACAGTGTCGTTCGACGTGACACTTCGCGCGGCCGGGGTCGATGACCCGAGCCGATACGTCTCGAGGTACGCCGAGATCAACGACGCGCTGTGGGCCGCCGTGGAACGCAACGAGATCACTCCGGACGACGTCAGGGTCACCCGATTCGCCCGCCTCGCCGCCGCGGCGAACATCGAAGCCGACCCGCAGACGATGGCAGACGACTACGTCGCGGGCATGGTCACCAATGCAGAGCTGTATCCGGATGCCAGGGCTGTCCTCGAAACGCTCTCCACCCAGGCCACACTCGCAGTCGTCACCAATGGCATCGGAGACGTCCAACGTCCCCGCGTGAAGCAACTCGGCATCGCCCGTTACTTCGAAGCCGTTGTCATCTCCGGTGATGTCGGTACCGCCAAACCCGGGGCCGCGATCTACAACATCGTCTTCGAGCAGCTGGGTTGGCCGGACAAGAAGAAGACGCTGATGATCGGCGACAGCCTCAGCTCCGACATCCCGGGAGGGATCAGCTACGGCATCGCGACGTGCTGGTACAACCCGGACCACAAGCCGTCACCGCCAGATGTCGCCATCGACCACGTGATCCGCAGCCTGACCCAACTGCCGGCTCTGGCGCGGGACGGCTCAATCGCTCCCTAGCCGGAGGTCTGCTCCTGCCACGGCCCGATAGATCGCGTGAGCCGAGCCGGTGGTCGCCGCGCACAACCCAGCCAGGGCGCCTGCGGCTAGCCCTTTTCCGCTCCCTGCGTCAGCCCCGCCACAATGGCCCGCTGCGCAACCAGGAAGGTGATCACTACTGGCAGCGCACCGACAACGGCGCCGGCCGCGAGCGTTCCCCACTTGGAACCAAACTCCGCCAGGCTGTAGGTCTGGAGGCCAACGGCATACGTCAGGAGCTCCGTCGAACGCAAGAGGGTCCGTGCCAGCACGAACTCCGAGAAGGCGGTCACCATGGTGATGACGAAGATCACCGCCAGCGCCGGCCGCACCAGCGGCACGATGATCTGCCAGAAGATCCTCGCTCTAGATGCGCCGTCAACGCGGGCAGACTCATCGAGCGAGGTCGGCACCGAGTCCATGAACCCCTTGATCAAGAAGGTGTTGAAACCGACGGCTCCCCCCAGATAGACGAGGATGAGACCGGTGTGAGTATTGAGCCCGAGGGCAGGGAATACCGTGCCGATTCGCTGCATGATCAGGAAAATGGCAATGAACATCAGGAACTGTGGGAACACCTGGAGCAGCAGGAGCGTCAACAGCCCCATCCGGCGACCGCGGAAACGGAAGCGGCTGAACGCGTAGGCAGCCATTGCCGCCATCAACACGTTGAAAGACGCCGCGATCAAGGCGATCTTCCAGGAGTTCCACAGCCAGGTCATGAACGGGCTGATGCGGGGGTTGGAGAAAATCTCCTTGTAGTTGTCCCACGTGAAGTTCTCCGGGATCAACTGCGCACCGGCAAGCGTGTCGATGGCATTGACGGACGAAGAGAGCATCCACACGATCGGGTAGAGCGAAAAGACCACAACGACGAGGGCAAAGAGATGGCGCCAGCCGACCTCCCTGATCCATCGACCCGGTGGCAAGGGCGGCAGCTTCTCCTTCTTCTTGTCGCTGCGCCTCAAGAGCCCACGCGCCTGCACGAGCACTGCAGACGTTCGCAACCCGGCTGATGTCGGAGCCTGCGAAACGCCTTCGAGTTCTTCGATGGCACGGTCGCGGCGATCACTCTCCGCCATAGATGTCCTCCAGTCTCTTGGTGAAACGGAAGCTGATGCTGGAAATGATCACGAGGATGAAGAAGATGAGCATGGTGATTGCGGCGCCGACCGCGAACTGGTTCCCTCGGCCTGAGGAAACGGCCACCTCGAACGTGAATGTGATCAGAATGTCTGTCGCCCCCACCGGTACGGCGGCGTCGAGAATCGGCGGCCCCCCGGCCGTGAGGAACTCCACGATAACGAAGTTGTTGAAGTTGAAGGCGAAGGATCCGATCAGGAGCGGCGCCAGCGAAACCATGAGCAACGGGAAGGTCACCTTGCGAAACAGCTGCCATCCGTTGGCGCCATCGACCCGGGCGGCCTCCTTGATGTCTTCGGGGATGGCGACGAGGGCTCCGGTCGAAATCAGATACATGTAGGTGAATCCGAGCCAGGTGTTCACCAACAACAGTGCCACTTTCGCCCAGGTCGGATCGCTGAGCCATGGGACGTCTGGGATCCCCAGCGTGTTCAACAGGTTGTTGATCTGGCCAAACGTCTTGTTGAAAAGGCCACGCCAGATGAGGATGCTGAGGAAGGCAGGGATCGCGTAAGGCAGGATGAAGATCGACCGGTAGATCGCTTGGCCCTTGACTCGGGGATGTCCGAGTGCGATGGCCAGGGCGAGCCCCAGGCCGAACGTGAGCATGACCGAACCGAGAGCAAACACCACGTTCCACGTGAAGACACGGAGCAGGGGTCCCCGGATACGAGCATCGGTGAGGATGTCGACGTAGTTCTCGAGGCCGACAACGATGCGCCAACCGGGCTCGATGATCGAGCCGTCTGCGCAGACGAATTTGCCCAGTTCAGCCTCGGCCGGGCACGCCTCGCCGCGCGCCCGATCGAACATCGCATCTGCATCCTCGTCGTAGACGTAGCGCTGGCTCTCGGTGACGACGCGTACCGTCTTGGTGCCCAGCGGAATCGCTTCCCCATCTGGCAGGTCCAAGGTCAGCTCCTGCAGGCGGTTGGCGAGTTGGAACAGGGGTGCTCCGGTCACGATCGTGAACTCGTCGATGCGTTCCGGGATACCGTCACCGTCATCATCGACGACTTCGAATTCCCCGAGGTCGATGATGGCGTCCTCGCGCGGCTCACCGGAGCGAAGGCGGGGAAGGCCTGTCTCGACCTCGCCGGTTTGTGGATCAATGACCACAAACAGCAGGTTTCCGGCGGGGTCGGAATACACGTGCAGATCGAGCACCCGGCCCGGATCGTCTGGGTCGACGTAGGGCAGCGACGTCAACACGTCGATGGACTGATCCTTGGTGAGGGCGTTGCCCGTCTGCCAGTTCGTCAGGGAGATGAACGCGGTGAAGATGATGGGGAGGACCAGAAAGATCAGCGTGAGGGTGGCCCCCGGCGTGATCCAGCGCAGCGCACTGGTGCGCGGCCAAAGGTACACCCAGTTGATGAAGCCAAGCAGGGCGACCAGGAAGAGGGCGATCAACCAGTCACCCTCGGCGATGAACACGATTGCGGCGTACACGCCCAACGCGTCGAGGAGGGCCAGGCCGATCAGCTTCAGCCAGAACCACAAACCAAGCTCGGACCGACCTCGCCGGGGTGGCTCGGTCTGGCTCACCGGTTCGGTCCTGAGGTCCGCCATCGCACCCGGAGCTTACCCCGCGCCTTCCCGGGCAATCCAGACGCGAGCGGGGAGGGACCAGATGGTCCCTCCCCGCTCATGCGGGCCTCGCCCGCAGTAGCTACGAGAGTGCGTCAGCCGCCGACGGCTGCTCTCACCTGTTCGGCTGCGGCGGTCATCGCCGTTGTGGCGTCGACCTTGCCGTTGCGCATGCCGTTGATCTGGTCGCTCATCGGTCCCCAGACACTTCCCATCTCGGGGATGTTGGGCATCGGAACCCCGGTGGCCGCGGACGCGGCGAACGCCAGAGCGATCTCATCGCCTGCCAGGGCATCCTGGGCGGTGGCGATGTACGCCGGGTTACGCGGGTCGGCCGCGTAGATGGCTGCCATGAACTCCGGAGTCGCAACGAAGTCGAGCAAGAACGTCTGCGCGAGGCCGACGTTCTCGCTGAACGAGTTGATGAAGAACCCATTGGCACCGACGAACGGTGAAGGGGTGCTCCCATCGAGCGTCGGGATCGTGGTCAGGGCGTAGGGCACTCCGGACTCGTTCAGGTTGTTGAGCTGCCAAGAACCGCTCAGGAAGAACGGTGCCTTGGAGGAGGTGAACTGGGTCACAGCATCGTCCTGGGTGACGTTGCCCATGTAGCCCGCTGTGATGAGTCCCTCGAGCACGGTCATGCCCGCGATCGACTCCTCGGAGTCGAGGCCGACTTCCTGCGGGTTGTAGCCGTTGGCCATGTCGAACTGGAAGATGTAGCCGCCGAAGACCGATACCCACGGGTAGTGGTGGTAGGCAGCCGCACCGACGTCATCTGCACCGCCGGCCAGGCCGAAGCAGTTGTCGATGTCCGCACCGAGACCATCACACGTCGCAGTGAGGTCGGCGAACGTCGCCGGAGGCTCGGGCGAAAGTTCGGTGTTGTAGAAGAGCGCAATCGCCTCCACCGAATACGGTACGGCGTACAGGTCGCCGGCATAGTTGAACGCCACCAGCGCTGAATCGACGAATTCTCCATCACGGCCACCGAGGTCGATCGGAGCCGAGATCCCGTCTGCGGCGAACTGACCCGTCCAGTCGTGGGCACCCACGAAGATGTCCGGGCCCTCACCGGCCGGAGCCGCCTGGGCCACCTGCTCACGCAGGTCGTCGAAGTTGAACTGGGTCACTTCGAGTGTGACGCCGGTTGCCTCGAGCACTGCCGGCGCAAGTTCCTCGAGCACCGGAGCCTTCTTGTCGTCTGCCCAGACTGTGAGGACGATAGGCTCGCCCGCCGTCGTGGTGGTAGGAGCTGCTGTTGTTGTCGTCGTCGGAGCTGCGGTAGTCGTCGTTGTAGTGGCTGCTGCTGCGGCCGTAGTCGTCGTATCCCCCGAGTCATCATCACCGCACGCGGCGGCAACGAGAGCGAAAGCAAGGACGAGCACGACCAAGACAAAGGGTCGACGTTTCATCGACGGATTCCTCCTGATGGATTCGTTGGTTCGCGAACATCGGAGAGAAGCGCTCACCGAGTCCACTCGGAGTCTATTGCTCAACCCTCCATACCCAAAAACCTGCCACGCCCTCCGGCGCCTGTGCACGGATCAGATGACGCCTGGGCGACGCCGTCGTGATCGCGAGGAGTGCGACCGGAAACGAGAAGGGCGCTGCGTTGCGCCCGACCTCGAATCCACCACCCGCCACGCCGGGTCCGGCATGTTCATCAACCGGCCCCGCGGCGGCCCTGCCGTGGGTCGCCGACCCGGCCTGGGTCACCCGGCTGCGGCAGCTGACCCGAACCACCAGAGCATGCATCAGACCCTTCGCGAGTCCGAGCCGATGCGCGACAATGGACGTGATGGAGAAGGAGCTGCCGTGGCCGCCGTAATCTTCGGCATCGCCCTCGTGGTGATCGGAGCCGTCGCTGCCTCCGACGGTCTCAATCTCACCCGACGTTTTGCGCGAGCCCACAACGTGGTCCGATCCGATCGTTTCGCCCACGAACTGGCGTCGACATCCTTCCTGGTGCGATTCGTCGGGCTGCTGTGCGCCGCCGCGGGACTGGCCCAGCTGGGAGCGGAGCTCTTCGGGTAGTCAGCGTCGAGGCTGCCGGCTCGACCCGTCTTCCAGGAGCCTGCGGGATTAGGGGTTCTCAGGGAAGTTCAAGGGTGATACCTGATGGTCTTCGCGGCGGGTCTTGCTGATACTCGAGGGAGAATCAGCTCGCGGAAAGTGACACCCATGTTGACCATCATCTTGTGGCTCATCCTCTTCATCGTGGCGTGGCCGGTAGCCGTCCTCGCCCTGCTCCTATACCCCATCGTCTGGATCGTCAGCCTGCCGTTCCGCCTGGTGGGCATCACGGTGACCTCGATCTTCGACCTGCTGGGAGAGCTACTGAGGCTGCCGACACGCATGCTGCGGGGACCGGGCAATTCCGTCAGCCAGGTGCAGTAGCGGCCTGGAGGTCTGCCGCGTGGTCGAGGAGGAGTTCGCGCAGCGCCACGACGTGTGAGTTGGACCACCCCTCATCGCAGCTGAGACTGCATCCCCGGTTCAGCATGACGACAACTCCGACTCTTCCGGCATCGGTTTCCTGCATCACCATCTTGACCGAGTAGCCGGGCGTGCTACCGCCATGGCCGCTGCGGCCATCAGTCCACAGCCACCAGCCCAGGCCTTCTCCCCGAAACGGGAGCCGGCCCCAGTCGTCGCCAAAAAGGTTCACGTGCTTGGAGTGCATCAACGCGATCGACTCTTCGCTGAGGATGCGAGTCCCCGCTGCCACTCCACCGTTCATGTGTGTGGCGAGGAACACGGCAAGATCCGGAGCCGTCATCCGCAGGCGCCCTGACCCACGCATTCCCGTAGCAGGCATTGCCAGGTTTCTCGCCGTCGATGCGGGCATACGGGATAGCGAGCTGGCTCGCGGCATACGCACTCGCCTCGAAGCTGGAGTCCGTCAGACCCAAGGGCTGTAGGAAATGCTCCTCGACATACGATGGAAACGACCGTCCGCTGACTACCTCCACGATGTACGTCGCCAGGTAGTGCACACCGAGGTTCGAATACTGCATCTTGGCCCCTGGCCGGCCGATCCAGAGGTCGGCGCCACTGTTCGCTCCGTCGGACCCGAAGTAGCTCTCCACGTACTCCGCACGCGAGGGGCGGGAGTCGAGATACGGCGACTCACTCAGGTCCATGTCGAGCTGTTCAACGGCCCACTGCAATGCCGCCTCGTCATCGTCGTAGTAAGCGGAGTCGGGGAAGTCGACGATCAGGCCCGCCTGGTGCGCAGCAACAATTCGAGCGTCACCGGAGTATCCGGAAACGCCGGGTTCCGCACATCGAACGGCTACTCGCCGACATCGATGTTGAGATCGACCAATCCCTCCTCGACAAGCTGCAACACTGCCATGGCAACGAAGACCTTCTCGATCGACCCGATCATGTAGGCAGTCCTCACGTCCTGCTGCTCACCAAACGCCTCGGCCCAGGCGATGTCGTCATCAACCACGGTCGCCGCGGCCAGCGAGGGGAGGTCACCGGAGGACATCAGCGCCTGGATCTGCTCCTCGATCGAGCCCAACTCCGCCGCGTCTTCGGTGGCGGCGCCGATCGCCACCGATTCGGATGGAACGGTCGCGGATGTGTCGGTTCCGGCGCCTGAGCCACCACCGCACGCCGCCACCAGGACGAGCGAAACGGCGAGGAGACACGTCACTCTGGGCGACAGACAATCTTGCGATCACCTCCTGAACTCGAGCGCGTGCAGCCGAGAGGGCTACTTGTCACCGAGCGGCATCACCGTCCCCAGCTCCGACGTCGCGGTGGTCACCGACGGCTGGCCGTAGTAGGTGATCTCGGCGGAGTCCGATGCTTCAGCATCCAGATTCTCTGTAACCCACACGGTTGCGTGACCCGTCCCCGAAGCAGCGACCGTGGCGTCGCGAAGCAGCAGGTCCGACCCGTCAAAGACGACCACTCCCCCGACCGCGACGTCGGCACGGTCCGCGATCCCCGTCAGAGTGACCGATCCAACGCCCTGCAAATCAACTGTGAGTTCAGTGACCTGGACGGCGCGCACCTTCACCTCGCCCGCTCCGCTCAGACCGACCGAGAAGCTCGCGGTGTCGACGCCATCCATTGTGATTGACCCAGCTCCGGCAAGATCGATTCCAGCCACGTGAGGCATGACGATCCGGTACGCAGGCGGCTGAGTGGGCGCGATGTCGACCCCGTCCCGGGTCGTGATCTCGAGTACTCCGTCGACTTCAGCGGACTCCAGGTACTCCACGAGATTGTCGTCCGTCTCGATCTCGAGCGACTCATCCGATCCCTCGGTGACGGTGACCGCACCCTCGCTCTTGAAGACAACCTGATCAAAGCCAGAGACGTCGGGAGTGACGATCACGATGGTTCCGGAGCCCGGAATTCCTTGGTCATCACCAACCGGCCCGATCGGCCCAACCGGTCCGACGGAGCCACTCGGGCCGCGCTGCTCCTGACCGTCGTCGCCACATCCAGCACCGGTCATGGCCACAGTGAGCAGCAACGGCAGGACAATCCAGAGACGTCGTCCGCACGCCATCGCCGACCTCTTCTCCGTCCAATCGCGAGCTTCATCGGCTCAGGGCGTCCCCGCTGGAGGCCGAAGGCCACATGTGCGCCGAAACCACAGGGTCGAGGCACTCGACTGTCCGTTGAGATCGGCCCAAAGTCGGCTGCACTGCTGAGCAGGGCATCACGCCGGACGCTGCTCCAAGCGGATAGAGTTGCGGCATGCGCCTGCTCATCGCCACGATCATCGCCCTCGGCCTCGTAGCCGCCGCGTGTGGTGGCGGGGACTCCGCCGAGACCGCGTGGTGCGAGGAGAATCCCGACATCGTGCTCGACGCGGCAGACGATATGGGGCTGGTGGACTACGTCTTCAGCTACTACGAGTCTGCGGGCGACGGGCTGGACTCCAACGGCGAGCCGGTTCTGACGGACCGCAACATCGAGATCAGCGAAGACCTGCGAGCTCGCAACGCTGAAGATCCCGACGCCCTGATCGACTCCCTCTATGCCGACTACCTCGAGCAGGACGCCGGCAAGGAGGCCTGTGCCGTTGCCTACGCCGAGGAAGGCAGCTAGCGGGCAGGTCCGTTCGACCTCTAATTCAGGACCTTTCGCCCGTATCGCGTACGAACGAAAGGCATCACCCTGCGGTCATGCATTCGCTATTCCGCCCTTCTGCGCTCCACCAATCGTCGCTCGGAGCAGAGTCGATCCGCGAGGTGGTGTTCGGGGTCGAGGACGGTGTCGTCCAGAACATGACCCTCATCGCCGGCATGGTCGGAGCCGCGCTTTCCAGCCAGATCATCATCGTGGCTGCCGCCATCAACGCCATTGCCGGCGTGCTCTCGATGTCGATGGGGACCTATCTCTCCTCCAAGGCCGAACGGGACGTCGCTGCTGCCACCGCAAGAACGACCGAATCTCCGCCCGAGCCCGCGACTTCGGCTGCCTCCGACTCGCCACAGCGCGACGCTGTGGTAATGGCGGGGGCGTATGCGGTGGGAGCAACGGTCCCGCTGCTCCCCTTCGCGTTCGGCTTCGGTCAGGGGACCGCCCTCTTCCTGGCCATCTGTCTGACTGCGCTGACCCTGTTCCTCCTCGGCGTCGGCAAGGCCGCATTGAGCCACCAGGCGCAGATTCGATCCGGGCTCGAAATGCTGCTCCTCGCCTCAGCCGCCGGCCTCGCGGGCTACTTCATCGGCGTCGTGGCGCGTGCGGTGTTCGGGATCGAGGTCTGAACAATGTCAGGCGACAACCGGGCGACCTCGCAACACCCCCGCCCGGACCTCGGCTGGGCCGCCTCAGTGAGGAAACGCGATCTCTCCCACCGTGAACATGAGTACCAGGAATCCATAGATGATGGCGATCCCGACCACGAAAGAGCGCTCGCCGTCTCGAACTGCAGCCGCCAATCCGACCGCGCCTGCCGCAATCGCCAGCCCTGCAGCCGGGAGGATCGTGCCTGACAGCCAGAGATTGCTGAAGAAGGTGTCACCACCACGCTGCCCCGACATGACGAGGACGAAGAAGAAGACGAAGCACAGCAGCGACGCTGCCAGTAGGCCCGCCGACCACCTCCCCGGAAGTGTCGACGGGACCAGCCAATGTGACGCGCTTTTGGTCGAAACCGCTTGGGGCATCCATCACCTCACTGCCGACATTGTCCACCCCACCCTGCCAATTGCCTAGGGACGAAGCGCCCTGTCTGCAGGTGATGTCCTATCGAGGTCTCAGGGCAGGCGACCGAACCAAGCCAGGGAAGCGATGCCGGCAAGCACGAGGATCATCAACGCGGCACCGATGAACCAGTCGGTGACCTCGGTACGTGCCACCTCGACCTGGACACTTCGGCCCAGGTCCTCGTAGATCTGGTTGAGCTGATCCGCGGTCACCGCAGTGAGCGACCTGCCATCCGTCTGATGCGCCAGCTGTTCGAGCGCCTGCCGGTTGACGGGTACCGGAATCCGGCCCCCGAGCGGATCCTCGATGAATCCTTCGTCGGTTCCGAACGCGATCGTGTGTACCGGGACCCTGCGGGCCCTAGCCTCGGACGCGGCTTCGTCGTTCGAGCGGCCTGCGGTGGTGTCCCCGTCCGAGAGCAACACGACGGTACCTACGGGCTCGCCGCCCTCCGCCTCGTCGTTCTCAGCCCGCACCGCCGCGTCGTCGATGGCGTCGAGCGCGAGGAACACTGCCTCACCGATGGCCGTGCCTTCGCCGAGGTCGTGGGCACGATCGATGGTGCGACGCACCGCATCGAGCCTGGTCGTAGGTGAGATCAGCAGCCGCGCTCGCCCGTCGAAACCCACGACACCCACGGCAACACCCTCAGGCACGGTGTCGAGGAAGGCACCGGCGGCTTCGCGGGCCGCGTCCGTCCGAGACGGCGCAACATCCTGCGCTTCCATCGAGATCGAGGTGTCGATGGCGAGCACCACAAGCTGGCGGGCTTCGGTGGTCTCGCCGGCGACGACGGGACGAGCAAACGCAATGGCTGCTACGACGATGGCGACCAGCAGCCCGATCGCCGTCACATGCCGCCGCCAGCCGGGCCGGTCGGGGGCAACTTCGTCCAGCAAGTCGAGCGTGGTGAAACGCAGCGCGTACCGCCGCCGCCGCGCCGCAACCACCAGGTAGGAGATGGCGAGTGCGATAGGCAGCACCAGCAACACGAGTCGCAGCGGGGCGATAAACCCGAGGTCGTTCATCGCCGCGACCTTCCTGCGGCCAGCAGCCGGCTCCGGCGGGCCGAGACGAAAGGCACGAAGTCGAGCACCCAGTCGCGATCGGTCCGCAGCGTCATGTGGTCCGCGCCGCAGCTCACCAGCTTCGCGGCGACGTCTGCCCGACGGGTCGCCGCCAATTCGCCATAGCGATCTCGCACCTTGGCGTCTGAGGTGTCGACAAGGCGACGACGTCCAGTTTCGGGATCAACCACCGAAACGAGGCCGACGTTTGGCAGTTCGACCTCACGAGGGTCGATGACCTCAACCGCCACCAATTCGTGGCGGTGGCCGAGCGCCCGTAGCGGACGCTCCCAGTCACCAGGGCCGAGGAAGTCGGACACAACGACCGCCATTCCGCGGCGTCGGGCCGAGCGTCGCACCAGTTCGATCGAACCGGCGAGATCGCCTGCCTCGCCTTCGACAGGTGGCCTCCGCAGTGCGGCGAGCACCGCGCCGACATGGTTCGAGCCGCCCCGTGCAGGAACGATGTGCGGACGGGCACTGGTGCCCTCCGGCGTCGACCGCACTGCGCCCACCCGATTGCCGCCTGTTGCGGCGAGCAAGGCAAATGCACCTGCCGCGGACCAAGCGAGTTCATGTTTCGTGGCCTGCCCCGTCCCAAACGCGAGGCTCGACGAAGTGTCGGCGATCAGCCACAACTCCAGTTCGTGATCGGCGATGGTGTCCCGGACATGGGGCTGGCTGGTCCGGGCGGTCACGGCCCAATCGATGTGGCGTGGGTCGTCGCCCGGCACGTACGGTCGGGCCTCGCCGTGCTCGGATCCGTGGCCGGGGAAAAGCCCGGCGTGATCACCCGCGAGCAGGCCGTCGAGTCGGCGCAGCACGGTCAGCCGCAGTCGATCGATCGGCACCTGCGAAGGTGATGTCACCCGTGGCGCCTGCGGCAGCGCCTGAACACCGGATGGAGGTCGGGACTTCCTGCGCATCGTCAGCCCCGGGGCGCGTACGCCAGGGAAACCAGCTGTGCGGAGGACAACCGAGGCGCCACCACGGTGGTGAGCACCTCAACCAGGACATCATCAACAGAAACGCCATCTGCGACAGCATCGAATGACAACACGAGCCGGTGATTGAGCACGTCGTAGGCAACGTCGTAGACGTCCTGCGGAAGCAGGTGGTTGCGGCCCCGCAACAGGGCGAGTGCCCTTCCCGCGTGGATCAACCCGATGCTGGCACGGGGGCTGGCGCCGTAGGCCAGCAGCCCTTCGATGGCCACTTCGTGCTCATCCGGATGACGGGTGGCGAGGACCAGTCGGATGGCGTAATCCTGGACTGCAGGGTCGACGTACACGGAGGCGGCTGCCTGTTGCAATGCCTGGACGTCCTCGGTCGAGAGGACCGAATTCGGGATTGCCGGTTGGTGGCTGGCCCGCTCGACGATGTCGTGTTCCTGCTGAGCAGTCGGGTAGTCAACCGGAATCCGCATCAGGAAGCGGTCGCGCTGCGCCTCCGGCAACGGATACACCCCTTCGGATTCGATGGGGTTCTGGGTGGCAAGCACCAGGAACGGTGAGGGCAGCGGATGGGTCACCCCGCCGAGCGACACCTGCCGTTCTGCCATGACTTCGAGCAGGGCTGACTGCACCTTGGCGGGAGCGCGGTTGATCTCGTCGGTGAGCACGAAGTTGACAAACACCGGCCCCAGCTCCACGTCGAAGCTCTCAGTCGAGGGTCGATAAACCCTGGTGCCGACGATGTCGGATGGGAGCAGATCGGGAGTGAATTGAATGCGAGCGAACGTGCCACCCAGCGTCTGAGCCAGCGTGGATACGGTGAGCGTCTTGCCGATGCCCGGGACTCCTTCGAGCAGGCAGTGGCCGCCCGCCAGCAGCGCAACCAGCACCCGTTCGAGCACTCGTTCTTGGCCGACGATCACCCGCTGCAGTTCGGTCATCACCTGGCGCAGCTGTACGGCAGACAAGGCGGGATCAAGCGGTGCCCGCGTGTGCTGTGCGGTGACGGGTTGTTCTGTGGTCGTCATGCCTGGCCCCCTCCACTGTCTGGCACGCCTCCAGGAACCCCGAACAGCTCGTCGAGGAGCTGCTGAAGTTCCTGTGGTATCGCATCCGGCCCGAACAGGTCGTTGAGCATCTCGTCGAGCCCCGGCAGCTGATCGAGCTGCTGTTGCCCGCTTCCGGTGCCGAACAGTTCTTCGAGCATCTCATCGATGCCCGGCAACGGATCCGACTGGTTCGGAGCAGGCGACGGCGTCGGCTGCTGCGGGGTCGGGGGCTGCGGGCCGGGTGTGGGCCGGAAGAGCTCGTCGAGCAACTCCTGGAGGCCAGGCAACTGATCGAGGCCCGGAATCAACTCGTCGAGATCGGGGATGAGACCATCGAGGCCCGGAATCAAACTGCCCAACCCGCCTGCGTCCTCCGGAGCAGGAACCGTTGGTGCGTCCATCCCACCTGCGGCCTCGACCTCCTCCAGCAGCGAGGCGAAGTCTTCCACCGGAATCGCAAAACCGACCCCGTCGTTTCCACCGGACACCGAGGCGATGGCCGTGTTGATTCCGATCACCTTCGCCTCGGCATCTGCCAGCGGACCACCTGAGTTGCCGGGGTTGATCGGTGCGTCGGTCTGGATGAGGCCGGTAAGCAGGCCGACCGGGGTGTCGAGCTCGCGATCGAGGCCGGAGATGATCCCCGCCGTGACCGAAGACTGGAAGCCGAACGGACTACCGAGCGCGAATGCCGGCTCGCCGACCTCAACGGATCCAGGTTCTGCGATTGGTGCGGCAACGAGGTCATCGGCAGCCTCGAGAGCTACAACGGCGAGGTCGCGCTCGGGAGCACGGCCAACCACCCGACCATTGAATGTCCTGTCGTCTGCGGTGCGGACCGACACCTCATCGGAGAAGGCAACCACGTGGTGAGCGGTGAGCACCAGACCGGCGGTGTCGTAGATAACACCCGAGCCAACTCCGCCTCCGGCATCGAGGCCACCGAACAACTCGATCTGCACTACGGCCGGTCCGAGGGCCGCGGCTACGGCACCGGGATCAGCCTCCGTGGCGGCGACGGTGGGTGTAGTGGCCCCGGCATCGCCGGTCCACACGACGGCGGCCACGACCGCGACCACAAGAGCCAGAAGCGCCGCTCCAACACCCAGATAGAACCGTTCGCTACGACGCCGTCTGGGATCAATGGCGGGCGGCACCTCAACCGCGGTCGCCGGGAGCTCGATGGTGGAGGCCACCGCTTGCGCCGCGGGATCAGGTTCGAGGTGCGGAATCTCGTCCGACACCGGTGGCGACGCGGGAAGGTCGCGCCAGGACCGTCGAGAAGGACGGGCCTCCCGGGTACTGGTGTCGAGCTGTGTCAAAGGAACCTCCGGAGTGAGCAACCGGGCGAACATACGGCAGCGCGCATAAAGCCGGCGTCAAGAGGTGATGAGATCCTTGCGCCAGGGGTGAGCGGTCGGGTGAATGCCGTCGGGGTCCACGATATCTGCCGCAGCAGCATCGGCATTGAGTGGCAACCAGATGGCAAAGGTGGACCCAGCACCCTCATCGGACTCGACGGTGACGACTCCACCCTGGGCTTCGGTGAGCTGGCGGGTGATGGTGAGGCCGAGCCCCGATCGGTCACTTGCTTCGCCACGGTCTCGTTCATGGCGGCCACGCCAGCCCCGTTCGAAGACGCGGGCATGGTGGCGCGGTGGAAGCCCTGGCCCCTCGTCCGTGACGGCGATCCACGCCCAGTCTGCCGTTTCTCCCCAGTCGAGACTCACCACGGACCCCCGCGGCGCGAGACGTACCGCATTCGCCATGAGATTGCCGAGCACGGTACGGACTGCGGCCTGATCGACTTCGGGAATCTCGGTGGCTGCGCTGCCGGTGACTATGAGATGGAGCCCGCGGCCATGGGCAGATCCGGCGTGCTCCGCCACTACCTCGCCGGTAAGAATCGCCACCTCGGTGGCTTCGTCTTCTGCTTCAACGGCCAGCCTGCCGTGCCCTGCGAGGTCGTCAACCGTACGACCCATCCGGTCCACGGCGCGGCGAGCGGCGCCGATGAAGCCTGCGGCTTCTGCCTCCAGATCCGCCTCGGTCGCGGCTAATTCGAGGTTGGTTCCCATCACAGCCAATGGGGTACGAAGTTCATGGACCACCTCCTGCAGCCTGCGCTGCCGCTCCTCTTCTGCGCCCACAACCTCTGCCAATGCCTCATCCACGGTCCCGAGCATGCGCCCCGCCGCGAACCATCCAACCCCGATTGCCGGAATCGCGGACACGGCGAGCGCCACGAGGCTCCACCGCAACGTATCGGTTCGGGTCCGAGCCGCCGCCGCGTCTGCCCCTTCGTCGGTGACGATGACCACAGTCACCTCCTCGCCGACTCGAGCCGCCCCAGCCTGGGTCCCCGCGACGCCCTCGCTGGGCTGCCATGCGGCAAGTGCCGTGGCGGCAACCGCCACCAGTGCCGCAACCAGCAGGGTGGAGACGGTGAGGCCGACCGCGATACGGGCCCTCACCCGACTCCGCCGCGGCACCGCGAGCTCGTCGGCAATCATCGGTCGCTCCGTAGCTGGTAGCCGCGGCCCGGCAGGGTGGTGATGGGCTGGTCGGCGCTACCAGAGGCCTCCGCCAGCTTGCGACGGAGGTTCGAGATAGTCACCCGCACCGTATTAGTGAAGGGGTCGGCGTGTTCATCCCAGACGTGTTCCAGCAGCCGTTCGCTGCTGTGTACCTCACCGGGGTGCAGTAGAAACCACCGCAAGAGTGCGAATTCCTTGGCGGTGAGATCGACCGGATTGCCCTGGTGGTGGACCTCATGGTGGACGGTGTCCATCTCGATCCCTGCGACGGCGACAACGGAGTTGCCGGTCGGCGTGTCGCGCCGCAGCAGGGCCCGAATCCGGGCACCGAGTTCTCCCAGCGAGAACGGCTTCACTAGATAGTCGTCTGCACCCTGGTCGAGCCCTTCGATGCGATCGCTGATGCCGCCGCGTGCGGTCAGCATGATGATCTTCGGCGGCGCAGCGGGCGGATCAGATGCGTGGGGGTTCCCGGCAACAACGCGGCGGCACACCTCGAGTCCATCGACGTCCGGCAGGTTGAGGTCGAGGCAAACCACGTCGTAGTCGTTGACCGCGACCCGATCCAGCGCTGAAGCGCCGTCGTTGGCGACGTCGATGGCATACCCGTCGCGTCGCAAGCTGGTCGCAATGGCAGAGGCCAGGTCGGACTCGTCCTCGACAACGAGAATCCGCATCAGCGCACGCCCGATCCGACCCGCCCGTGCAGGGAAGCAACGGGGGGCGTGCAGGTGATGCCGTGGTGGTCGGCTGATGTCGCGAAGGAGCCCATCTACACCCATACGACGCCGCGGAGCCGCACTCGGTTCCCGGAGACGCCCACCACCGGCAGCCAAAAGGGGTTACTCGCCGGTCGGCGATTCCGATCAGTGCAGGAGGAATCCTCACCGCCGGAAGCAAGCTGCCGTCGTGACCGGTATCACGACGCAAGAGGCCTATGGATCCGAATCCGTGTCACCACCTCTAGAGCGTCGGGCATTCTGGCTCTTGTCTTGCCGCACCGTTGTCGACAGGGTGAGACGAGGCACAACTGCAGAGGTTCGTACATGCGGCCATCGGGAAGGGGGTTGCCAAGCGTGCATCATGAGGCAGGACTACGGTCCCTCCATCCCGCGAGGGGATGCAAGTGACAAACGTCACCATCGTGGCCGCTGCAGACGCGTTGGCCTGCGCCGCGGCGCGCCACTCACTGTCGCGACCCGGAGCGTCGATCGAACAGATCACAAACGAACTCGTAGGTCTCCACAACACCAGCCCGGCCGGCCCCTACCTCTCAGTCCGTGCTCGTTTTCCGGGGTTCGATCGCGCCGACCTCGCCTCCGCAATGTGGGACCACTGGGACCTGGCGCGGTTGCGGGCCATGCGTCTCACCATGTTCGTCTTCACCCGCGAACTCCTATCCATCGCGGCCGGGGCGACCCGCCACCTCACCGGAGGGCTCGCCGCACGCTGGCTGCGCGACTCGGGATTGACTGAGTACGACTTTGACCAACTGGCAGATGCAGTCGAAGCCGCCCTGGCAGAGGGGCCAATGACGGTGAGGGACTTGCGCCGCAACCTCGATGTCGCGCCTCCGGTGGACCTCCCCGGGGTTGTCAGCCGGATGTGCGACGCCGGAAGGCTCGTCGGCGGTGCCCCTCCTCGCAGCTGGCGGTCGAGCGTCCGCCGGTACCACCGCTGGGCGGACGTCCTTCCCGGCGTAGATCTCCACGCCTGGAGAGAAGAGGTCGCGATCACGGAACTGATCCGCCGCTACGTCCGCTCGTATGGCCCGGTCACCGTCTCCGATATCTCATGGTGGACCGGTTTCACCAAGGAGAAGTGCCGAACGGCGCTGGCGAGCCTGGCCGAGGACGTCGAGGAGGTGGCCGTTGAAGGCTGGCCGGGGCCCCTGTTTCGGATTGGCGGCGGTCACACGGGTGAGGAGTTCGGGGACACGGTCCATGCTCTTCCACTCCTGGATCCTTACGTCCAGGGATACCGGGAGCGGGCCCGATTCCTGGATCCCGCCCTCCTCGACTACGTGTACGACGGTGGCGGCAACTCCACGGCAACGTTGGTGCACCGCGGCCGGATCATCGGAGTGTGGCAGGCAACCGACCAGCCGACGGAGTCGATTCGGTATCACCTTTTCGCGGATCAACCGGGCTCCCTCCGACGAGCAGCCGAGACGGATCTGGTGGCTGCCGGGGCGCTCTACTTCGACGCCTCAGTGGACGTCATTGAGGTATCGAACATGCAGCCGCTCAGCGCCGGAGGCGGCAGGAGCGCCTCTCACCCGCTCGACGAGCAGCTGCATCGCGTCGCCCGCCGTCGGCAAGAGACCAGCTGAACGTTGGGACGACGAGAAGCGCGACACCGGAACGGTGGCGTGGGTTCACGAACGCGCGAGCGGCTCCGCAATGGCTCCCGACCGGCCTACTTCGGTGGCGCGTTGCCCGATCCCACGACCGCCGTTTCTAGAGCATCTGTGCGATCCACCAAATGTCTCACCACATACCGGGCATCGGCCTGCATGCCGGTGAGCGTCTCGGACCACAGTGAGTGCAGGAAGAACAGACCAACGAAGTAGAGACCGGGATGATCGTGCACAACGCCGCGTTCATGTCTCGGCTTGCCAGTCTCGTCGAACACCTGCAGATCGATCCACGAGAAGCCGGCCTGGAAGCCTGTGCACCAGATGACATTCGTGACGTCGAGAACTCGACCATCTTCCGTCGTCGGGAGTCCATTCGTGACTCCCTCGATCCGCGGCACGCGCTCGACGCCCGCAGCGGCCAGATCCTTTGGCTTGACTCGAACCAGCGGCGCCGCTTTGCCAAGCATCTTCGGCCTGGCCTTTCGCCCGACCATAGTCGCAGTGTTCAGAACATCGACTGCAACAAAACGGACGAGTCGGACCCCGATCCACTTGCCGAACGGACCCTCGAGACGGAAGGGAACGTGGCCGGTCTCCGTCCCTGAGGCCAGCGTTCTGTGAGTCCCGGCAACCTCGAGAGCGATATCGGCTCCCGAGTTGCCCATGCCCACCACTAGAACGTCTCCCTCCTGCAGCTGCTCAGGATTGCGATATTGGCTCGAGTGCATCTGGATGACATCGGGACCAAGATCCGCAGCGAAGACAGGCGTTCTTGGGACCTGGTAGTTCGCCATGGCTACAACCACGTTGGATGCGCGCAGGGTGCCCTGGTTGGTGGTCACTACATACGTATCATCCTCGCGCGTCATGTTCTCGACACGGATGCCGTTGCGGATCGGAAGAGACATCTGACGGGCGTAGTCCTCCAGGTAGTCGGCAACATCATCCTTGGAGACATATTCAGAACCTCGCGCTGGAAACGACAAACCGGGAAGCGCGTTCATTCGGGCAGGCGTGAACAACAGCAGCGAATCCCAGCGCTGACGCCAGGCATCGCCGACCCGACGATGTGCGTCGAGAATCACGTAGTCGACTCCCTGTCTGCTCAGTTCATGGCCCACCATGAGGCCGGTTTGGCCGCCGCCAATGACGATCGTGTCGACCCGCTCCGGGGAATGACTGGTCATGCTCCTCCTGCTGCCGCTACGAGCAAGGTATTGGGCGGCAGCGGTGACGACTTCGGTGAGATCGCCCAATTCTCATCGTGCAGTTGTGGGTGGAACTACCCAATGCGGCTAGTCAGATGAGGCCGTGTTCGTATGCATATGCGGTGGCGGCGGCGCGTGAACCAACTCCGAGCTTGGCGTAGAGATTGCTCACGTGCCGGTCGATGGTCCGCTCGCTCAGTATGAGTTCAGCGGCGATCTCTCGGTTGGTGGCACCCGTCGTGAGTAGTCGAAGGACCTCCAGTTCCCGGTTCGACAAGCCGAGAGCGTCCCGGCGCGAGTCCCCGCCCGTCAGCCCGTTCACCAGGAGGACGTCTGGTTGAGCACCGAGTTGCTCGAAACCCGTCCGAGCTGCCTCGAATTCGAGAGCCGCTGTGTCGTGGTCACCCAATCCTTCCAGTGACCGGGCCATGAGCACCCGAGTGCGCGCCACTTCGTACGGAACTTCGAGGCTCTGCCACAGCACAAGGGCTTGTCGCAGCGAAGCCAGGGCGGGTATCCAGTCGACCGCTTCCGTCGCGACGGCGCCGCGCGCGGCGGCCGCTTGATGAAACTCGATCCCGGTTCCTGCGGCAATCCCGGTGAGTTCATCCGACGCCTCCCCTGCGAGTCTTGCTTCGCCCACTTCCAGCATGACATCGACCAACGTCGGTAGGAGTCGAGCGCGAGACGCGGCATCCCCTGCCTCCGCCACCGCTCTCTTGATTCCGGCTTCCGCTGCCGCCGCGTTCCCTTGTGCAAGCCGCAGGCGAGCCATCCCCGGCTGCGGATCCCCGCCGCTCTGCCTGACGTTCGAATACGCCTCTTCGGCAACGACATACTCCCCGCGCAGCCGGTGGACCTCACCCTCCTGGTAGAAGGCCTGCGCTGCGATCAACCCGCGTGCGTTCCGGCCGTGAGCACGTTGCGCCTCTGCCAGCGCATCGCTCCAGCTCCCCTGTAGTTGCCGGATCTCTGCTCGGTGGGCGAGGCACTGGCCAGTGAAGGCCACCAGGTCGGGCTGGTCATCACACCACTGCGACAGCGCCGCCGTCCAATCACTCGCACGATTGATCTCATGGATTTCGTAGCAGCCCTCGATGACGCTGCAATACACCATCCCGGTCACCACCGGAGATAGATCGCCGCTGGTCACAGACAACATGACCTCGTCGAGCAGCGCGACTCCCGCAGCGGCCGCGCCGCGTTTGACCATGGATCTGCCCTCAGCGTGCATTGCGAGTGCGATCAGATCGGCGTCGCCGAACCGGCGGCCGATGTCGGCTGCGGCGCGTGCCGTCGCGCCAACCGTGTCCAGGTCACCCGCGGCCTCGTGACGAAAGAGCAGCGGAAGCAGCAGGTACCCCTGTTCGACACAGTCGTCATCGGCTTCGATGAGCCGCTGACCTCTTCCGATCCAGCCACTAGCCGGGCCCATCTTTCCCCTCAGGGCCAGATTCGTGCCCATCCAGATCGCGGAGCGGGCCGCCTGTCGCCGTCGATCAGACTCCAAGTACACGTAATGAGCACGCTCCAAGGCTTCCAACATGTCTCCTACGCGTCCGAGCATGTAGGCAGCGGCCGACAGGAGTTCGAGGTCTTCCGGGCCGAGCTCACCACTCTCGTCAGCCTCGGTGAGGGACTCGAACGCAGCAGTCCACGAGAAGTCGTCGAAAGCGGTCCGTCCCCGAGTCAGCGGGTCCCCAGGTGCCGGTTCATCGTTCATGGACTGAAGATACACGCCCCCAAAGCTGGGCCGTGGGGCGACCGAGCCGTCGCCCAGTCGCGGCGGAGCTGAGCTGAATCAGCTCAGCTGCGCACGACCGCGTCGAGCGACTCCCAGAGTCTCTGCTCGAGGTCTGCGATCTCGACCATGGGAGCCGTGACGTCTTCGAGCAAGTCTGCCGGGTGTTCGGCCTCGGCCGCCTTCGCGAACACCGCGGCGACCTCCTCCCAACGGTCGCCAATGCCTCTCAGCTCCCGCCCGAGGTCTGCGAGGCGAGGCTCACCGCAGATGACCGCGGCCTCACCCAGGAAGCGGGCATACATGTGACGGAAGATGCCTCCCCCCGTACCGCCCCGGTGATCTATGAAGATTGCCACGTTGAAGCACGTTCGCCGCAGGGTTGCGTCGTCGAGCACGTCCGGCCACTGACGCGTCTGAGTGATTGCCTTTCGTATGCCCTTGACGCCGAGATTGGAAATTGGTGGCTCGAGCATCCCGCGACACGCTTCACCGATGGCCTCGCGAACGTCGCCGTCTGTTGGGGAACGAGCAGATGAGAAATCGAATGTGTACCAGCGATGCTGCGGCGGAAAGGGCTTGAACTTGGAGCCGCGCGCTTGCTCGAGCACGTCCCACGCCACGGGGTGCAACTCGGGGTCGCGGTCTGCGATCAGCACCTCGTCCCTGCTGGGGTCGTGGCCGGCCACGACGACGACATGGCCGCCGAAGTGGTAGCCGTCGGGAAGGCCGAGATACGGCAGGAATCCCATGTCGAGGTACAGGAGGGTCGGTGTATCGCGATCAAGCATGTCGTGCAGCGTCTGTTGCGCCTTGCGAGCGCTGGTGGTGGTGTACGAATCGACCAGGACACCAGTGCGTCCGCCCGCAGTCTTCTCCAGACCTTCCTCACCCGGACGTTCGACGTTGGCCCTGCCGCCGTAGAAGGGGTCGGTACCTTTGATGTGAAAGTACACAAACCCAATCCCCCGGCCGAGACCCAGCAGAAGATCTTCCGAAATCGGGTATCCGTGAAAGTCGTAGATGTGTTTGAGGGACCCGGTCACGCAATGGTGGGTCGGATAGGTCTCGAAACCGTGGAATGGCTGCAGAGTCATCGTGCTCCCCTCTCTGTGGTCCTGTAGTCGTCGAAATCAACGACGAATCGACGGATCCAAGCGAGCTCGGCCTCCGCCTGGCTCACCGCCAGGTCGAACATCGCGGTCACGTGGAACGGCAACTCCCCCTCTCTGCGCCGGCGGAGCGTCTCCAGCTGAGCCACGAGGTCAGCCTCATGACTCGCCATCGTGGCTGCGACCTCGTCTGAGTCGAGCCCCGGCAAGGCCGCGAGTCCCAGCTGGAAGTTGGTCGGCTGGCGAGCCGGCCCGGCGAGGGCCCGCACCGCCGCTTCGTGCATCCTGGTGACTCCGGCCTTGGTTGCCGAGTACACCCGGCGGAATGGCCCGCGGCCCGGTGCCGGCTCCTGTTGGCTCGTCACCAGACCTGCTCCCTCCAGCTTGCGCAGCAGGTAGTAGATCGAGGAGAACCCAACGTCGGTCCAGTCGCGCATGTTGCGTTCGATAATCACCCGGTCGATGTCGTACCCGTGGCGGGGCTGCTCCACCACCAGGCTCAGGATCGCAAGTTCTGCGTTTGTCACATCCGACCTCGGGCAATATTCTATTACTAGGATATTACGGAGACAAGCCCAGACACCGATCACTCGTCCTGGCCACGTGACACGTCAATCGGCGTTTCGCCCTGCGAGCAGCCCGCCCGGCAGGGACAGCCAATACCTGGGCGAAGAGCACTCGGCACTCCCCTGGTTCGGATGCAACCAAGACGGGATCTCCGAAGACCCACTCGACGATCTTGCCGTCGACCACGGTGACGCGGGTCGACTCAATCCTGAGAATTCCCTCTGCGCCGTGGAATTCGTGGGTGGCAACAACCACATCGCCGCTCACCTCGACATCCGAGATCACATACGCCTCGAAGTCGGTGTCGAATGTCTTGGGAGTGACGATCTCGGCAACCTGACCGCCATCCTCGTCCGTGCTGCCGAAGAAGTTCCTCATCACGATATTGTCTGCCAGAAGTGAACACACCATGTCGACGTCTCTGCTGTTGATGGCCGTCGCGTAGGCTCTCAGGACCGAAGCCGGATCGGTTGGATCGACACCCGGGACTTCGAGGTCGCACCTCGCCCCGGACGCGATGACAAACGGGTAGCCGGCCAGATCGGCAACGCCTGTCGTGAAGCCTGGAGGAATGGGCCCTGGGTCGATTCGAAGCGGCCGGTCTGGAACTGCCACCGATAACCATCTACTTCCATTCGACCGCCGCGCCGTGTGCCGGAAACCGGGGCACGTTCAACGCCGATCTGCAGCGGGTCGACATGTGCGTCGACCAGGCACTGGTACTCCTCCACGAGCTCGGCCACGCGTGGGCTCACACCCACACCAGCGAGGCGCAGCAAGCCGGATACGTCTTCGCCGCAGGGCTCGAGTCCTGGAACCACCCCGATTCGGCCTGGGCGAGGCGAGGCTTCGAACATGCCGCAGACACCATTGCATGGGCAATGCTGGAGGAGCCGATCACTTTGTTGACGCCTGATGGTCCGATCGCCCAGAGGAACGCGGCGTACCACCTGCTCACAGGCGACGACGCACCGCGGTTGGTGGATGCCGGTAGGAACGCCACCGCGTGAGCCGCCACGACCCCAGTGATAAGGCGAACCCGCCACGGGAGGTCAGCTTCCAGTCGGCTCCGAGTCGCGTCACGTTGGCGACACGCGGGTACCGATCGTCGAAGACGGGTCCGCCCTCATGCGGGTGAATCGCGCCAATCCACTCGACCAGGTCAGCTAGACGCAGTCCCGGCGCCGCCGAACATTCACGGTGGCGCTACGACTTCTTCTTGCCGTCCTGGTCAGGCAGCTGGTATTCGACACAGGGACACTGCGGCACCGAGCAACCCACCGCACCGTGGTGTTCGGTGCGAGGATGCCCGCATCCCACACATCGTTGCCTGCCGCCGTCGATAATTCGAGGGGAGGAAGAACTCAGCGGGAACGCTCCTTGGCGACGTTCACGGTCAGATCCCGACCATCGACGTTCTTGCCGTTCAGCGCTTCGATCGCTGCCTTGGCCTCGTCGGACGTCGCCATCTCGACAAAACCAAACCCGCGCGACCTACCGCTGTCGCGGTCGGAGATGACCTGGGCCCTCGTTACTTCGCCGTACGGGGCAAAGAGTGCCTGCAGATCATCGGAGTTGGTGTTGAACGTGAGGTTCCCCACGTAGAGGTTGTTGGACATGGTGTTGGCTCCTTCTCAGGGTCGAACCGTCAATGGTTGACACCCCGCTGAATCTGCGTTGGGAAGCCGATGCGAATGCCGTCGACGAGAACCTGCATGCCCTGCGGTGACTCCACCAGACGGAACAAGTGGCGGAGCCGGCGATGTGCGCGCGTTCGTGCGCGATGGTCTCAGTGTAGTGCCCGGGAGGACGAAGCGGTTCGGCACACTCGACCGGCACAACCGGTGGCACCGGAGCCCATGACGGACGCCCAGTGGTAGATCCAGAAACTCAACAAGGACGGCTCGAGTTGGGCCGTTCGGCCCATTGTTGCGACAGCTGCCTTGTGGAATCGTCAAGGCGAAGGGTATGTCGGTGGCGAGGTGTGTTACTCACCAGAAGCTGACCTGATTGCCGGGTGCGTGATCGGTGCCGTTGGGGTCACCGCGCTGCGGCGCGTCGACGACAAACGCGACCTCCTGCTGGCAGGCATTCCGGCCGTTCTCGCCACCCACCAACTCATCGAAGCCGTCGCCTGGTGGGGCCTCCAGGGACGAGTCCCCCCGGACGCAGGTGAAGGAGCCATCACGCTCTACCTGGTCATCGCCCTCGGCGTGGTGCCTGCTCTGATCCCATATGCGTTGTTCCGGTCCGAGCCCCTCCAACACCGCAGAAGACTGATGATGCCGTTCGTCGCGCTCGGCATCGCAGTGGCTTTCGTGCTCCTCCTCGGACTGGCAATGAACCCTTATGACGCAGCGATCGGAGGGCGGTACATCGCGTACGAGGTGGTGACTCCCGGCGGCGGGCTGACTGCGCTGCTGTACGGCGTCGCCGTGTGCACGCCTCTGCTGTTGTCCTCGTCTCGTCGGATCGTCGGGTTCGGACTGATCAATCTCCCGGTCTTTGTCGGGCTCTCGCTGTTGCTCTCGGTCGGCCTGATCTCGTTGTGGTGCATCTGGGCGGCCGTCTCCAGTGTCATCATTGCCCGCCATGTCCACGCCAAGTCGCCATCGCAGGTTGCGGGCACCCAGGCCTCGGCACCCGGCTGATTCCGGGGCCAACGTTGCGCGACGTTCGCCGTACCGCCGAACCTTGAGGCAAGGTCCCCAGGCTCCATCTACTCACCCTGGGCCGCCGTCAGACCCCAACCGAGAGCCCTTCGCAGTCGATCGTCAGTTGAAGATGTCCGGCCACGGGGCATAGAACACGCTCCGGGCGATGAGGTCATTGTCCATTTCGAAGATGATGGTGGCTTGAACCGGAAACGGCGTCTTGTCAGTCGGATTCCGTGCATCCGACGCCGACATACCGCTGATCGTCCACTCCACGATCACTACCTCCCCGCCCGACAGCGCACCGTCTGCCACGACGACGCTACGTGCCCTCATCTCGGTCGCATCTGCGTACGCGCGACCCTCCGTCAGCTGCTGTCGAATCGCAACCGTTCCCCCGAACACCTGCGTGGGTCCGCGTTCCTCATAGACCCCGTCTGCAACGAAGAGCGATCAGGCGGCGATGAGCATCGCCAGGCAAACGAAAAACGCGAGGCGTGCGATCACCGTCCCCTGAGGCCCCATGTCGGCAAAGCCCACCCGGCGTGGTTCGGAGTCGATCGCAAGATATGCGACTGCCCGCATGACTCCTAAAAGATGATCACCTAGGTGCCTGGTTGCCTTGGCAAGCGTCATGGCGGGGTTGCGGAGACGACGCATGGCGCTACCCCCCGGTCCTTTGGTCGCAGAGGTCGTGGAACCCGTGCAGCGGTGGCCGGCCGGTCAGGGTTTCGTAACCCAACTGCAGTTCGGCGCAGGTGTCGCCGGAGATGTGGCCGGGTCGCACCGGGCGGTCCATCAGTCCCCAAGTGATGATCGATGCGGCGTGTTCGGCGCCCCGGTCGTGCCATTCGGCATCACCACGCCACTGTTGCAGGCCACGGACCTCGAGGAAGTCCTGACGCCGATCGTCCTGCAAGTCGTGACGATCCCAGGCGTGGGCGAGTTCGTGAACTACCAACATCTCCTCCACCCCACCCGCCCCGTCCGTGCAGAGGCTGATTTCCGAACGACCTTGGTTCCACCGGGCCGCGCCCAGCCTTCCTTGGCACGGTGCGTCGTTTTCGCTACCCACGAAGTCGACCGGAGGGAGTCCGAGACCGGCGTCTTCGAAGAGCGCAACGGCCCAGCCGACCAGGAACTCCTGATCGGCAGTCAGAGCGGTCATGGTCAATCTCGGTTCAGACGCCAAGTCGACCGTGGCATCGACGGGGGATGGGGCGGATGCGACGACGAGGAGCACCCAGACGACAGCAGTGATCCCGGGGGCGACGGTGCGGAGGTGGAAGCGGTCCATGCCACCACCGTCTGACCTGGTGGTTAGGCAACCGCTGTGCCTCGATTAGGGACAGACACCCTCTCACGCCGAGGAGTAGGGTGAAAAGGCAGGACGAGGAGGGCGTGTGCGGAAGATCCTGGTACTACTGGCAGGGTTGGCGTTGTTGGCGGCGGCATGCAACGGCGACGGCGACGGCGGCACCGAGGAGACGACGACCACGGCGGCGCAGGACCAAGGAGAGACTACGACGACCGCGTCGCTTCCGCCGGTAGCCCAGGGTGTGCCGAACGACGAGACCGTCGCTCTCAATCGGGAATTGTACGGCCGTCTGTTGGAGCAGAAGACCCCCGGCGAGTTTGATGGCCGTGTGATTTTCGGAAACGTTGATCCTGGCGTGATCCCAGACGTTGACGACGTGGTTGCCGGTTGCACCTACCTCCGGGGAAGATTCATAATCTCCTCCAACTACGCCGGACCGCTACCGCCAACGGATGTTGAAAAGGCGTTTCTCTTCAGCGCCCCCGACCTCAACGGCAATGACGTGGACTTCTTCGAAGTCGTGTACTCAGATCTAAAGATCGACCCTCGCGCCTTCGTAGGGGCAAACTACGAATCCAACAACGGGCAAATCAGCCTGC
Source organism: uncultured Acidimicrobiaceae bacterium (assembly GCA_964397045.1). GTDB lineage: Bacteria > Actinomycetota > Acidimicrobiia > Spongiisociales > UBA5794 > CAYNHF01. Next base: position 80,058 of record CAYNHF010000003.1, on the reverse strand, counting down.
ACTACGTGCTCCTGCCTGCTCCACGCTGGAAGTGGGCGCCGGACAACGATCCGACCCCGAGCGCACCACCCCCGGATGACATCAAGGATCCCTACGACGGAACAGGAACGGTCTTGGTGCTCGACACAGAGACACCAGCAAATGTGATCGAGGGGGTACAAGATCCGGCAGCCGAGCACGGCGATTTCATCGGGAGCGTCATCGCCCGCCTCGGAGCCAAATCCGATCTCAAGGACCCGACTGACTTCTCATCCACCGGCCGGTCGGTCATTACCGAACTCAGCCTGTACAACACGGTGGTCGGCGATTCGGTCTCGGGCTACTCAGCTGTAAACGCCTCGTTCGGCGCTTATCCCTGCCAGATTGAGGGTTCCGACCGACCCATTCTGCCGCTTCTCCTGCCGGAGGGTGTTCAGCAGATCATCAACGCCGGCGCAGTGTTGGTAGCCGCGGCGGGCAACGACAATGTCGGTGACTGGCCGAGGTTCTTGCCAGCCGGCTATGGGACGCTGACCCAAGAGCTGGTCGGCGACACCGATACCGCGGAGAAGGAGGCACTGGCTACCACCTACGCGGAATTCGAACGGTACGTCGTATCGGTGGGCGCTTGCGAACCAACGAACGTAGCCGACCCAACTGCCGGTGAATGCACCGCGAAAGCTGCCGACTTCTCCAACCATGGCGACTGGGTTGAGGTCTATGAACCGGGTGTTGGCGTCCTCGGACCATACGAGAGCACCATCATCTACACGTATCAGGCCAACATCGGGGGAGAGTTGGAACAGGTCACCTTCGACAACCTTGACCTCGCGATCGATGAGGTCCTCTCTTCATCAAGTCAGAGCTTCTTGCCTCACGACGCGCTCATGCTTCCCCCAGGCGGGTTCGTCGCATGGGACGGCACGTCATTTGCCGCACCTCACGTCGCCGCCGCAATCGCGGGTAACGTGAGTCAGGAAGAGCCAGACGCTCTGACCGTCTGTGCGGATCTGTTTTCGCCTGCTTGCGGGTAGCCCAGACGACAAGGCAGGTTTGTTGGACACTTCCCTGAACGCGGCCGAGGCGCTGCTCGATCTGGTCGATGACGATCCATCGGCGGCACTCGAGCAGGCTGAGCGGATCATCGGTGAGGCCTCCGACGTCGGCGACCCTGCTGCCGCTGCCATCGCCGGACGGGCCAAAGGAAGGGCTCTGCTCTACATGGGCCGGGTCGATGCCGCCCTCGCTGCCTTCGACGCTGCGGTAGAGGTCGCGGAATCGTCAGGTGAAGCCCGCCTCGCGGCGCTGGCCCGCATGTCGATGGCCGGCCCGCTCACCCATGCGGGCCGGCCCGCAGAGGCCCTCGAACAACTCGACCGAGCCGCGGCCGTCCTCACCGGGGCCGAGGCGGGGGTCCTCGAAATGCAGCGCGCTCAGGTGCTGCAGCGCCAGGTGCCATCTGCCGAGACCCAGCGGCAGGCCGAAGCCTCACTCGCCATGGCCGAGCAGACGTTTCGTCTGCTCGGCGACGTCAGAATGCAGGCCCAGGCGCTCAATAGCTGGGGGTTGCACTACGCATTCCAGGGTCGAACGGTGGAGGCCGCGACAAAGCTGGAGGCAGCTCGACGGCTCTACAGCCGGGAAGGCCTGGAGGCCTCGGTCGCCGACATGGACAACAACCTCGGCTGGGTTGCCGCGCTGGGAGGCGACTTCGCCGCCGCCGAGGCACGATTCGCCGACGCAGACGCCGAATTCCGCCGGCTCGGCATGCCGCTGGGCGAGTTGCGCAACGATCGCTGCACCATGTTGCTCTCTGCCGGCCTCGCCGCCGAAGCCCGCGCCCTGGCGGCGACCACGGCTTCCGAACTCGACGCTGCAGGAGCCGCCGCAGACGCGGCAGAGACGATGCTGCTGTACGCCCACGCCTCATTGGTCGACCAGGATCCCTCCGCCGCCGAGATGTCGGCGCGCAGGGCTCGCCGCGCCTTCGCCGCCCAACACCGCCCCGGCTGGCGATGGCAGGCGCGGATCCTCGAGCTCACGGCGGCCACAGCCAGCGGGCGAGCCCGCAAGGCCGACCGCGTCGCCGCCGAGCGGATGGCACAGCGTTCGCAGGCCGCCGGACTCCGAACTGCTGCACTCCAGGCTCATCTGACCGCCGGTCGGATTGCCGCCACGCGTGGTGAGTCTGCGATCGCCGAGTTGCACCTGGCCGAAGCCAAGCCCTTCCTGAGCCGTGCTCCACTCGAATACCGGGTGGAGTACCGGGCGGTCGAAGCGGCCCATTGCCTCGCCTCAGGAAACCCGGCAGGGGCGGCCCGAGCCGCCGCCGAGGGACTCAACACGCTCGACCGCTACCAGGCGTTAGCAGGTGCCACCGACATTCGCGCCCATCTCCGTACCTTTGGCGCCGACCTGGGAGAACTCGGGCTACGGCTCGCCGTCGCGAGCGGCACTCCATCGCGCGTGTTCTCGTGGATGGAGCGCACCCGTGCCGGGACCATGCGGTTCACTCCAGCTCGCCCACCCGCAGACGCCGCGCTTGCTGCGGAGCTGACCGGCCTCCGCGGCCTCGTCGCCGAGATTCGCGAAGCAGAAATCGAAGGCGATGACCCCACCGACCTACTGCAAAAGCAATCGCGGTTGCAGGAGGCGATCCGGCACCGCAGCCGGCAGCGCTCCCCCGGCGCACACGCCGAGGTGGCGCACCTCGCTACGCCGGTCGAGCTACGCAGCGTGTTGCACGAACGAATCCTGGTCTCGCTGGCGGAAACCGAAGACGAACTCGTTGCAGTGATTATGGCGGGCCGGAGCCGGCTCATTCGGCTGGGCGCCGCTGCGCCGATCCTTGCCGAAGCGACCGCACTGCGATCGGCATTGAACCGGTTGGCCCGTCCCGATCGCAGCGAACGCTCCCGCGAAGCCGACCGAGCGGCTGCGCTGCATGCCGCCGCAACACTCGACCACCGGTTGCAGCCGCTCCGACTGGGGGATGCCCCGCTCGTTCTGGTACCACCACCTTCCTTGGCGGCACTGCCCTGGGCGCTACTCCCCTCACTGCAAGATCGACCCATCGTGGTCGCGCCCTCGGCAGATCTCTGGTATCGACGCCAGCTCCAACCGACCCCGAAAGGCGACCACGTCGTGCTCGCAGCGGGGCCCGACCTGCAGGAAGCAGCCGGTGAGCTCCGCTCGATCGGCAGGTACTACCCGGAAGCGATCCGATTCACTCCGCGCCGTTCCCGAGCAGCAGAGGTGGCGGGTGCCCTCGACGGAGCGACGGTGGCGCATCTCGCTTGCCATGGCTCGTTCCGGCCGGACAACCCGATGTTCTCTTCGCTGGAGTTTGGCGACGGCCCGCTCTTCGTCCACGACCTGGAGCAGATCGATCGCAGCCCCGAGGTCGTCGTGCTGTCTGCCTGCGAGTCTGGGCTGTCTGCCGGCCGGCCCGGCAACGAGATGCTGGGATTGGCCGCCTCGCTGCTCGCGCAGGGCACCCGCACGCTCATCGGCAGTGTTGTGCCCGTCCCGGACACCAGAGATACCCGCCGTTTCGTCACGGCGTTCCATCAGCACCTGGTTGCAGGAGCCGATCCGTCCGCCGCATTGGTGACCGCCCGCCGCGCGGCCGGGGATGATCCGGTGGTTGCCGGGGCATTCGTCTGCTTCGGAGCAGGCTGAGTCAGAGCGTGATCCAGTCGGTCTCGAAGTCGCCGGCTTCGATTTGCAGCGTTAGGCGGAAGGGCCCGGACGCCAGGTCACCGAATTGGAAACGGCCCAGGTCGTCGACCGTGTCTGAGTGGGCGCTCGCTCCGGCGGAGACCTCGACGCTGCCTGGTGCAACGGGGGCGACCTGGCCCACGATCTGCATAAACCGCTCGGAGATGACCTCGATCTCGACCGTCACGTCATCCGACTCGAACGTGATCAAACGGGGGCCGGTGCCTCTCACCCCGATCGGCACTCCCTCGAACACCGAGTCGTAGACGGCAGGAATCGCCGGCCGCCGAACTGCGTGCCGCTCGATAACTCCGACGGCGGCAGCTGCGACCGCCTCAGGAGGCGGCTCCACGAGCAGGGCCCGGAAGCTCTCCAGGAAGGACTCGTCGGAACTGAGGGTTGGGTCTTCGGTGGTCATGGTCTTGTAGATAAGAGCATCGAGAAGGCGGTTTGATACATCATTTCTGCCTAGGTGCCCAGGATTCCGCGCAGCCGCTCCAAACACCTGCCGCGGGTGGGGCCGATGCTGCCCACCGGTTTGTCGAGGACCACGCCGATCTCTTCGTAGCTCAGGCGTGGCTCCACGAGCAGCAGTAGCAGGAGCTGGCGGCATTCGGCAGAAAGCGAGGCCACGGCGGCCTGCAGCTCCAAAGCCAGTTCTGCGTCGAGCACTGCCTGTTCGGGTCGCGGACCGGGGTCGAGCACCCCGGCGTCGATAACGGCTGCCGAAGACTCACGCTGCCGGGACCGCAGGATCCGCCGGGCCTCGTTGGCAGCAGTTGTCGCCAGCCACGAACCCACTTTGTCGCCGTCGCGGATGGTCGATCCGTACTGGATCAGCTTGAGCCAGGTGGTCTGGCTCACGTCGGCGGCAGTCTGGCCATCCAGCCCAAAGCTGCGGGCCACCGCCCACACGAGCCCGGCGTAGCTCTCGACGAGTCTTCGCCACGGCCAGGGCTCGCCGCGCAAGGCGCCTGCGAGCAGGTCGGCGGGGGTCGGGGCGTCCTGCAGTCCGGCTTCCTTTCGATGGACACCACCAGCCTAGGAATGGTTTCAGGTCCACGCGCAGCCGCGACCGGAGCCCGGCGCCGATATCCTGGCACCGAGGTATCACCGATATGGTCGAGTTCGGCATTCTCGGGCCGCTACAAGTAATGAGCGAAGGGCGACCGATTGCGGTAACCGCTCCCAAGCAACGGGCCCTGCTGGCCGTCATGCTGATTCACCCCAATCAGATGGTGTCCGCGGATCGCCTCATCGATGCCGTTTGGGGGGACACCCCGCCGGAAGCGGCGCGACGTACGTTGCGGTATCACATCTCCAAACTGCGAGATGGGCTCGAACCGGAGCGCTCGAAGGGCAGCGCAACCGATTCGTTGCTCGTGACCGAAGGTTCCGGATACCGCCTCGCAGTCGCGCCGGACCACATCGACGCCGCCCGGTTCGAGCTGCTACTCAAAGCCGGCCGCCGATCGACCAACCCCGCCGAAGCGGCTGCAACGTTTCGACAGGCGCTCGACTTGTGGCGCGGACCGGCCCTCGCCGAATTCGAATACGAGGACTTCGCCAATCCCGAGGTCGGGCGGCTCGAAGAGCTGCGGGTCACCTGTCTCGAGGAACGGGTCGCCGCCGATCTCGCAGCCGGGCAGACCGCCGAACTGGTTGGCGAGTTGGAGTCTTTGGTGGCGCAACACCCGTACCGCGAGCGGTTGCGGGCACTGCTGATGACGGCGCTGTATCGCACGGGTCGACAAGCAGAGGCGCTGCAGGCGTACCAGGCGGCCAGGCAGGTGCTCGGTGAGGAACTCGGGATCGACCCGTCGCCCGAATTGCGCGAACTCGAAGAGCGCATCCTGCTGCAGGATCGCTCCCTTGCCGAAACCGATCCCGCGACCAGATTCCCCTCAGGAACCGTCACGTTTCTCTTCACCGATATCGAGGGCAGCACCCGCAAATGGGAGAAGCATCCCGAGGCGATGCGGGAAGCGTTGGTTGCCCACGACGAGCTCGTTCGCCAGGTGATTGCCGACCACCACGGATCGATCTTCAAGCACACCGGGGACGGTTTCGCCGCGGTGTTTACCTCAGCGACCGACGCGGTCGCGGCCGCAACCAGCATTCGCGTGGAAATCGCAGCGCGGGACTGGGACCGGGTTGACGGGCTCGAGGTCAAGCAGGCGATTTCGACCGGTGACGTGGTGCCGCGAGAAGGCGACTACTTCGGCCCGCCGGTGAACCTCGCGGCCCGCATGGCGGGTGTCTGTAACGGGGGGCAGATCCTGGTGAGTGAGATCACGGCCGGAGTGATCGCAAATCAGCTGCCGGACGACCTGAGCCTGGTCGATCTGGGGCCACACCGCCTGCATCACATCAGGCGCCCGGCCACCATCTACCAGCTGCAGGGAGCCGAAGCCGAGGCCCACCCGCCGCTGCGCGGGGGTGGCTCGCTGCGCAGCAATCTGCCGGGAGCCGTCACGCCGTTCATCGGAAGGAAAGCCGAACTCGTCGCCGTGCGACGGGCGGTTACGACGCACCGGTTGGTCACGTTGACGGGCCTCGGCGGGATCGGCAAGTCGCGGCTCGCTCTGGAGGTGGCAGCCGGGCTGTTGGATGACGTCGAGCACGGCGTGTTCCACGTCGACGGCGAAGTGGTCGAGACCGCAGACCAGGTAGCAGAGTCCTTGACCCAGGCCATGTTCGTTGAAGTTGAGGACACAGCGGGCACCGCGCTGGTGCAGGCCCTGTATGACCGTGAAGTGCTCGTCGTGATGGACGGCATGGAGGCTTTCGACGAGTCCGCGGTGGCGTTGGTCGCCGAGATCCTTGCGAGGTGCCCCCGCGTCACCATCCTGGGCACCAGCAGAGTCGCTCCCCCGCTGCCGGGTGGTGTGGTCTGGGTGGTGCCGCCGCTGCTGACGCCACAGGAACGCCCGGGCGCCACGCCCGCCTTGTCCGACGCTGTGCGACTGTTCGAGGACCGGGCCCGGCTCGTCGACCCGGACTTCGCGGTGACCGCAGACACCGAATCATTGGTCGGTGACATCTGCCGTCATCTGGAAGGGATCCCGCTGGCGCTGGAGCTGGCCGCGGCCCGCCTCAAGCTCTTGTCGCTCAACGACATCGCGATCGCGTCGCGTCGTGGGATTGGGGCCCTGGATGGTCCTCGTACCGCGGCCAACCGCCGCCGGAGCCTCGAGGCCTCGCTCGAGTGGAGCTTCGGTCTGCTCGGCGAAGCCGAGCGGCACTTGATGCGATGTCTCGCCGTCTTCCGGGGTGGATTCGAACTCACGGCAGCGCAAGAGATCTGCGGCGGCGACTCGCCCGGCGACGGTCGGATTCTTGACATGCTCGACGAACTGGTCGACGCCTCGCTGCTGACGGTCGACCGCACCGACGGAGTCCGCTACAGCATGCTGGAGGTCGTGCGGTACTTCACCATCGACCAGGCGGCACCGTTCGATGCGGAGATTCCCGCTCGATACGTCCACTATTACGCCGCGGTCGCCGCCACTGCCTACGAGCTGTTGGCCGGCCCAGACGAGGCACTCTGGTTGCGCCGCCTCGACCGCGAGCAGGCCAATCTCAAGAAGGCCGTGACGGCGGCGTTCGAGAGCGGCGACCATCACGCGGCGCTACGGCTCGTGGGCAATCTAGGACGGTTCTGGCTCGCCGCCGGCTACCGCCGCGACGCCAAACGGTGGCTGCACGCCACCGAGCCGGCTGCGGCGTCGATCGATGGCGCCCGGCTCATCGCAGGGCGGGTCTGGCTGGCAATGGAGCAGGGCAACCTGGGCGAGATGGCGGTCCACGCCGATGCGCTCTCTGCAATGGCAGCAGACCTCGACGATTCCGTGCTGCTGGCGGAAGCAACCAAGTGGCAGGGCAATGTGCTGCTGCTGCGCGGCGAGACCGAAGCGGCAGCCACCCGGTTCGAAGACGCCGCCTACGCTGCGCTGACGGTGGGCCACGTATATGCGACGGTGCCAACGGTGTGGCTGGGTTGGGCCTCGCTTGCGCTGGGTCGGTGGGATCGGGCGGAGGAGTGTGGAGCGTGGCTGCTGGATCAGAACGCCAGGCTGGCCGAAGCGTGGCGCCTGATCGGCCGCAGCGAAATGGGTCGGGGTGCCCCCTCGGCCGCGCTCGAAGCGCTGGAACGCGGAATCACGGCCGCAGACGAAGCCGGACTTCCACTCCACCAGATCTATGCCCGTCTCGATGCCGCCAGTGCTGCACTCGGCGCAGATAACCCGGCGACGGCGCAGACCAAGGTGTTGGAGGCCCGGGACCTTGCCGAGCAGGTGGGAGCACGAGCCAGCAGAACCGCAGCGCTCCGCCTCCTGATCGCGATGGCACGAGACGCAGGAAGGGACGATGAACTCGCCGCTTACGAAATGGAGTTGGCCCGGACGACGGCCACTGGAGACGATCTGCCGCTGCAGCCGGTGCTGCTTCCCGGCGAAGGGCCACTCTCTGGGCGAGCTGAATAGGCTTGCCGAACCCAAGGTGGGGAGGCCACCCGGTGGGTGACCTCCCCGTATCGGCACTGAGGCCGGATAGTTGGTAGCTGGCTAGCGAGGCTCGTGACGCTTCTCGCCGCCTGAGCTGCTCGGCTGAATCCAGATGTCCGGGTTGAAGACTCCGACAACGGCTTCGGGGCTGAACGTCGCGGGGCCGGAAGATGCCTGCAACTCCTGCCGGCTGAGCCGATCGATGAAGCCCTGCATCTGCTGCGTAACGATCGGGGTCAGTACGGAGCTGGTCGCCACCGTAGAGACCTGGATTTCGTCCAAACCCGCATCCTGCCCGATGAAGCCGGGCCCGGAGAGATTGTTCTCGCCTGCGATGGCCGTATCGGTGGTGTACTCGCTCGGCACGAGGGCGGCTTCGGCCTGTTGGGCACGGACCCGCTCCTGGGTGAAGACAGATCCAGGCGCCTGCGTTGCGAACTGGGAAGCCAATCCGGTGAGCCGGTCGGCCTCGACCTGCAGCGACCGGGCAAGCTCCGGGCTGGAAGCAGCACCGGTGGCGGCTGCCAAGCCGGTGAGACGATCAGCTTCTGCCTGCGCTCCCTGCGTGAGCCCGGCACTGTTGACGGCCGCGACCGCCTCGGTTTCGGTCCCGACATTCGCATTCACCGCCAGGATGGCAGCGATCGCCACGGCGGCCACGACTGCGCCGACCACCCAGGGCATCCAGCGGCTCGAGGACTGCGGCACCGAAGGTGCGTAGGCCTGGCCGGTTTCGACATGTGTACTCATGGTGTTTCTCCCTTTCTCATCAAGCCGGATTTCGACTCGACCCGGGCAGAATGCGGTGCGGGGGTTAGCTCTGGATTAGGGCTCGGCGAGGTTCACCATGCCGAGACGCGACACCGCCAAAAAGGGGCGGGATCGTCGCAATTCTGATGGCCGCAGCTCAGGAAGGTTGTGGCTGGGTCATGCGGCTCGGTCGCCTACCCCGGCTTCCCCTGCAGGCGTCGCGGCCAGGCGACAATCAGGTCCGCGATGGCCTCCGCGACTTCGACCAGCAGGCTGGTGTCGACCTGTGACGGTGTGTCGCTTGCAGAGTGGAACAGCGTCTCCAACATCTCGTCGACGAGCTCGGTCGTGAGCGCCACGGCGGGACGCCCTTGCATCGCGAAGATGGCATGGTCGCTCTGATACCACTCCGGACCCTCGATCAGCCGTCTGCGACCGGCGAACGACGACTCGACGTGCGTAGCCAGTCCAGCGTCGAGGTTGTACGTCGAATAGGCGGTGTTGGCACCCCGGTATCCGACACCATCGAGGTTGACTGCCACTACGACGTCCTCGAGTCTTCCTTCGTTGGCCGCGAGCCAGTCGACCTCTCCCGGTGCCGCGTAGTGGTCCTCACCGTTGACCAGGAGAAGCTCGACCCCCACCGGGAGTTTCGGGTATCGGCTCGGCGACAGAATCTCGGCCAACATCAGAAGCACGAGGACTCCCGCAGCGTTGTCGACGGCTCCCGGCGTGCCGGGCTTGGTGTCGATGTGAGCGATAATGGTGACCCTGCCCGACTGCGGTCCGCGGCGGGCGATCACATTGCAGGCTCGAGCCGGCCACCGCTCAGACCGGATCTCCACGGTGGCCTCCACACCGGCGTGACCCAGTGCCCATTCGGCGTCCGGCGGCCGCAGGTTTGCGGTCGGAATCGTGAAGTCTCCGTCTTCGATGAGCGGGAAGGGATCGAGTGCTCCACACAGTGCCGGGTAGCGACCGGTGACGGCGACCACTGCTGCGGGGGTCACCGCCTCGAGAGACCTGATGATCCGGGTGTGTTCCTCGGAGCCGTAGAACGGGAATGCCTTTGGCGTGAGCGGTTCTGCCGCGAGTGTGCCGGTAAGCAGCAGAATTGACCCGGCGAGATCCGTGCGATCCAGATCTCCGAGCTCACGGAGCACGCGCAAAGGACCGCTCGCCGAGACTCCCAGCCCGTACGGACTCGGAGTCAGATCGATCGATCGATCGCCGATGTCGAGCGACCCGCCATCAGTCCGCCAATCGAGACAGTCGAACTCGGGCGTCGCCACCTCCCAGCCTGCCAGGGCGAGGAGGTCGGCCGTGTACGCCGTGGATTCCCGGTTCCCCCTACTGCCAGGCCGCCGGTCGGGAGCCACCGCGCAGAGCTTTGCGAGCCTTCTGTTAGCGCCCGACGCAAGCGTCGCCGCCAGGTCTTCAAATGCCACGCCGCAACGGTATCCGCCGTGTGACCGGCGCGGCGAATCCGCAATCGCGCTGCTTCGCTCGAAGCGGCCGAGGCGGCAGCGCCCATCGCGTTCGTGAGACCGATGGCTCGATTTGTGCCCACCCAACGTGCGTACGCCAGCTCTTCTGTGCTGCGAGCTGCTGGAGAATGACCATGGCGAACTCAGGGGGTTGGGAGGAGCTGCATCGACCATGAGGCTGACGGTCCCGAGCTCGAGGTCGGCGTGAGTCATTGCCGTCGAGTTGCGACACCAGGCAGTCTGGATCCAAGGGGACTGCGACAAGAGAGTTTCGCCCAAGCGGCTTGGGAGTGAGACACACGAGCGCACGTCGGGCCGAACCGCCGAGTGCGCCGGCCTTGGGCCATCGATCCGATCGCGCTCGTCTGCGACCGAGCGAGAGTGGCACCGCCCACCACTAACTTGCGGCAATGGCCGGTCGCAGCCTCACCGCACTTGCGCTCATCAGCTTCATCGCCCTCGGGCTGCCGGAGGGTGCCACCGGCGTTGCTTGGCCGTCGATCGCTGAGGATTTCGATCGGTCGATCAGTCAGCTTGGTGTACTGCTGGCCGCGATCGTCGTCGGCTACTTCATCGCCAGCTCCCTGACCGGAACCATCACGTCACGAATCGGGATCGGGTGGACGCTCGTGGTCTCCTCGGCACTCTCGACGCTCGGCCTGTTCGGCTTCGCCTTCTCTCCAACGTGGGCCGCGCTCGTCGCGATGATGGTGGTACTTGGGGCGGGCAGTGCTCTGATCGACGCCGGACTGAACGCCTATATGGCCCTGCACGAGGGCCCCCGGGTGATGAATCTGCTCCACGCATCGTTCGGACTCGGAGCGACGATCGGGCCGATCATCATAACACTGTTCCTCGTCGGGCCCGGCTCCTGGCGCACCGGGTACTTCGTCTTTGGGCTCATCCAGATGGCGCTGACGATCGCGTTCCTCCGCACCCGCAAGCGCTGGGGCGAAACCCACCCGGTCACCGGGCCCGGACCCCCGCCGCGACTCAGCGGTGTGATCGCCTCGAGCCTCGCACTCTTCGCTCTCTACACCGGATTCGAAGTAGCAGCAGGGCAATGGTCATTCTCTGTGCTGTCCGAAGGCCGCGGCGTCGCAGAGGGGGCCGCAGGGTTCTGGGTAGCTGCCTACTGGGGCAGCCTCACTGCAGGACGCCTGATGGCGGGTGCCATAGGCGACCGCCTTCGACCACAAGCCGCGTTGGCCGGCGGGATGGCAACCGCGGCAGCAGGCGCCATTCTGTTCTGGTGGAACCCCGCCACATGGGTAGGTGCGCTCGGTCTCCTCCTCATCGGCTTCGGCCTCGCCCCGGTGTTTCCGACCCTGGTCCTCCTCACCCCGCGCCGGGTGGGCACCGGCCGCTCCACTGCCGTCGTCGGCTACCAATTGGCGGCCGCAGCCGCCGGAGCCGCGCTGTTGCCCGGCATCGTCGGCCTTCTGGTCAACCGGTACGGGCTCGATGCGGTGGCGCCTGCCCTCGTGGTCTACGCAGTCGTCCTGATCCTGGCCGCAGAAATCACCCGTCGCCTTGCCACGACCGCGGCTCCGACGACGGCACAACTATGAGGTGATTGCGTCGCCTACTCGACCAGACGAAGCTTGGAGGGCAGGTTCATTCGACGCATCCTTCGCACCGTGAAGATCGGCGCAATCGTCACTGCCACGATGCTCAGTACCGCCACGAAACCGAAAGTCGTTCCGCGAGCAGAGACCCCAAGCGCGTATTCGGGCAGGGTCGACGCGAAGAGGCGCTGGGTCATCCACCACAACATCACTAGTCCGCCCAGGATGCCGAGCGCCGTTGCCGCTACACCGACGACGAAGCTCTCCGTGGCGGCCATCCGTAGCGCGGTGCTCACCTTGACCCCGAAAGCGAACATCGTGGCGTGTTCCCTCGACCGGGCATCGAAGTTGATGGCTGCCGTGTTGAAAGCGATGAGCGCTGCCAGCAACACCACCGCCACCACCATCACCTGGATGATGGCCAGCACCTCTCCGAACGCGTCCCGCACTGCCTCGGTCACCGCGGTAACCGGCTGCACCGACGCCACCCAATCGAGCACGAAGAGTTCGCGTTGCACGTCCACGGCACTCGCACCAGGCGCCGGCAGCACATTGAGACCGTTGGACACACCGGCGAGGTTGAACACCGATACCGAGGCGGCACGGTCCATGTAGGCGATGGCCCGCACCGGATTCGGGTGAGTCGCCACCACTGCATACTCAGACTCAACGTACTCGAATCCCGCGGCACCCTGTCGGCGCGGGTGACGCAGCGTCACGGTGTCACCGGGGAGCAGCCTGAGGTCGGAGGCAGCCTTCTCGGACAACACCAGACCCGGCCCAGCACCGACGTCGCCCGCAGTGAGTGTCGGCGCCCACATCTCTGAATCTAGGTCCGTCAGTTCAACGATCACCTCGATGGTGTCTTCTCCAGCCGTGATCGATCCGGGTACGACAACCGTCACTTCAGCCTCCGCTACCGAGCGGGCCTCAGCCACGGCGGCCATCTGAGGCCCATCGACCGGGTAGAAGCCGTTGAGACGAACCGTGATCCGTTCGGGGGTGACGCCCACCATCTCACGCTCAGCAGTGTCGATCGCCCCGAAAGCTGAATCCATGATGCCGAGGAATCCGACCAGCACGGTTACCGCGGCCGCAATGCCGAGCACGGTGAGACTCGTACGGCGACGAGCGCGGATCAGGTTGCGAAACGGCACCAACCGGAAGGTATTCCTATCCCGGGGGTGTCGCGGAGTGCGGAGTGGCTTCCCTGCGGTCAAATGCAGCGGTTTGATGGCATCGATCGGCATCACCCGTACGGCTCCGATGACCGGCACAGCAGTCGCGATGAAGGGCACCGCGAATCCGATGACAGCCGCCACCGAGAATATGCCGGGCTTGAACGATGTGTCCCATATCGGCAGTGGGATGAGATCGCGCAAGACCGCCCCCATGGCGTTGCCGACGACGACCCCCACGACCACACCACACGCAACGCCGAGCAGCGCTACCTGCGCACTCACGAGCAGCGGTCGCACCGCGAGGACGCGCGGACGCTCGCCCAACGCCATGCCGATGCCCAACTCGCGTCGCTGTTCCTCGATCAAACGCTGGATGAGATTGAACGCCGCGGTGACGGCTCCCGCCATGAGCAGGATGGCAAGCACGTTGAACATTGCCTGGTCTTGATCAATGTCCTTGGTGAGCGCGGTGTAGGACAAATTATCGTCGCGAGTGGTGACTGCGGCACCGAAGCCGCGGCGCTCGAGCTCCACCTCGATCTCTGCAGCCACCGCTGCGGCATCCGTGCCGGGTACCAGTGAAAGGACTACGTCGTTGACCTGGCCTTCGGCACCCGCCAGCTGCTGCGCCGTCTCGAGCGTCGTAAACACGGCGGCAAACGTCGCTTCGGTGCCCGACACCTCGCCTTCGGGTGCAACGGTGAAATACTCCGGCGTACTCGCCTGTCCGACGTATTCGAGTTCGCGATCGCCGCTCACCAGAATCGTCCCAGTGGCCGGAAGGTCGTAGAAGCGGGCGAATGAACGCTCCAGCATGGCTACCGGCTTGCCGGCATCGGCCGAGGTGAGCAGCCGGCCGGCAGGAGCGTGGAACTTGCCTACGGCCGGCCCTGGTGCGAACGCCACCCCTGTGATCTCGCCGCGGGTGAGCACAGTGTTCGAAGCAGTCGACGCATCGACCTGGGTAGGCACGACGAGGCGTTCGGTGGTCGCCGAGATCACCTCGGCTGCGGAACTAGCCGCCACAACCTGGGTCAGCTCGCCGGCGTCTACCGTTGCGCCGGGAGGCAGCACGATGCGGATGTCGTACATGGCGAGCAGGTTGTAGCTCTCCTCATAGGAGATGCGTCGCCACTCGGTGGTAGATGTCAGCCCGGCGTAACCTCCGGTGCCGATGCCAATGACGAGCGCGATAGCAGCGACCTTGATCCAATGCGTGCGAAGGTCCCGCCAGGACCAGCGCAGTAGCAGACCCATCTTGTTCATATCATCCCCCTCACCAGTGCAGCTCCGACACGGGAGCCGGGCCGGCGGCGGGCGGCCCATCGCTGAGAATGCGTCCGCTGGATAGCTCGACCACCCGGTCGGCCATGCGTGAAATCTCCCGATTGTGCGTGACGACAACCACTGCGTGCCCGTTGCGTGCCTGTTGCTGCAGCAGCCGGAGGATCTGCACTCCGGTCACAAAGTCGAGTTCTCCGGTCGGCTCGTCACATAGCAACACCGGATTCCCGGTGGCTAGCGCTCTGGCGATCGCCACCCGCTGCTGCTCTCCTCCCGACAGCTCGTGCGGGAACCGCGTCGCCTTGTCGCCGAGCCCGACGCTCTCCAGCAAACATGCCGGATCGTCATCTGACCCCGAGACATCGAGCCCAAACTTGACGTTCTCCCAGGCAGTGAGGCCGGGGAACAGATTGAACGCCTGGAACACGAATGAGACGGATTCCGCCCGAAAGGCGAACAACTCCCTACGGCTCGCCCCGACCAGATCAGTTCCGTTCACCCGCACGACACCTTCGCTAGCTGCGTCGAGTGCTCCGACGATGTTGAGCAAGGTCGTCTTGCCGCTCCCAGACGGCCCAAGCACCACGACGAATTCACCTGCCTCAATCAGGAGTCCGACCTCGTCGAGGGCGACCACCGCAACCGGACCGCCTCCATAGCGCTTGGAGACGTCCTTCATCTCGATGAGCATTGCCGTCACCTCCTCTTCGTGCTCCCCTTCTGAGCCACGTACCGCTCTACGAGCAACGGAAGCTCCCGTGCAAACCAGGCGTACACCTCGTCGAGTTCTTCGAGATGAGGTTGGGCGATGGGACGCTCGCCGAAACTCTCTCGGGCTCGGCCTGCAAGGTTCTCGAGCACCGCGACCATCTCGAAACGCCGGCGTACGAGGTTGAGCATGGAACCGTGGTGAATCGTGAAGTAGTCCCGCCGCTCGCCCGGCTGCCGGATGCGATCCAACATGCCGAGGCCCGTGAGTTCGCGTGTCGCGCTGCTCACGGAACTCAGCGAGGCATCGAGCGCTTCTGCGAGTTCGGCGGCGGACAGCTGCTCAGCGTCGACAATGAGAAGGTAGCCCCAAACCCGGCCTGCCATTCGGGACCAGCCGCTTTGATCGAATACGGCGCCCATCTCCTCGGTGAAACGCAACTCCTCCCGGTCCATGCTCTGTCCTTCCATTACTTGCAGTAATTACTGTATCTTCCGTCACTACCGGCACCGCTGGTAGGGCCGTTCGACCCGATTACCTGCCGCCGGCGAGTTTCGAAGCATCGTCTTCGAATGCGCGAGAGCAACAGCTACAGCCGCAGATGGACATCGGCCGATGAAGGTTCGGCTTCTGGTGGCAGGCAAGGATGAGCTGGTTGCGCCCTCGCCCGAGTGAACTACGCCGGCTCGGGGAGATCCCCATCCCCTTCGCCACGGTCTCCGCCTGCCGCGCGGGGGGCAACCCCCTTTTCGGCCGCATACTTCATCACCGCGTCACCGAGCGTGGAGTAGAAGAATGCGTCCCCGATCCTGTCGTACAAGCCGTAACGGCGCAGCCGATCCTTGGCCGGTCCCTTGAGTTCCGCGAAGGAGAACTCGATGTCCCGTGCATCCAGTTCGTCGAGCACCAGCCCCAGTGTCTCAGCGCCGGTGCTGTCGACATCGGTCATTGGCTCAGCCGCGATCACCACTCGATGGACCGCCTCGGGCTCGGCGTCGATGGCTTCGAGCAGGGTCTCCTCGAAGTAAGGAGCATTGGCGAAGAAGAGCGGCGCATCGAAGCGGAACAGGAGGAGGCCGGGCACCTGGTATGCATCGGGATGGCGACCCATGTCGTGATACCCCTTTCTGCCGGCGACCCTCCCCAGAACCGCGGTGTGGGGTCGCCATCTCTTCCACACGAACACCGCGAGAGAGACCGCGATAGCAATGAGCAGACCCTCGAGCACTCCGAGGAGCACCACACCGAGCATGGCGATCACGGAAGCAGCGAAGTCGGTCCGTCGCACCCGCAGCAGCCACCACATGGTCTGCACGTCGAAGAGCCCGAAAGAGGCAACGATCACGATCGCTGCCAACACCGAGGACGGCAGATCTGCCAGAAGGCTGTTGGCGCCGATCAGGAGAATGATGATCGCGATCGCGGAGATCACGCCGGTCAGCTGAGATTTCGACCCGACCGACTCCGCCACCACGGTTCGCGACGAGCTGGCACTCATCGGGAACCCCTGGAAAAACCCGGCAGTGATGTTGGCCGCACCAAGGCCCACCGCCTCGTGGTTCTGGTCGACGCGGTCTCCCCGCTTGGCTGAGAAGCTGCGGGATAGGGCCGCAGTATCCGCCACGGAGACGATCGCAATGGCGAGCGCTCCCGCCAGTAGCGGGCCCATGTCGTCCCAGGACACGGTGGGAAACGCTGGGCTCGGGAACCCGGAAGGCAGCACGCCGACCACCGACACGCCTTCTTCGGCAAGATCCAGCAAAGCGACGATGGCGATGGCACCGATCACTGCGATCAGCACCCAGGGAATTCGGGGGGCGATCCGACGACCGATGATCATGATCGCGATGGTGGCGACGCCCAGCAGCAACGAAGCCCAGACGGTCTCGCCGTCGACGACCCCCGCAACGAACTCGTAGATGGCGTCGAGGAAGCCGTCCGACTCGGTGCTGAAGCCGAAGAGCTTGGGGAGCTGGCTGACCAACACAAGCAAGGCGATGCCGTTGAGGTAACCGATCCGCACCGGCATGGACAGCAGGTCGGTGACGGTGCCCAGCTTCAAGAGGCCTGCGCCGATCTCGATCAGCCCGGCCAGGATCGCCAGCATGCCTGCCAACGCCACCGCCTCGGCAGGTGAATCCCCGATGACGAGCGGAGCAATGATGGCGGCGATGAGCGGAGCGAGCGAGGAGTCCGGGCCCAGCACCAAGATCCGCGACGGGCCGAACACTGCGTAGCCGAGCAAGGCGGTCACCGTCGTATACAGGCCGGTGACGGCGGGCAGGCCTGCGAGCTCCGCGTAGGCCATCCCTTGCGGCACGAGGAGCGCGGTCAGGATCAGCGCAGCCACGAGGTCGTTGCGCAGCCACGCCTTCTGGTAGTTCCGAACCAGGGCCACGCCGGGCACCCAGCGCTCCACAGCCGCCGCGATCCTGTTGCCGCTCTCGGTCACGGCGGTAGCTCCCGTTCTGCTCCGTCGCACGAGAGGCTAACTGACCGGTCTCGTCGATTCAGTTCGAGTCACGGTCACGGATGATGCGGTACATGGCCGTGACATCTTCCATGTAGTGGTCCATCAGCAGGCCGAACTGCTCCCATTCGTCCGTAGCCCCCGCGCGCAGACCCACCGCCTTGCCGCCAAACTTGGCTCCCCGGAAGTAGCTGCGCAGTTCACCGAACGGCATCGCCTTCGGCCCCGGCTGCGGGTCACCCGGCGCGGGTAGCGCTTGCTGTGCTGGGTCGAGTGCCAAGCCTGCCAGGTGCTCTAGGACCAGGCCTTCAAATGGGCGGTCGGCAAAATCGCGGCTCACCAACCGCAAGACCTCTTTCCCCTCCGGGTCGATGAGGATCGTTGCGGGGATGGCGAGGCCACGAGGGTCCTGCCCATTCATCAAGCCGTACGGGCCGATCGCCAGCGCCCGGTCGGGATCGGACAGCATGGGAAACGGCAGGTTGAGCTTCTCGACCATCGCCGCATGTTCACCCGTCGAGTCGACGTCGATTGCGGCGACTACCGCACCCGCATCCAGGAATTTGTTGTGTCGCAGTGCCACGCTGACCAGCTGGCCGTTGCAGTACGGTCACCAATCTCCGCGCAGGAAGAGCAGCACCACGCCATGACCGCGGTGATCAGAGAGGGTCCACGGTTCGCCGGCCTGGTCGAGCAGCGTGAAGTCGGGTGACGTCATGGCCCAAGGCTAGGCGGATCCGTCTTCGGAGGAATCCCAACGGGGCCGCCATCCAGAACTGTGCCCGGCCGACCACCCGGTGGTGGGCTGCGTGGAAGTCATTGGGTCGGATCGACCCGGCTCACCCCTCGCAAAGTGGGGTCGACCCAGAGTTGCGACGTAGCGAACCTGGGCGAACGTCAGTCGACGTCGATGCCCAGCTCACCGAATATGCGGCTCCGCTCCTCGGCGTAGTCATCGTTTGATACCAGGCCGCCGGCGTGGCGCTCGCTCAGTTCCCGAAACTCCTCCATGAGTGCAGCCTCGTCCGGCGCCTCAGCCGCGTCGTCCGTTGCTTCGGGATTCCACCGTTTCTGCCGCTTCGCCTCTTGTTTTTCCTGGCGAGCACGTTCCCTGGCGCGCTTCGCTACTCCTTCGCGTCCACGCGCCAACGTCAGACGGCTCGTACGTTGATCGCTTCTGGGCCCTTGCGACCTTCCGCGGTCTCGTACTCAACACGAGTGCCCTCGGTGAGGACGCTGCCGGGCTCGACGTTCGAGACGTGGACGAACACGTCGGCGCCGTCCGCTGGGGTGATGAAGCCGAAGCCCTTCTGATCATTGAAGAATTTGACGGTTCCTGTTGCCATGGTTGACCTCCTAGTCGGTGGCCGAGTGTAGGGGCACGGCGGGCAGTCTCATACCTTGGGTTGACCCAGCCCTCGATCTCTTGAGTCGACATGGAACAGTTCCCTTCCCGCCAGACAGACGATGCCGTAGCTGGAATCGAATCGATCGACGTGGAACCCGACCTCGTGGAAGGTGGTGGCAAACCGGAGATCGTGCAACCGCAGAATCGATGTCGCGAAGACGAACGCTTCGGTGGATCCCAATAGCCAACAGTACTCGCCGACCCGAACCCGCCAGACCAGCGACCCGAGGCGGCACATGCTGGGCTTCTCATTGCCGACGGAACGGGGGCGGTGTTTTCGCGGCCGTTTCCGCGAAGCGCACCGAGGCGCTGCGGCGTCTCGGTGAAGGGCTCGTCACTGGTAAGGCTGCTATCACGGTGTGGGCGAGGGCCGACACTCAACCACCGCTAGCGAAGGTCGATCGCCTCGCCCGGCAGGTGATCTTCCACAAACGCAGCAAGGCGTTCGAGGTCGACGCGTCGCCACTCCTTCTGGTGAGCAGTCGAGTTGTCCAGCAGAACGGTTGCCGCGACCGTGATGAAGAGTCTTCCGGCGGCTGAGACTACGTAGTCCGCCCAGCACTGCTCCAATGAATACGCGACCACGCCCAGTTCGCCAAGGCGGTTGTGATAACGACTCACCAGCCTGCGTTCTGAGGTCCGCCGATCAGCCGGAGATAGCGAACTCATCAGCAGGAAAGCGACGTCGCTGACCCCCTTCCCGACTCCGGCAAGCTGCCAATCGATCAAGACCGCTGCCGGATCTTCGGGCCGCGATCCAAACAGGAGATTGTCGACGTGGATGTCTCGGTGAATCACGGTGAAAGGTCGGCCCTCGAGCTGCTCGAGAACCAGCGGCATGTCCGTCGCAAACCGTTCTCCGAAGTCCACGAAGGATGCGGGTAGAGCGATACCGGGCAACAACAGCTCGACCTTTTGTGGGTAGCGGGCCCACCAGTCGGGGAATGAACTGCCTGCCAGCGAGAACGCCCAATCCAGAGTCTCCAGGGCGGGATCGTTCCACCACGCGGCATGGATCGCCGCCAGACCCAGCACTGCGGCTTCAGCCTCATCCGGCGTGCAGCCGTCCAGGAAGTTCACACCTCGCAGATGACTCAGGTCCTCGAGGAGCAGGACTCCGGCTCCGCTATCGGGGTCGACCTCGCCGTAGTAGCAGATGGGTACGGGCAACTGCCGACCGGAAGCGATCTCCTCGTAGAACGCAACCTCACGGCGACCCACGTCGAGATCCGAGAGTGGCGGGCTGAGTTTGGCAACGAGAGAAGACGGGGCACCCTCAACCGGATGAGCGTAGGTGAGATCGAGGCGTGCCAGGGCACCGGTGAAGCCTTGTTCCTCACCCAGTCGCTCTGCCCGAAATGAGGTGACAACCGCCTCGTCACCAATCCCGCCTGCCCGCAGCGCATGGGTGAGCCACTGCGCGGTCACCAACCGGTAGTCCTCGGGAACGGCCATCCCGGCACCCTATCGAGATGCCCTGAGGCGCCGGCATGGGCTCCATCATCGAAATCCGTGACTTCGGGCCGAGTCACGCCATCCGAAGGTGGCCTGGGTGGGACCTGTGGTCCCCTGGTCAGTCCTCGGAGTCGCTGGCGGAGAACGGCATGTTCACCGACGAGGCAAATCGGGTCATCGGCAGCGTTGGGTCGAGACAGGTTTCGATAAGTTCGAGATCCAGCCAGGCCGAGCACGGCGCAATCCATTCGGCCCAGATGTCGTATCTGCCCTCCGGAAGGCCGGCGGGGAAGTCGTGGACGAACCACTCGCACGTTTCGGCCTGCGTCTGATCCCAATAGCCCGGCCCGCACTGGTTGGTGACGCCGTGCAGGACATAATCCGACGAGAATCGATACATGTGGTTCAACGTATAGCCATCGCCGGCCAGCGTGACACCATTGCGGCGGGTCACAAACAGGACGACCTCGAAGCTTGGTCCGAGTGGTTCCTCGCCTTCGTTGACAAAACCGTGTCGCACATGAAACGGAGTATCCGCCAACCAGGTTCCACGTCGTCCCCCTTCCGGGGCGACCACAACCGCGTCGCGGTAGCAAGACTCGTCGCATATGGTGTTGAGGAAGTCAAGTCGCGGGTTGTCCGGCGCTGTAGTCCTGACTCCCACCGTGAGCCGGAGCATCGAGGTGTCCAGCGACGCGTCGCCTTCGGCCGATGGGACGAGGGTCGGGTTGGAGCTGGGGCTGATGGTTGCGGCATCCACATCTGCCCGATTGACCTTCGAGCCGTCCATTGCCCAGACCGGCGGCAGGCCAATGTCGGTTCTGATTTCGTCCACGATCTCGGATAGTGGGACTGTCGTGGTCGTGTTGGTGGCGGTGTCGTAGAAGACCAGAGCCCCCGGTCCGGAATCGAAGTTCCAGGATTCGTAGACCAGGAAGCGGCCGTTGGTAGACCACGCCATGGTGATCAGTTCGGAGCCGGGTTCGGCGAACTCCGCGATTGCGTCGCCGGTCGCCGCTTGCACGATGCGGAGTTTCGAGCCGGGCTCGTCGCGGTCGGACCCAACGATCAGGGCCGCGAGACGCCAGTCTGGCGAAAAGGTTGTCTCCCATAGGGACTCGTCCTCCGCGAGACTCGGCCCGGGATTCACAGGCTCACCTTCGGGAGCTTCAACCGGCACGGTGGAATCAAAGTCGATCGAGGTCCCTGTGCCGTCGGTGCCGACAAGGATCCACTTAGGGGTGTCCTCCTCGTCTGCCCTTATCAGGAAGCCGCCACCGCTGGTCGACCTCTCGACCCACACGGTCGACTCGTCCCCCCACGCGCCCTCTCGACAGGCCCCCTCGAAGGAGCGCACGAGTACTCGATCTGCGGTGTCATCTGCGACGTCCAGGGTGTAGAGGTCGGCCGACCCGCTCGAGGATCGGGGACACTCCACCCATGCGAGCAAGCCGGGTTCGGTGTCATGCCAGGCAACCGATTGAACGTGGAGTCCGATGGCCTCAGGTTGCACCAACCGATCCCCGGCATCAGCCACGGGATGGACGGTCAAGATCCCGTCGGAAAGACCCTGGGCGAACCACTGGCCGGAGGCGTCCAGCCCCACAGGCCATGACCCACTAGACGGAGCGTCGTCGCGCTCGAGAGACAGGACGACGCGTGTTCTGTACTCATCCGGGCTCCAGCGCATAACGTTGAACCCATCTGGAGGCGTCGTCAACAACGCGATCGCGTCGGTGAAGCCAGGCACTGCATCTGACAGCGGCATCTCCAGGGCTGCCAGTGGAGCGTTCGGCCGAGCCGAGGAAACGCTCGATGCGGCCGGCGACGTCGTGGCAGCCGGGAAGGTCTGGGTTGAACTGGCTGCGTGCGACTCATCTGACTCGACGGACGTCGCGGAGCTCAGCAGGGTCCCAAATGCAACCGCGACAACGGCCGCCGCGGCGATTGCGACCCAGACCGCCCTTCCTCCCCGGTCCGGGGGCGGATGGAACCGCGGATCGATCGTTACCTGATCATCTCCCATGGTTCACCGTCCGGAGTCACCCTGACCTTCGCTCCGGAAGGGCCCATCCGCAAGAGTCCTTCGGCCGGACCTCGCAGTGCAACACCTGGCAGATCGCCGTTGCCGCCGGATCAGTCGGCCGCGTCGAGTTCCTCGAACAGGGTGATCTGCAAACCTGCCGGGGCTTCCAACCTCGAGTTGAGCGAACGCCACGGCGTCTCGGTTGGAGCGGCGAGCAGCTCGGCACCTGCCGCCACCAACCGATCCGTCGTCAGGTTCGCGTCTGCCACCTCGAAGGCAACCCGAATGTGCCGGCTCACTTCGCTACCGACTTCCAGCTGGTCGATCAGGCGCCTCTGACCCGGGTTGATGATCTCGAGCGTTGCCCTGCCTGCCTGGAGCGCGATCACCCGAGCGTCCCCTTCACTCTCAACGAAGAACTCCTCCCGCAGCCCCAGAACGTCTCGGTAGAAGCCGACTGCATCGTCGAAGTCTTCGGCTTCCACTACAAGACGCAACTGGGTCACGGTGGGCGGGGACGGCTCATTGCTCACTCGATCGCTCCTCATCGACGCTTTCCACCAAACCTACGCCTCACATCACCGGAGGCACCACGAAAGTGAAGGACGATAGGTATGCGCAGCCAGTGTGAACGGGCCCGGGACTCCTATTCGCCGTCGACCGGCTGTTGCGCATGCATGATGTCGAAGACGTTGCCCTCGGGATCAGTACAGGTATTCCATACGAATCCCTGCCAGTCCCTGCGGTCCCCGACGCCGCCACCCAGCGATCTGACTCGCTCCAGGGCCGCGTCAAGGTCCGCCACGACCAGATCGAGGTGAACCCGGTTCTTGCCTGCCTTCGCTTCAGGTACCTGCTGCAGCCAGATCGTGACCTTGCGGTCGGCAGCATGTGCCAGGAACCCGAAGTGTTCGATGGTGCGGAACTCGACGTCGAGAAGCCGCCCCCAAAATTGGGTCATGGCTTCGAGATCCACGCAGTCGATCGTGGCCGCGATCAGAGTCGGAACGTCGGGTGATCGTTCAGCGTCCATGACATGAGCCTAAGAGGCCGAGAGGATCGAACGAAGATCGACACACTCTGACGCCTGCCGCGCGGCCGACGGCGCGGCGCGCCGGTTCGCTCCACAGAACCTGCGACGCAGCTCGGCGGCTCGGAGCGTGTCGTCGGCCGGCGCGGCCTCAAGGCGCGTACAGTCGTAGCGGGAGCCACAGAGAGGACCATCGTGACGAGACCAGGCATGCGGCTCGCTGGACCTGTGCTCGATGCCGCCAATCCAATTGTTCTGGCGAGGTTCTACGAGCGCCTCCTCGGCTGGCCCATCGTGAGGAGCGAGGGCCCGCAACCGGGCAATCCGTCCGAAGACGGGTGGGCGCTCATGCGGTCACCGAACGGCGACCAGAAGATCGAGTTCCAGTGGGAGCCCCACTACGTTGCCCCCACCTGGCCTCCAGTCGAGGGGGAGCAGCTGATGATGGTGCACCTCGATTTCGGGGTGGACGATCTCGAAGCTGGAGTGCAGTGGGCGCTGGAGGCCGGTGCCAAGTTGGCCGACCACCAGCCGCAAGAAGCCGTGCGGGTCATGCTGGATCCCGAGGGACACCCATTCTGCCTCTTCCCGGACGACGGCTAGCGGCGACAACCCATTGGCGGCAACTTCATCAAGTGGCGTCGAGTGGCTCAACCATCTCCCACACCAGCGATGACCACCCGAAATCACGGGCACCCATGCCTGCCCCCGTTCTGGCCTCGTAGTACTCGCGGAGACCCTCGCGCAGCACAACGGCGGCAAGTCGATCACGCAGATCCGCTGCCGCGGCCTCGTAGCCGAGTCGCTGCAGGCCCATCCACACGAACCACGCCGCGTTGACCCAACTCGGCCCGCGCCAGAGCCTGCGCAAACCCCAGTAGTCGTCCCGTGAGCTGTGGGCCGGATCGTCGAACGCGACCGAAGGCAGCGGCACGCCGCCCCAGAACCGGCCGGGGGCAAACAGGACCTCCTGGATCAGGCGATGACCGATCTCGTCCGGCAGGTCGGGAAGCGCGAGCGGAGCAAGGGTGTCCCACGTGATTGGAATCTCGGCCGGGGCGGCCGACCGCACGGGTGACCGCGTGTCGTCGAGGAAACGTCCGACGTCGTCGTTCCACAGGCGCGCTACCAAGGCGGGGGTCGGCGAAGCATTCCCCAGCGCCTGCTCGGACAACGACCACACGACGTTGGTCACGACCTCACACACGACCGGCCGACCGTCCGCAGCGATCCGGCGAGCATCAAACCCGCGCCTGCGGTTGGCGTGGATGAGCGAGGGAAACAGCCGGCGACCCTGGGCCCTCCTCCCCCAGACGTGATCGAACTTTGGTGACGCGTCCAGACCGGACTCATCGGGTTGGACCAGCCAGAGAAGGTTGTCGCCTCCGAGATCGCGATGGGTGCGGAGCCATTCGTGGTGGCTGTGGATTCGAGGCTCCAGTCCTGGGTCGCCGACGGCAATCGACCAGGCCCATGCCAACAGAGGAGGTTGGATGGTGCTGGTTGCGGATGCGTTCCGGGTTGCGATGTTGTACCGGATCGCCCGTTCGAGGTTCAGCGGTCGACCGAGAAACGTGGTGTGGCCGATGAACCCGTCGTGCGACGCGTCGAGAAGCGTCTCGAGCTCTAGGCGGGAGCGCGCCGGGTCGAGACGTCGCCAGACGATGGAGTGGAAGCCAGAGTCCCAGTACCACTGCCAGTCGTAGTGTCCCGGGCTCGGCGCCGTGAACCCATAGTGCCGACCGTCCTGTTCGCCCTCGCGCCAGTTCTGATGCAGGACCCGGCTGCACACGGCAGCGATCCTCTCGGTGGTCTGCTCTGTCATTCGCTTCTCCCCTTGCTGCCCCACTGACGCTACCGGTTTCGAGCCAGGCGTTTGGGTGGGTCACGCACCGCGACCCATACGTGGGCTGAGGGCCGGAAAGGACACCAATTTCGAGGACGTGCAGTTGCCGTCTCACGGTCAATCCTCCGGGTCAATCGGTATCGTTGTTTGCCAACCGCCGAGTCAAGGGAGCAACTATGGACCTCGGGGCATTCTCGGTGAGCCTCACCGTCGAAGACATGCCTGCGTCGCGGGACTTCTACTCGAAGCTGGGATTCGAAATGATCGGAGGCGACGGCGAGACCTGGACGATCATGGCGAACCAGCCTCACGTCATTGGTCTGTTTCACGGTATGTTCGAGTCGAATATCCTGACCTTCAATCCCGGCTGGACCGGTCTCGGCGAGCCGGTTGACGGCTTCACCGACGTCCGGGAGCTGAGCAGCCGGTTTGAGGCAGCTGGACTGGAACCGGCCAATGACACGACTGGGGAGTCGCCAACCGGTCCGGCGAGCTTCATGCTCACCGACCCCGACGGCAACATGATCCTCTTCGATCAGCACATCTAGGGGCCCGCGGCTCCCCGCTCGGAAGAGGAGCCGACCCACACGGCGGTTCGAATCGGCGCTCGGAAGGGCGATCAAGGGGCGAGGACGATCAGCGAGGTGCCTTGTGTTGTCCCTTTGATGGAAGCCAGCGGCGACCAGTTGCAGACTGGCGCACATGCTCCATTGCGCATGGGTCGGTCGGTCGCGCCAATGTCGACGAATCGAGTTGGCCCTTGGGTTGGGGATCCTTGCATAGGCGGAAGATCGCCTGGCCTACACCTAAGACGAATGATGGCTTGTCGCGCCCCGGCGGAAGGAGCCAGATGCCTTTTGAGTACCAACCGGTTCTAAACGGCGACCTGGTCGAACTCAGGCCGCTTCGTTTCGGAACTATGACGACCTCTACGCGGTCGCTGCCGATCCGCTGATCTGGGACCAGCACCCTGTCAAGAACCGCCATGAAGAGGGGAGCTTTCAAGCATTCTTCCGTGAGTCCCTGGAGTCGGGGGGAGCGTTGATCGCCATCGACAGCAAGACTCAGCGAGTGATCGGGTCTGCGCGCTTTCATGGCTACGACCGGCAAGCGGATGAGGTGGAGATCGGGTGGATATTCCTGGCCCGATCACACTGGGGCGGTGTCTACAACGGGGAGCTGACGCGTCTCATGTTGCAGCATGCGTTCCGGTTTGTCAGCCGCGTTGTCTGGTTGGCTGCTGCAGAGAACCTGCGGTCGCAGCGCGCGGTGGAGAAGCTCGGCGGCGTGCGAGTGGGATCGAGGCCCGACAGTGGAGGCCGCGTGAGTTACGTCTACCAACTCACTGTGTCAGCGCTCACCTAGACGGCCACGGTCCCCACCCCGTAACCGGGAGCGGCGACGAGGGCTGACCACCCAGCCGGCTGGGAAGGATGATGTTGGCCGTCTCGCGGCGACGAATCTGTTACTGGACGCTACTGCGATGCCTCCTGCGGTAGTCCCCCTCTCGCCAGGAGCCACACGGTGAATGCCAATTCTGCGACTACCGAAGGCACGGCGACGATCACCAGGAACGCAGCCTCGTAATCGGCGTAGCTGGACAGCAGTGCATAGGCGAAGGTGTCGATCAGGTAGGCGATGCCCGCCACAGCAAGCAGGACGCCAAGGACCCTCGGCGCCAATCCCGACGCGAGCATCAGGTAGCCGATCAATATCAGATGGACGCCAAAGCAGGCGAGGCCGATGAGCCACGCGTAGTTGAACGCTTCGAGCAGCAACATCACCTGAGCATCAAGCTGCCCCGGCTCGAACGCGGTCAGATAGCCCGCGCCGCCCACCAGCTGCAGGACGCCGAAGAAGAAGATCAATGCCACGCCGAGGAAGACCGTGTACACGAGACGGAACCAGGCGGTGAGCAACGAGAGCTGCTTACTCGCCGCCTTGAAGAGCACGTAGAGCGCCCAGGCGATCACGACATCGAGGATGAACACGATCAGGAAGCTGACGAGCCCAGTGCGGAACAGGAACTCGGAGTCTGAGATGTTGCTGAATGTGGCTGCAGCATCGTTTGGCTCCACGAGCCCGGTGCGTACGAAGAAGTTGGCGTAGATCGCGAGCCCGAAGATGGCGAGATACCCGACCCCTGCGATGAGTGCGGCGCTGCGTGGTGATGTCTCGGCGATACGGCTAGTCATGTGTGTCCAATCTCGTGGTCGGGTGCTCGCTCCGTCGTGGTGGCGTAGGACCCTTGCTGTGCTCGTTCCAATGCCCGGCTTCGGCATCCGGCGGGGTGAGGGTCCTCAGACGCTGATGACCGTCTTGCCCTGCGTGTGACGCTCCCCGATGTAGGCCATGGCCTCGGAGGTAGCCCTCAGCGGGAACGTCCGGTCGATCAGCGGCGTGATGTGCCCCGACTCGAGGAGCGCTCTCAATACAACGAGGTCTTCCTGGTTCGGCTTCGAGAAGAAGGGACGCAGCCGTTGGCCGACGAACGGCGCCATCATGGCTGCTCGAATCGTGCGGCCGAAGCCCATGAACCAAGCACCACCTGAGCCTCCGACGATGACGAGCGTGCCCTTGGGCGCAAGCACATCTCGGAGATCCGACAAAGAGCGATTGCCCGCGAGGTCCAGGATCAGGTCGTAACGGCGACCACTTTCGGCGATGGCCTCCCGCGTGTAGTCGACGACGTGATCGGCGCCGAGCGATCGCACCATGTCGACATTGCGGGTGCTGCAAACACCGGTCACCTCGGCGCCGAACGACTTGGCGATCTGCACGGCAAAGGTGCCAACCCCACCCGACGCACCAAGGATGAGCACCTGCTGATGCTCGTGGATCTGTCCGGTGTCTCGGAGTGCCTGAAGGGCGGCGAATGCCGAGGTGGGAACCGTGGCTGCCTGCTCGCTGGTGAGATTGGCAGGCTTCGAGACGAGGGCATCTGCACGGACCGCCACGTACTCTGCCAGGGCACCGTCGCACCAACCGAACACCTCATCACCCAACTGGAACCCGGTCACGTTCCTGCCGATCGCCTCAACCACACCGGCCACGTCGATTCCGGGTATCTGATGCTTTGGCTGGAGGAGCCCATACCCCGGCCGA
Organism: uncultured Acidimicrobiaceae bacterium; assembly: GCA_964397045.1. Taxonomy (GTDB): domain Bacteria; phylum Actinomycetota; class Acidimicrobiia; order Spongiisociales; family UBA5794; genus CAYNHF01. The sequence goes on along the minus strand of CAYNHF010000003.1, from coordinate 51,532 downwards.
GCGATGTACGGCTGACCGGTCATGATGAGCCGGTCACCAATCGCGACTCCCACGGCCTGCACGCGCAGCAGGACCTCGTCTTCCCCAACATGCGGCACATCGGTGTCACGCAGTTCCAGCTGGTCTTCAGGTAGGCCGTAGGCGTCCTGGAAGATGGCCTTCATCGTCTTCCTGTCAACGGTGGTGATGTCCTGTCTAGTTTCCATTTCCTCGTCTCCCTCATTCGGTGCCGAGCCCGCCCGAAGCCGGCTCACTCGATTCTCTGTACATCATGATTCTTACGATGTAAGGTGTGTGGCGTGAAGCTACCATACGATGTAAGGTTGTCAAGAGATTTCCTTGGAGGGCCGATGACCGAGCAGCCTGGACCACGCACCAAGCAGCGAACTCCGCTCGACAGAGAGAGGGTCCTGCGTGCGGCCGTGGCCATCGCAGATGAGGGTGGAATCGACTCGCTCACCATGCGAAAACTGGCACGCAACCTCGATGTAGAGGCAATGTCCCTGTACTACCACGTGTCGGACAAGGACGACATCCTCGACGGCATGGTCGACCTGGTCGTGGGCGAAATCGACCTGCCTGCGAAGGGTGACAACTGGAAGGCTGCCATGCGCCGACGGGCGATCTCCGCCCACGAAACCCTCTCCCGCCATCCGTGGGCCAGCAGCCTCATGGACTCGCGCGCCAACCCCGGGCCTGCCGCATTGCGGTACTACGACTCGGTGATTGGCTGTCTCCGCGAAGCCGGGTTTTCGATCGCGATGGCCGCCCATGCCTTCTCAGCCATGGACGCCTACATCTACGGTTTCGGGCTCCAGGAACTCGCCCTGCCCTTCGAAGACGAACATGACGTCGGCGACGTTGCCGCGGCCATCCTCGAGCAGCTCCCAGCCGACGAGTACCCCTACCTGGTCGAGATGATCGTCGACCACGCGCTCCAGCCCGGCTACAACTACGCTTCCGAGTTCGAGTTCGGGCTCGACCTCATCCTCGACGGCCTCGAGACGGCCCGGGATAGCGCAAGAGTTCCGAGCGAGTAAACGACAGGTCAGAGCCGGCCGGTTGGGCGGGTGGAACGCGCCGTCAGGAATGCTGCTCGTGCTCGGCCCGGTCACGAACCCGACTGTGAGATCGCTCCCCATCCGAGGGAGAATCGCAATGACGATCCTGAGCACCGAGCCCATCCGGCAGCTCTGATGCCGATCCGATGTGGGTCGCCAGGGTCAACAAGAGAGTGTTCAACCCGATGGAAGCCAGGAGGATGGCCAGGGGGGCGGTCCTGCGCCGTGTCGGCTGATCATCTGGAGGGGCAGGGTCACCCTGCGAGCGTGAACTCCACCAACGGCGCTCCTGCAACCCACCGCGGTAGGAGATGGTCGGCCTTGGCCGCCTCGTTCCCCCAACTCTCGGTGAGAATTCGGTACAGCACCTCGGCTCGCTCGTCATCAGCACTGATTGGGTTGGCCGTGACCGGCAGATCAGCCGTCACTTCATGCTTCAGATGCACCGTGAAGGCCGGATTGGCTTTCAGGTTGGCCAGCCAGTCACGCTTGCGGCCGGGTCGGCCCGTGATGTAATACCTGCCGTCCAGCTGAACGAAGTTGATCTCGATTCGACGCGACGTCCCGGAGCGGGCTCCGATCGTTGTGATGTCGATGACACCGCCGCGGTTGAGGGCGCTTTGAATCTCCGTATCCATACGCGACCGAACCAACCCCGGCGACGGCCTATTCCGCAGTCGCCGCCTGCGAACGTTGCGGTTTGACCAGACGTGCGGTTGAGCGCTGGTAGCGACTCAGCCGCGCACGCGGAGGACCCGCGAGCGAACACTGCCCGGTGCCGGATACTCTGTGGCTCATGGGTGACAGCCAGAACGAAACCTATGATCCGCTCCTCCGCTACCTGCCTCGCCGTGCGGCCGAGTGGGACCTCGACGCCCCCGGGCAACTCTGGCAACGCGTCGACGGCGCACTTTGCTTCGTCGACATCTCCGGATTCACCGTGCTCACCGAGAAGCTCGCCCAGCGCGGCCGCATCGGCGCTGAAGAGCTGACCGCGGTGCTCAACAACGTGTTCGGATCGATGCTCCGCATCGCCTACCAGCGAGGGGGAAGCCTCGTGAGGTTCGCAGGCGACGCGCTGCTGCTTCTCTATGAGGGCCATGATGCCGCGATCCGGGCCGCCTCCGCCGCGGTCGAGATGCGAACCGCCCTCAGAACCGCATCGAAGATTCCGACCTCGGTCGGGAAGATCGGGCTGCGGATGTCTGTCGGCGTCCACGCTGGGCCAATCGAGCTGTATCTCGTCGGTGGTTCCCACCGTGAGCTGGTCGTGGTTGGGGAAACCGCAGCGAGGACTTTCCATCTCGAGGCCACCGCAGGAGCAGGCGAGATTCTCATCTCTCCCGAGGTGGCAGCGCGGCTCGAGCCGGACGCTGCGGGAGACGCGAAGGCCCCTGGCGTCCTCCTTCGCTGGCGGACGCCGCGATGGCAGGAGGGGGTCGAGGTCGCACGGCGTCCCGTAGACGCCGGCACGATCGCATCGCGGATCACGCCTTCGTTGCATGACTACCTGCGAGAGGACCGCAGCGAGTCCGAGCATCGCATCGCCACCGTTGGCTTCGTCAAATACGTAGGGATGGGCGCCGCGCTCCGAGAAGGCGGACCGGATGAGGTCGCCGCGCAGCTGGACCAACTGATGCGGGTCGTCCAGGAGGCCGCCGACCATGAGCAGGTGACGTTTCTCAACGCGGACTCCGATACGGACGGGGGCAAGGTCACCTTGATCGCGGGGGTCCCCGCGAACCATGAGGACGACGAGGGCCGCATGCTGCGTACGGCGCGGCGTATCGTCGAGACGGATCTGGCGCTGCCCGTCCAGGTTGGGATCAGCCGCGGTCACCTCTTCACGGCGCACATCGGTACCGAGTTCCGGTCCGCCTTCACCGTCATGGGAGACACGATCAATCTTGCGGCCCGCCTGTCTGGCGCAGCAGACAGCCGAGCCATCCTGGTCAGCCCGGCAGTCGTCAATCGATCTCGCACCCTGTTCGAAGGTGCAGAGCTCGAACCGCTCACGGTCAAGGGCAAGAAGGATCCGGTTCCGGTGTGCTTCGTCGGCCCGGAGCGAGGCCCGCGCACCACTGCTGAGGTTGGGGTCCTCCCTTTCGTCGGCAGAAACGACGAACTCGACGTGATCGGCCGAATGCGCAAACGCCTCGAAGGCGGCGAAGGCTCTGTGGTCGCGATCCGTGGGGCTGCGGGCTTCGGCAAGACCCGACTCCTCCGTCACGCGTTCGGCACAACGGCAGCCCCGCACATGATCGTGGTGCGCTCAGACCCGACCGGTGGTGAGAACCCGTACTGGGCGTTCCGGGACCCGCTGCGAGAGCTCCTCGGGATCGAGCGGCGTTCGCAAGAGCAGATGGCGCGCGACCTCGCAGATATCGTCAGCCGGTCGGCCCCCAGCCTGGCTTGGGCGCTTCCGCTCCTGGGAGACGCCACACACATCACCGTGCCCGAGACGCCAGAGACTGCCACGATCGAGCCCCGGTTTCGTCGGCCGCAGACCGAAATCGCCGTCGCCCGGTTGCTGAACGAGATCACGGATGGCCCACTCCTGGTCGTCGTCGAAGATCTCCATTGGCTGGACCCCGCGTCCGAGGCTCTCGTGAACCGTATCGCCCGGGCGACCACAGACCACGCCTGGCTGGTCGTCGCGACCAGCAGGGAATCCCTCAGCAACAGCCTTGGTCGAATCGATGCCGACATTACCCTCGGCCTCCTTACCGAGGATGAGGCGAGAAGGCTGGTCGTCACAGCAACCGAGGCAGCTCCGCTCCGTCCCCATGACCTCGATTTGGTGCTGGCGCGTGGCGCCGGCAATCCATTCATATTGGGAGAGATCGTTCGGAATGCCCGCGAGACGGGAACCGTAGGGGATCTGCCGGATTCTCTCGATGCGCTGGTTCGCACCCGCATCGACCGTCTCGGACCGGCGCCGCGACAGATCCTCTACCACGCAGCCGTCCTCGGCAGAGGTTTTCGCCGTGTCGTACTGGAAGAGCTCCTCGCCGGTGATGATCTCACCTTCGATGGCCCGGCGGGGCTCGCCCTCTCCGAATACCTGGAGCAGGACGGCGATACCCGCCTGAGGTTTCGCGACGCACTCGTGCATGATGTGGCCTATCAGGGAATCTCCTATCGCACGCGGCGAGCACTTCATGCCAGAGCTGCCGACGCGATCGAGGGACTCGCCGGAGTAGACCGCGCCGCGGTGGCGGAGCCCCTCGCCATGCATTTCTGGCGGTCTGGCAACTACGAAGGCACTTGGCAGTACGCCGTGATCGCGGGAAACAAGGCCCGGGACGGCTACAGCAACGTCGAAGCCGCGGCGCAGTACCGGCGAGCGATCGAAGCGGCACGTCGGCTCGAAGGAGTGGGCGAAGCTGAGTTGCGAGAGGTATGCACCTCGCTGGCCGACGTGCTGGTTCAGGCTGGTATGTACGACGAGGCGCGCGCCGCGCTTCGGTCGGCGCTTCGTTTGGCGGCGGGCGATGAGGTCGTATGTGCTGAATTGATGTTACGGAGGGCGCGGACCTGGAACATGGGTGGGTCGTATAGCAACGCGAAACGCAACATCACCCTGGGGCGCAACATGGTGGCAGATCATGGTTCGGCAGAGTGCCGGCGGGCGCTTGCCCGGCTTGATTCATACGCAGCAGGAATCGCCCTGAACGAGGGGAAGCCCCAAGCTGCGCTCGACGCCGCTCAGCGGGCCGCGGTCGAGGCAGCTTCCGTAGGCGACGAAGACGCACTGGCCCGATCATTCGTCGTCCAGGACTGGGCTCACCACATGCTCGGTCAGCCTGAACTGGCTACGCATCGGGACGAGGCGCTCGAGATGTTCGAGCGGCTGGGCGAGTTGCAGCGGGCTTCGAACGTGATGAATAACGAAGGGGGCTTCGCCTACTTCGCCGGGCACTGGGAAGAGGCGGTTGCGTGGTATCGGCGGTCGCAAGATGCAACACAAAGGGCGGGCAACACGACGCACGCTGCCCTCGCCGGCGCAAACATCGCCGAGGTTCTCATCGGCCAGGGTCGCTACGAAGAGGCGACTAGCGAACTAGAGGAAGCCCACCGAATTCTCCGGGCTGCCGACGCGCAGGCCTACATCCCATTCGTGGAGGTACAAATCGCTCGCCTCGATGCCGAGACCGGTCGGGTGCAACGAGCGATATCGGACCTCACCCGGCTGCGATCCTCCTACAGCGAGGCTGGGGATCAGTACTCGGCACTGGACGCTGCGATCCATCTGGGTGACGCGCTGCTTGGCGCTGGAGATCCTGCTCGGGCCACCGCAGTGGTGAACGCGGCCGAGCGGGAGGCAGGTGACCAGAGCGCCTTCTTTGCCGCCGGCATTGCCCGGATCCGCGCGAGAGCACTGTGGGAAGCCGGCGACGTCGAAAGCGCAGACGCGGTCGCCTCAAAGGGCGTTGCCGCCGCAATCGATGGAGAGTTGCCGTACGAGGAGTACTTGTTGCGGTCTTGGCGCATCCATATGGCTTCCGCCGCAGGGACAGAGCCGGACACCGGCGATGTCGCCCGCAGGGAAGAACTCCACGCCGGTCTCGGGATTACCCGCGAGACCGGCGTTCCCGAGCCGGTCGGCAGCTAGTCGATCGCGAAACGCGGATCGGACTCGCCGTAGACCTGATACAGATTCAGGAAAAGACCGGCTTCGTCCGCGGTGCTCCCCATCGTTGCCAGACACCACGTCTGGCCGGTCGGCAAGATCGTCCCACTGGTCGGCGCCAACACGTTGCCATCTCCGTCGAATGTTGGACCGAGGCATAGCAGCACGGTCTGATATCCCGCAGGCCCTTCGCCATCCGGGTCGTACTGGAGGGCTCGGCCGTTGACGCCGCCGGGCGCTTCCTGGGCGCCAAACTCCAGGTAGCCGCGGAACGGAACCGTCGGGCCATCGTCCAACGCGAAGTCGATGACTCCTTCGGATTCGCTCGCGGTCACGTCGTAGGGCTTACAGGGGGACGCCTCGCCACCTATGTGCGTGAACGCACCTTCGACGACTCCGTCTTGATCGCTCACGGTTTCGCCGGGACAAATGACTTCAACCACCTCGATGGCCACGGTCGCCGGATCGCTCAGGTCGGTGCCATCGCTGGCGCGATACCTGAACGAGTCCTGCCCGAAGAAGTTGTCATCGGGTGTGTATGTGAATGAGCCGTCGGAGTTGAGCGAGAGTGTTCCGTCGGAGGGCCCACTACCAGGTTCGTACACGGCGGTCAGGGTGTTCTCGTCGGGGTCCGTGTCGTTGGCGAGTACGCCCGGCGCAGGGAAGGTGTTGGCACCGGAGTTCTCATCCACCGAGAAGCTGTCGTCCTCTGCCACCGGAGGCCCATTGTGGAAGAACAGCGTGTCGTGGTCCGGGTCGTTGCCGAAGTCCTCACTGCCCTCGAGCGACACCGACCCAATCAGGGTGGTCATAACCATCTTGTCGAAGCTCGTGCCGGGTTCGATGCTCCAGAGGCAGTTGTCGTTGGGGCCGCTGTCTGGTCCTGAGTCAGACGGGCTGGCACAAGCAGCGACGGGGTCGGCTGCGGTGCTCAGGGCGGTATAGGGGAAGCTCGATCCCGGGGTGACGTCCGGATCGTTGGCCGCGTTGTAGTCGGCGATGCTGGCACCCGTCACCAAATCGAAGGATCCTGCGGGTGCCGCGCCGCTGAACAGATCCACTGTGACCCATGCGTTGCTCTTCAGCTCGACATCGAGCCTCAACGCAGTCCAGCTCGGCTGTCCTGGCACGGTCTCGATGACCAGCGTTTCCGAGTCGTCGACTTGTGAGCAAGGGGTGCCGTTGGACCCGCCGGACTTCACTCCGAGCGAGTAGTCGAAGTAGCCGGGCGATTCTCCGCGGCCGGACGACAGAGCGACAAGCGGACCTGAAACGGTTGCGGAGGACAGCGCACAACCCTTCGCTCCGACCGTGATCGGCTGCGGAGTGGTCCCATCGTCGAACGACTGGTAATCGGTCCCCATGTGGAGCCGTATCGCGTCTTCATGACTCGACCCCAGCACCGGTGTAACCAGCAGCAGAATCATCGCCGTGCCCGTCAATACCGCGACGCCCAATAGACCACGCCATGAACCGAGTGCCTTCATTCCCTCCGCCTTTCGTCCGAAACGCCCCGAAGCCCGTGGGAGACCATTGCGCGTGGCTCGCGCGTTGTCAACCAGTTCTGGCTGCAGAGCACACCCGACGCCAGAGCCCCGGTAGGCACAGAACGAGACCCTCGGGCGTTGCGGCCTCGTTGCGTTGCGGCCTCGTTGCGTTGCGGATCGGGGTCGTTCGGCTCTGTTGATGCCGGCTATTGCGTTGGACGATGCTGCAGACGCACGGAGGAGCACTCGACGAAAGCAATCGTCCAGCACAAGTACGGCTCACCCGAAGCCGTCCTGGAGCTCGAGGAGATCGACAGGCCGCCGGTCGGTGACAACGAACTGCTGGTACGAATCCACGCGGCGTCCATTCATATCGGCGACTACTACGCCATGACGGGCGTTCCGAAGGTCATGCGCCCGGTGTTCTCGCTGATGAGAGCAAAGAACCGTGTCCCGGGAACGGATATCGCGGGAACGGTCGAGGTGGTCGGCAAGGCCGTGGCACAGCTCCACACCGGTGATGAGGTCTTCGGCTGGGGCAGGGGTGCTTTTGCCGAGCATGTGTCCGTGTCCGAGGACGCCCTGGCGCTGAAGCCGACCAACCTGACGTTCGAGCAAGCCGCGGCCATTGGGGTGTCTGCGTTCACCGCCCTCCAGGCGCTTCGCGATCACGGGAAGGTCCAGCAGGGCCAGCAGGTCCTGATCACCGGCGCGTCCGGAGGCGTGGGCACGTTTGCAGTGCAGATCGCCAAATCATTCGGCGCGGAGGTGACCGGCGTGTGCAGCACGAGGAACCTGGATCTGGTCCGATCGATCGGCGCCGACGAGGTCATCGACTACACCCAGGAGGACTACACCCGGGGAGATCGGCGATACGACCTGATCCTCGACAACGTGGGGAACCATTCGTTGGCGGACACCAGACGCGCGCTGACCCCCAGCGGGACTCTATTGGCCAACGGCGCGCCGGTGAGCGGCTGGTTTGGGGGTCTGGGCCACGTTGTCAAGGCCGCCGGATCCTCACTGTTCATAGCCCAGCAAGGCCGCCCATTCGTTTCGACGCCGAGCCAGCAGGACCTGATAACGCTCAAGGAACTCGCCGAAGCGGGAAAGGTGACGCCGGTGATCGACAGCATGTATCCGCTGAGTGAGACCGTCGCCGCGATGCGTCATGTCGGAGAAGGCCACGCCCAGGGAACCACCATCATCACCGTGTGACGACCGGCCGCGGCGCGCCCTAAGCGTTGGCAATCAGAACCACTTTGCCGGCGTATTTGCCGCTCTCGAGCAACTCGTGAGCACGGGCGGCCTCAATCAACGGGATTCGTGCCGACACTACCGGCTTGATCTTGCCGCCTGCCAGGTAGCCGAACAGCGTCGTCAAGGTCTCCCGGTACCACTCGTTCGGTTTCGAAACATCCGAAGTCATCGGAGCCCGCTTGCCGTCTGGAATCATCGCAAGCATGAATCGCGTCAGGAGGCTCGCCGGAATCACCCGGAGCCCTGATTTCGATGTCGCCGCCACACCGAACCACACCAGACATCCCCCTTTGCGCAGGGCCCGATAGGAGCGCCGGAGCTGGCGACCTCCGCCGATCGGGTCGAACACGACATCTACACCGTCACCGGTGAGGCTGCGGAGACGCTCAACGAAGTCTTCGGAGCGGTAGTCGATTGGAGTTGCTCCAAGTGATGTCACCAGTTCGTGGTTGTGCGCAGATGCGGTGCCGTACATCTCCAACCCTGCCAACCCACCCAGCTCGAGCAGCGCGGTCCCCACACCTCCGGCTGCACCCTGGACCAGCACCCGATCCCCGCTCTTCACTGCAGCGACCCGGTGCATCACCGTGTAGGCGGTGAGGTAGTTCGCTACCACGCACACAGCTTCGGAAGGATCCAGACCAGACGGGACCGGGACCGCTTCGCTCGCAGGCACGCAGATGGACTCGGCGTAGCCGCCGTCGAAGCCGAGCAGCGCAGCGACCGCCTGGCCAGTCTCGACGCTCGACACTCCCTCGCCGGTGGCATCAACCACGCCGACTACGTCCACGCCCGGGGTGAACGGTACGCGGGGAAATCCGGGGAAACCGGAACGCCGGACCATGAGATCGAGCGCCGAAACCCCTGCTGCCAGCGTCTTCACCCGTACCTCGTTGGCCTTCGGTTCGGGCGGTTTCTCGTCCACCACCTGCAGAACCTCGGGCCCGCCATGGCGGGCCGCTACAACACGATGATGTCTTGCCTCGGCCATGCGACCCACATCATCAGCAGCGGGAAGTAGCCTTGCCAGAGGACAAGGTCACCCCGCATGGCAAGCGGTTGAGGTGCGCTACCCGGCGCCCTCCTCAGTCCTGACGTAGGTGCTACCGCCGTACACGCCCTTGCGATGTGGGATCACGTCTTCCCCGAACAGCTCGAACGTCAGCGTCTGTCCGTCATAGTCCCACACGTAGGTCGCGGGGATCTTTCGATCCGTCGGCCAATCGTGGGTCATCTCGGTATAAAAGACGCCCGATATGCCGTACCACCCCGATACCGCGGGTGTGGTCATGTCGGGAGCCTCGTAGTACCGGTATTTGCCCTCCTCATCGAACTCGAACATGCTGACGCCCAGCGACTCCTCGATGAATCGTCCCGTTGGGAAGCCGTTATCGATCGCGGCGACCAGCGCGTCTCGTTCCGCCGTCACTTCCGTGAGTTCTTGCTCGAGACCGAGGTACTCCTCGGAAGCAGTCGGGTTGGCGGAACAGGAAACCACGCCGAGGGCTAGAGCTCCCAGCAGTACCGGGAGCCGCATCCGGATGTCGGACATATCTCACCTCCCCGGACTACTCCACCGGAAGCCCCGGTCGCCGCACAGAGGACAAGGACCACAAACGGCCGCCCGGCTACAACGAATGCGCGCCCGTCCAGGCCTGGAGCCTCCATGCAGAGAGTGTCGCCGGTCATCGGTGCGGGCAAGGAGGTTGCTTCCGGCCACATGCACGTCGCTCGGCTCTGCGTTGGGTGCAAGATCTGCTGGACTCAGGGGAAGCGGCGAACTCACTGGATTGCTCTGGCGCAACCGGGCGAGCCGGTCGGAAGAACACGAAAGCGCAATCCAATTGGGGCCTGAGGAGACAGACAATGACCAGGAACAGGTTGCTCGCAATATGGGGTGGACTCGTCGCCCTGGCTGTGCTGGTGTGGCTTGGGCTGCCGAGACTCCTCAACGCCCTTGGCTTGCATCGCCATTACGACATTCCGTCGATGGACCTGGGTGGCAGGCGTGCGCTGATCATCACCACCAGCCAGGACACGCTGGGTGACGCGGACAGAGCCACGGGCGTGTTCGCGTCAGAGATGACGGTGCCCTACTACGCGTTTTCCGATGCCGGGATGGAGGTTGATGTCGCCAGCATCCAGGGCGGGCCAATTCCGATCGAAGGCTCATCGCTGCGGTGGCCTCTCGCATCAGCAGCGGATGAGCGCTATCGAGGTGATCCGGCGTTTCAGTCCAAAGTGCAGCAATCGCTCGAGGTCGGTGCGGTGGACATCGACCGATACGACATCGTCTATCTGGCGGGCGGCTGGGGCGCCGCCTACGACCTGGGCGAGTCGGCCGCGCTTGGTGAGAAGATGACCGACGCCTACGCCAACCAGGCGGTGATCGGAGGCGTGTGTCACGGTCCGCTCGGTCTCCTGAACGCCACAGAGCCCGACGGCTCGCCACTGCTGCGGGGTCGGCGAATCACCGCAGCGACCGACAAACAGATCCAGGAGCTTGGTATCACCTTTACACCGATGCACCCCGAGCGGGATCTGCGAGCGGCAGGCGCTGAGTTCGAAGCTGAGAACAGGTTCCGCGATGTTTTCGCCACTCGGGTGGTCGTGGATGGCCGAGTCGTGACCGGCCAGAATCAGAACAGCAGCGCCGAGGCTGCCCACAAGATGATGGAAGCGCTGCTTGCCGCCGAGACGGAGGGCTCCTGAGCAAGGCGCTTCCCTGGTTCCGGCTCCGGCCACGGCGTCACCGCTGAAGCACCAGGAGCGGAGGTCAACCGATGCCGATGGATCTCCTTCTACGATCGATCCTGTGTCAGAGGCAGTCCCCCATATCGGAACCCTCAGGGAGAAGCCACTTCACGCTTCTCTGAAACGGTGGTACGCCCTGGAGGGTGATCTCGTCGAAGTCCCCGTCGACGGTTTCGTGATCGACTTGGTTCGAGGTGACCTGTTGATCGAGGTGCAGACACGAGGGTTCTCATCGATGAAGCGGAAACTCGTCACCCTTCTCGGTCTCGGACATCGCGTCCGGATCGTTCATCCGATACCCGTCGACAAGTGGATCGTCAAGGTCGACGCAGACGGAACCATCCAGAGCCGACGCCGCTCACCGAAACATGGCGCCCCGACCGACGTCTTCGCCGAATTGGTGAGTTTCCCCGACCTTCTCGTCGATCCGCACCTGGAAGTCGAGGTGCTCCTGACCATCGAGGAGGAGTACCGGCGCCACACGCCCAATCGAGCCTGGCGGCGCAAAGGCTGGACGGTTGTTGAGCGGCGACTGATCGAGGTAGTGGACACATTGCCCCTCAGACACGCCGCGGACCTGACCGGTCTCCTTCCTGCCGATCTGCCCGGGACGTTCGCCACTGCCGACCTCGCCGCGAAGCTGGGGACACCGCGGCGGGCCGCCCAACAGATGGCCTACTGCCTTCGGAAAGTCGGCGCAATCGATGTCGTCGGCAAGGACGGCAACGCCGTCGAATACCGAATTGCCCAGGCGTAGCGGGCCGTTGCCCTTGGATGGAACTGGCTTGGCGCTAGGCCGGCCGGCCTCAGTTGTCACCCGGCCGCGGGCCAAGGTTGATTCGGCGAATCGCCTCGTCGATCACAGCCGGATCGGCTGCAATTGTCATTCGCGCGAACCCTGCTCCCTCTCGACCAAACCAGTGGCCGGGACTCAACGCGAGGCCGGATGATGCCAGCCAGCGAGCCAGTTCAGGAACGTCGAGTCCGAGTTCCCGGAAGTCAACCCACGCCAAGTAGGTGGCGTCCTGGGGCATGACCCGGATCCCCCCCGCGAGTCCTTCTGCGAGCCTGTCGGCGTTCGACGTGATCAGACTTAGCAAGCCGTCGAGCCAATCGCCCCCCTCCCGATACGCTGTCTCGAACGCAGCGGTCGCAAAGACGTTGTTGCGGGTGAGGTGGAGGCGGCTGCTCACTCGCTTGAAGCGATCTGCGACTTCGCCGTCATCCGTGACGACAAGGGTGTCACAGACACCGGCGAGGCCGAAGGTCTTGATGGGTCCGTGGCCGGCAGCCCAGGTCACGCTGGTCCCCTTGGCTGCTTCGGCGAAGGGGACGAAGGCGTTTGGGGGCAGGGCGAGATCGGCATGGATCTCGTCTGCGAAGACCATAACGTCGTGCTCAGCACAGATCTGGGCAACGGAGCGAAGCTCCCCCCTCGCCCACAACCTCCCCACCGGGTTGTGCGGGTTGCACAGGATCAGCATTCGCACAGACGGTTCGGATGCCAGCTCTACCAATCCATCGAGGTCCATCTGATAGTGGTCGTCGGTGAGGACGAGGGGGTTCCGAACGACCTTGCGACCGGATGCCGCGATCAAGGGCTTGAAATCGGTGAACACCGGTGGCTGGATCACGACCCCCTCTCCCGCGGCGGTCAGCTCGTTGATCAGTACGCCGATCGACGTGCCAACGCTCGGACTGACAATGGTGGAGAGCCCCTCACTGCTCCAGCCGTGCCGCCGCTCCATCCAATCCCAGAACGCAGCCTTGACACTGCCCGGTCGCGTCTCGTATCCGTACCACCCCAAGCCCGCCCGATCTTCGATCGCAGCACGAATTGGCTGCGCCAGCGGCACATAGGGCTCAGCAATCCACAACGGAAGCAACTCTCCCTCGCCGAACAGCTGGTCCAGGCGGCGTCCATCCGACGCGAGAGCCCACGGGGGTCGGACTGCTGATTCATCCATCGTGACAGTCTTGCACCACCCGGGCTGGTTCGGCACCCGTGGGCCTGCCTGCTCCACCGAACCACAGATGGCGATCCATGAGGTGAATCGCCACAGGCCCACTCCCCGGCCTATCGGTGGTGGTGTCCCGTCCCAGGGAAGCCAGCAACGGGCATGGGTCGGCGCCCGGCGAGCCGTCCGATGGAGCACCACAACTGAGCCACGACCAGTCGGGCCGAACCTTCAGCGCTCGCGCGGACAACCGCCCGACGAAGAGTTAGGACATGACGAGGGCTGCTCATCCGGCGGCCTCAGGGTTGCCCAGGAAAAACGCCGATGTCGGTTTCAGAAAATGGCGGTCAATTGCCGATAGTGCGGTATGCCTGACCTACGTCCCATCGAAGACCTGGAGTGGGACGAGCCGGCACCTCGCGTGGACGGGCGTCTCACGAATCCGCTCGCCGGCCTGCGCGGGGAGGAGAGTTCCAACGGCCCGCGTTGGGTGAAGCCGGTGGCGGTTGGCCTGGTTCTGGCGTTGGTCGCTGCAGGGGGGTGGTGGTTCAACCGGAACGAACTCTCCTCACTTCAGGCAGAGCTGGACAGAACAAACGCCCAACTCGAGGCAATCTCGTCTGCCTCGGCCGCTCGTGCCAGTGCGGCCACGATCACCTCGACCGGCGCGGCCCTCACCTCGGATCAAGGCGAACCCGAGGCCGACATCGAGTCCGCCACGCCGGGAATCGAGGCCGTTGCGGACGATCTCACTGAAGCCTTCCGCTACCTCGACGACCTTGCGTTGCGACAGCAGGACGTCGAATCCATCGTCAGGCGCTCTCCCGACTTCGATGCGGTCCAGGCGCTCTTGAAGGAGTCCGTGGTGTACGTCGAAACGGAGTACGCCACCGGTTCCGGCTTTCGAATCGACGTGGCGGCCGGCTGTGATGAAGGACCCGATTGCGAGCTCTACGACGCCGCGGCGTACGACACGATGGTGGTCACCAACTACCACGTCGTCAGCGAGCTCGCCTCGCTGGATTATGCGGACCGCACCGTAGTGGTGCGTGCCAGAGACGGCTCGAGCGTGGAAGGCCGCCTCTGGAAGTGGGACGTCACCAACGACCTGGCCGCCATCGACTTGAACAGTTCTGGCTTCGACACGTACCTCGCACCTTTGCTGTGGGCGAGCCCGGGTGCAACGGCCGTCGGCGATCAAGTGGCGGTTGGTGGGCACCCCTTCGGCCTTGGGTTCATGATGAGCACCGGCACCATCACCGCCCGAAACGACTCCAGCTGGCAGCTGAATGCGATCGTGAGCCAGGGCAGTTCCGGCGGGCCGGTGGTAGATGCGTTCGGTCGTGTCGTTGGTGTCGCCACCAGCTCCCTCGGCGGGATGACCTACGCCACCGACATCACGATGCTGTGTGAGCAATTCCTGGACTGCTGAAGGCAGAGCGAGAGCCGGCAGCCCCCCATGCCAGCAAACCCGGAGGCGCCAGGCGTCTACTCCGCGCTGCGGCGACGATATTCGTCGGCGGCAACCTTGAGGTCCCGCCAGTCGGTGACGCCCAGTAGGGCTGCTTCGACGAGTTGGCCGATGGTCCCTTCACTGAGCACAAGCATGTCCTCAACGATGTCCTCGGATGGGGAGACCTCCGCGTAGCAATCGTGCCATGCGAGTTCCGTGAGTTCCAGAAGATCTAAAGCAATCGGCGCCCAGTCCTCGCCGAACACCGCTATCGCCCGCTCCCTCCGAGCTTCTCGCCTCTCAGCACGACCCACTGCCATACGCCATTGTGCCACCCGCGAACCCCAGGATGCAGCCTCGTCCTGGGTGCCCTTTTCGGAGGCAAACGCAGTATGGCGGCGAACATGAGCCGATCGGCAAACCTTTCGCTGGATGCCTTCTCTTGACACCTCCCGCGAAGAGCGTCGGGTGGCGTCACCCAGCGCAGTTCGTACCCAGAATGCGGACAGCCCTCTAGTTCGTCGCGGTGACGTACATCGTGATCTGGTTGCCGTTGTTCATCCGAAGGGTCACGGTGTAGAGGCCGGCGGTGTCACGGGTCTTGGCCTGTGCGGTGAGCCGTCCGGTCGGAAGACCTTTGACCGGTCCATGAGGTAGCGGACATCGCCGAGGAAGATGCAGGGTTCCGCCGGCGCGCGTGTCTGCTCCTGGGTCACCCGACGTGGATGACGGCCACCGTGATGTTGTCCACCCCTCCGGCCTGGTTGGCGGCGTCGACGAGCGCCGTCGTGGCCTCGACGGGATCCGATTCTGCGACCAGGATCTGGTTGATCTCGTGATCGGTCAGCATCTCTGTCAGGCCGTCGGAGCACATGAGCACCGCGTCGCCCCTCTGGAGCTCCAAACCCGGGATGTGCTGCACCTTGATGTCGAGCAGGCCACAGGCGCTCGTCAGGATGTGTCGGCCGGGGTCGACAGCAGCTTGGCCGATGGTGATCTCGCCAGCATCGACCTTGCGTTGTGCCACCGTCTGGTCGGTGGTTACCTGAACGAATTCGGATCCCGACGCGATGTAGAGGCGGCTGTCCCCCACATGGGCGGCGTCGAGGACCCCATCGGCTGAGAACGACGCAACGGTCAGAGTGGTCGCCGAGTTGGCGATGTCGTCGGAGGCAAGGATGAAGTTCTTCACGGCCCGGTCTCCTGCCTGTACACGATCGACTACCGACGTGTTCCCCGATGCCGGTGCAGCAGTGGCGGCGCCGACGGCGCGGCGGCTTGCCTCATCACCCGCTTCAAGACCACCAAGCCCGTCTGCGACCGCGATGATGAGCGGCCCCGACGACTCCCCGTTCCCCAGTGGCGCCACCGAGTCTTCATTGCGCTCACGATTGAGGCCGACATCGGTGGACGTTGCCCAGTCGAACGACAGTGAGGTGCCGGCCACTTCACGCCAGCCCGACGCCCGCGGCTACTCGATCAGCGCTCCGACCGGTGGTCGCAGCCTGCTGAGACATCACTGCTGGGGGTATTGCGGTCATGTTGGAAGGTTACGCCACGGGACCGCCAGTTTCTCAGCTGACGCCCGACGCTCCACGAGAGCGGAGTTCCTTCGGGGGAGAACCGCCCCCGGATTCGTGCAACGGAGTCAACGCTCATTGTTGGCAACTTCCGTGAGGTCGACTCGTGGCAATAACGTCCTTGCCGGTCGCCACGTGAATCGACCGGAGCCCGGGGGTTGCGATCGCGCGGGAGCGTCCACAGCAGGATCCGGGTGAGGCGAACAGAGCGGCGCTCGGCCGTGGCCATGCGCTCAGAATGCCTCCGATCGGCGGGGTGGGACGGGTGGTCGTGGGGTGCACCGCGGCCCCGTCCTTCACGTGTGACAGTGATCGCGTCAACGTGGGCCCCGGAAGGCCAGCTATCAGTTGCCGTCAGACAGGTGGGGCCAGGGTTCTTCGGGAGGGTCTGCCGGCACGTTCTCAGGGTCGTAGTCACTCCCGACACGTTTGATGATCACACTCTTGTGCACTATGGCCTTGGCGGGCCGCAGGGTGCGGCGTTTCAAACCGCGCAGGCGCCAAAGGCCCTTGTTCTCCCCTACCGGTCCAAAGGCGGTCTTCTCAGGGAGCTTCTTGTATTTGGCAAACTCTGACCGGACGAGCAGCCCTTGCGCAACAGCTCCTTCCACCACCCACTGAAGAGTGATATCGGACAGCTTGTGATCACCTCCGACATATGAATGAACCCCTGCGAACCACACTTCGTGCAGCTCTCCGTCCGCTCGCCGCGTGAAGTCAGCGGAATCCAACTTGAGGAGATTGGGCCGGTAGTCCCGACGGTCCTCATCGATGGCGACCGCGTGTCGAGTCCCAGCAACAACCTCGAGACGAGCCGTGTAAGGAAGCACGACGCGCCGTCGCAGCGAACCGGTTGCGTTGACCGTATCCCACGCCCCGAGGTAGGCGAGGGCATTGGCGCTCTTCCGCTGAAAGTCGGGCCGCGCGAAGGTCTCGCTGAACGCGCGAGCGAGATCCCATTCTTCGTCTGAGATCGATGACTGGCGCTTTCCGCCCTTTTCCATGGTGTGCCAGAACAGCTTCATTGCGTAGGGAAGCAGGTTCTCGCTGCCAGGAGGCAGGAGTCCGACGTGGTTGATCAGACCTGCGATTGCCCGCACCGTGTATGCACCACGGCTGAATCCGAACAAGAACACGCGGTCCCCGGGGTGGTAGTGGCTCATGATGAATTCGTACCCCTCAATCACGTTGGCCTTGAGCCCATAACCGAATGCCAAACCCATGAGCTTGGTCCATCTGCGACCAATCTCCGTTGTGGCCCCCTGCGAACCCATCGTCCCGACCCCCGGGTCGTAGAAGGTCACCTGGGCTCGGGGGTCGTCACGCTTCAGGAGACCGTAGAGTCGAACCACGTTGGTGTTGCCCTTGGTCTTCAGTTGGTTACCCGTGCCGTCGCACAGAACAACGATGTTCTTCGTCACGAGACTCTCCTCGCCCGCCTAGGCCGGTCACTCCGCCGCACCCATCCCGATCCTCCTGCATGAGGGTTGCTGAAGGCTGCGCTGAGAACCGCTCGTACTTGAGGGCCAGGTTCAGTGGCCCTTGTTGCGACAGTCAATCTGGATGTCGTTCTCCTGGATCAGCCCGGCCCTACCTCTTCTGAGCCTGAAGGGCTTCGGTGTTGTGAGGTCGGCCTCGACCTCGACGTATTCCGGCGTGTTGTCTTCATTAACTCGGTACCACTCCTGATCGGTTGTGAAGAGTCGCATCTCCCTGGCAAGCGCGTCGACCAACGTCTGGCGAGGCACCCGGGTAGTGTCCTTCTTTCCATGGAAGCATGACTTGGTGGACATCAAGCCGACCATGTCAGTTCTGGGCTTCTCTTCCCACAGCTTGACCAACGAACGCGGACTCGCGTTGCGACTGCCGTGGTGACCGACTTTGTACAGGTCCACCTCCTTCAACAACTGCCGGCATTCGGCCGAACTGGGAGAGATGGTTGCATCGGCCTGCTCCAAGGCGAATCGCCAGTTCTCGATCTGAGCATCTCCGGACAACAACATTCGTTTGCTGTTGTCACCGTTCCCCACGTCGATGAGCAAGATCAGGCTGGTGTTGTTCAGCGCGTCGTCGAGATCACGGACGATCCGCCGCAGCGTCTGGATGTGCTGGCGACGCATCTTCTCGACAAGCCAACGTACGGGTCCGGGGTCGATCTGTTCACCTTCGGCGCCCAACATCTCGGGAACGTCGGTGTCGATGCCGACTGCAGCGAGAGCGGTTCGGAAATCTCCCTCATGGGTTGCCCAGGTGGCTGGATCGAAAGCTCGATGCAGCATCCAGTACTCAGGGTCGCGGTCGTCCTGTCTGGTGACCTCACCGTACTGCTCAACCGTGGGAGGCCCAATCACGCGTATTGTGGCTCCGGGAATGTAGTCCTCGATCTTGGATTCCTTCCCATAGTGGAGGAACTCCTGGTCTTGTCGAGCACCCCACCTTGCGAGGTTATCGACCGCTTTCTTGTTCTTGACCTGGCCGTCTGCGGCTAGGTGAAGCCCTCCACGAAGGCTGTTGGATCGGTGCCCGTCGGTCTCGAACGCGAGCATCTCTGCGAATGCCTGTCCGGCATCGAGAGCCGTGACGAAGTGGGCAGACTTGGGGGCGTCGGCATTCTCTGGAACGCTCGGATCTTCGGTCCAGGAACGAACGACGAGGAGTGGGTTCAGCCGATCGATCACGGCCGACGCGTCGGCGAGTCCGAAGCCGGACATATGATCCTTGTGACGGTGCGACACGGCAAGGACGTCAAGTTGGCCTCCGCAGTCCGCTTCGATTCTCTCGGCGACAGCCTCCATATCCGCAGCCTTGGCGCCGGAAGTACTGCCGAAATCCATGAGCATGTGCCGCTCTGCGCGAGGATCAAGCAACTCTCCGTCGCGGTCGCGCTTTCCGTCGTAGCGGACAGGCTCGTCGTAGTAGTAGCTGATCAGGAAACTATCCCCGAAGCCGACTTCGTACATGCGCACACGCACTCGCTCGATATCGCTCACCAGTCCTCCCCCGTCCTACTGGCCGGAACATGCAGGTCTGCGAATCGCTGGCCCCGCGCTGTCCCGGATGAGAAGCCATAGCCGCCGGTCGTATTCCGAATCCGGTGATCAACCAGATGGCGTAGTCGACTGCTTTGTCTCACCCAATCAAAAAGCGGTTTGGCGTGGTGATACTTCAGCTTTCCGAACTGGTCAAAGATCAGGGCCCCTCCTCCGCGAAGCGAGACCTCCGTATCTCCGCTGATCGAGCCCGGTTTGTGGAGCTTCGCGACACCATGTTCGTCGCGGCTTATTCGCACGAGCTCACTGATCGGCCCGGTCAGGTTCTGGGTGTATGTGGCCACGATCTCGCTGATGATCAATCCGTCCGGCCCAATCCGGACGGAGGCTCGCACCTCGTCGACATTGAGGTAGTAGTCCGTGGCAATACCCAGAAGCAGTGAGTTGGCCCAGATGAACCGGTAGATCTCGTCCGGTTGTGACCGCATCTCACTGAAGTTGAGGTTGGCATAGAGCGGCATGGAGTCGACCTCGACGAGATCCAACATACGGTTCGGCTTCGCGTGAATCCCAAAACCGGCGAAGGCGTCCGTCAGACTCTTGCGGTATTCGTGCTCGTCTTGTGGCGCAACCTCCTTGTCAGATGAAATGATTGCAGTCACGAAGTCGTCGAACTCAAACTCGGTTGGCGGCAGGTAATCGATCGCTCTGATGGCCATGTTCAGAAGATGGGCGGCCGACTTGGCGCCTTCTTCAGCAACACGGTCCCGATCCGCTCGATCTCTTTGTTGCACAAGGGGGTCAAGGCGCTCGATCCACATATCGAGCAGGGTCTGCATGACGGCCGCTACCAGCACCTCTCCCCTGCGATGCGGGTGGACGAAGGCTTCATCGGCCTTCCAATCCTCATTCTGCGGAATGAGGATCGACTGCCGAAGCCCGGCGCCACGGGTGTCCGTCAGGGCTTCGCCGAGCTCTTCGGCCAACTTGAACAACGCGTTTTCTTGAAGCGCCTCTCGCTTCAAGACCTCGGTGCTGATACGCCCCTGATCGTCGGGCGGACCAAGTAGCGCTGCCACAACCTCCTTCAAGGAAAGGATGGAGAGCAACGAAACAACGTCGGCAAACCCCTCATGAAATGCCGGTTGGTCCGGAAGTCCGGGATGCATGAACCCGGGGCGAAGCCCGTCGAGGAGCGCGTGGCTTGTCTCGTGGGCAATGATGTCGTGCGACAACGATGTGAAAGTCCGGGATCTCCCGGGACCATCGATGTACCCAAAGTAGAGGGCGTGGTCGTCGCGGGAGTAGTAGGCGTTACCGTCGGCAAATGCGTGAGGAACAACATATAGCTCGTGGGTGCCGAAACCCCAGGGGATCCGGCGACCTAGGGCGTACTCGAAGCTTGCGAGCGTCCGGACCGCGATTGCGAACACGTTCTGACATCGGAATTGACGAGCCTGAGCCGCGTCACTCGATAGGAAGCGTTCCGTGTATGTCTTCTGACCGAATTGATCGTTGTAGCCCCATCCGGGAAGGGATGCAGAACCATCGTCATGCACCGCCGGCGGTGTGAATACCCCCTTACTCGAGTCGTAATCGATCACCCGAACGCGGTGGCCACGGGGGCCGGCCTCGATGCGATCTGACGGCACCTTGATGTCAGCAATCAGTGGATTACCGTCTCGCGCTTTCACCGATGGGTCCTGCGCCAGGACCCGGATCGAGTAGTGGCGCTGCGCTGGGTCCCTCGAGTCGTAGTAGTGCTCTGAGGCCACGTTTCCTCACCCCTTTTCCTCGTGCCTCGTGCCTCGTGCCTCGTGCCTCGTGCCTCGTGCCTCGTGCAAGGCGAGTATCGAGCACCTGGTCAGCTCGTTGCAGTTGGGGGTCCTCTATCGCTCTCGTCTTCCTCCCACGGGCTGCGATGCTGATCAGAGCAATCGATCTGTCGCCGTGAGGTTGGTCGAGTAACTGGTGACCTCCCCGAATCCCTGCCCTGAGTCTACGTGATCCGGCTTCGTCGACGAAAGCCTTGTCGAGGGTCGTTTCGCGACTGAGATGGCCTGAGGGGGAAGACGGTCGATGGACGCCCTGCGGCGAACTCCGGTTCCTGACAGTGTCCCACCGTCGCGATTGGGCTGACGAGCTTCGAGGCTCCGAGCGCGAAGTCCAGCCAAACACCGGACTGGCGTCCTCGGCCAATGCCGACGTGCCTTCCGCGAGTCTCCGCTGCCCGATGCGGAAGCCCGGAAGTCCTGACAAGCCGCGAATCTGGGACAGCAGCTGGGTCGGATAGGGTCCTCTGCAGACTGGCTGCGCCTGTCAGCCTGGTCGCAACGTCTCACAAGGATCTTCGCGACTTTCCTTGCGCGCAGGTCTGCCGCATAGACTCATCCCAGTCAACACGAACGGGGTGACCATGAGTTCGAACAGTGCCGGCGCCGCCGGCGGTGGGGTGATCTACGGCCTCGGCATCTTCGGGGCCTTCGTCTACTACTGGCAGCAGGCCGATGGATTCTGGGAGCACCTGCTCTCGTTCTTCCAGGGACTCTTCTGGCCTGCCTTCATGGTGTACGAGGTTTTCTCCGCGCTGGGTGCGTGATCTGCCAACACCGACCCGGCTCACTCGGCGGACTGCGGAGCAGGGTGGAACCTGGATGTCCCCCCTTCGTCTGCCATAGTGGCCCAAGCGTATGGTCAGGGGTAGGCAAGGTTGGATACTCAGATCAGAGCGGTGGGCCTCCTCGAGGTGGAAGCGCCGGCCGGCATCACCGTGGTCGACGAGTCGCTGGTTGTCGACTTCGGGGCTCAGACCTCTGCTGTTCGACTCGAGTTGAATGGTCGGCAATTCGAAGCAGATAGCCCGACGGGTCTCGTCGCCGCCATCGAGGCTCACCGCCGCGTGGAGGCGGATCGGCTGATCTCAATCCCCTACGAGGTCGCGGCTGAGGGATCGCGGGTCATCATCGGTCAGGATGGTTCTCGTGTTGCCTCCCTGTCGGGCGCCTACCTCACCGGCCGGCAGGCGCAACTTGCGGCAGACAAGGCCGACAGGGTCGTGTGTTCGACTGTTGATGCCTGGCCCGCGGCGCCGAACCTGGGAACGGTTAACGAAGCCGATCTAGATGGCCTGGCGGGTGACTCGCGGTGGGACGGCCCGCTGGTAGTGAGCATGCCGCGCACCGGTTCCACGCTGATGGGCATCCTGTTCCTGTTCTGTCGGGACCCGGACTCGGCGACCGGGTATCGCTTCGATCGTTACATCCACGAGCCGGTCGCTCCAGTGTTCTGGAGGGGTGACGAGGTGGAGAGCGTCACCAGGTTCTTGACTGCTCCCCTGTCTGGCACTGACGTGGTGCAGGAGAGCGCCTACCAGTTCGCCGACCCGAGAATCGCGAGATGGTTCCTGCGTCAGGCGCTACCACCGGTGGTGTTCACCATGCGACATCCCCAACTTGCGTGGCCGTCGAGGTGGCGCGCCATGGTGGCGAAGGACCTTGCCGAGCAACCGGAGGACGCAGAGACGAGCGACCTCCGGGTGGCCCTCGCCGATGACGACTTCTCGGGTTTGGGGCGGTACCTCACGACGCGGGTGCGGCCGGCAGACAACGGCTTCTTCGCCTTCGTGTCGCTGCTCGACATGTGCCTCCGAGAGGGCATTGACTTCGTGATCGTGGATAACACGAGGTTCCGCGATCACCCGGAGCCGACCCTGCGTGAGTTGTGCGCCAGGCTTCACATCGATTTCGATCCGGCCATGACCGAGTGGACCGGCCTGGGGTCGGTGCTCCCCCGCGTCGTGATGAGCGACCTGGCTCGCGGCGATGAGTACCAGTGGTACTACGCGGGAACACTGGGGAGCGACAACGGCATCCGACCCGAAACTCACATGCCGCTCGACCCGACTCGCTTCCCCGAAGACCTGCGCGGCGTCAGCAATCAGCACCTGACCATTGACGAAGCGGTGACTTGGTACCACCTGCTGCTGGCCCGACCCGAGACGCTTGCCGACCAACGCTAGAACTGGCGCGGTCCACGTGGTGGAGGGTCAGGGCCATAGAGGCGGCGCTTGCCCGGCTCGTCGGAACCGGCGAGCCGCCAGCGACACCATCGACAACAATGACGAGCGCTGCCGATACTCTGCCGCCCGAGCCTGGTTGAAGACTGATTGGAGAGCGAGATGACCGACGAGACCTTGCTGGTAGGCCGCCACCGGGATTTCGAAGCGCGATTCGCTTCGGGAGACCTCGCGATTCCACCTCGACTGTCAACCGTAATACTGACCTGCGTCGACGCCAGGGTCGATCCTGCCCACCTCTTCTCGCTGGAGTTGGGAGACGCGCTCGTGATCCGCAATACGGGCGGTCGGGTGACGCCAGGCGTCGTGAACGACCTCGCCATCCTGAGTGTTCTCTCTGCCGGGTGGCCGGGAGACAACAAACTGCAACTCGCGGTGATTCAGCACACTGGATGTGGAATGGCACGGCTCCTGCAACCGGACACCCAGCAACAGGTAGCCGCACGCCTCGGCCTCACCGCAGCGGAAGTGGCGGCTATGGCGATATCTGATCCGGCCGTCAGCGTCCGGCAAGACATCGAGCGGCTTCGCAGCACTCCAGCGGTGTCCGATGAACTGGTCGTCTCTGGCTTCGTCTACAGCGTCACCGACGGAAGCCTCACCCAGGTTGTGCCTGCGGGTCCGCTCCGCATGCCTACCTGAGGCGGACGATCATCACCAGGCTACCCAGGCGACGTCACCGGGAGTACACGGTGAAGAAGAGGAACCGAAGCCTGCACGTGGTGTGGCCCCGGAATGGCCGATTGGCCCTGGCGGGGTCACTGCCGTCTGTTTAACAGTGATGCCGAGGACGGTGGTCACATTGGAGAGTGTTGTGCATCGCGCCTGGGCTGGTGTCTGCCTGGTGGTCATCGTCGTTGTGGGTGGATGCGGCACCGGTCAGATGTCGGCGACCGAGTACGTCGATCGCATCAACGCCATCGTGGCCCCGGCTACCCAGAAAGGGGAAGCGCTCGTCGCCGAAGCGGCACAGACCACCGATTTCACCCCGCAACGCCTGCAGGAGGGCCTCGAACGAGCGCTACGGGAGATCCGGGTGCCTCTCCAGGAGGCCGCCGATGAGATCGAGCCTCCCGCACCGATCGCCGATCTCCACTATCTCATGTGGGACTGGCACTCCAGATTCATCCCCATCGAGCGGGCGCTCGCCACCCGGGCTGCGGCTGCTGCGGATACGGCTGAGGACTGGGAGGCGCTCTCCGAGAGCCCCGAGATGGCTGCCTATCGCGCTCAGCTCGCCGAAGGCAAGCAGGTATGTAGCGACTTCCAAGGTGAACTCGACGCCAGAGCCGAAGGGGGCGGTTTCGCCATCGACTCCTGGCTTGCCGCCGAGTTGGAAGAGATCGGCAAGGCGGTGCTCGGTTGCGAATCGTTCCCCGAGCACCCCGAGAACGTGTACCGATACCCGCCACCAACCTCCACGCCCTGAGCCCCCGAATCCGCCGCCGATATGGGCTGACTGGTAGGGAGGCAGCAGACATATGGCTTCGTTCCCGGGACGCCTACTCCTGGTGCGAGACCGGTAGCGCAGACCGGTGGTCAGGGGCGTTTGCGAGATGGGTCGTAGCGGTACCGAACCTCCTGCGTGGGGTCAACTCGAGTGACCCCGTCATCGACCTCCCAGCCTGCCCGTTCGAGGAAGCGCCGCGCTCGCTCGTTGTCATGCATCACCCAGAGGTAGGCCGCGTCGTCGCCGCACAATGTGAAATGGTCGATTACAACAGCCATCAGCGCACGACCGTGGCCGTGGCCCCAATGGTCAGGGTCGACGTAGATGCCCCACAGCTCACCGGCATCTGAGCCTTCACCCGGTTCAGGCCTAAATGGCCCAGCGTGTGCGTACCCAACGACACACCCACGGTCCTCGGCAACCCAGGTACACATCGGAGGTTGCTGGGCTTCTTCGGTGAGCCAGTATGTGAGATGTTGTTCAACGTTCTGGCGTTCACGGACGTCGTCAGCCACTATCCCGACATAGGCGGTCATCCAGCCGGCAACAGTGATCTCGGCGACTCTCCGTGCGTCGCCAGGCACCGCGTGACGAACCATAAGGTCAGCGTAACAAGTGGCTCTCTCCGCCCATGCCGGCATATGTGAGCAACGGCGTGCCCAAGTTGGCAACTTCGTCGGCGCCATCTGGCGAATGCTCCCGCGACCCCAAACAGGCATCGACGACCCGATCCCGGCGGACTACCCGGAACTCTCAACATAGACATCCGGACGTGTTCGCCGATGCGATGATCGGCACCGATCGAGTCCAGTTCGTGGCGGATGCAACCCCCAGGCGACTTGAGGAATCGGATCACTTCTTGATCATGTGCGCTGCCCACAGCGACATGCGCAGGTGAGGAGCGGCACGAACTCGTAGACCGCTACCACTTGTGACGCACGGGTTGCGTTCGAATTTCCTCGGCAGTATTGCGATTGCGCGACCAGTTCGAAGTTCTGGTCGACCTCGTTAGCCGCTACCCAGCGTTAGCGAATACACCCGCTCCTCCAGCTTGCCGATCATCCGATAGATGGTCCAGAGGTTGTTCGCCTCCATGACGCGGAAAGCCGCCACGCCCACCTCGGCGACTATCTCGTCCTTGGCGCGCTGCATACGCGCCGCGCGCAGAAGTCGCTTCTCGCCGTCCTCTCGTTCGAGAAACGACTCCAGCCACTCGGATCCGAGTGGATCAATCGCCTGGATCCTGAAGCCAGCCCGGCGGACCGAGTCCTCGAAAACCTCGATAGAGAGCCGCTCGGGCACCGTTGCCAGGTCGGCGCAGAGGCGCGCTTTCTCGATCGGCTCGAGCAGGGGCGTCCCGAAGGTCTGATGGATGAGCATGGATCCCGAAGAGGTCAATACCCTGCGGCACTCGATGAGTGCTCCGTCGAGGTCCTCGACATGGGTCATCATGTCCCTTGAGAACACGATATCGACCATGTCATCGTCGACTGGGATCTGGTTGATCGTTCCCCGGTGCACCTCGACGAGGTAGCCATGGTCGTGGCCGGCGACGGCGCGAAGGCCGTCGTCGAGGTTCTCCTGTACCGGATCGACAACGATCACGCGACACCCGAACCGTTCGGCGATAGCGAGGCCATCGGCGGCATCCCTACCACCGATGTCCAGGACCACGTCCTCATCGCCGAGGCCGAGGGTGGCGAGGGTGTCAAACATCGACGCCTTCGGTCGTGGGTGGAGGCTCCGATCGGTCAGGGCCATGGCGTCTTCCCAATCCACATCCCAGTAGTCGTACATTTGCTCGACCGTCAGCGGCGCGGTCCACTCATCTGCCATGCCCATCAACCTACCCGCATTGCTGGTTCACCCCTAGTTGAACGGCGTGTCTCCTTGACAGACCGACCAAGACGCACACGGCAGGTGCACGCATGTGTCCCATGGGCGGAGAAAGCCCTGGTGTGCGAACATGGGTGATGGTCAATCGGGGTGCCTGCTTGGCCGTTGTCGGTCGCTATCGCGCAGGAGGCATTTCGTGGTTACCGAGCAGACACCGTACGCCGCACGCTTGAACGTCGATTATCCGGATGAACTCAATCGGCTCACGACATTCTTCCGGCTGATCCTGGCCATCCCGATCGTCATCATCCTGGCGATCATCTCCGCGAGTGCGGATTCAACGTATGTGGTGATCTCCGAATCCGGTGAAACAGTGTCGAAGATCACCACGACAAGCGGCGGAATCGCCGGCGCACTCTTTCTAGCCACACTGCTCATGATTCTGTTCCGTCAGCGGTATCCACGCTGGTGGTTCGACTTCGCCCGAGAGTTCGCACGATTCGCCATGCGGGTCGGTGCCTACTTCGCGCTCCTCACCGACGAATACCCGTCGACTGAGGACGAGCAGGCCGTTCACCTCGAGATCGACTACCCCGATGTCAAGCAGGACCTCAACCGGTGGTTGCCCCTCGTGAAGTGGTTCCTTGCGATCCCACACTTCATCGTGCTGGTCTTCCTTGCGATCGGTGCGTTCTTCGCGGTGATCATCGCCTGGTTTGCCATTCTCTTCACCGGTCGGTACCCACGGGGGCTGTTCGACTACGTGGTCGGCGTGAGCCGTTGGGCGCTGCGAGTGGAGGCATACGCCGTCCTACTGGCTACCGACCGCTACCCACCGTTCAGCCTCAGCTGAGGGATCGGTGGGAGGCGGGCACTTCGGGACCGCCGTCTGCGGCAACAGGAGTGAACCCGGTTCGCCTCGCTTGGCCCGACCGAGTCTCGCCTCTCATGAGCCCATGGCCCTGGGATGCCAACCGGCGGACGGCCACCCGTGCGGGGGGCTCTCGACCATCAGCTGGTCTACCCGACGGTCAACTCGATGAGGAGCCCGCTGGCGACGCGGTCTGGCATTTCCGTCCTCGCCGCGCGCTCGTCCCTCCCCCAGCTCTCCGTGAGACACCGCCAAATGATGCGTTCTCGTTCTGCCACGTCGGTCACGAGTTCGGCCGTGACGGGAACCTCGACAACAGAACCGGGCTTCAGGTGAAGGACGAAGTGCGGATCGGCCTTCAGGTTGGCCACCCAGTCCCGCGGCCCCGGCTTTCCGGTAACAAAATACCTGCCGTCGAATTGGTGGAAGTAGATCTCGGTGCGGCGCGGCTGCCCGCTCTTTCGACCAACTGTGATGATGTCGGCAACGCCGCCTCGGTTCAGCGCAGCCGTGGTGCTGGCGTCCATCACGGTCAGCCTAGGAGCTGATCCGAACTCATTCACTCGTCGTCGTCACATTGGGAGTGGGTGTCTGCCACGTTCATCCCATAGACTGAACCGCGGCACGTTCCAATCGGAAGGCGGGGTCTCATGGCGGGGAGGACGATCCTGATCCTGGGTGGCGGTTGGGGAGGCCTGACGGCAGCGCATCACCTGCGAGGTTTGCTGTCTTCGGAACACCGCATCCTCGTGATCGAGCGAAGTGCAACGTTCTCACTTGGCGTCTCCAACCTGGGTTTGATGACCGGAGAGCGGGAATCGGTAGGCCAGACTCGGCGAGACATGACGAAGCTGAAGCGTCCCGGGATCGAATTCGTCCACGCCGAAGTTCGAGGGGTCGATCCTGAGAGTCGTTCGGTGGAAACAGATGCTGGAACGTTCTCTGCGGATTACCTGGTGCTGGCACTCGGCGCCGAACTCGCCCCCGAGCTAGTAGCGGGTTTCGGCGATTCCGCCTTCAACCTCTACGACGCAGATGAAGCGGCCGCGCTCCACGATGAGCTCGTGCGGTTCGAGGGCGGCAGCATCGTTGTCCTGGTGGCGGGTGCGCCATTCCGCTGCCCGGCTGCTCCCTATGAGGCTGCGATGCTGGTCGAGGCCTGGGCCAGGGAACACAGCGTTCGAGACCGTGCCCAGATCGATCTCTACACCCCTGAGTCGATTCCCATGGCCGTGGCCGGGCCCGCGGTCGGCCGGGCGCTGTGTGCATTCATGGATCAGCGGCGCATTGCCTATCACTTCGATCGGCAGGTGACCGCCATCGACGAAGCATCCCGCACCCTGCGGTTCGGAGAAGAGGAGGCGACCTTCGACATTCTCATCGGGATCCCACCACACCGCGCTCCTGCACCGCTCCGAGAGGCAGGCTTGGTCGACGCTACTGGGTATGTACCGGTACACCCCCAAACCCTCCAGCTCCTGTCTGATCCAGACACCCTCGCGGTGCAGCATCCCGGTGTATACGCAATCGGCGACCTCGCTGCCATCGGGCTGCTGAACTCGATGCTGCTTCCCAAGGCAGGCGTGTTCGCCGAGGGTGAGGCACAGGTCGTCGCTGAAGCCATCGCGGCGGATGTCAACCACGGGCCGCGACCCGGGGTCTATGACGGAAACGGATTTTGCTACGTCGATGTCGGCGACGGCTTGGCCGCGTACGGCTCTGGAGACTTCTACGCCTACCCCGGCCCGCGGGTCACTCTCGAGGAACCCTCGGTGGAAGGACGAAGGGCCAAAGAGGAGTACGAGGAGCTACTCGACAGCTGGTTCGACACCTGAGGCATTCGACCCGTTCCCCGCGAGGACCCTTCGCGGACGATCCCGCTCCGATGGTGTCGAACAGCGACATGCTCGGACGTGGATCGAGACTCCGACCCAAGACCTCCACCGCTGCCTCGTAATCCCAGTCGCCGTACATCTCATCGACCGACACAACGTCGGGCCACTCTTCAACCATCACGCACTCAACTGCCCGAGGTGCCCGACCGAGCCTGGGTGTACGCAGCGAACAGGCGGAGTCCGTCTCCGAAGCCGGCAAGCGCGAGCATCGCGATCCAGAGAATCTCAACCGTCGCAAACGCTTGGATCTCCGCCCACAGAGGTTCGGACGCATCGATCAGCTGGACGATCTCAAGGACCACCACCGTCGCGAAGCCGATCCAGCCGATGACAGCACGAGCGCTCCCGAGGCCGTTGATGACTCCGACGTCCTTGTTCACGGCAGCAGACATGACAACCCTTCCGCTTGTGTCGGCGCCTTCGCGCAACAAGGCACGGCTACGCCAGAGCCGAAGGTCCCTCGACATTACGGCTAGCCGGCACCGATACACGTCGGCACTAGCGCCTGCTTGGGCAGACTGGGAGGACAACCTTCACTCGACAACCGGCTACGCGAACCAACGCTTCGATCAGGAAACGGATGCTCCCCCGGCAGAACGGCGGTCCGGAGGCAGAATCGTCTGCGTCTGCGGCCGCACCAGGCGGGCGTCGACCGACAGGGAAGCGCCATCTCGGATAACCCCGGAAGTCACTGTGTCGCGACCCTGACGCTGCGGCTAACTTCTCTTCCACGATGGGTGTCTCCAGGACTGAGCAGGCTGCGGTTGTCAACGGTGACGTGGCCAGTTATTCGCGGTTGACTGCCGACAACGAGATTGAGACGCATCAGACGCTGCAGGCGTTTCGCAAGATCGTCGATCAGGCGGCCCTAGACCACGGCGGCGAGCTCGTCGAATTCGTCGGCGACGAGTTTCTCGCTGTTCTCCCCTCGGCTTCGGAGGGCGTTGGGGCCGCCATCTCGATCCAACGTTCACTGGCGGGAGAGAACGAGCGGCTTCCGGCTGGGCGAAAGATGCGATTCAGGTTGGGAGTGAACTATGGATCGGTGTCGGTGGAGGAAGGGCAGTGGTTCGGCGATGCCATCAATATTGCCGCCCGGTTGCAGGCGATGGCGAAACCGGGCGGCATCTGTGTCTCGGGGCCCGCCCTCGACGCAGCCGGAGAGATCTCGATCCGGGTGGTGTCGCTGGGAAGGCAGCGGCTGAAGAACATCCCAGAGCCGGTGCTGGCCTACGAGATCGTCGATGCCGAGCTTCCGACCGGGGATACGAAGCCGTGGCGGCGGCGGATCCCCACTTCGGATCGGCCGTCGATTGCGGCAAGCCCCTTCGTGAACTTCGGCGATGCCGACGATGGTCACTTCGCGAACGGGCTCATGATGTCCCTCGTGATCGAACTGATGACAATTCCCGGGCTCGACGTCGTCAGCGAGAACTCCTCGCTTGGCTACCGGGACCAGGCCTACTCGGCGCAGCAGATCGGACACGAGCTCGGCGTGCGTTACGTGCTCGAAGGCGGGATACAGCGAAGCGGGTCAAGGGTCCGGGTGCTCGCCCAGGTCATCGATGTCGAGACCGCAACAACCGTATGGGCCGATCGATTCGAAACAGAGATCGATGACGTTTTTGCCGCTCAGGACCACATCGTGGCTCGCATTGTCGAGGCGCTCGATATCGAGGTGATCGGAGGCGACCTCGCCGCTTCCTACCGCGACGAACTCGATCCGGGGAGCGTTGAGATCGTGTACCGGGGCCTGCAGGATGTATCCCTGGCCACACCGGAGTCCCTCCGCCGCGCCTATGGGCACTTTGAGGAGATCACCAGACGAGACCCGGACAGCTCACTGGGGTATGCCCTTTCGGCATGGGTGCACTTCTGGGCTGCACTCAACGACGCGGTCGATGATCCTGGGCATCACTATTCGCTTGCCAAAGGCTTCGCACTGACGGCGATTGAGCACCAGGACACCTCCGGCATGGGCCACATGGTCCTTGCTCATGTACTGGTGCTCGAACATGACTGGGAAGGTGCAAGGGAGGCAGCGTCGATAGCCACTGCCGAAAGGCCCTCTTGCGACGTGTCTTTCGGTGTCGCGGCCAGCGTGAACCGCTACCTCGGGGATTGGGAACAAGCTATCGATCTGGCATCTCGAGCCATCCAACTGAGCCCACTCATGGCTGACTGGTACCGGTCCATCATGGCCAACGCGTTTTTCGTCGGTGAGGACTACGAGATCGCCGCCGAAACTGCCGAATCTATCGTCGCCCAAGACGACACCAACGTGGAGGCCCTGTTGACCCTGGCGGCAGCGCAGGCAGCGTTGGGTCGGGAGCGTCATGCGTCCGCCGCGATCGAGCACGCGCGCCAGACCGCACCCGGGCTCAGCAGAGACAGCCTCCGCAAGGACCTCCCCTACCGAGACGACTCGACAAGAGAGCGTTTTGTCGATCGTCTCGAAGAAGCGGGACTGGAGTAGGCGGGTTTCGCCGCACGGTCGCTCTGCGCAGGCAGAGTGGTCCAAACGACGGCAAGCAATGTCCGGCGGACTCCAGCCCCAGAACGCTGGGAGCCGTCCTCAGGTTCGGTCGGTCCCCGAACAGCGACTAACTTCGGCGGTCAAGCGACAGGAGGGGCTGGGTCTCATGGATGAGGTGCCTGCGGCTACCCAGGTTCCTTCGCGGCACCGGCATCGTGTCAACTGGCGAGTTCTCCTCGTTCGCTTCGTCATGGACGCCGTCACCGTCGCGGCTGTTCTGGCACTGATGCCTGGGATCCGGACAAGCTTCGAATTGACGTACGGGTCAATTGCGCTGCTGGCCGTCATCTACGCGTTGCTCAACGCGTTTGTGCGCCCAGCACTCGACCTGCTGTTGATGCCGTTCATCGTGCAAACGTATGGACTCGTCGTTGTGCTCGTCGATGTCGTGATCTTCGGGCTCCTGTTGCTCGTCTCGAGTTCGCTCGAAGCCAGTTCGCTGTGGCAGATCCTCGTGGGAGGCACCCTGCTTGGTCTGCTGCGGCTGTTGGGAATTGGCCTCCTCGGCCTCACTCCTCCGATCGTTCCCGAACATGCCAGCTTCCTTCGTCAGCCCACCGAGCTCGGTATCTTGCGGTTCAGCGCAATGGCAGAGGAGCGGCTTCGTCTGCTGCGTGTTCGCCAGACGCTGCAGATCCACGGCATCGACGCGTTGTTCGACGGCGATGGGCCGATTGCTCGGTTCCGACGCCGCCTCCAGACCTGGCTGTGGAGGCCGGATCTTGCGCTCGAACGCGTTCCAGCTCCCGTGCACCCTGCCCGCGTCATGGGAGCTGGAGCCCGAGAAGCTCCAGAGTGACGTCGCTTTTTTCCCCTATGAACAAGCGCGCGAACGGGTGATCACCGAACTCGGAGCACCCCCTGAAGAGCTGTACGCCGAGTTTGATCCGGTGCCGATCGCGGCAGCTTCCCTGGCCCAGGTCCATCGCGCCACGCTGCATACCGGGCGCGAGGTCGCGGTGAAGGTCCAGCGCCCAGGTATCCACACCCAGCTCCGATCTGACATCCGCATCCTGGTTCGGATGGCCCAGGCCATGGAACGGCGAGCCCGCTGGGCGGAAGACATGGACCTCGCTGGGATCGTGCTCGAATTCGGCAGCACCCTGATGCGAGAACTCGACTACAGGATCGAGGCGTACAACGCCCGGCGGCTCACCCGTGTGCTGGAGCCCATTGCAGGGATCAGGGTTCCGGATGTCATCTACGACTTGTCGTCTTCGGGTGTGCTGACTCTCGAGTTCATCGACGGTGTCGAGTCGACCGATGTAGCAGCCATCGATGCGGCTGGGCTCGACCGGGAACAGTTGGCGGACCGAGTCGTCCGCGCCTCTGTGAAGATGCTGATGATCGACGGGTTCTTCCACGGCGACCCGCATCCCGGCAACGTCTTCATCGACCTGGAAGACAGCAACGTTGTGATGCTCGACACAGGGATGGTCGGTGAGCTCACGTTCCAGCAGCGTCTCAAGCTGGGAAGCCTGCTTCTGACCATCCGCAACGGAGACGTCCGTGGTTTGGCTCAATCTCTGAAGGCTCTGTCGACTCCGTATCGGGAAACCGATGATGCTCGTTACTACCAAGACTTCGAACGCTCCCTGACCCCCTACCTGGATCCGGCGCCAGGACAGAAGGTCGAGGTAGTTGGGAAGGTGCTGCCCGCTGGTCTCGACATCCTGCGGCAGGCCGGCTATCGATTCGACTCCCAACTCACGCTGGCGATGAAAGCGATGGCCCAGGCAGAAGCAATCACTACCGCACTCGTGCCGGGCTGGACCGGCACCGAATTCATGCGCCGGTCGTTCGATGCGCTGAATCGACAGGTCCCCGAGGCACTCAACTCGGACGCAGTCAAAGATGCGGTCATGCGGCAGGCGAGCTTCGTCGCAAGGGAAGCCATCGAGCAATTGCCGTCTCTTCAGGATGGAGCCCTGAAGTGGCTAACGAATCTCAAGCGCGGCAGCTTCAAGGTCGAACTCGATACCAGCGACCTCGACCGACACGTCGCTGCGCTGCGAGGGATCGCAATGATGCTCACCCTCGGCATCATGGTCGTTGGCCTGGTGATCGGCTCTGCCCTGGCCGCCGGGATTGGCAGCCTCGAAGGCAGCGTGCTGGAACCCGTGACCGACCTCGCGGCCGCGATCTTTGCCATTTCGGCGGTGGTCGGCGGGATCGCAGTCGTCGTCCTGTCATGGCGGCTGTTTCGCCTTGCACGCCCGCGCCGGAGAGATTCGCTCGACCGCATCTGAGCTCCTTTCGAGTTGTGATGCGTGACGAGAAGCGTGAGTTGCCGCATCGCCTTCACGGAGAAGGCTGTTGTACCCGTGACTCGCGGCTAGTTGCCAACCCAGCAGTTCAAGATCGGAACGTCGTCCAGAACAGTCCATAACGGGTGATGGGGTGGCCCTCACGAGTGGCACGCTCCGCGTTACTACTGTGGCCAGCCGATCCCGAGGAGTGATTGGTGTGAACGAAGACCGCAGCGCAAGTTTCGTGGAGCTCTTCTTCGATCTTGTGTTCGTGTTTGGAGTGACGCAGGTCGCTGCTTCCATCCACGGACACCTTGACTGGGCGACTCTGGGTAGGGCCGCCATTGTCCTGATGCTGCTCTGGTGGGCGTGGACCCAATTCACGTGGACAGCCGGTAATGCGGACTTCGACGAGTTAGGTCCTCGGATAGTCCTACTCGTGGCGACTGCGGCTACGTTCGTTCTGGCGACGGCAGTTCAAGGAGCGTTTGGCGAAGACGGCGCAATCTTTGCTTTGGCGTACTTCGGAGTGATGAGCCTTTCGGCCGTCTTCTACCTGTCCCTCATCTGGGGTACCGACCAGATGGCCGGGTTCCTGGCCTATGCACCAAGAGTGATGGCAGGTTCGGTTCTTGTCCTGATCGGCGGCTTCGTCTCCGAGGACATTCGAGTCTGGTTCTGGCTTGCAGCAGTAATCGTCAACATCGTTAGCACGCTCGCTGCGGAAAGTAACGAGTACCCGATCGTCGCCAGCCATTTTGCCGAGCGGCACGGGCTGTTCGTAATCATCGTCCTCGGCGAAGCGCTGATCGCCATTGGAGTTGGTGTTGTCGGCCAACCCGGTTCCCTCGCGTTCTACTTTGCGGGAACGGCCATGCTGCTCACCGTCCTGGCGATGTGGTGGTCGTACTTCGACTGGCTGTTCCGGGTTGGCGAGGAGGCGCTCAGAGCCGCCACTGGAATCGCGCGAGGTCGACTGGCGCGTGACGCCTACTCGATAGCTCATTACCCGCTCGTTGCGGGCGTCATCCTGTTCGCAATCGGCACCGAAGAGCTGCTGGCCCATCCAGAGGTCTCACTCGATAGCACGCCGAGGTGGGCGTTTGTGGGCGGACTCATCGTCTTTCTGGCTTCAGAGTCAGTCATGGCACGCCTCTTCACCGGCAACACGGCTTGGGAGCGTCTCATCGCCATCGGTCTGTTGGGCATTGCCGGCCTCGCCCTGGGCGACCTCAATGCGGCCGCACTGGGTGTCGTTGTGTGCCTGGTTCTGGTGACGACGCTCGGCGTCGAGACGGTCCGATATCGTGAAGCTCTCCGTCAGCTCCGGTGAAGGGCACCGCAAGAACTCGACCTACCGCGCCATTCAGTCCTGCGTCCCGGCACGTGAGGAACGCTTCGGTGCCACTGAACCTAGCCACGGATACTCCACGACCTCCGCTGACATTCATCGGAAGACGCAGGTGCGCCGATGTCGGCCCCGCATGAAGAGCAGACTGCGCCGGTCGAGCAGCTAACCACGTTGGCACAGGTCGCGCGCTGCCTCGTTTGTTGCTGAGGCGACTGTTGTGTCGCATGCCCCGTCGAGCAATGATCGTCACATGCCGTGGCTCGACTATCCAGATCCACCACTCGAGCAAGGGTCGGTGAGGCTGCGCGAGTGGCGGATTGACGATCTGCCGCGCATCGAAGAAGCCTCGCGCGACCCGGAGATCACCCAGGACACCTCTGTCCCGACCGAGTACACGACAGAAGAAGGGCGAGCGTTCATCGAGCGGCACCGGGGCCGGAACACAAACAGGGGGGTCTTGTCCTCCGCCATCGCCGATCGATCGACAGACACGGCCAGAGGTCTCATCATCCTCATGAAGCGAAGCAAGCACGGTGTTGGCGGTCTTGGATATTTGGGTGGTCGAGTCATCCAGGCGACAAGGCCGAGCGAAGAGCGCCATCGGGTTGCTCGCTCGATGGGCGTTACACAACACCTACCTCGTGCGAATCGCAGCCAGAGTAGTGACAGACAACACGGCATCGATGCGCGCTCTGGAGCGGGCCGGCTTCCAGTACGAGGGCGTGCTCCGCTCCCACCTGGTCGTGGATGGCCAAGGCATCGACATGCCCAGTTACTCGCTTGTCAATGCCGATATCGACGCCTGAAATGCGACGCACGATGCCAGTGTGCCTGGCACATATCGGCGCGTGTCGCTGCCTGACCTTGGGGGTGACTCGCGGTCCACGGACCCAAGACATGTGCATTAGGTGAGGTGGTCGATGCCGAGTACGGTCGTCGTGCAGCCACGGATGGGGAT
Organism: uncultured Acidimicrobiaceae bacterium; assembly: GCA_964397045.1. Classification (GTDB taxonomy): domain Bacteria; phylum Actinomycetota; class Acidimicrobiia; order Spongiisociales; family UBA5794; genus CAYNHF01. The sequence continues at coordinate 15,135 of CAYNHF010000003.1, read as the reverse complement.
AAGCATGACGCGACTGTCGACGAGGATCTGCGGGCATCGGGGGTGGCCCGTTCGCTTTCCGGACAACACTCTTGCCGGGATCACCGCCGCCACTGAGGTGTGTGACCTCATCGAGACCGACGTGAGACAAACCCGTGACGGCGTGCTCGTCCTGTCTCACGATCCTGATCTCCAAGGCCATGTCGTCGCCGTGAGTGACTGGTCTGAGCTGGCGGTGCTCGATCTGGGCGGAGGCCATCACCCAGCCCGGCTCGACGAGGCGCTCGCCGCTGTAGGCGACTTTCCCATCAACCTCGAGATCAAGAACGATCCCAACCAGCCCGGGTTCGACAAGGAAGCCGGCTTCGCCATCGAGGCGGTTCGACGCACCAGGCCAGGCGACGTGATCACCAGCTTCCATTGGCCAACGATGGCGCGGATCAGAGCTGCCTTTCCCAAGGCTGTGACCGGCCTGCTCCTCACTGAAGCTACTCCGCTACATGAAGCCGTCGAGATCGCACTCGCCGCCGGTCATAGTTGGCTTGCCCCTAGCTGGGCGTGCTTCACGGACCCGTCGGCAGAGATCACCGACCTCCACGATCAAGGACTCTCCGTATCTGTGTGGACCGTGGATGACACCCACCGCGCCATCAGGTTGGCCGCAGCCGGCTGCGACGTGCTGATCACCAATGACCCGACCACGATCCGGGACGCTATCGCGCCTGCGGCAGGCACCTAGTCACACGGCGACAAGCAGCCGCCCACAACGGTACGTAGGTGCTGCTTGGCGAGACGGCCTAGCTTGCCGGCTATGGGCGGCCCTCGCCGAACCGGACGCGCCCTTTCGAGCTTTCGATGAAAGCTAGAACACCGTCGGACTCGAGGCAAAGGCGTCTAGTGGCCAACCCACTCAACAGGCCCGCCCTCAGAAGGCTGGACCGAGGTCATCCAGTTCGAACGACGGTGACACACAACGCGAGGTGGTCGGACGCTCCCCCGCTCGCGATGCACCACGCCGTGAGTTGGGTGTCCGGTGAGGGATCGAACCAGCCGGACATCGACCAAACTGGAGGCACAACCGCCTCCAGGGTCGTCGTGGTGGGAGGGCAAGAAGGAAGGTCAGATCAGAGGAGCACCATCTTGACCCGCCCGTTGCGGCTCAGGGTCATGCCCTGGATATCTGGCAAGGTGGGGCAAGACCTCTGCTCGGTGCGAGTTCGCCAGACCGAACCGAGCGGAAGCGTCTCCTTCGTTCCTGGACGCCTTCCGCGAAAAGCGTCTGCTTGCCCCGGGTCTCGGGGCCGGGCGCTCAGAGGTGGAAGAACCGATGTGAGCGACGACGCAGCCGATCGGTCCTTCGCGAACCTCACCTCGCCTGGGTCGCCCTTCGTCGGTCTTTGATACTGGCCTCAGACCGGGATCGTTTCCTGAATCGTCGAGAAGAACGTTCTGACCGGTGTCAGTTGCGACGTGAGACCGCTCCGGCGGTTCATCTCTTCGAACGCCTGCTGTAGCGCCTCGAGATCGCCGGTGTCCCAAGCGCACCACATCAGCTTCTCGTCTTCGGCAATCCAGGCACCCCGCAGTTCTGCGATACCCTTGTCCTTCACCATCTCGGAGAATTCCAGAGCCCGCGTCACCAGCATCTGAGGATCGGCATCGAATGTCCACCGGTTTGTCCCCATTACTTGCATCAGCTGCTCCCTTCAACCCACGTCAGCCGGTCTCACGATGGTCAACCACGCAGACACCTTCGTGAAGAGGCCAAGGTCACACGCCGCCCCGTGCTGCGCATCCTTGCGTCGGACGGGTCATTCGGCTCTGGTTGTCTGCTGGGCTGGGATCATCCTGTGGTAGGAGGTTCCTGTGGTTCGCTCCGTTGATGCTGATGTGTTGGTGTGTGGCGGTGGCGTTGCCGGGCTGACGGCTGGGGTACTGGCGGCTCGGAGCGGCATGCGGGTCGTGTGTGTGGAGCCGACGCGTTTTCCCCGAGCGCGCGTTGGTGAATCGCTTGATTGGTCGGCACCGCAGCTGCTCAGCGGGTTAGGGCTTGGTTGCGATGATCTCGTCCGCGACGGCTGCGGGACTCACAAGCGTGAGGTCCACGGCCTGACTTCCGGTGGTCTCCGACTCGTTGCTCGGCCGCCAACCTGGTTCAAGCGGTGGCCGCTGCAGTTCGAGAATGTAACGGTGCACGTCGACCGTGAGCGGTTCGACCAGCGGCTGTTCGAAACCGCCATGGACGCAGGGGTCGAGTTCGTTTGGGATCGGGTGCGCACCGTTGAGATGGATCGCGAGCATCGGGTGGTGCGGTGTGTGACCAATGCCGGCAGCACCCATCGCGCTGAGTGGTACATCGACGCCTCGGGAAGACGTCGAATCATCGGCCGCGCTGCCCACATCGGTATGCACCGGTGGGGGAATCAACGTATTGGGGTGTGGTCGCAGCGAGCCTCACCGGCGACCGTGGAAGCGACGGTGTTACACCTCGACGATGCCGCCGAGGACTTGGTTTGGGCGTGGGAGATCCCCATCGGTGCGGGACGTTCCAGCGTCGGCGTAGTACTGCCTCTTGCCGAGTTCAATCTCCACCGCACCGAGGCCGGCACCGTGGACGCCGTGTTCCATCGCGTGCTCGACCGATTCCCCCGCCTCGACTCAACGCACCTCACCGGTCCGGTCTGCACGCGTGCGTATTGGCCGTACGTGTCGGACAGGGTGGCGGGCGTCAACTGGGTGATGGTCGGCGAAGCTGCGGCGCTCGTGGATCCGCTCTCATCGATTGGTGTCACCGCAGCCATGCGCCACGGGACCGAAGCCGCAGAGATCATCACAGCCGGCAGGCAGGGGACTCGATCGACACGGCGTCTCCTCGCCGGCTACGACTGGCGCACCCGCCAGGTCGCCAATCTCTACAACGACGCCGTGTTCAGTCTTCTGTACCGACCACAGCTCCGCCAGCGTCTGGGCATGAAGCAGGCAGGCCTGTCATACGTGATCTGCGGCTACCTCACCAACTCGGTCTACACACGCCTGACTCCGGCCACATCCGGCGGGCGGAACGCCACCTTCCGCGCCGTCATCACCCTCTTCCGTGCATGGATACACCTGTGGCGAGCCGTAGCCCGCGCCGCCTAGTACCCGTCTGATGAGCCCACAGGCCCCGCCGACCCGGCTGTCGACGCGGGTTCGTGTCAGCTGAGGAGCTTGGCTGCCGTCTTCATCTGCTCGACCATCGATGACGTCGTCCGGTAGCCGGCGGGGTTCGGCACCACAACCACTCGATCGGCCCCCGCTTCCAGCAACCGCTCGATCGTCGCGGCACAGCTCTCGGAGTCCCCAGCCGCCACGAACTCGGAAAGTAGTCCGTCGGTGATGCCGTCGATGAGCACTTGCTCGTCGCCTTGCCCCAGGAGTTCCAGCAGTTCACGGCTTCTGGCCGAGGCGGTGACCTGGGGGGAACCTGCCATGCTCGACAGCATCGGCGCGACCCAGCGTCCCAGATCCCGCCGCGCAGCAGACGCGTCGACATCAGAAATCGAAATCACGCACAACGCCACCAGCTGGTGGTGGCCGGATCGGTCGCTGCGGTCGCGACCCTCAGCGATGCGTTCCCTCGCCCAGGCTACGTAGCCCGGCGAGCTGAACCACCCCAGCAGGGTGCCCTCGACCAGTTCCCCTGACAGCCGCAGCGAAGCCGGCCCGTGCACTCCCAGGTATATCGGTGTCGGCTCGCCGGGGGGACGATCGAGGTGAACTTGGTCGAACTGGAAGTACTCGCCCTCCTCGGTCAGCTCGGCACCCGCCAGGAGTTGCCGAGTCGATTCAGTAGCTTCGCGCAACAAGCCGAGGGGAGATCGAGGAGCCAATCCCATCTGGCGAACCCACCCCGGTGAACCGTGCCCGATCCCGGCCATGAAACGATGAGGGAACGCCTCGCTCAAGGTAGCGAACTCCATCGCCAACACCGCGGGATGACGAACCGGGGCAGCCACTACGCCGAGACCGACGGGGATCTGGTCAGTAGCGGCCAGCGCCGACGCTACGGACGCGATCCCACCAAGCTCGAAGTAGTCCTCGGCCAGCCAGATCTCGCAATAGCCGAGGCGCTCGGCCTCCGCGGCGATCGCGCCCAGTTCGGCCGCAGACGTCGACGCCCCGATCTGAATGCCGATGTCGCCCCGCGTCATGTGACCACCTCAAAGGCCTCGAGCCACTCGAAACGGCGCCACAGAGTCAGCCCTGGAATCACGACCGGCCCAGGTCGGCAGAAGACCACTACACGTACCATTCGCTTCACCCAATCACGTTACGAAGATTGTTGCCTTGCGGTAAGACGCCAAAGGTCACGCCAACGGCCAAGCATGGATCGTCCAGTGAGGGTGGCCAGCTCCTTGGGCCCCGCACACATCTGCGCCATGCGCTGCCTGGCGGGGTCGGGGAAAGTCTCCTCCTCGATACAGGGTCTGACGGGCCTGACGCTTCGCGGCGAGAGCGTCTATTCAGCGATACGCGCAGAACGCTGAGAAAGCGCCTAGTGCGTCACCGGAAGACATGCCGCTTCGGACCAACAAGCGTCTACTGGGTAGGGCGGCTGGGAGCCCAAACTGGCGGTCATGGGCGAATCCTGATCGCCTCCCCGAATTGGGGAGACGTGACGGGCGCGTCCAAACACAACCCTGTGCACCTGCTCATACCGGGTGCTGGTCCGCGGGACTTGGCAACAGCTAGCGCCCCAATGCAGTGTCGAGGTCCTCGGGGATGGAGTCGCAGCCCATTACCGCGTCTGCGACTTCCTCCAGGTCGGCGACGAGCCAGGCTTCGACCGCGAAGCCTTCGCGTGCGGCCGCGGCATCGAGCTTGGCTTGGAACTCATCGCACATCTCGGCCCCTCCGATCAGTGTCGACTCGAACCTCCGATATTCAGCACTTTGCAGGAGCTCGTCCCAACCGGTGACCGTGCCGGCACGGCCTGCCATTGCCTCGGTGGCTTGGCGCAGTGCGGTCACCCAGGTGGTGAGCAGGTCATGGAGTTCGGCGATCTCTCGTGGGGGATCGACTTCGCCGAGCAACCGTTCGAGTGCTACCCGATTCGTTACCTGATGGTCGGCGAGGGTCTTGAAGTCCCCCGTTGTGGGCTCTGGCAACTCCAGGAACTCGACCCAAGCGGCCTCCGCCTGTGGGCCATATTCGTCGTTCATCTCGTTGATCCGGTCGACATACTCGGACATCGACAGGCCGGGGCTGCCACAAGCCGCAACCAGCAGGGCCGCGACCACCACAGGCAACAAGAAGCGCATCAGGTTCACCGCCTCCCAGTATCACCACACCGGACTCGACGAGGTAGGGGCAAACGACCACCGAACCTTGCGCCTAGAACCGCCTCCAGCAATGCAAACCTTCACATGGCGGGTCTCAGTGGTATTCGAATCGATCAGCCGCTGACGTCAGCCGCGATCGTGAGTTCTCCTTCATTGATTCGGCCGAGCACCGTGACGTAGTCCTCGGACCACTGCGTGCCACCCTCCTCGACGAGGACGACGTGTGACAGCAACTCGGGATTGGCCACCACGACACTCACCCCGCCGCACTGTGGCGGGTACGACTCGGCGAGGGCCTCACACAGCCGTGCCGCTGATTCTTCTGCGACGAAGTAGCCACGGACCGCAACGACCTCGGTGCCTTCGTGGGCAATTGCATCTGGGATGTCGATACCGCCGTCAACAACGAAACCGCTCGAGGCCGGCTCCTCGCCCTCGCTATCCGTTGGAGCGGGGGGAAGAGCGCCATCGATGACCGTGTCCTCGCCGGCGATCAAGGTGTCGTCACAATCAGAGACTTCTTCAGCACACTCAACGACCACCACTGGAACACCATCGGCGCCCGGGCCGCTACGTTCCTCGCTCGCAACGCTGCATCCAGCAACCACGACTGCCACCACCGAAACGACAGCGACCGTCATGAAACCTCTGCGCAACTGGAACATCGCACCCTCCCCGGGATCCTGCCGCCATTTCCGTAACCCTGGGACGGTCGACACTACCTATCGGGTTCCCGCCTGTATCGGCACATCTGCGCTCCCCGACCGACTTTCGGATCCACGCGATGAAGCGCTGTTGACGCGTCTATTCGAAGACCGGCTACCGACGCTTTCAAGGAAGACCGTCCACCCAGGCTTCACACTGACAGCCGCATCATCCGTCCCAGCCGCACATGGGCGAGTTGCTGTCAGTCGGTGGGTTCCAGTTGGGTGCTGTCCACCTTCGGTCCCTACTGATGTCTGGGCCGGTAGATGCGGACGGCTGGGCTCCAGCCCCGGATGACGAAGCTGTAGTCCGGGGATCCGAGGCTGTTGACTGAATCCGGGAGTCGGGGCCCTCTTGCTGCGCCGCTACCGCGCCAACGGAGAAGCCGATAGGGTTGCAGCCCCGTCGGAAGGATTCTCTCCCTGATGGACCTCGGACTTCACATTGCCAGCTTCAGCTGGCCCGGTTCCCCTGCCGGCAGGACCGGTCGTCCGGTGTGTCAGTGCGCGAACATTCGATGGGGCCTGACGTTGGTGTGATATCGCGAGTTGCTCTCATCCCGGTGCGCCGACCTCACCGTGCCGGGCTGGAGTGGTCGGCTCGCAGGGGGCGATATCTTCACATACGACCACTGCTGGACCGTGGCCGAGAGCCTTCGTATCGACTAGATCGCGTCGAAATCCTGCCGGGCGGACCGGACGGTTATCGTCCGAGGAGTCGTAGGCGCCACGATGGGTACCGCGCAACGGCTGGAACAACAGCTGCCACCGCAGGCAAGAGCCACCTGCCGGCGTCGCTGCAGAGGGGCCTCAGCAACCGGAGGAGTCGAGACATGGACAGCAACCACATCACCGTCGTCTACAAGTGGACCGCGCAACCCGACAAGCTCGACGAGCTCACGTCGATCTACGCGGGGGTGACCAACGCGATGGAGCAGAACGAACCGGGGGCCGAGGCGGTTCACATCTACGTATCTGAGCAGGACAACGCCCTGTACGTCCGCGACGAGTTCACAGACGCCGCGGCGCTCGGCTTCCACTTGAGCCACACCGCGGCCGATCACTTCCCGCAGCTGCTCGCCATCGCCGCTCCAGGACCCTTCCTCTTTTTCGGAGACGTCCCCGCGGAGCTCAAGCAGGCGACCGATCAGATGCAACTCGGCGCCGAATTCGGCACGCACACTGCCGGGTTCGACCGCTAGCCGCTCAAGCCCACAAGGCGAGGGAGAGCAACTGGCGCATGTACGGCCGCGACAACGACCGTCAGCATGACCACAGCGGCGCCGGCTACCGCAATATCCACACCGCTATCGACGACCCCAACCGCATCGCCTATTCCGAGATCCACAACAACGAGCAAGCCGTCGCCGCTGAAAGGTTCTGGACCCGAGCTGCGGCCTGGTACCGATCGATCGGGATCACCCCACAACGAGCAATCGCCGACCACGGCTCCAACGCCGATATCGACCACCTGCAATGCGACGCCCGACGTGAAAGCGCCTTGCACATATCGGCTGCACATATGCGCTATCAGCTTGGGTCGTCCCAAGCACCGGTGATGAGAATGAACCCCGGTGATTTCCAGGCTGCCGATTGCTGCACTGACGACACCAGGGCCGCGTCGGGCGGGTAGCTCGACTTCGGAGGTGAAGGTGAGTAAAGGGGCAAAGGACCGTAGAAAACTCCGCACCGTTTCGTGACAGTGATCGGTGGGATTGCTCAAAGGAGGTGACGGGTGCCCTATCCACGATGGTTGGCCAAGATCAACAAGCGGGTCTTCAACCCAAGAGCGGTAAGAAAAGGGGAGTACCCAGTTGTCACCCATGTCGGCAGGACGTCGGGGAAGTCCTACCAGACACCACTGGATGCCTACCCGACCAAGACCGGCTACGTACTGGTTGCCAGGTACGGCCCCGAGTCGGACTGGGTTCGGAACATTCTGGCGGCCGAAACCGCGACTCTCCGAATAGCCGGTGAAGAGCACCGATTCGATTCACCGCGGTTGGTCTCCCGGGAAGAAGCACTCGACAATTTGGTCTCCGACGAGCCGCCTGCCGACTTCACCAAAGCCGAAGACTTCGTGTTGATGGACCACCAGGCATAGCCACGAATCCATCCAATCAACCACGCCCGCGTTCACGTCATCCCCTCCCGCCAGACGATGGAAACATCGCAACCACCCACTTGATCGCCGGACGAAAGGTGCGTGGCAGATCTGCTGCGGCCCTCCGAGTTAGGGCACGATCCCGTTCAAGAAGATGTCGAGGTTCGACTGGCACCATCGTTGTTTGTACTCGGGGTCGGAGAGCAGGTTGGCGCCGTAGTTCCTCTTGACCCAGGGTGCGAACTGGACCTGGTTGAGTATCCGATCGAGGAAGAAACCAGCAATCATGTCCGTGTCAACTTCATCGCGAACGAACCCGCTTCCTTTGGCTCGCTCGAGGAAAGTGGCGACACGCTCCATGTACATCGGCAGAGCCACGGGATCGGCCTGTTCTCGCCCAACGACCAGCATCACCAACCGGTGTTCCATGAAGGCTTCCAGCGTCGATTCGAAGAGCAGCTCGATGATCGAGAGGAACTCCGCTTCGGATCGTGGCTCTTTGTCGAGGAGCCGCATCGGCAGCGCGAAGACACCGGAGCTGAACTGGCCGACGATCGCGTCGAGCAGACCTTGCTTGCTGCCGAAGTAGTGGTGGACCATGTTGATGCTCGTGCGGGCATCGGCGCAGACCTCCCTCACCGAGACGCCATCGAAACCCTTGTCGGCCATGAGCTGTGCGCCCGACATGAAAAGTCGACTTCTCGCCGACGGCGGAGTTGATTCACTCATCGCGATATTGACCTCCAACGGTCTCCTCGGCGCCATTGTTCTGAGCGATGCATACCAGGTTGCCAGCTCAGTACCGACACTGTTCGCCCGACATGAGGATCTGCGCGGAACCCATCGTGTGGCGAACGAAGACCACCTCGTCGAAGCCACGACCGAGTGACAAGAGAAAGGGGGTACCGGGCCAAAGCCGGGCACCCCCTCTTCTCTACTGGTACACGTCCGGGTTACGGTGACGTGGTCGTGGGATCGCAGTACAAGATGTCCTGCGTACCACCATTGATATCGACGCGGGTCAGGCAGCTGAACGTGAATATCCACAGACCCGTGTTGCGGTCGGAGCCGAGAATGATCTGCGTCTGCTCATCGTCGATCGTGGTCTGATCGATGTGCACACCCCAGAAGTTCGAACCTTCCTCGGCAATGAAGCGGCCCACCTCGTGGACGTTCTGGCTGTAACTGTCTTCGTCGTTCAGGTTGGCATGGAAGTGGCCGGGTCGATACTCGAGTGCCCGCATCCCGAGCGAGTACCACGACACGAACATCCGCGGACCTTCGTCGAAGGAAGGCGTCAGGCCCTGAGTGAGCGGATCGGCCTCGATGTTGTGCATCGTCAGATCGCCAAACTCCGTGCCAAGTCCTTCTTCGACTGCTTGGGCCGGTGCGTAGTACCCCAGTTCACCCATTTGCGGGATCGTGTCGGTGTTTCCGCTTGTAGCGCCGCCAACCGGAACGGTGACGTCTCCTCCGGTGTTGTTGATCATGTGGAGGTAGCCCCAGCCGTCGAAGATCGATGACGCAGTAACCGGTAGACCTTGATTGGCCTTGATGGCGTCGCCGTCCGACTGGCCGATGAACACACCAGGAATGGTTGGAATCGCATTGTCGCCGGGTGACATGTTGAGGAGGTCGTCGCCATCATTGTTGGCGATGATGTATCCCTCGTATCCGGCAGCCTCTGCGTTTGCTCCCTTGTCGGAGAAGAAGCATGCACCGCGATCGATCAGCGCCACCTGTGGCTCTGCCACGGTGGGTGCCGCGACGCTCGTACATCCGTCTCCGCCGACGTACTCGACGTGGCCGGCGAGTGTTGCCGGATCGCCGCCGAACTGCGCCACACCGGCCGGGTAGTCGACTCCGTCGTAGGTGATGGCGAAGCTGTCAGGCGAGAAGTCCTCGTCGCCGCCGAAGATGTAGTCGCCGCCACCGCCAAAGACGGCTGCGTGGGCGTTGCCCTCGTAGGGCTCACCGACAATTGGCTCGGGATCGACGTAGGTCGAGTCATCGAGGAACACCGGATTCGCGGGATCGGTGACATCGAGCGTCACAAAGCCGAGGTCCCAGTACGACACCACCGCGGTTGGGGTGCCGTCGATGATCTCCACCCAGACGTCGTGGTTGAAGATTCCAGCCGATGAACCGGTCTCGAGCTGATCGAGGTTCACACCCTGCGGAATCCAATCGAGCGCGCCGGTGATCGCGAGCAGCTTCGGTGACTGCGGCTTGGTGATATCAACAAAGAACGTGTCGAAGAAATCGAACGTATCAGCCGTGCCGATGAGGTAGCTGTTGCCGTCCCAATCCCAGGCAAACGTGTTGTGCACACCTTCGAATTCGAGGAAGTTCTTCTTGAGTGCCTTCGGTTTGGTCGGATCAGTGACGTCGTAGAGGCTGATCCCGCCCTGACCGACCTGGAACGGGGCCGCCCCACCGGACTGCGCCCAACCGGGGATCTCCATGCCGCAGGGCTCCTGCGTGGTGATCAACACGTCGGTATCACCAACCGCGTGCACCTTGACATCGTTGATACGAGTGTTGGGTGCCGATCGGATCTGGGCAACTGTCGCGCCATCGGTGTTGGGATGGTTGGCGATCGCGGCGTCGATATCGACGATAAAGACGCCGGCGTCGCTGCATTTCGGCTCCTGGAAAGTGCCGATGTAGGCATAACCGTCGTGTGACCAGACGTCTGTATAGAGCCCGTCCTCAACTCCGCCCAATGTGTCCCGACCGATGACCTCGAAGCCGTAGTTCGTGTCTGTGGGCACATGGCCGTCGTTAGGGCTGTCGTGGGCTACTCCCGCAACGGCGGTGGTCGCAATCATCGCCAGCGCAGAGAGCGCGGCGATAACTAATCTCGAAGTGGTCCTTCGCATCAATTGTCTCCCTCAGATGAACCGCGGCCCCCTCGTGGCGCCGCGACCTCGATGCGAACCCTATAGGACCGATTTCGGCGGCGTAGGCATTGATTTCGCGCTCTCCACAGAATGAGTCAGATACCGGCGATCGACGGCCGGGGGTGGGTCGTCCGCAAGCGCCTTGACACCTTCGTCGGCGTCGATGCCGCCGGCCTATCCCCCCGTTGTTGTGACGACCAGGTCGCCGAGAACGGTGACGTTGTTCGCCTCATCGGCGCAGACCATGGCATGGGTGCCCCCAACGAGGTCCACCCGGCCGATCACGGAGCCACCGGTGAGCGATGCCGCGAACACCGGCAAGGCCCCAGTCTCCACCCAATAGTCGGGCACTTCGTCGGTCTCGGCGGCGGCCGCGGCATCCTCGCGGATCTGCTCGATGCCGATCCCCTCGTGGAGGCCAAACACCACGGCGACGGTGCCCTCGGACTCGTTGATGACCTCCACCACCACGCCGACTCCGGTCGTGACCTCCCCGGGACCGACCAGGGCGCACGTTCCGTCGGTTTCGTAGGTGATCGACAAGTCCGGCACCGGAACCTCGACGACTGCTGGGGACCCCCCGTTGAGCATGGTGAGGAATTCGGTCTCGAATAGCTGCCGATCAGCCGCCGTCGCCAGGGTCACCTCAGCGCCATTCGCCGACTCCACGGTGGCTCCATGCTGCTCCCCCGCCGCCTCGACGACCGCGATCCGTCGGGTGTCGAAAGTCACCACGCTGGAGTCGACGGCGGCAACCGCAGCCAGCGGGTCCCAGAAGAAGTAGGCCCCGCCCTCAAGATTGAACGGGTTCGATTTGAAAAACCGGTAGACCAGCTCGGCCTCGGGCGTCGCCTTCTGCTCGGCCAGTGCCTCGAAGAAGAACACCGAGGCGGGCACGTCGTTGGTGGCGTCCAGGGGAACCAACGTGATTGGCACTCCCGATCGCATCACGCGATTGGCCGCCACCGGATCGACCCAGACATTCCACTCTGCGGTCATGGCCGTCTCCACTGTGCCGTTCACGTCCACGGCACCGCCCATCATCACGATGTCCTGAAGGTTGTCGACGAGCCAGGGGGCCTGGTCCATCGCCAGCGCCACGTTGGTGAGCGGCCCGAGTGCCAGCAGCCGGACCGGCACCGGCGACTGTTTCACGGTCTCCACGAGTAGATCCACCGCTTCCGATTCCTCCGCAACCTCAGGAGCTTCGAGGCCGACCTGCGTGGCGAGGCCGTCTGCACCCTGGCGCCACTGATCGGGAAAGGCGTTGGTCCCGGCGATCGGCTCGGCGGGGCCGCAGGCCACCGGCACGTCCTCAAACCCAACATGGTCCAGCACCGCCCTGGCGTTGGCGGCTCCGGCTGGACAGTGGGCCAAGCCGGTGCCGGTGATCGTGACCGCTCTGACGCTGACCGAGTCATCCTGGAGCAGGTAGAGCAAGGCCATCATGTCGTCGCCGCCGAAGTCGGCGTCGATCACCACCGGCGTCCGCCCCTCCAACTCGGTGTCGAGCACACCAACCCCGCCACCACACGACGCGATCAACATGGCCAGCGCCAATCCCGTCGCCGCCCAAGTGGTTCGCGTCACAACTCCTCATAGTGCAAGATCGGCGCCCCGGCACCAAGGGTCATTCGTCACGTTCAATCCCGCCTCATCACCCCGGATACTCGGATCGGCACAGGAATTCCTAGTTGTCCGCCAAAGCATCTACTCCATGGTGCATCGCGAACGGATGGTCGATGAGCGTCCATCCGCGCTGCGGGCGGGACCCTGGGACGCTTCCATGGCAAAGCCGCTGCGCCATCGCCTGGTGTGGACCTGTCGCTAGACTGCTCCGCTCGGCTGTAACCGGGCCCGCTCAGGGCGTGTAGCCGTCCGAAAGCGCCTTGAGGAATGCCACAATGGCTACCTCGTCCGCTGCGCTCAACCCGAGATCGCCGAGTTCGGAGTCGTTGACGTTCTCGGCCACCTCCGGGGCGGGCCAGCAACCCGCGGCAAGCGCCTGTGCTTCGGTGTAGGGGCCCGGGCACAGCGGCAGGACGTCCCGGGTGTTGTAGAAGTGGACGAGTCCTCCGAGCGTCTTGAAGTACCCGTTGTGCGTGTACGCCTTGACGACCGAGTCGTCGGGTCGTTTGTCGACATTGCGAACTGTCGGGACCTTCTGCTTACCCCACTCCGCCATGTAGACGTCCTCGGAGTATCCGGCATTCTGGAGGGACCCGCCGAGGCCGGGGTCAACGAAGCCAGGACTCATCCCAGCTGGGTTCTCCGGATTCTGCGGGACGCCGAGATTGTCGAACGTGTAGTCCGTGAACAACGGGAGTTGGCCGTTGGACGGATGGCACGCCGAGCACCTCGCCTTGCCCTGGAAGAGGGCCCGGCCACGCTTTTCCTCCTTGGTGAGCTTGACCTTGAGGTCGTACTTCGACGTGAAGGCGTTCACCTCCGGCGACGCCTCATAGGCCGCGACCGACAGAGCGATCTGGTCGTACGCCATGTCCGACAATGCCTGGTCGGCAGGCGACAGCAAAACCGACCCCGTTTCCACCGCACACTGGGACTCAACGTCACCCGGCCACGCTATGGCGCACGTTCCGGCACCCCACACCTCGTCCACGGCCGCTCCGTAGGTGCCCGTGCACACCCGGTACACCACACAGGCCGAGTCGGGAAGAGCCTGCTCCACCGGATTCACAAACGGGCCTTGTGCCTGATCGGCAGCCGGATTCCCCAGCTTCTCGCCGGTGGCACGTCCATCCCAGAAATTGCCGCCGGTCCACATGTCCTTGGCGAGGTGAAAGATGGGGCTCTGCGTGGCATACGCCGCCGAGGGTGGCCTGCGGTTTCCGAACCGCCCCAAGATCGACCCTTCGTAGACGGCGCCGCCGGCATTTATGTCAGAGAGCGGACCCGTGAAACCCACGGCGGGGTCGTGGCAAGAGGCACACGACTGGTTGCCGTTCATGGAGAGGGACTCATCGAAGAAGGTCGACTTGCCCAGTTCCTCGGTTTCGGTGAGCGACACGCCACTCTGCGCCCACACGGCACCCAGCGACAGAAGCAGCAACACCCCTAGACCAGCGATCCCGACGACCAGCAGACGCTTCCCCAGCATCTCGACCTCCCATTCCACGCCACCACGGTGACGTTCCTCCCACGGTCCGCGCACCAGATGAAGTCTGGCCGCGAACGCAAATCACAACTCACCCGACGATTGGCCATCGTCACCCGCGGCGCTAGAGGCAAACGTCAACAGAGTGACACGATTGATAGAAAGCGTCTACTCGGCCGACTGACCAGGATGCGCATGCCGGCTGTGGGCGGCCTGAGATCGGGCCCCGGCTCATGCTGGGCGGATGGCATGCCGGTCCTGGATGCTGCAAATGAGTAGATGGGGCGACGGGTCATGTGTGGTCGCCTGGTCTCCGTCCGCCGGACTTCTACCGCGGAGACTTGTCCGCGATTCGGTGCCCTGCCGCCAACTGCGTAGAATTCCGGTCCGTGGCGGAGCATTCAGATACTCCACGTGAGTTGTCGAAAAGGGGAAAAACATGGCGATAGGTCCAGTTCAACTGCTCGTGCTCGGATTCGATCACCCCGATTTCCAGGGGGAAGTCATTGCAGAGCTCGAGCGGCTGCGCGAGAACGACACAATCCGAGTGATCGACGCGCTGGCTGTCTTCAAGGACACCGACGGCGACCTCGAGGTAGCTCACCTCAGCAACATCACAAGGGACGAGGCCATCGAGCTCGGCACCGTGGTCGGTGCCCTGATTGGCCTTGGCATCGAAGGTGAGGAGGGTATGGAGATCGGCGCAGAGATCGGCGCAGAGGCAGGCGCCGACGGCGTCAACGTCTTCACAGACGAAGACGCCTGGGATGTCATCGAAGAGATCCCCAACGACTCGGCTGCAGCGCTCCTCCTCATCGAACATCATTGGGCGGTCCCTTTGCGTGACGCCGTGGTCCGCGCCGGCGGATTCAGGATCAGCGACGGCTTCATCAGCCCAGAAGACCTGGTCGCGGTCGGCCTCGTAGCTGCGGATGAGGCAGCGGAGCACGCCGCGCTCCATTCGGCGCTATAGCCAATCAACTTGCTAGGAACCACTAGGAACGGAGGT
>CAYNHF010000002.1:0-1714 GCA_964397045.1 uncultured Acidimicrobiaceae bacterium | reverse complement strand
GTTCTCCCGATACATCGTGGGATGGCGCGCCTCGGTGTCGCTGCGGACCGATCTGCCGCTCGACGCCCTCGAACAAGCGATCTGGGCGCGCCTCGACACAGACCCACCGGGCTGATCCACCACTCCGACCGAGGCAGCCAGCTCAGGTTCAAGGGGTTGTCGCAACACCGCCTTGTTGAGTGGAGCGTAGGAGCTCGTTGAGGGCTTCGGCGGGTGTGCGCCATTTGAGGGTCTTGCGGGGGCGGGTGTTGAGGGCGAGGGCGACGGCGTCGAGATCTCCGCGTGAGTGTCGGGCGAGGTCGGTGCCTTTCGGGAAGTATTGGCGTAGCAGTCCGTTGGTGTTCTCGTTCGTGCCTCGCTGCCACGGCGACTGTGGGTCGCAGAAGTAGACAGGGAGGCCGGTGTCGATGCGGAGCTGGGCGTGTTCGGCCATCTCTGCGCCTTGGTCCCAGGTGAGTGATCGGCGCAGGTGTTCGGGCAGTGTGACGATTGTTTTGGCGATGGCTTCGCGGACGGCTTCGGCACCATGACCGGCCAGTGGCGGCCCGTTCTTGACTCTGGGTGTGTCGCCGTGGCCGTCCATGCGGGGCAGATAAAGCAGCATCGTGAACCGGGTGCTGCGTTCGACCAGGGTCCCGATCGCTGAGGATTCGAGTCCCAGGATCAGGTCGCCTTCCCAATGGCCCGGCACCGCCCGGTCGTCTGCGTCTGCTGGGCGTTGGGAGATCATGACTTCGGGTGTGACGAACTTCTTCCCTCGCCCCCGGGTCCGTGCCCTGGGCACTCGAAGTGCCCGCCCGGTTCGCAAACAGGCCACCAGTTCACGTTTGAGTGCCCCTCGTCCTTGCACATAGAGCGCCTGGTAGATGGCTTCGTGTGAGATCCGCATCGTCTCATCATCGGGGAAATCGAGGCGTAACCGGTTCGAGATCTGCTCAGGACTCCACGAATTCGCCCAACGGCGATCCTGGCGGCGGCCGTGGCGGCGACCGATCCAACGCACATCCGAACCCGGCACCAACTCCCCGTCCGGTCTGGCAATCTTGCCGGCAAGCCGATCCTGAACATACCCACGCAGCTCATCGTTCGCAGCGAGCTTCGACACCTTCGGGCGGCTGGCCCGGCGATCAGCGTGCCACTGCGCATTCGTAGCCCGATACTCCAGATTCCCACCCCGGGTCGCTGCATTGCGACGCAGCTCCCTCGAGATCGTCGACGGCGAACGGTCCAACCGGCGGGCGATCTCACGCACCCCGACATGCTGAGCGTTCAAGATGGCGATCTCCTCGCGCTCAGCGAACGACAGATACCGACCCGACAGCGGAACATATTCGAACGGTTGCATCCCACCAGCATGTCGGAACCAGCGCGACCCGACAGCAGGAGAAAGTCCAGCTGCTTCCGCCGCGTCCTCGCTCGACAACCCATCCGCGATACCTTCCCAGAATCGCTGCTGATGCTCACGACGCCACCCCGGCGGCCGCCCCGGAGACCGCAGCGGCGGACGCAACACCCGATTAGCCGGCCGACGTTTCTTCCCTGCCATCGCAACTCCTCACACTCGAGGTGTTGCGACAACCAGTTGAATCCGCCCAGTATCTCTCGATCAGCTACACCGACCGGCTCATCGAAGCCGGCATCGAACCATCAGTCGGCTCCGTCGGCGACAGCTACGACAACGCAATGGCCGAGACAATCATCGGCCTCTACAAGA
>CAYNHF010000001.1:0-1702 GCA_964397045.1 uncultured Acidimicrobiaceae bacterium | reverse complement strand
ATCGAGTTCGCATTGGTGCTGCCCATGCTGCTGGTGCTCGTGTTCGGAATCGTGGAATTCGGCAACGCTTGGCGGCACTACCAGCTGATCACCAACACGGCTCGTGAAGGGGCCCGGGTGGCGGTACTGCCGTCCAGTACTGCGACTATCGTGGACTCGGTCATCGATGATCGGTTGAACGGCAGTGGCCTCGACGCCGACTCGGCGATCGTCACTCTGGCGATCCTCGATTTCGGAGACCCCAGTTACTCCAACAGCGCCGATACCGTGACCATCGCGTATGACTACAACTTCGTCTTTCTGGGGCCGGTCGTAGACCTGATGTGCGCGGTATTCGGTTGTGCCCCAGGGGGCTTCAGTTCGGTGCAGCTTTCTTCCACATCCATCATGCGAAACGAATAGGCAGGCAGGGACCATCATGCGTACTAAAGTCGGGATCGTATTCCTCATGGCGCTCGTAGCGGCCGCGTTGGCAGCCTATCTGGCCTTCAACGTAGTCCGCGACCGCGGCCCGGTCGTGGTTCAGGCCACGGAGGCGCCGACGGGCCACGTGGTGGTCGCCGCCCATGACATGGACGTCGGACACACGCTCACGGCCGATGATATCCGGTTGGCCGAGTGGCCATCCACCATGCTTCCGGAGGGCTACAGCACCACACCGGCCGAGGTTGTTGGGCGCGGGTTGCTCAATCCGGTCAAGCTGAACGAGCCGCTTCTCTCCGGAAAGCTGGCGCTGAAAGAGGCCGGCGGTGGTCTCCCGATCATCATCCCCGCAGGCATGCGTGCGATGAGCGTGAAGGTGGATCAGGTGATCGGCGTCGCGGGCTTCACCCTTCCGGGGACCCGAGTGGACGTGCTGGTCACGCTGGACCAGGTCGCGGGGGTGGACGACGCGATCACGCAGATCGTGTTGCAGAACGTCGTCGTCCTCACGGCTGGCCAGGCTATCGAGCGAGACACGGACGGTGAGCCGATAACGGTGCCGGTCGTCACGCTCCTCGTCGCACCTGAAGATTCCGAGAAGCTCACGCTGGCCACGTCGAAGGGCCGGATCCAGCTGGCTCTCCGCAACACGCTCGACCTCGACACGGTCGATACGCCGGGCGTGCGGCCGAGAGGCCTGCTGCGGCAGCAGAAGGTCGTCCGCGCGGGACGCTCGGTCCCGGCGTCGATCAGCGTCGAGGTCTACCGTGGCCCGGAGCGCGCGGTGCAGAGCGTCGACCGACCGCCTGAAGGCTCGTAGGCCGGCTGGCGGACGGACGATTTCGTGGAATTCAAGACCGGAACGGTGTGCTCAATGTCCCGCCCTCAAATCGGTGAGCTGACAAAGGATTCAGTCATGAATCGAACGCGAGGCGCAGTTTGCCGTTTCGGTATCGCAGCGGTGGTGGGGGCTTTCCTCGCCACCGGCCACCCGCTTGCCAATCCGCAGTCTTTGTCGGCGCAGCAGGTAGAGCCGACGACGGTGTTGCGGGTGCCGGTGGGCAATTCGTCGGTGGTGATGCACGGAGCGGTATTGGACCGGGTGTCGATCGGTAATCCGGACATAGCGGATGCGGTGGTGGTATCGGCGCGCGAGGTGGTGGTGAACGGGAAGACGGCGGGGACGACGTCGCTGCTGTTGTGGGACCGAGCCGGGGGCCGAGCGGTCTACTCGGTGCGGGTGACGGCGGATGCGCCGATGCTGGAGCGCGAGTTTCGG